>NZ_JBVJLM010000013.1:0-246254 GCF_055584725.1 Kitasatospora sp. NPDC101108
GTTGAGTTCTCAAGGAACGGACGCTTCCTTCGGACCGCCTTCCAGCGGGCCCTCCGGGCGCTTCGTTCTTTCGTGTTCCCAGCTTATCAGATGTTTTCCGCTCCGTTTTCCGGGGCTTCGTCATCCAACTCGCCGGTGTCTTCCGGTGCTTGACGCCCCGTCCGACGTTCCAAACTCTAGCCGATCCCCGCTCCGAAAAGCGAATCCGGCCGAGTCCAGCCGCAATCCGATAAAACGCCCACGCCGAATAAGCACCGAGCCGCAACGCGAAAAGCGAAACAGCCGGTGAGAACCGGAGGTGGTGTTTCAGAGGATTGGCCGCCCCGGGACCGTCCGCGCCGATGCGTGTCCGGTGCTCCCTGCCGAGCGACTAGTAAACACTACCCCTCTGCGGGGCCTGAGGCAAACCGGTTCCGGGGACCGTCCGGGTGCAGAGCGCCCGGCCCTGCTTCACGTACTCGCCGTTGGGGTGGTCGTTGGCGGTGACCCAGTGCAGGGCGGTGGCCTCGTCGCGGCCGCCGTCGCGGTGGCGGCGGAGCAGGCGTTCGTGGCGGACGGTGTCCTCGGTGTCGACGTACCAGAGTTCGCGCAGCAGCCGGCGGGCGTCCGGCCAGGGCGTCTCGGCGGAGGCGAGGTAGTTGCCCTCGGTGATGACCAGCCGGGTGTGCGGGCGGACGACGTGGCGCGCGGCGACCGGCTCGTCCAGGGTGCGGTCGAAGTCGGGGACGTAGATGTCCTGGAAGCGGTCGGCGGCGACGCGGCGCAGCAGGGCGACGTAGCCGTGGGCGTCGAAGGTGGCCGGGGCGCCCTTGCGGTGGGTCAGACCGAGACGGTCGAGCTGGGCGGCCGAGAGGTGGAAGCCGTCGAGCGGGAGGTAGGCGGCCGTGCCGGGGCCTTCGACGCGTTCGACCTCGGCGACGAGGTGGCGGGCCAGGGTGGACTTGCCGGCTCCGGGCGGGCCGGCAAGTCCGAGGATCGTACGGGCGTTGCTGCCCGGGCCACGGAGGAGTCCGAGGGCAAGGGCGGTGAGGCGGTCCTCGTTCATGGCGGCACCCTACTCACTCGCCCCGGCCCGACGGCCGGCTCAGACGACCCGAGGGGTCGGGGCGGGAGCGGGGACGAGGCCGGGCAGGTCCAGGGTCAGGGTGCCGGCGTCGGCGTCGAGCAAGGCCGGGACGCCGAGCGGAACGGTGAGGGTGGACGGGCAGTGGCCGAAGCCCAGCTCCCAGATCACAGGCACACCGAGCCCGCCGAGGCGGTCGAGCATCACGTCCCGGATCCGTTCCGGCCGGCCGCAGCCCTCCCAGGAGCCGAGGGCTATTCCGGCCACGCCGTCGAGGGCGCCGGAGCGCAGGAACTGGGTGAGCAGGCGGTCGAGCTGGTACGGGTGCTCGTTCACGTCTTCGAGGATCAGGATGCTGCCCGCGAAGGAGGGGCGGGCGGCGGGCGTGCCGCGCTCTGCAGCCAGGACGTGGACGCAGCCTCCGGCGGTGATCCCGTGGGCGCGGCCGGGGACGAGGGCGGTGGCGGTGTGCGAGGTGAGGACGGTGGTGGCGGCGGGCTCGAAGAGGGTCCGGCGCAGGTGTTCGGCGGTGGGGCCGTCGTCCACGAAGGACGAGCCGGAGGCGAGCGGGCCGTACAGGGTGGCGAGGCCGAGGCGCTGGGCGAAGGCCTCGTGCAGGGAGCTGACGTCGCTGAAGCCGATGAAGGGCTTGGGCCGGGCGGCGCGCATCGCGGTCCAGTCGAGCAGGTCGACGATGCGGTGGACGCCGTAGCCGCCACGGGCGCATATGACGGCGTCGACGGTGGGGTCGAGCCAGGCGCCCTGGAGGTCGGCGGCGCGGTCGGCGTCGGTGCCGGCCAGGTAGCCGAGGGTGGGGTGGGTGTCGAGGACGTGCGGGGCGACGGTGACGCGCAGGCCCCAGGAGCGAAGGATCGCGCAGCCGGCGGTGAGGCGCTCGGGGTCGATCGGGCCGCTGGGGGCGACGACGGCGATGTGGTCGCCGGGGCGCAGCTGCGGCGGGCGGGTCAGTCCCTGGCCGGGCGTGGTGGGTTGTTGTTCCATGGACCGGGCCTTTCGGGGGATGGGCGGGCGGCGGGCGGCCTCGGGCTGTGGTCGAGGCCGCCCGGTGACGATATGCCCGCGGGTCGACCGGCCGATGTCCCCGGGTGGGCGGACCCCAGGAGGGCCCGGGCGGGTTGAGCGCCCTTCAGATCGCTCCCATCACCTCCCGCACCTCGGCGAGGGTGGCGTCGGCGATGGCGTTGGCCCGCTCGGCGCCGGCGTGCAGCACCTGCCGCAGGTGGCCGCGGTCGGCGGCGAGTTCGGCGCGCCGTGCGCGCAGCGGGCGGAAGTACTCGTTGACGGACTCGGTGACGGTGCGCTTGAGGGCGGCCGCACCTCCGTCGCCGATCTCCTCGGCGATCGCCTCCGGGGCGCGGTCCTGGCAGAGCGCAGCGAGCAGGACGAGGCCGGAGACCTCGGGGCGGCCGGTCGGGTCGTAGGTGATGCGGCGGTCGGCGTCGGTCTTGGCGCCGCGGATGACCCGTGCGGTCTCGTCCTCGTCGGCTCCGAGGGCCACGGCGTTGCCGCGGCTCTTGCTCATCTTTCCGCCGTCGGTGCCGAGCAGCATCGGGGCGTCGGAGAGCAGCGCCCGGGGGCGGGGGAAGACACCGCTGCCGTCGGCGTGCGGGTAGCGCTCGTTGAAGCGGCGGGCGACGGTGCGGGCGACCTCCAGGTGGGGCAGCTGGTCCTGGCCGACCGGGACGAGGTCGGCCTTGCAGAAGAGGATGTCGGCGGCCTGGTGCACGGGGTAGGTGAACATCAGTCCGTTGACGGCAGCCTGGCTGGAGTGGGCGATCTCGTCCTTGACGGTGGGGTTGCGGCTCAGTTCGGCGACGCTCACCAGGCTGAGGAAGGGCAGCAGCAGTTGGTTGAGGGCGGGAACGGCACTGTGCGCGAAGACCGTGGCCCGCTCGGGGTCGAGGCCGGCCGCGAGGTAGTCGAGGACGAGGTTCTCGGTGTGTTCGGCGAGCCGGTCGGCGAGGTCGCGGTCGGTGATGACCTGGTAGTCGGCGACCAGGACGAACATCTCGACGCCCCGGTCCTGGAGCCGGACCCGGTTCTGCAGGGTGCCGAAGTAGTGGCCGAGGTGAAGCGGGCCGGTGGGGCGGTCCCCGGTGAGGACGCGGTGGGTGCCCGGGTCGGTGCTCAGATCGGCGGCCGTCAGGACGGCGGCGGTCGGTTCGTCGGTGGTGGTCGGTGTGACGATGGTGGTCGGTGTGACGGTGGCGTGGGCGGTGGCGGTCATCGGGTTTCTCCCTCGGTACGGCGGTGGTGGCGGCCGTCCGGGGCGCGGGCCCGTCCCGTGGGGAAACGCAACAGGGCCGTCCATCCCGGACGGCCCTGGTCAGGCAGGTGTGGTGGCCGTCCTAGGACGGCCACCAGCACAGGCCCACGAAGCGCTTCATGGCTCCAACCATAGCGTCAGTCCTCCATCACCAGGGCGGGGTTTCCCTGCGCAGCGTCTGTCCGCAGAAGAACTCCGGCCGTGCCGGGCCCCGGAAGGCCGGAAAGCAGGCGAGACAGGTTTGCCTCACCTAACCTTGACTTCCGGCGCCGATGCTCTCGGCCGTCGGTCCCGACTCGTGAAGGAGCGTCGCGTGGCCCCCGACTCCGACGGCCAGACCCCCACCGCCCGCGCTGCCGACCACGCCGACCATGCCGACCGCCGCCGCTTCCTCACGGCCGGCGTGGCCGGAGCCGCCGTGCTCGGGCTGGGCGGACTGCTCACCGCCTGCGGCAGCTCCGGCGGAGGCGGGAACGGGGGCGGTGGCGGTGCCGGGGGCGGAGGCGGTACGGGCGGCAGCGGCTCGAAGCCGGGTGGCGGCTCCTCCCCCGACCAGAAGTCGGTCAAGCCGGGCGGCGGCGACTACGCCACCGTGATCGAGAAGATGAAGGGCTTCGGCACCGACGCCGCCCCCGGTGTCTACCCGCGCACCGTCAGGCACGCCATGGGTGAGACCGTCATCCCCGCCCGGCCCACCCGGGTCGTGGTGCTGGACACCGGCGAGCTCGACAACGTCGTCTCGCTCGGCATCCAGCCGGTCGGCGTCGTCCACACCGACGCTTCCAAGTCCCTGCCCGCCTACCTCAAGGACAAGGCGGGCACCCCGGCCGCCGCCGGCACCATCAACAGCCTCAACCTGGAGGCGATCGCCGCGCTCAAGCCCGACCTGATCCTCGGCAGCCAACTGCGCGCCCAGGACCAGTACGCCCAGCTGTCGAAGATCGCGCCGACCGTCTTCTCACTGCGCCCCGGCTACCCCTGGAAGCAGAACTTCCTGCTCAACGCCAGCCCCTTCGGTCTGCAGGCCGAGGCCGAGGCGCAGCTCGACGCGTACCAGGCGGCCGCCGCCGCCATCGGCGCCGGGCTCGGCGACAGGCGGCCCACCATCACGCCGCTGCGCTTCATGCCCGGCCGGACCCGGCTGTACGCCGAGCTGTCCTTCATCGGCACCGTCCTCACCGACGTGCCGCTGTCGCAGCCGAAGGTCGAACAGGTCAAGGAACTCGCGGTGGAGGTCAGTCCGGAGCAGATCGACAAGGCGGACGCCGACTGGATCTTCTACGGCGTGTACGGCAGCCCCAGTTCGACCAACCAGGACGCGGTGCTCGGTGGCGCGCTCTGGAAAACGCTCGGTGCGGTCAAGTCCGGTCAGGCCCGGCCGGTTTCGGACGAGACCTGGTTCCTGGGGCTCGGCGTCACGGCGGCCAACGCGGTACTCACCGACCTCAAGGGCTTCGTGGCGCCCAGGGGTTGAGCCGACACGCCGGGCAGAGGGCTCCGTCGGCCTCCCGTAGCGGGCGTGGTGAACCGACCGTACTCGCGGGCACACGCCCGGGAATGGCGCTTGGAGCTGGTCGCGCGGTGCGGGAGGATCATCGGGACCGTCCCCCGAAGGGCCCGCCGATGACCTCGCTCCACCCCAGCTCCACCGACCCCGCCGTGCCCGGCCCGTCCGACCGGGTCGCGTCGGCCGGGTCGGCCTTGTCAGTTGACCCGACCGGCCCGTCCGACCCGGCGGCTCCAGGAAGGCCGGTCTGCTCGATCGCGGTGGTGGCCGAGGGCGGCCCGGCCGGACCGGCCGGCGCCCCCGCCCGCCAGGACACGGTGCCGCAGCCGCGCACCCCGGAGGACGTCGAGGCGCAGCTCCGCCGTGCTCCGGCGGACGGCGGTGCGGCCGTGCACGACGGTGCGACGGTGCACGACGGTGCGACCGTGCAGAGCAGTGCGGCGGTGGACCGGCTCCGGGCGGCGTTCGCCGACCGGCTGCGGGCCGCGCGCGCCGAAGGACGCTCGCTCGCCGAGCTGGCCGCGGCGTGCCGCCGGTCGGTGGAGGAGGTGCGGGCGCTGCTCGGCGAGGCCGGGGAGGAAGACGGGGACGACGCCGCCGGTGTCCTCTTCGACGGGGCCGGGCCGGGGTTCGTCCGGCTCCAGCAGCCGGCGGCGCCGTCCGAGGGCACCCGGCCTGCGCCGGTGCCGCGTTCGGCGAGCGAGCCGTCTCGTCAACCGCAGCGCGAATCGGCGCAATCGGTGCGTGAACCGCAGCGCGAATCTGCGCGCGAGGGGGTGCGGGGCCTGAGCTCGCGGCGCCCGTCCCCCTCCCGCCGACTGCGCCGGATGCACCCCCGGGCCGACCGGGCCGGGCAGGAGGCGACCGCACGGGAGACGGCCGCCGCCGACCCGACCGGGGTGGAGCCGCGCGGTGCGGGGCCGTCGGGTGAACCGGCCGGTGCAACGAGGGGGGTCGCCGACCAGGCGCTTCCCGCGGCCGGTGCGGAGGCCTGGCCCGGTGCGGAGGCCTGGGCCCTGGTGGTCGGCGGGGCCGATGAGGCCCGGGCCGTCCCGCCGCTCGGCATCCTGATCGGGGGGAGCCCGGTCCAGCCGGAGGCCGTCGGCCGCCCGGAGGAGCGGACGCCGGTCCGGGTGGCGGCGGAGCCGGTCCGGGTCGGGCGCGGGACCAGCCTGGTGGTGCTGCCGTCGTGGCGTCCCGCCATCGCCGTCTCGGTGTCGACCGAGCAGCTGGTCGAAGAGACCGGCCTCGCCGTCGAGCAGCTGACCGGCGCCCGGCTGACGGTGCGGATGAACCCCTGGGCGCTGCACGACCGGGAGTTGGACCTGCACGGCTGGGAACTTGGCCCGACCGGCCCGACCGGTCCGACCGGGCGGGCACGGCGCGGCGGACGAGGCTAGGCCCGTCCGGCGCCAGACCCGTCAGAGGGCGTTCGGTATGTAGCCGAGGTCGACGGGCACCGGCGGGCGTCCGTCGACCGCCCAGCCCATGCGGACCGTGTCCAGCAACTCCGGGAGACTGGGCGGCCAGAGCGCGTCGGCGTTCTCGTCGGCGAGTTCGGCCGGGGTCCACCAGCGCCAGTCGAGGATCCGGTCCTCGGCGTGCACCGCGCTGACGTCGCCGACCGGACCGCGGTGCGGTCCGGTGGTCAGGTAGATGTGCTCGTGCTGGCGGACCGGGGTGCCGTGCCAGGTGAAGTCGTGTTCCCAGGTGCACAGCAGCGGGCCGGGTTCGAGGTCGGTCCAGCCGGTCTCCTCCCACAGTTCGCGCCTGGCACCGAGCTGAGGGGTCTCGCCCGGTTCCAGCCCGCCACCGGGCATGGTCCAGTGGACGCCGACCTCGTCGTTGTCCGAACGGAGCAGGAACACCGAGCCGTTCCGGTCCAGGACCACCGTGCGGGCGGCCCGGCGGGGAACTCGTTTGCGCGGTCGCAGCAGTCTTCGCATCGGGACACTCTGGCAGCGCCCGACCGGGGCGTCGACCGGATTCCCGGGCCGGCCCCCGGATTGAGCCGCTTCCGGGCCCCCGGCCTGCGTCGATCCGCAGTCGCGGGCCGCCCGCTGGCCGTACCCTGACCGCCATGCCCGTACCCTCGATCCTCTTCCCCGTAGATCCGCTCAACCCCCGTCGACCCGATCCGCACTTCGCCTGGGAGGCCAGGCTGGTACGGGAGTTGGGCGGTGAACACCTCCTCGTCGACCACGACGCGCTGCTCGCCGGGCGCGCCGAGGAGGCGGTCCGGCGGGTGCCCCTGGGCACCGGACCGGTCTGGTACCGGGGCTGGATGCTCCCCTCCGCCCGGTACGCCGAGTTCGCCACCGCGCTCGCCGCCCGCGGCGGCAACCTGCTGACCAGCCCGCCCGGCTATGCTGCGGCGCACGAACTGCCCGGCTGGTACGGGGTGTTCGAGGGGGCCACCCCGGCCAGCGTCTGGATCCCGACCGCCGGGGCGGTGCCGCCCACGCGGGCGGAACTGGCGGAGGCCGTGATCCGGCTCGGCGGGAGCGGACCGGCGATCGTCAAGGACTACGTGAAGTCGCGCAAGCACGAGTGGCACGAGGCCTGCTACGTACCGGAGTTGGCTGACCTGGCGGCCGTCGGCCGGGTGGTCGGGCGGTTCGTCGAGCTGCAGGGCGATTTCCTGGCCGGCGGGGTGGTGCTGCGCCGGTACGAGGAGTTCGAGCGGGCGGACGGGCCTGACGGGCCTGGCAGGCCTGGCAGGCCGGACGGGCCTGCCGAGGAGCGCGGCGATGCCGTGGCCGGCGCGGCCGGCGCGGGCGGTGCGGACGGTGCGGACGGTGCGGGCGATGTGGGCGGCCCCGGTGTCGTGGGCGGCGAGCGACGGGCGGTGGAGGCACGGGTGTGGTGGCTGGACGGCCGGCCGGTCCTGGTCGGGCCGCACCCGGACGCCCCGCACGTCCACGTCGAGCCCGACCTCACCGACGTGTCCGCACTGGTACGAAGACTCGGCTGCCGCTTCGTCACCACCGACCTCGCCAGCCGGGCCGACGGGTCCGGCTGGCGGGTGGTGGAGGTCGGGGACGGCCAGGTGAGCGACCTGCCGCGCGGCATCGACGCCTCGGGGCTGCTGGCCTCGCTGATCGCCGCCTGACGGTCCGACCGGCGGGTCGGCCGGCGGGGCGGGGGGCGGTCCGTCGTTCGACGGTCCACCCGCCGACCCGGCGGACCCTGCCCGGAACCGGGCGGCTACCCCGCGGCGACCGTCTCGGCCGGTGCGGGGTGGCCGTCCGCGATGAACGCCTGCCAGAGCCGGGTGTACGTACCGCCCAGGGCGAGCAGTTCGGCGTGGGTGCCGTCCTCGACCACCCGGCCGTGGTCCAGCACGACCACCCGGTCGGCACGTTCGGCGGTGGTCAGGCGGTGGGCGATGACCAGGGTGGTGCGGCCGCCGCTCAGCCGGTCGGCGGCCTGGTTGACCGCGGCCTCGGTGGCCAGGTCGAGCGCCGCGGTGGCCTCGTCCAGCAGCAGGATGTCCGGGTCGACCAGTTCGGCCCGGGCCAGTGCGATCAACTGGCGCTGGCCCGCCGAAAGGTTTCTCCCGCGGCCCGCGACCTCGTGGTCGTAGCCGCCCGACAGCCGGACGATCATGTCGTGCGCCCCGACCGCCCGGGCCGCAGCCTCCACCTCGGCCGCCGAGGCGTCCGGCCGGCCGTACGCGATCGCCTCGCGGACCGTGCCCGCGAACAGGTACGCCTCCTGGGGCACCACACCGAGGCGGTGGCGGTACTGGGCCAGGTCGTAGCGGGTGAGGTCCACGCCGTCCACCCGGACGGTGCCCTCGGTGGCGTCGTAGAACCGGGCGACCAGCTTGACCAGCGTCGACTTGCCCGCGCCGGTCTCACCGACCAGCGCCACCGTCTGACCGGCGGGTATCCGCAGGTCGATGCCGCTCAGCACGTCCGGGGCACCGTCCGCACCGCCGTTGTAGGCGAAGCCGACGCCCTCGAAGCTGATCTCGCCGCGCAGCGCCCCGGTCACCGGGACCGGCTCGGCCGCCTCCGCGGTGGTGGTCGGGGTGCGCAGCAGTTCGCGGATGCGGCCGAGGCCGACCGAGGCCTGCTGGTAGCCGTCGAACACCTGGGAGAGCTGGTTCACCGGGGCGAAGAACAGATCGATGTAGAGCAGGTACGCGACCAGCGCGCCCACCGTCAGCGTCCCCGCGTCGACCCGGGAGGCGCCGACGATCAGCACCAGCGCGGCCGCCACGCTGGAGAGGAACTGGACGAACGGGAAGTACAGCGAGATGTAGAGCTGGGCGCGGACCCGGGCCTCGCGGTAGGCGATCCCGCGCGCCACGAAGCGGTCGGTGTTGGTGTCCAGACGGCGGAAGGCCTGGACGATCCGCATGCCGGCCACGTTCTCCTGCAGGTCGGCGTTGACCGTGCTGATCAGGTCCCGGGAGCGCTCGTACTGGTCCTTGGACTTCTTCCGGAACACCAGGGTCGCGATCACCAGCAGCGGCAGCACGGCGAAGACCACCAGCGCCAGGCCGGCGTCGATGATCAGCAGGGCCACGAAGATCCCGGCGAAGGTCAGCAGGCTGACCACGGCGGTGACCATGCCGGTCTGCAGGAAGGAGGTCAGCGAGTCCAGGTCGGTGGTCATCCGGGTCATGATCCGGCCGGTCAGCTCGCGCTCGTAGTAGTCCAGACCGAGCCGGTTGAGGTGGGCGAAGATCTTGAGCCGGAGGGTGTACAGCACGCGCTCACCGGTACGGCCGCTGACCCGGTTCTCGGCGCTCTGCACCAGCCAGTCCAGCAGGACGACGACCAGCGCGGCGATCGAAGCCACCGCGACGCCGGACATCAGGCCCTTGCGGACGCCCTCGTCGATGCCGTGCCGGATCAGTACCGGAAGCACCAGCCCGGCGCCCGCGTCCAGGGTGACCAGCAGGAGGGCGATCAGCAGTGGTCCGCGGAAGGGGCGCAGCAGGCGGCCGAGGCTGAAGTCGGGGTCACCGGCCTCGGCCTCGGCGCGGGGCACGGCGGGGGCGTCGGTGGCCGGCGGGAGGTCGGCGACCTTGGCCAGCAGGTCGGGGTCGGCGGTGCGGGCCGCCTTGGCGAGGGCGGGGGTGGGGAGCTCGGGGGTGCTCTGCCCGGGCTGTCCGTCTCGGGCGGGCTGTCCGTCTCGGGCGGGCTGTCCGTCTCGGGCGGGCTGGTCGCCTGACGCGGGCTGATCACCTTGCGCGGACTGTTGAGCAGATTGTGGCGCGGAGTGGGATGCGGATCGGGGCGCGGGCTGCGGCGCGGGCTGCTCGGCCGGCGGGCTCTGCGGCTCGGAGGTCCGGCCGGCCTCGGGGTCGGTGATCAGGGCCCGGTACTGGGGACATCGGGCTTCGAGTTCCTCGTGCGTGCCGAGGTCAAGCAGCCGGCCGCGGTCCAGGACGGCGATCCGGTCGGCGAGCTGGAGGGTCGAGCGGCGGTGGGCGATCAGCAGGGTGGTGCGGCCGGTCATCACGGAGCGCAGCGCGTCGTGGATCTCCGCCTCCACCTGCGGGTCGACGGCCGAGGTGGCGTCGTCCAGGAGCAGGATCCGGGGGTCGGTGAGGATCGCCCGCGCCAAGGCGATGCGCTGGCGCTGACCGCCGGACAGGGTCAGGCCCTGCTCGCCGACCTTCGTCTCGTAGCCGTCCGGCAGCGCGCGGACGAACTCGTCCGCCTGGGCGGCGCGCGCGGCGGCGACGATCTGCTCGTCGGTGGCGTCCGGGCGGCCGTAGGCGATGTTGGTGCGGACCGACTCGGAGAAGAGGAAGCTCTCCTCGGGAACGATGCCGACCGCCGCGCGGACCGAGTCCAGGGTGAGGTCGCGCAGGTCGTGACCGTAGAGGCGGACGGTGCCGGCCGCCGGGTCGTAGAAGCGTGGCACCAGCTGGGCCACCGTCGACTTGCCGGATCCGGACGCGCCGACGAGAGCGAGGGTCTCGCCCGGGGCCAGCTTCAGGCTGAGGCCGTGCAGGACCGGGGCGGGGTGCTCGGGGTCGTAGCGGAACTCGACCTGGTCGAACTCCAGGGCGACGTCGGGGGTGCGGGGACCGACCGAGCCGCCGCTCGGGGCGTCGGCGACGGTGCCACTCGGAGCATCGGCGACGGCGCCGCCGTCCTGGGTGAGGTCCAGGCTGAGGGCGTCCGGACGCTCCTGGACCAGCGGGCGCTCGTCGATCAGCTGCAGGACACGCTCGACGCCCGCCCGGGCCTGCTGGCCGACCGTGATCACCATGGTCAGCATCCGCACCGGACCGGTCATCTGGGCGACGTAGGTGGAGAAGGCGACGAAGGTCCCGAGCGAGACCCGCCCGTCGACGGCCAGCCAGCCGCCGAAGGCCAGCACGGCGACCTGGGCGAGGGCCGGGATCGCCTGCATCGCCGGGTTGTAGCGGGCGTTCAGGCGTATCGACCGGAGCCGGGCGGCGAACAGGTTGTGGGAGGCACGCTCCAGCTTGTCCTGCTCCTGCGCCTCCTGGCCGAAGCCCTTGACCACCCGGACGCCGCCGATCGCACCGTCCACCACGCCCGCGACGGCGGCGGCCTCCTGCTGGGCGGCCCAGGTGGCCGGGAACAGGCGCTTGCGGCTGAGCACGCTGACCCACCACAGCGCCGGGGCCATGACCAGGGCGATCAGGGTCAACGGCGCGGACAGCCAGACCATCACGCCGATCGACATCACGAACATCAGCAGGTAGCCGGTCATCATCGGCAGCATCGAGAGCAGGCCGTTGATCAGCTGGAGGTCGGAGGTCGCGCGCCCGACCACCTGCCCGGTGTCCAGGCGGTCCTGGCGGTGGCCGTCCAGTCGGCCGAGCGAGCGGAACAGGTCGCTGCGCATGTCGTGCTGGACGTCGAGGGCGAGCTGGCCGCCGTAGTAGCGACGGACCTGGGTGCTGCCGAAGACCACGACGGCGGCGAGTAGCAGCACCACGGCCCACGGGGTCAGCGAGCGGGTGTGGGCGACGATGACGTCGTCGATGATCAGCTTGGTGACCAGCGGCACCAGCGCGGTGACGGCCATGCCGAGCAGCGAGGCGCCGAAGGCGAGCAGCAGGCTGCGGCGTGACCGCCAGCTGTAGCCGATCAGGCGGCGCAGCCAGCCGTCGGCCTCGGCCTTCTCGGCCGGCGCCGCGGTCGTGGTCGGCGTCGCGGTCGCGGTCGGCGTCGCGGTCGCGGCCTGCTTCGCCTTCGCGGTCGGCTCCGCGCTTTCGGCCGGCTCCGCGTTCTCGGCCGGCTTCGCGTTCTCGTTCTGCTCGGGGCGCGCGTCAGTGGCCTGCGGGCTCTCGCCGAGGCCCTCCGGGTCGGGGCCGGGGGCCGGTGAGCCGCTCGGGGATTGCTCCACCATGGATCCGTGAGTCTCGGGCATATTTAGGGATGCTAACCATTTCGTCGGGTGGCCGCCATGGCTTTTCCGGCCGTGCGGGGCGGTCGGGCTGGTTCCGGGGCGGCCCGGATCGTCCGGTCCGGCGGATGGGGCAACAGCCCGCCGCCTGCGGTGATTCCCAGTCGAACACAGCTATGACTCGGCGGCCCGCCCCTCCAAGGGTCGCCGAACGCTTGCCGCATGCCCAACGGCCCGGGGGCGGGCCGACGCCGTCCTTTTGGCCTAGGGCCGACGACGGGCCGGGCCGGGCGCCCGAAGGAGTCCCCAGCGATCGAGGCACTGCCCGTGGTCGAGGCACTCCCCGCGATCGGGGCACTCCCAGCGCTGGGGGCCCCGGCGATTGGAGCGCTCGACACTCCCGGCGATCGACCTCAAGCGGAGTCCGCAGCAGCCGGGTCGGCGGCTGCGGGGTCGGTGGCTGCGGAGCCGGTGACCGCAGAGTCGGTGACCGCGGAGCCAGCGGCCGCGGAGTCGGCGGCGGCCGCGAAGGCGCCGTGGGCGAGGGTGTGCAGCAGCGCGGCCATGCCGTCGCGCTGAAGTCCGGCGCGCTCACCCTGAGCCGGGTTCGGGCCCAGGCTGTGCGGGGTCGAGTTGATCAGGCCGAAGACCGCGTGCACGGCGGCCCGGGCCATCGGCTCGGCCGCGGGGGCGGCGAGCGACGGGTGGGCCTGCCGGACCACGTCCACCCACAGCTCGACGTAGCCGCGCTGGAGCCGGCGGACCGTGCGCCGGTCCTCCTCCTTGAGGTTCAGCAGCTCGCGGTCGTGCAGGGTGATCAGGTCGCGGTCGTTCAGGGCGAAGTCGACGTGGCCGCTGATCAGCGCGTCCAGCGCGGCGGCCGGACCGTCACCGCCGCCCGCCCGGCGGCGCCCCTCCTCCAGCAGGCGCTCACTGATGCCGATCAGCAGGTCGGCCAGCATCGCGTCCTTGCCGGCGAAATGACGGTACAGACCGGGGCCGCTGATGCCGACGGCCTTGCCGATCTCGTCCACGCCCACACCGAGGAAGCCCCGGGCGGCGAACAGTCGCGCGGCCTCCCGGCGGATCTGGTCACGGCGTGGGAGCGCGGAGGCTGCGGGGACGTTCGGCATGCTGCCCATCGTAGACAGTCGGGTTATCGGCCGTTAACCTGGGCGCGTAAGTTAACGTTAATTAACGTGGGCACACGGGCGAACCGCACTCGGCCCCGCCCACCTGCTGCCGAGGGCAAGGGAGCTCTTGGGAATGGTCATCTCAACCACCGGCGCACCCACCGGTGCCCGGCTCAACGCAGTGACCGGCACGGCGACGGCATCCGGTGCCGCAGCGCCGGCAGCGGCCGCTCCGGCGCCCCGGCTCGGCACCTCCGCCGACCCGGGCTCCGCGGCCTACCGGGCCAACACCGAAGCCCACCAGGCGCTGGTCGCCGAACTGCGCGCCAAGCTCGACGCCGCCGCCCTCGGCGGGGGTGCCAAGGCTCGCGCCCGGCACACGTCGCGCGGCAAGCTCCTCCCCCGCGACCGGGTGGACACCCTGCTCGACCCGGCCTCGCCGTTCCTGGAGCTGGCCCCGCTGGCCGCCGACGGGATGTACGACGGGGCGGCGCCCGCGGCCGGGGTGATCGCCGGCATCGGCCGGGTCGCCGGACGCGAGGTGGTGGTGGTCGCCAACGACGCCACCGTCAAGGGCGGCACCTACTACCCCATGACGGTGAAGAAGCACCTGCGCGCCCAGGAGGTCGCGCTGGAGAACCGCCTCCCCTGCATCTACCTGGTGGACTCCGGCGGCGCCTTCCTCCCGATGCAGGACGAGGTCTTCCCGGACCGCGACCACTTCGGCCGGATCTTCTACAACCAGGCCCGGCTCTCGGCCGCGGGCATCCCGCAGATCGCCGCTGTGCTGGGCTCCTGCACGGCCGGCGGCGCGTACGTCCCCGCGATGAGCGACCAGGCGGTGATCGTCCGCAACCAGGGCACGATCTTCCTGGGCGGGCCGCCGCTGGTGAAGGCCGCCACCGGCGAGGTGGTCACCGCCGAGGAACTGGGCGGCGGTGAGCTGCACTCCCGCACCTCGGGCGTGACGGACCACCTGGCCGAGGACGACACCCACGCCCTCTCCATCGTCCGCACCATCGTGTCCGAGCTCGGCCCGCGTGCGGCCAAGCCGTGGCCGCTCACCCCGGTCGAGCCGCCGACCGTCGACCCGGCCGGCCTGTACGGCGCCGTCCCGGTCGACCCGCGCACGCCCTACGACGTGCGCGAGGTGATCGCCCGGCTGGTCGACGGCAGCCGCTTCGCCGAGTTCAAGGCCGAGTACGGCGCGACCCTGGTCACCGGCTTCGCCCGGATCCACGGCCACCCCGTCGGCATCGTCGCCAACAACGGCGTGCTGTTCTCCGAGTCGGCCGTCAAGGGCGCCCACTTCATCGAGTTGTGCGACCAGCGCGGCATCCCCCTCCTCTTCCTGCAGAACATCACCGGTTTCATGGTCGGTCGGCAGTACGAGGCGGGCGGCATCGCCAAGCACGGCGCCAAGATGGTCAACGCCGTCGCCTGCACCCGGGTCCCGAAGCTGACCGTGGTGATCGGCGGCTCGTACGGAGCCGGCAACTACTCGATGTGCGGCCGGGCCTACTCACCTCGCTTCCTGTGGATGTGGCCGGGCGCCAAGATCTCCGTCATGGGCGGCGAGCAGGCGGCCTCCGTGCTGGCCACCGTCCGCCGCGACCAGTTGGAGGCGCACGGCGAGGAGTGGCCGACCGAGGCGGAGGAGGAGTTCAAGCGCCCGGTCCGCGAGCAGTACGAGCGGCAGGGCAACGCCTACTACGCCACCGCACGGCTCTGGGACGACGGCGTGATCGACCCGATGGACACCCGCACCGTCGTCGGCCTCGCCCTCACCGCCTGCGCCAACGCCCCGCTGGCACCGCCCGCTCCGTACGGCGTCTTCCGCATGTGACGCCGCACGCCGGTCGTGCCGACCGTCACCGGCTCCACCCCGTGACAGCGCCGGCGGGGCTCGCTCCGTGACCCCTTTCTTCCGGGTGTGACTCCCGGGGTGCCGGTCCGAGGACCGGGCCGGCACCCCGACCGCCCACCGCCACCGCCTTCTTACGGCTCCCCTCTCTTACGGCTCCCCTCGACCCGGAGGAACGCCTCCCATGTTCGACACAGTTCTGGTCGCCAACCGCGGCGAGATCGCGCTGCGGGTGATCCGCACCCTGCGGCGGCTCGGTGTCCGCTCGGTCGCCGTGTTCAGCGACGCGGACGCCGACGCACCCCACGTCCGCGAGGCCGACGTCGCGGTCCGCCTCGGCCCGGCCGACCGCAGCGACAGCTCGGCCGCCGAGACCTACCTGCGCACCGACCAGATCCTGGCCGCCGCCCGCCGCACCGGCGCCCAGGCCGTCCACCCCGGCTACGGCTTCCTCGCCGAGAACCCCGGCTTCGCCCGCGCCTGCGCCGACGCGGGCCTCGTCTTCATCGGACCACCTCCCGGTGCCGTCGAGCTGATGGGTGACAAGATCAACGCCAAGGAGGCCGTACGGGCCGCCGGCGTCCCGGTGGTCCCCGGCAGCCAGGCCACCTCGCCCACCGACGAGGAACTCGTCGCCGCCGCCGACGAGATCGGCTACCCCGTTCTGCTCAAGCCCTCCGCCGGTGGCGGCGGCAAGGGCATGCGCCTGGTGCGGGACCCCGCCGACCTGCGCACCGAGATCGGCGCCGCCCGCCGCGTCGCCCGGACCGCCTTCGGCGACGACACCCTGCTGCTGGAGCGCTGGGTCGACCGGCCGCGCCACATCGAGGTGCAGGTGCTCGCCGACGCCCATGGCACCACCGTCCACCTCGGCGAGCGCGAGTGCAGCCTCCAACGCCGCCACCAGAAACTGATCGAAGAGGCTCCCTCCGTTCTCCTCAATGCCGAGACCCGCGCCGCGATGGGCGCCGCGGCCGTCCGCGCCGCGGAGTCCTGCGGCTACACCGGGGCCGGCACCGTGGAGTTCATCGTCCCCGGCATCGACCCGGACGCCCCCGCCTCCGCTTCCGAGGGCGTGCGGGACTTCTTCTTCATGGAGATGAACACCCGCCTCCAGGTCGAGCACCCCGTCACCGAACTCGCCGTCGCCGTCGGTCCGGAGGCGGCCCGTCTGGACCTGGTCGAGTGGCAGCTGCGCGTCGCCGCGGGCGAGCCGCTCTCCTTCACCCAGTCCGACATCTCCTTCCTGGGCCACGCCATCGAGGCCCGCATCTGTGCCGAGGACCCGGAACGGGACTTCCTCCCCACCGGCGGTCGCATCCTCACCCTGGACGAGCCCCGGGGCGAGGGCATCCGCGTCGACTCCGGGGTCGCCCCCGGAACCGTCGTCACCAGCGCCTACGACCCCATGCTCGCCAAGGTCATCGCGTACGGGCCCGACCGCCCGACCGCGCTGCGCCGGCTCCGCGCCGCGCTGGCGGACACCCGCATCCTGGGTGTCACCACCAACACCGGCTTCCTGCGCCGACTGCTCGCCCACCCCGACGTCGTCGCCGGCCGACTGGACACCGGCCTGGTGGAACAGACGGCCCAGCAGCAGCCGGCCCTGCTCGTCGCGCCCCACTCCCCGTCGAACGCGGCAGCATCGAACGCGGCGCCGTCGACGGCGCCCGCCACGGCCGGTGCCACGGACTACGCGACACCCGTTGACGGGACCGAAGCCCCGACGACGGAAGCCCCGACGACCGAACCCCCGTCACCGGCCCACCTCCTCTACTTCGCGGCCGCGTTGGCACGGCACCTGGAACTCACCCCGGCCGCCGAGCCCGGCGGCTGGACCGACCCGTTCTCCTCCCCCTCCGGCTGGCGCCTCGGCGGCACCCCCGCCTGGACCACCCACCGACTCCGTACCCCCGGCCAGGATCCGGTCTCGGTGCGCATTCGTCCGATCACTGCGGGCAACGTAACCGAGGCCACTGACAATTCCCCCGAACCCACCCGCGAGGTGGAGATCCGGCTGGATGCCGGGCCCGTGCACCGGGCCCGCGCGACCCTGGCGGCGGACCGGCTGCACCTGACCGTCGACGGCCTGCGGACCGCCTTCGCGCTGGCCACCGACGCCGCCCCCGGCCTCGCAGCCGGTCCGGTGACCTGGCTCGGCATCGAGGGCGACGCCTGGCCGATGCACTCCTACGACCCGGTGGTCGAGAGCGCTGCCGGCGCCGCGGCCCACCACGGCGCCCTGACCGCCCCGATGCCGGGAACGGTCACGGTCGTCAAGACCACGGCGGGCGAGACGGTCCGCAAGGGCCAGCCCCTGCTCGTGCTGGAGGCCATGAAGATGGAACACGTGATCGCCGCGCCGCACGATGGCGTGGTGGCCGAGCTGCGGGCCACCGCCGGCGCCGCTGTCGCGATGGAGGACCTGCTGGTCGTGGTCACCCCGGCCGAGGAGGCCGCCGAGCCCGCGGAGGTGCGGTCGTGACGCCCCAGGAGAGCACCGTCCGGACGACCGGCGCCGAGGAGGGTGCCGTCCGCGAGCCCGACGCCCTCGACCTCGGGCTGCCCGCCCCGGTCCGCGCCCCCGGCCTGCCCGAGGAGGTCCGGATCCACGAGGTCGGGCCGCGCGACGGCCTGCAGAACGAGGGCGCCCTGGTGCCCGTCGAGGTCAAGGCCGAGTTCATCGGCCGACTCGCCGCCGTCGGCCTGCGGACCGTCGAGGCGACCAGCTTCGTTCACCCGAAATGGGTACCCCAGCTCGCCGACGCCGAGGAGCTGATGCCCCGGCTCGCCGACCTGCCGGAACGCCACCCCGGACTGCGGCTGCCGGTGCTGGTGCCCAACGAGCGCGGCCTCGACCGCGCGCTCGCCCACCACGCCACCGACATCGCGGTGTTCGCCAGCGCCACCGAGACCTTCGCCCGGCGCAACCTCAACCGCTCGGCGGACGAGGCCATGGAGATGTTCCGCCCGGTCGTCACCCGGGCCGCCGAGGCCGGGGTCGCGGTGCGCGGCTACCTGTCGATGTGCTTCGGCGACCCCTGGGAGGGGCCCGTCCCGGTCGACCAGGTGGTCCGGTACGGCGTCCAGCTGCTGGAGATGGGCTGTGCCGAGCTGAGCCTCGGCGACACCGTCGGCGTGGCCACTCCCGGCCAGGTCGGCGACCTGCTGGCCGGCTTCGCCCGGGCCGGCGTGCCGGTCGGCAGGCTCGCCGTGCACTTCCACGACACCTACGGCCAGGCGCTCAGCAACACCCTGGCGGCGCTGCGCGAGGGCGTCACCACGGTGGACGCGTCGGCGGGCGGCCTGGGCGGCTGCCCGTACGCGAAGAGCGCCACCGGAAACCTGGCCACCGAGGACCTGGTGTGGATGCTGCACGGGCTCGGCATCCGGACCGGCGTGGACCTGCGCGCGCTGGTCGCGACCAGCGGCTGGATGGCCGAGCGCCTCGGCCGCCCCAGCCCCTCCCGCACCGTCCAGGCGCTGCTCGGCGCCCCCCGGGGCTGACCGGCTCCGCCCCGACCCACCGGCGTCGGCCGCCCGTTCGGTCCGGCCGGCGCCGCGCACCGCGTTCATCCGTCAACCACACCGTGCGACCGTCACACCCTCGGACGGACGCCGGTCATCCCGTTCATGCCCGCGGCCACCCCGGCCGGGCACCAGGAGGATCAGATGCTCGACCACCGGCTCAGCAGCGAGTACGAGGAACTGCGGCGCACCGTCGCCGAGTTCGCCCAGGACGTGGTGGCGCCGAAGATCGGCGAGTTCTACGAGCGGGAGGAGTTCCCGTACGAGATCGTCAGCGAGATGGGGCGGATGGGCCTGTTCGGCCTGCCCTTCCCGGAGGAGTACGGCGGCATGGGCGGCGACTACTTCGCCCTCGGCCTCGCCCTGGAGGAACTCGCCCGCGTGGACTCCTCGGTGGCGATCACCCTGGAGGCCGCCGTCTCGCTCGGCGCGATGCCGATCTACCGGTTCGGCACGGAGGAGCAGAAGCGGGAGTGGCTGCCCAGGCTGACCTCCGGCGAACTCCTCGGCGCCTTCGGTCTCACCGAGCCGGAGGGCGGCTCGGACGCCGGCGCCACCCGCACCACCGCGCGCTACGACGAGACCACCGACGAGTGGGTCATCAACGGGACGAAGTGCTTCATCACCAACTCCGGCACCGACATCACCGGACTGGTCACCGTCACCGCGCTCACCGAACCGATCGCTCGTTCGAGTGAAGAGGGCGAATTCCGCTCGCCCGTGCGGGAGATCTCGTCCATCATCGTGCCCACCGGGACCCCGGGGTTCCAGGTCTCGAAGAAGTACTCGAAGGTCGGGTGGAACGCATCCGACACCCGCGAACTGTCCTTTACCGACTGCCGCGTTCCCGCGGCCAACCTGCTGGGCGAGCGTGGCCGAGGCTACGCCCAGTTCCTGCGGATCCTCGACGAGGGCCGCATCGCGATCGCGGCCCTGGCCACCGGCCTGGCCCAGGGCTGCGTCGACGAGTCCGTCAAGTACGCCGGCACCCGGCGGGCCTTCGGCCGGCCGATCGGTGCCAACCAGGCCATCCAGTTCAAGCTTGCCGACATGGAGCTGCGCGCCCACACCTCCCGCCTGGCCTGGCGGGACGCCGCTTCCCGGCTGCTGCACGGCGAACCGTTCAAGAAGGAGGCCGCGATCGCGAAGCTGTACTCGTCCGAGGCCGCCGTCGACAACGCCCGCGAGGCGACCCAGATCCACGGCGGGTACGGATTCATGAACGAATTCCCGGTCGCCCGTTTCTGGCGCGACTGCAAGATTCTCGAAATCGGGGAGGGCACGTCCGAAGTCCAGCGCATGCTCATCGCCCGGGAACTCGGCGTCACGTCGTGACGGTCACTTCCTGACGGTCACCTCCTGAGCCGGGCCCACCGGGCCAACTCACCGATCCGCGGCCGAGGTTGCGGAGCGGAGACCTCAAGGGATCACGATCACCGGGCGGTTGGCCCGTCGCGCCAGCCGCCCGGAGACCGAGCCGAAGATCTTGCCGAGCAGGCCGTGGGTCGTGCCGACGACGATCGCGTCGGCGGCGTACTCGCGGCCGACCTCCTCGATCTCGTGGCAGATGTCACCGCCGCGCTCGATCAGGACCCACGGCACCCCCGCGAGGAAGTCCGCGCAGGCGAGTTCCAGTCCGAGGACCTCCGTCCGGTGGTCCGGGAGGTCGACGAAGACAGGAGGTTCACAGCCCGCCCAGACCGTGGCGGGGAGCCGGTTGGCGACGTGCACGATCACCAGGCCGCACTGCGACCGGCGGGCCATGCCCACCGCGTAGGCGAGGGCGCGCTCGCTCGACAGCGATCCGTCGAAGCCGACCACGACGCCGTGCTGGAACACCGGGTCGAGGGAGTGCCCGGGCGTCTCCTCCGCCGACGGCTCGGTGTGCCCGCCGACCGAGCCGGAGGCCGTGTCCGGACGCTCGGCGCCGGGGCCGGGACGGCCGCCCGTCACCGGAGGCTCCGCGGGGCCCGCCTGGTGCCCGTCACGCCGCTGGCGGGGCCCTGGGCGGTCGCGCCGGGAGAGGCTGCCGCGACGGAGGCCGCGCAGAGCACGCGCGAAGTCACCGGTTCTGGGGTTCGTGCGGGCGCCATCTCCTTCGGGCCGTGGGCCCGCGTTGCCGGACGCATCCGGTTCGACCGGTCGGGAGGACTCAAAACCAGCCATGGCTCACGGCTCTTCGAGGGAGAGGGGCCGACAGGAGAGGACAACGCTGCCCGGGCAGCAGGCCCGCCCACGGGATGACGTCGGTCTGCGCCGCGCAGCACCGTATGTGACCTGTTCCTTTCAGAGTACGACGGGCGCGGGGCCCAGCCCAGCGGCGAAGCCCCGGAGCGACGTTGTTCCCGCTAACGAGGGATGCGCACGCCGTGGCAGTGCGCCCTGTCCGCAGGCAGTCGCGCCCCCTCCAGAACGGAGGTTCTAAGGAGCTTGACTGAGCGCGCCGGGCGGCGCAACAGGCCCACGGGACACCGTGACCGGACTGTCATGGATCGGCGACGATCGTTTGCGGGACGTCGCGAACCGTCACGCCCCGCGAGCCCCGACCTGCACTTCCGTCCCTCCGGTCCCACGCCGCCGATCCTGCGTCGGGCCCTTTCAGCCACTTCCCACGGCTTCGCGACGCGCTCTGGCATTTGCCAGGTGCATAGGAGTGGCCGCTGGCACCATGCTCGGCATGCCCCTGCTCCTGTTCGACCTCGACAACACGTTGCTTCCCCGGGACGCCGCCTTCCGGGCCTGGGCGCAGGACTTCCTGTCCGAACACCACCTACCGCCCGGCGACCTCGACTGGTTCGTCACCCTCGACGGCGGCGGCTACGTGCCGCGCAGCACCGTACTGTCCGCCGTCCGGCGCCGCTACGGTCTGGACGCCTCGGTCGACTTCCTGCTGGCGCACTTCCGCCGCGGCATCAACGCGCACATCCACTGCCCACCCCGCCACATCGAGGCGCTGCGGACGGCCCGGGCGGCCGGGTGGACCCTCGGGATCGTCTCCAACGGCGGCACCCGACCACAGTTGGAGAAGATCCGGCGCACCGGACTGGGGCCACTGGTCGACGGCTGGGTGATCTCGGAAGAGGCCGACTGCGTCAAGCCGGACCCACTGATCTTCGAGATAGCCGCCCGACGGTGCGGCATCCGACCGGTCGGGGACTGGGCGGCGCACACCTGGATGGTCGGGGACCACGCGCCCGCCGACATCGCCGGGGCCGAACTGACCGGGCTGCGCAGCGTCTGGCTCCACCACGGCCGGCCGTGGGCGGAGAGCGGCTACCGGCCGACGCTGAAAGCTGCCGGCCTGCCGGAGGCCGTCGGCCTGGTGCTGGCCGCGCGCAACGCGCCCTCGGCCCGCCCCGGCGTCCGGCCGGGGGCCCTTCCGGCGGTGCTCCCGGGGGCCGTGACGGCGGTCCGGTCGGGGGCGCTCCCGGCAGTCAGCCCGGCGGTCCGCGCGGGCGCGACGGGTCGGCCGCAGGTGGCGGGAGCACCGGTGCGCGCGACGGCGCCGCTCGGCGTGCGGTCCGGCGTACGTCCGGCGGCGGCCGCCCCGGAGGGCCCGAATGCGCCCGTTGCCCTGACCGCCGGTGCGGTGGCCGCCTCGGCTTCCGGAGCGGGGTTCGGTGTCCGAAACCGATCAGGCGAGTTTGCCGCGATCGCCGACGGCCTCCCGGCCGCAGGGGCGCGCAGGGAAGCGGGGGCCAGGGCGGGCGGCGACCTGCGCCCGGGCGACGCGGCGGGCCCGGGCGTGGACAGCGAACCGGCGGTCGCGCCGGCGCCGCCAACGCCCCTGCACACAGCGGCCGGTGGGGCCGGTGGGGCCGCCGGTGTTGACGGGACCGACGGGACCGGACCTGCCAGGACCGTCTTCGTCACGGCACCGATTACCGCGACACCACTCGCCTCGACACCCCTCGCTGCGACACCCCTCGGCGGGACGCCACTCGCCGCGGCACCGCTCGCCGCAGCGGTCGCCCAGTAGCACCCGGGACCGCTGGCCGCCCCGGGCGACGGCCTGCGGCCCCGGGCACGCCTCCGCTGGTCAGCCGCCCAGTGCGGTGCGACTCCACCAGCAGGTGGGGCCCTGCCCGGTGAACCCGAGCTGGCGGTAGAGCGGTTCGCCGGCCGAGGTGGCGACCAGGGTGGCCGGGCGGTCCGGGTGGGCGTGGGCCAGAGCGGTCCGCAGCACGGCGCGGGCCACTCCCCGTCCGCGCTGGTCGGGCAGGGTGGCGACCCAGTACACCCCGGTGGCGACCCCGTCGTCGTAGGTGAGGCAGGCGCCCGCCGGTGCGCCGTCGACCCGGGCGGCCCAGGCCCGGCAGCCGGGTTGGCGCAGCAGTTGTTCGGGGAGGGCGTCGCCGCGGGTCCAGGGCTGCCGGGCGGGCAGCGGGAAGCCGTCCACGATGATCCGCTCGACCAGCGCGAAGGTGTCGCCGTCCGACGCCTCATCTACCGTCAGGGTGCCGCCACCGCGCGCCGGTGAGACGGCGGGAAGCTCGGCGGCGGGCCCGGCGGGGAGCCCGGCGGACACGCCCTCGACCGGTCCGGGCTCCCGGGCCATCACCGGCATGATCGGAATCCGGACGGCGCCGAAGCGGGTCAGGTCGAGCCCCCCGTACGGGTCCTCCAGGGCGAAGCTGATGGTCTCCCATGCGGTCATCAGCTCGGCCAACTGCTTTTCCACGTCGGCTGGTTCGGCGTAAGGCCGGGTGACCAGGAAGCGTTGGGAGTCGTCCGGTGTGCGGGCGCAGCGGACCGCGGTGAGGCCCGGTCGGACATCGGACTGCCAGCCGTGCGCGCGGGCTTGGGCGAGCCAGAAGGCGGCGGCGTTGTCGTTGGCCTGTTCGAGCCGGCTGTTGGTGTTCACAGCAGGACCGTAGCCCGGCCCCGGGGATGCCGGTCCGTGGGCCCCGACGCTGGCCGAATGAAGCCTGGGAGGCGCACGGCCGGCGCTCGTGCGCCCTCCCGTGCACCGCCGATTTTCGGTCAATTTCGCGCCGTTCCCTCCAGCTTGGGCAAATCCGCAGTCCAGACCCATAGGCCGGGCGCCCGGAAGCCGGACGCCCCAGGAGCCGTCCCGCGACAACCAGCCACCGTTGCACCGGCCCTCTTCCCAGAAGGGTCGACGGGTGCCACGCTTCGTGATCGAATGCATCACGCCAAATTGCCATGTCGACATAGCGTCGGATGGTGAACTTGTCACAACGGCAACGGTCCACCCGATAGATTTTGATCTTGGCCAGCAGTGCCGCACCACCCACACCACACCACCGAGGGGGCTTGAGCGCCTTGAGCAGGGTGAGCAGGAGCGACGCGGGTCCTGACAGCGGCCAGGCGCCGACCGGCACCGTCAGCCGGTCCGCGAGAAGCACCGGCACCTCCGCGATCGCCGCCACCACCCGCATCTCCGGCACCCCGAGCGCCTCGGGCCCCGCCCCGCACTCCTCCTATCCGGCCGCACCGTCCGCCGCCCCCGGCCATGCCCAGGGCGACCACGGCGGCCCCGTGCACGGCGGTCCGACGGCGTACGGCCCGACGGCCCACGGAGCGGCGCAGTCACCCCAGGGCGGGCACTCGAACCACCCCGGACAGCCCGTCAGCCGAGGCTCCGTCAGCCCGGCCCAGAGCCACGGCGGCGCGGTCCAGCCCTACGGCAGCGACCACCAGGGGCACCCGGGACAGCAGGGGCATCAGGGCTCCGCGGGCCACTCGGGACATCCGGGCTACCCCGGCTACCCCGCCGCCGGCACGGCCCCGGGGCTGAACGGCGCCGGCCCCGGCCCGCTCGGCGGCCTCGCCCTGGGCACCGCCCCCGGCCACGGCCCGCTGGGCCACGGCGGCCCGGGCGGCAGCGGCTCCCCGTCCGCCCTGTCGACGGCCGGTGCCCCGCGCAAGCTGTCCGGCCGGCGCCGCCGGGAGACGGTCGCGGTCCTGATCTTCGGCGGAGCGCCGATCTTCGAGAGCTCCATCCCGCTCTCGGTCTTCGGCGTGGACCGCCAGGACGCCGGGGTCCCCCGCTACCGGCTGCTGGTCTGCGCCGGCGAGGAGGGCCCGCTGGCCACCACCGGCGGCCTGACCCTCTCCGCGCCGTACGGCCTGGAGGCCCTCGCCCGGGCCGGCACGATCGTCGTACCGGCCTGGCGCTCGATCTCCCAGCCGCCGCCGGTCGAGGCGATCACCGCCCTGCGCAAGGCCCACCACGAGGGCGCGCGGATCATCGGACTGTGCACCGGCGCCTTCGTGCTCGCCGCGGCCGGCCTGCTGGACGGCCGCCCGGCGACCACCCACTGGATGTACGCGCCCACCCTGGCCAAGCGCTACCCCCGGGTCCACGTCGACCCGCGCGAGCTCTTCGTGGACGACGGCGACGTGCTCACCTCGGCCGGGACGGCCGCCGGGATCGACCTGTGCCTGCACGTGGTGCGCAGCGACCACGGCGCCGAGGCGGCCAACGCGCTGGCCCGCCGCCTGGTGGTGCCCAGCCGCCGCAGCGGTGGCGGACAGGCCCAGTACATCGATCAGTCTTTACCGGAGGAGATCGGCAACGACCCGCTGGCCGAGGTGGTCACCTGGGCGCTGGAGAACCTCAACCAGCAGTTCGACGTCGAGGTGCTGGCGGCGCGTGCCTACATGAGCCGGCGCACCTTCGACCGCCGCTTCCGCACGCTCACCGGCAGTGCCCCGCTGCAGTGGCTGATCACCCAGCGGGTGCTCCAGGCGCAGCGGCTGCTGGAGACCTCGGAGCTGTCGGTGGACGACGTGGCGCGCCGGTGCGGGTTCCGTTCGCCGGTCGCGCTGCGCGGGCACTTCCGCCGCCAGCTCGGGGTCTCCCCGGCCGCGTACCGGACCAGCTACCGGGCACGCCGCCCCGGGCAGCAGTCGCCGACCCCGGCCGGGGCGCACGGCGGCGAGCTCCGGCTGCCCGGCGCCCTGCCGCACCCGGCGGCCGCCGCGGCCGCCTCGGCGGCGGGTGGCGGGCCGTACGGCGGCGCGGGTCACGGCGGTCCGCAGGCGCACCCGTTCCCGGCCGGTCCGGGGGCGCAGGTGCCGGTCGGCCAGCCGGGCCACGGACAGCCGGTCGGGCACGGGCAGCCGGTGCCGCACGGGCAGGCCGGTCCGTACGGCCCGGGGCAGGCCGGGACGCCGGCCGCCCAGGGCTTCCACGCCCGCGCGGGCCAGCCGTACCCGCACCAGCAGGCCGCGCAGCAGCCGCACCCCGGGCAGCAGGGTGCGTCGCGCGGTCCGGTGCGGTCGCCACTGGTTCCGCCGCAGGGCGGTCCGGGTGCGGGGCGTCCGCCGCGCACCGCCGAGCACGCGGCGGCCGAGGACGGCCACCCCCAGCCGGGGGCGCGCGGTCAGGGCCAGGGGCACCGCAGCACGGTCGAGCGCCCCGGCGACGAGCCGGGTGCGGCCGGGCGGGCGCACGGCGCTCCGTCCGGCCGGGTGCCGTCCGGGGCCGCCGGGCAGTCGGCGGCCGGGACGGGTGAGCTCCGCGGCCGGCAGGCGCGGGCGCCGCAGGTCCGCGCGCCGGGTGCCAGGGCCGCCGCGGCGGACGGCGGACGGGCGGCGCGCGAGGTCCGTACCGGACGGGACGGCCACGCGGTCCGCACCGGCCGCGAGGGCGAGCATCCGGACGGCCACGGCGAGCACGACGGGGCGGAGGAGCACCAGGCCGAGGCCTGCGCTCCGGCACCCCGCTCGGCTCCACCGGTCCCCGCGGCGCGTGATCGCGCCGTAGGGTGAGTTGCGTGAATGACCGTTTGGTATGGATCGACTGTGAAATGACCGGCCTCGACCTCGACCGGGACGCCCTGGTCGAGGTCGCGGTGCTGGTGACGGACTCCGAGCTGAACATCCTCGGCGAGGGCGTGGACGTCATCATCCGCCCGCCCGTGGAGGCTCTGGCGAACATGCCGGAGGTGGTGCGCGCGATGCACACCTCCTCCGGCCTGCTGGAGGAGCTGGAGCAGGGCGTGACCCTGGCCGAGGCCGAGGAGCGGGTCCTCGCGTACGTACGCGAGCACGTGCCGGAGGCCGGGAAGACACCGCTGTGCGGCAACTCGGTGGCCACCGACCGCGGCTTCCTGGCCCGGGACATGCCGGCCCTGGAGAAGCACCTGCACTACCGGATCGTGGACGTCTCCTCGATCAAGGAGCTGGCCCGCCGCTGGTACCCGAAGGCGTACTACAACAGCCCGCCGAAGGGCGGGAACCACCGGGCGCTCGCCGACATCCGCGAGAGCATCGACGAACTGCGGTACTACCGCGAGGCGGTGTTCGTTCCGCAGCCCGGACCGGACGCCGACACCGCGCGTGCCATCGCCGAGAAGTACCGGGCTGTGGCCGACTGATCCGGGGGTCGCGGGTCCTCCGCGGGGTCGGAGGGGGTGCCCTCGTTCGCCGGAACGAAACCCTGGCGCGAGCACCCTCTCGGATCCTGTAGAGTTCTTCCTGTCGGAACGGGAACGCGAGAGCGGGAACGGACCGGACAGATGGTGGGTGTAGCTCAGTTGGTAGAGCACCTGGTTGTGGTCCAGGTGGTCGCGGGTTCGAGTCCCGTCACTCACCCCAGAGCCCGAGGGGCCGATCTCTTCAAGAGATCGGCCCCTCGGGCATTTTCGCGTTGCCTCAGTTGTGCGCGGCGGCCCGGGTTTTCCGGCCGGCCCCTGCCACAACAAGCTACCGGCTAGTAACATCGTCGCCATGACCACTCCTTCGATCGGCCAGATGCTCGACGCCACCGTGCCGATGGCGCACACCCTCAAGCTCGAGTACCTGGAGACCACCCCGGAGCGCGCCGTGCTCCGGCTGCCCGACCAGCCCGCGTACCACAACCACGTCGGCGGCCCGCACGCCGGCGCGATGTTCACCCTCGCCGAGTCCGCCAGCGGCTGCATCGTGCTCGCCGCCTTCGGGGAGCAGCTGTCCCGGGCCGTGCCGCTCGCCGTGAACGCCGAGATCGCCTACAAGAAGCTGGCCATGGGCGAGGTCACCGCCACCGCCGTGCTCGGCCGCCCGGCCGCCGAGGTCGTCGCCGAGCTGGACGCCGGCGGCCGCCCCGAGTTCCCGGTCACCGTCGAGATCACCCGCGCCGACGGCGCCGTCACCGGTGTGATGACGGTCACCTGGACCCTGCGTCCCAACTCCTGACCGCCGCACGGTCGGTGGCCCCGGGAGCACCGCCCCGGGGCCACTCGCGCGATGACTGTCCGTGACGGCGGGCGTGACCTCGGCGCCCTTGCGCTCGTTCTCAACTCACGTGCGAGCCAATCATGCGACCGAGCCCCAGGAACCCGTCCCCCGCGGCGTCGCCGGTGCCCGCCGGGCGGTCGCCCGATGGCTGCCCCGCACCCTCGCCTTCGGCGGGGCCCTGCTCGCACAGCTCTGGGGTGTCGGCGCCCCGAGTGCCCACGCGGCCCCCGCCGAACCGCCATCCAGGCAGCCCGGACCCGCCGTCCGCCGCGTCCTGCACGACGCACCCGCGCTCGACGGCCCGTCAGCCGCCCGCCCCGTCGTACCGGCGCAGCGGGGCGGCGCCGAGGACGGCCGCTCCCCCGGGCCCGCCGGGGAGCTGACCGCCGGCGGACCGGCCGACGGGACCACCGCCGCGGTCGGCGACGTCCTCCAGGAACGCATCCGGGTCGACGGGCTCCCGCTGCCCGGTCAGGGGTCGGCCGTCCCCGACGCCTTCGCCCTCGCCTCCGGCCTGCTCCGCACCGCCCCCGCCCAGGACCGCCCCACCGGGACCCGCGCCTCCCGCGAGGGCGAACCCGCCACGCTGCCGACCGCCCCCCGCCCGCGCTCCGGCTCGGTCGACCAGGCCCGGCCGGCCCCGCCCGAGGCGGCCGGGGCTCCCTCGGTCCGGGAAGCCGCGGCCCATGAGGGGGCCGGCCCGGCGGAAGCCGCGGGCGCCGCCGGGGCACCCCAAGGGGCCGTCGCCCCGGCCGTACCGGCCCGCGAGGGGACGCCCGAGGCACTCGCGCTCGCCGACGCGGCGTCCGTGACGGCCGAGGAGGACGACGCGGCCACCGTGACCGCGGTGCTCGCCCCCATCGCCGCCGGGCTGCTGCTCACCGGCGCGGCGATGTGCAAGCACCGGGGGCTGCCGCGCGGGCACTGAGCGGCCCGGATGCGGACCCGGGCGGGTCCCTGCCGTGCGGACACGAATTCGACGGGCGGGAGTCCCACCGACGGGAGTCCCGCGGTCGCGAGTTCGACGGTCGCGAGTCCCAAGTCCCCGACTCCCAAGTCCCCGAGCCCCAGTCCCCGAGTCCCACGGGCGGGAGCCCGGGGACGGCCTCAGGCGTCGGACGCCAGTTCCAGCACCAGTTGCGGGAGTTCCCGCCCCGGTACGGAGCCGGACGGAGTGCTGCCGATGCGGGTGGCGCCCATCGCCAGGTAGAAGGGCTCCGCGTTCGGGTCGGAGTCGATGGTGAAGCGGTGCAGGCCGGCGGCCCGGGCCTGCTCCCTGACATGCTCGAACAGCGCCCGGCCGATGCCGCCGCCGATCCGGTCGGGTTCGACGAAGAGCATGGCCAGCTCCCCGGACGGCGGGGCGACGGTCAACACGGCGAAGCCCAGCACTCGGCCGCCGTCCTCGGCCACCGACGTCGACGCCCGTTCGACGGCGGCGGCGTCCACCGTCAGCTCCTCACGGCAGGCGGCCATGAAGGCCTCGTCGTAGCCCCAGTACGCCTTGGCCCGCAAGGCGATGCCGGTGAGCAGTCCGGCCTCGTCCGGGCGGGCCGGTCGGATGTGCATGCCGTCCCCTCACGTCGACAGTCGGACGCCCGTGGGCCATTGTGTGCCAGAACTCGGTCGTCTGCCAACGGTTTTACGGCCGACGGGGCAGTGCGCACCGCGACGCGCCACCGTCAGCCGAAGGCACCCGCCGTCAGCCGAAGACACCCGCCGTCAGCGGAAGACTCCCGGCGGCGGCGCCGGGGAGGGGGCCGCCGTGGCGTCGGTGGCCGGGCCGGCGCCGGCGGTGAAGTCGCCGAGGGCGCGGCCGTGTTCGACCCGGCCGTGGGAGGAGTCGGAGGCGACCCGGCGGCTGAGCTCTGCGATCGGGAGCGGGGTGTGGGCGGCGGCCAGGACGAGGTTGCCGAAGCGCTTGCCGCGCAGCACGGCGGGGTCGGCGGTCAGGCACAGTTCGGGGAAGACCGCGCCGAGGGTGGCGACCTGGGAGCGGGCGAAGGGCAGGGCGCCGCCGTCGGCGATGTTGGCGGCGTACCAGCCGCCGGGCGCGAGGGCGCGGGCCGCGAGGGTGGTGAACTCGACCGTGGTGCAGTGGGCCGGGGTGCGGGCTCCGGAGAAGACGTCGGTGATGACCAGGTCGACGCTGCCCTCGGGGGTGCGTTCCAGCACGCTGCGGGCGTCCGCGCCGCGCACCTTGATCTGCCAGCCGCGCTCCAACGGGAGTTCGGTGCGGACGAGTTCGGTCAGCGCGGTGTCGATCTCGGCGACCTGCTGGCGGGAGCGCGGCCGGGTGGCGGCCACGTAGCGGGCCAGGGTGAGGGCGCCGCCGCCCAGGTGCAGGACGGTCAGCGGGCGCCCGGGCGGGGCGACCAGGTCGATCAGGTGGCCGAGCCGGCGCTGGTACTCGAAGCCCAGGTGGGTGGGGTCGGCGAGGTCGACCAGGGACTGCGGGGCGCCGTCGATCAGCAGCGACCAGGCATGCGGGCGGTCGCGGTCGGGGCGCAGTTCGGCCAGCCCGGAGCCGACCGGGCGGGTGAGCGGCCCCTGGGCGTGGCTGCGGCCGTCCGACCCGGTGGTGAGCGCCGGTTCAGGGCTGCGCGCCGCCCTGTTGCTTCGTCCCATGTCGGCCATTATCGCCGCCGGCGGGGCGCACCCCCAGGTCAGGGGCGTGCCACGGGGATCCGGCCGGGGGCTCGGGGGCCCGGCCGGGTCCGCGCGGCACGCCCGCTAGAACGGTCCGAGGCCGCCCGCGGTGAGCGTGCAGGCGGCCTCGCAGAGGGCGGAGCGGAGCACCCAGGCGTCGGTGGGGCGGGCGGCCCGGCCGGCGCCGGACGGCGGGATCACCCAGCGCGGGTCGGTGGCGGCGGGTACCAGGGCGCCGGCCGTACAGGAACTGCCGGGCAGGTGCCAGGTCTCCCAGGTGCCGGCCGGGACGAGGAAGGCGACGGTGCTGCCGTTGCGGCTCTGCAGCACGGCCCCGCAGGCGCGGCGCAGCCGCAGGATGTCGACGGCCTCCAGTCCGTGCCGCAGGGCGACCGTCACGGTGTCGCGGTCGGTGACGAGGGTGTCCTCGGCCGGGGCGGCGTACTTCCGGTGCGGGCCGCCGCAGGAGCCGCGGCCGCCCTCGGCCGGGCCCCGGCCGGGGAACCGCTCGTCGGCCGGATCGGGCAGCAGGGCCGGGGATGCGGCGGCCAACACGCTCCCGACGACGGGTCGGTGCTGCGGCAGTCCGGTGGCCATCACGGGCCCTCCTGTACCTCGTCGGGTCGGAAGCACTGCCGCCGGGGTGGGGGCCGCGGGGCGGGGGACGGGCCGGGGGGACGGCCTGGGCTTCCACGTATCAGGACAACGCCACGGGAACGCCGAAGGCCACGGGGCGCCTTACAGCAAGGCATGGCATTTCATGGCGGATATCCGGCAACAACGCCCGGTTCGCCCCGGATTGCCAGCCAATGTCCCACGAACCCAATGTGGCCGGTCGGTGACTCCGAGTACTCTCGGCGCCATGGCAGCCACCCCACCGGCCGAGCCGAACCGACCGTCCCCCAACACCGTGATGCGCGCACTGCGCGGCGACCGCTCACCCGGCGAGTTCGCCATGGCCGTCCGCCGGGCCGCCCGCGAGATCGGCGAGCACGTGTCCTGCGACGCCCGCTACATCGGACGGGTCGAGTCCGGTGAGATCCGCTGCCCCAACTACGCCTACGAGCGGGTCTTCCGGCACATGTGGCCGGACCGCACGCTCACCGACCTCGGCTTCGCCCCCCGCACCGCCGTCCGCCGCCGCTCGGCGGACGGCGCCGGGCCGGCCGCGGCCGGGGTTGCACCGCCCGCTCCCCCGCTCCACCCGCCGTTCCCGCCCCTGCCCGCCCCGCGCTCACCACTCTCCACCCAACTCCCGTACGCTGCCTCGCCGTACGCGGATCCAACCGTTCCGGACGGGCCGTCGTGGCCGATGGCCGGCGCGGTGCCCCGGGGGCCCGATGGATCGCCCTATCTCGACGAGGAGAACGACGACGTGCGTCGCCGTACGTTCCTGGCCGGCGGCTCGACCGCGCTGGCCACCGTGATCGGCATCGACCGGCCGGCGGTCGCCGCCCCGGTCGCCGGTGCCGGATTCGGACCGGCCCCCCGCCGATCCGCCCTTCCCGGTGCGGAGTTCACCGCGTCCCCGCTGCTCGGCGCCGGGCCGGTGGTGCCCGGTCGACCGGGGCCGGTTCCGCCACCGCGCAAGGTCGGTGCCGCCGAGGTGTTCGGCGTGGAACAGGCCGTCCGGGACATCAGACTGGCCGACGACGCACACGGCGCGGACGCCCTGTACGAACTCGCGGGGCAGTCACTGCGAAGCGCCTACCAGCTGCTCAACGAGGGCGAGTACAGCGCCGAGACGGAGCGCCGGCTGCAGGCCGGGGCCGGTGAACTGGCCATCTCCGTAGGATGGTTGGCACACGACTCGAACCGGCTCGGGGACGCCCGCTCGTTCTACGCGGAGGCGCTCGCCACCGCCCGGATGGCCGGGGACTCCGCGCTGGAGGCGCACGTCTTCTGCAACAGCGCCTTCCTCGCCCGGGACGCCGGGCGCCCGCGCGAGGCGCTGCGCGCCGCGCAGGCCGGGCAGTGCGCCGCCCGGGAGCTGGACTCCGCCAGGCTGCTCGCCCTGCTGGCCATGCGCGAGGCCGGCGCCTGGGCCGTGCTGCGGGACCGCTCCGCCTGCGAGCGCGCCATCGGCCGGGCGTACTCACTGTTCGACCGGGGTCCGTCCGAGACCGACCCGGAGTGGATGTCCTTCTTCGGCGAGGCCGAGATCGCCGGGCTGCAGTCGCAGTGCTGGTCCGCACTGGAGGACTGGGACCGCGCCAGCGACCAGGCCGCGCTGGCCATAGCGCTGCAGGAGCCGCACTTCGTGCGCAACCGGGTGCTGTACACCGCCGAGCTGGCCCACGACCGGCTCGGTCGGGGGGACCTGGCGGGCGCGGCGCACCACGGCTCGGCCGCCGTGGCGCTGTTCGGCGAGGTGCGCTCGGCCCGGATCCGCAGCATGCTGGCGGACACCGCGGCACGGTTGCGCCCGCACGCCGCGGTGCCCGAGGTCCGCCGGTTCCTGATCGGGTACGAGCGGGCCGCGGCCGCCTGAGCGGCCGACACCGCCCGGGTCAGTGGCCCGACTTGAGCCCGTCGAGGTGGGAGAGGTCGTTCCAGATCTCCACCGCCGGGGCGCCGTACTCCCAGGACAGCACGCACAGCGCCGCCGTGCCGAGCTTGAACCGCTGGGCGAACTCGGGCGGCAGGCCCAGCCAGCGGGCGGCCAGGATGCGCAGCAGGTGGCCGTGCGCGAACAGCACGACGTCCCGGTCGGCGCAGTGCATGACGGTGGTGTCCGTCTCCGGCACGCCGTGCTGCTCGTTGAGGTCGGCGAGGAGGGCGTCGACCCGGGCGGCCACCTCGGAGAGCTTCTCGCCACCGGGCACACCGTCGCGCCAGATCAGCCAGCCGGGGTGGTCGGTGGCCCGGATGTCGGCGCCGGTGCGACCCTCGTACCGGCCGTAGTCCCATTCCATGAGCTCCGGGCGCTCGACGGCGCGGTCGCCGAAGCCGGCCAGTGCGCAGGTCTCCTTGGCGCGGCCGAGCGGGCTGGTGTAGACGAGCGCGTCCGGCAGTCCGTTCCACGGCGCCTCGGCGAGCCGGGCGCCGAGCGCCCGGGCCATCGCGCGGCCGTCCTCGGTCAGCGGGATGTCGGTGCGGCCGGTGTGCTGGCCGGAGGCCGACCACTCGGTCTCGCCGTGGCGGACCAACACGATTCGGGCGGGCATGGAGAGCTCCTCGCAACAGGGCGGTCAACGGTCGGTCTCACCCTTGAGCACCGGGCCTCCATGATCCCCCACCGCAGCGGCGGCCACGACGCGGGCCCTGGTAGCGGTCGGAAGCGGGCGCTACCGGCCGCCGCCCGGGCCGGTCCGCACCGCGTTGTCGGACCCGGATGCGACACTGGGCCGCACCATGAACGTCTCGACGAACGTCCCGCCCGGCGGGTCCGCTGAGCCGCTCGCCCAGCGGCTCGCCGAGCTGCGCGGACCGGCCCCGCAGCGCAGTCTGAACGCCCGCTCGCTCGCCGCACTGGCCGCCAACCCGGGCTGCCACCGCCGCGCCGTGCTGGACGCGGCCGGGGTGGACAAGACCCTGCTGGCCGCCCGGCTCGGCCGCCCCGCCCCCTTCGGCCAGTCCCCGTTCGCGATCGCCCGCGGCCTGGTCTTCGAGTCCCGGCTGAAGGCGGACGGCTACGCCGCCCTGCTGGAACCCCTCCGCGCCCACCTCGGCGTGCCCGCGGACGAGCGCGCCCCACTGCTGGTGCCCGACCTGCTGCACCGCTCCGGCCCGGCCGTCCGCGCCGACCGGACGGCCGAGGCGCTGGCCCGCGCCGCCGCCGACCCGGACTCCTGGACGCTGCTGGACCACCCGATGCTGCGGCTCGCCGTGGCCGGCAGCACCGCCTTTCTGGAGCCGGACGCCCTGGTGGTGCACGGCGGGCGGTGCACGGTGGTCGAGATCAAGTCCTTCCCGGTGCTGGACGGCAGCGCGGACCCGGCCAAGGTCGGCGCCGCCGCCCGGCAGGCCGCGGTGTACGTGCTGGCGCTCCAGCACGCCGCCGCCACGGCCGCCGGACTGCCGCTCGCCGACGACCCGTACACCGAGCAGCAGCTGCCGGGCAGCCCCCGCACCAGCGTGCTGCTGGTCTGCCCGAAGGACTTCGGCAACCGGCCGACCGCCGTCGCCGTCGACGTCCGCCGCGAGCTGGCCACCACCCGCCGCCAGCTGAGCCGGATGACCGGCATCGGCCGGCTGCTGGCGGCGCTGCCGCCGGGCACCGACTTCGACCTGGCCGCCGACGAGGACGGCGCCCCGGCCCGCAGCACCGAGCAGCTGACCGCCTCGGTCGAGGCGGTGCCCGCCGCCTACAGCCCGGACTGCCTCTCCACCTGCGAACTCGGCTTCCACTGCCGCGCCCGAGCCCGCTGCGACGACCGGGTCGAGCAGCTCGGCCGCGGCATGCGCGGCGAGCTGGGCAGCATCCGCACCGTCGCCGAGGCACTGGCCGCCGCCTCCGGCACGAGCAGCCCGGGCCCGGACGACGCGGACGACGCCGACGGCATCGACGACGCGGACGGCACCGACGGCGCACAGGAGGCGGCCGAGCGCCTGGCCTACGCGGCGGCCCTGCGAGCGGAGGCGCTGGGTACGAAGCGGCTGGGTGCGGGCGCATGAGCGAGCGGAGCGAGCGAATCGTCGAGCGGTGCGCGTGGGCGAATGCCCCTGCCGAGCGAAGCGAGGCGGGCGCATGAGTTTGCTGACCACCCTCGCCCGGTTGGAGGCCGTCCGCAGCGGGCGGGCCGAGCCGCTGGCCACCGTCCGGCACCGGCACCTCTCCGAGCGCCCGATGGTGCTCGTCCCGCTGACCGCCGCCGGTGAGTCGGGCGCGCCGCTGGCCGTCATGCTGGGCACCGACCGGGACGCGCCCCGGCTGCACCTGGTGCCCCAGCCGCTCAACCGCACCCTGCGGTTCGACTTCCTGGCCGAGCTGGCCGCCGATCTGCTCCCCTACCTGGAGTCCTTCGGCACCGAGGTCGAGCAGATCGAGGGCTCCGAGAAGGACCCGGAGACCGGCGAGAAGACCCAGGTGTTCCGTGAGCTGTGCACCGACGCGCCGCAGCTGATCGTGCCCAACGGCGCGGGCGTGCACCACCTCGCCCTGATCGGCCGGTCGACCCGCTTCCGCCGCACCGTCGAGGACGCCGAGCCGGGCCCCCACCCGGCGCCGCTACGGGTACCGCTGCTCGGTCGCTGGCTGACCCACCTCACCGACCGCGCCCAGGTGCCCGGTTCCAGCCTGCTGCTGCCGATGACCGGCCTGCTCGCCCGGCACTGGGCCACCGGCCAGAGCCACCTGGAGGACCAGCACCTGGCGGCCCGGCTGGCCTGGCACGACCCGCCGCCGGGGCTGACCGGCGCCCGGGCCGCCGAGCTGGCCGAGTCCGAGCGCGACGAGCACGGGCAGCTGGTGCACCCGCCGGCCGGTCCGGCCACCGACCCGGCTTTCGACACGGGGGTGCTCGCCCCGGCGATCGCCCGCTACGACGCGGCCGTCAACGCCGTGCAGCACAGCACCGAACAGGGCGACGAGGCCGCCGCCGGGCGCGCCCGGGCCGCCGTCCGTTCGGCCGTCGAACATCTGGAGCAGGTGCTGCGGGCCGTCCTGCTGCCCACCTGGCGGGACGTCTGGCAGGGCCTGGACCTGCTGCGCGCTCTGCCCCCGGCCGGGCACCTGGAGGAGCGCTGGACCGGCGACCGCTGGTCCTACACCGGCCACCGGGACCGCCTGGCGGCCGGCGAGCCGCCGCAGCCCCGGCAGGACGACGCCGTCACCGCGGCCCGCAAGCTCGCCCAGCGCGAGCGCGAGCAGGCCCGGCTGGACGTCCAGGAGGCGCTGGACGACCCGCTGGCGATGGCCGAACACCGGTTGTCCGGCGAGGCGTTCAGCGGGGTGGTGACCGAGGTGGTGCTGGAGTACGACACCACCGGCCGCTCGCCCAAGCCCCGCCCGCTGGTCACCCTGCGCACCGCCGACCGCCCGCACGCCGACCTCGGCCGGGAAGCGCACCGGGTGCACGGGCCGTCCGCGCAGAAGGCGCGGATCGTGGCGGTCGACCCGGTCGAGGGCACCGTCACCCTGCGGGTGCTGTCCGGCATGGGCCGCAAGAAGGAGCCCGAGCCGGGCAGCCTGCCCGAGCCCGGCGAGCCGGTCACCTTCACCCTGTTCGAGTTGACGGTCCGCCAGTCCGCACCGCTGCCGGAACCGGACGACACCCCGTGGACCCACGGCGGCCCGCCCGGCACCGCGCCCGCCGCCGGCCCGTCCGCCACCGCCGCCGTTGCCACCGAGGATTGGGAATGATGAGCGAGCAGCCCCCGGGCGCGGCGGCCGACGCCGCCGTGGCCCGCATCCTGGCGGCCACCGTCCACCCGTCGGCCGGTGCGCCGCGCGGCGTGGTGGTGGACTCCCCGCCCGGTGCCGGGAAGTCGACCCTGGTGGTGCGGGCCGCCCGCGAGCTGGTGGCGGCCGGCGAGCGGCTGATGATCGTCGCCCAGACCAACGGCCAGGTCGACGACCTGGTCGGCCGACTGGCCGAGAAGGCACCGGAGCTGACGATCGGCCGCCTGCACGCGGCGGACTCCCGGCCCGGGCCGGAGGTGCTGCGGCACGCCAACGTCACACCCTCCGACAAGGTCGCCGACCTGGTCGAGCAGGATGTGGTGATCTCCACCTCCGCCAAGTGGCAGTGGGTCCGGACCGAGGCGCCGTGGCGGCACGCGATCGTCGACGAGGCGTACCAGATGCGCTCGGACGCCCTGCTCGCGGTGGCCCGGCTGTTCGAGCGGGCGCTGTTCGTCGGCGACCCGGGCCAGCTGGACCCGTTCACCGTGGTCGGCACCGAGCAGTGGGCGGGCCTGTCCTACGACCCGTCCAGCAGCGCCGTGGTCACCATGCTGGCGCACAACCCGCAGATCGAGCCGCACCGGCTGCCGGTCTCCTGGCGGCTGCCGGCCAGCGCGGCGCCGCTGATCTCGCGGGCGTTCTACCCGTACACGCCGTTCCGCTCCGGCACCGGCCCGGAGGACCGCCGGCTGACCCCGGCCGTCCGCCCGGACGGTTCGGCGCTGGACGCGGTGATCGACCGGGCGGCCGAGCACGGCTGGGCGCTGCTGGAGCTGCCCGCCCGGCACACCGTACGGACCGACCCGCAGGCGGTGGCGGCCGTCGCGGCCACCGTCCGGCGGCTGCTGGAGCGCGGGCTGACCGCCCGGTCCGAGCAGGGCGAGGCCCCGCTCACCGCGGACCGGATCGCGGTCGGAACGGCGCACCGGGACCAGGCGGCGGCCGTCCGGGCGGCCCTGCTCAAGGTGGGTGTACCGGTGGACGGCACGACCGGGCCGGCCGTCACGGTGGACACCGCCAACCGGCTGCAGGGCCGGGAGTACGACGTCACCGTGGTGCTGCACCCGCTCTCCGGGCGCCCCGACGCGACGGCCTTCCACCTGGAGACCGGCCGGCTGTGCGTGCTCGCCTCCCGGCACCGGCACGCCTGCATCGTGGTCGCCCGGGCCGGGATCGCCGAGCTGCTGGACGAACACCCCTCCACCGAGCCGGTGCAGTTGGGCGTCCCGGTGGCCTTCCCGGACGGCTGGGAGGCCAACCACCAGGTCCTCCAGCACCTGAGCGGCCACCGGGTGCACCTGCGCTAGCGGTCAGTCCTCGGTCTCGCACACCGCGAAGGCGACCACGGACCCGTGTTCGGCCTGGGCGCTCCAGCCGGTCGCGTCGGCGGTCGGCCCGCTGGCGCGCACCGGTCCGGTCGCGTCGGGCTGGAGCCGGTAGCCGCCGCCGGTCAGGTGGGTGCCGGCCGGGCAGGTCGCGGTCGAGACGCCGCCCGGGCCGCTCGGCGACCCGGTGACGACCTTGGCGGTCTCGGCGGCGGAGGCGGGCGCGGCCGCTGCCGTCGAGGTCAGGACGGCGGCGGCCAGCAGGAGGCCGGTGGACAGTGCGCGCATGGGGTGCTCCCGGTTCGGTGAGGACTGACGGACGACTGCTGCACCCGGCACAACCGGTTCGCATGCGACTCGGAAGCGCGGCGCCCGGAGCACTCCTCGGGCGCGCGCCGGGGAATAGCGCCCGCACGCGCACCGTTCCGCTACCGGCCGCCGCCGCGAGACAATGGACGACGGCCACAACCGGGCGGTGCGGCCCGGAGCAGCCCGCCCGCCTTCCCTCACCCGAGACCCCGGAGGTGTCCGTCCATGCCCGACTCCCCCGCCGAGACGCCCGAGCCCACCAGGCGCCAGCGCCCCGCGCAGCTCCTGTTCGAGCCGCAGGCCGCCGAACCGGAGCCGGAACGATTCTTCGACCTGGAGTCGATCGACGACCCCGCGGAGCTGCTGCGCCGCTCCACCGAACTGGCCCTGGCCTTCCGGGCCGCCGCCGAGCGGGCCACCGACTTCCAGGCCGTCGCCGCCGCCCAGCTCGCGGACCCGCGCCGGTTCGACGCGCTCTCGAACACCGAGATCGCCGAGCGGGCGGACTGGACCCCGGACTACGCCGCCAAGATGATCGAGTACGGCCGCGGCCTGCTCCAGCCGCGCCGGCACGAGGACTGACCGCGCCGCGGGGAGCGGCCTCTGGCATATGCCAGCGGCGGAGGGTACGCGATCGCCCACCGGCCTGTCCGGCGAACCCCGCTTTCCGCCCCACCGGGACGGCGCACGGCGCAGGCTGCTGCATGTGGACACCTGGACGCAACAGTCGGTGGAGTACGTCTCCGTGGCCGGAGAGGCCTGGCTCGCCTCTGCGAGCGAGTACCCGCGCAGCATGCGCGCCCTCTGGGAGGCCCGCCCGTGGGCACCCTCGGTGCTGCCCTGCGGGCGGGCCTTCGACGTGATCAGCATGCCGTCCCTGTTCGGCCGCCGGGTGCTGGACGAACTGTGGGCCTCCGGCCCCGGCTGCGGCCCGGTCGCGGGCTACCTGGGCCGCATCCTGCTGTTCGTCCAGCCCGGCGCGGCGCCCCGGCTGCGCCGGCTGCTGGCCTGGGAGGAGTGGGCCCGGGCCGTGCCGCCACTGCTCTGCCACGGCCGCGGCGACGCGGTGACGGTGCCGCCGCTGCAGCGGATGGTGCACGGCCCGGACTCCCCCGGCCGCGGCTCGGGCCGCTGGATCGTCGCCCCGGAGGAACGCGAGCCCTGGCTGCCCGGGGCCTCGGTGGTGCTCTGGGCCTGCGTGCGGGCGGCGCGCGAGCCCGGCGCGGGCGTCCCGGCCGAGCCGGTCGTCGTGACGGGCGGGTGAACGGGGGGCGACCGGTATTCGATTTTGGCTCGGCCGCGGGCCGCTGCTAGAGTCTTCTCTGTCAGCAGGCGCCGCTAGCTCAGTTGGTTAGAGCAGCTGACTCTTAATCAGCGGGTCCGGGGTTCGAGTCCCTGGCGGCGCACAGACAGCCGGAAGGCCCTTCGCGAGAGCGAAGGGCCTTCCGGCGTTTCCGCCCGACCGCGTTTCCGCCCGACCGCGTTTCCGCCCGACCGCGCTCGCGTCCGGAACGGACCGGGCCGCCCGCCGGAGCGAACGGCCCGGTCGGCGCTCAGCGGCCGCGCAGCGAGCGGTAGCGGGCGACCAGCTCGGCGGTGGAGCTGTCCAGCTGCTCGCCGCCCTCGCCGGTGAGCAGCACCGGCTCGATCCGCTTGGCGAGCACCTTGCCCAGCTCGACGCCCCACTGGTCGAAGGAGTCGATGTTCCAGACCGCGCCCTGGACGAACACCTTGTGCTCGTACAGCGCGACCAGCTGGCCCAGCACCGAGGGGGTGAGCTCGGCGGCAAGGATGGTGGTGGTCGGGTGGTTGCCCTTGAAGGTCTTGTGCGGGACGAGCTCGGCCGGCACGCCCTCGGCGGCGACCTCCTCCGGGGTCTTGCCGAAGGCCAGCGCCTGGGTCTGGGCGAAGAAGTTGGCCAGCAGCAGGTCGTGCTGGGCGACCAGGCCGGGGAGCAGGTCGGCGACCGGCTTGGCGAAGCCGATGAAGTCGGCCGGGATCACCTTGGTGCCCTGGTGCAGCAGCTGGTAGTAGGCGTGCTGGCCGTTGGTGCCGGGGGTGCCCCAGACCACCGGACCGGTCTGCCAGCCGACCGGCGTGCCGTCGCGGGTCACCGACTTGCCGTTGGACTCCATGTCCAGCTGCTGGAGGTAGGCGGTGAACTTGGACAGGTAGTGCGAGTAGGGCAGCACCGCGTGCGCCTGGGCGTCGAAGAACGCGCCGTACCAGACGCCCAGCAGGCCGAGCAGCAGCGGGACGTTCCGCTCCGGCGGGGCGGTGCGGAAGTGCTCGTCGACCAGGTGGAAGCCGTCCAGCATCTCGCGGAAGGCGTCCGGGCCGATGGCGATCATCAGCGAGAGGCCGATCGCCGAGTCGTAGGAGTAGCGGCCGCCGACCCAGTCCCAGAACTCGAACATGTTGGCGGTGTCGATCCCGAAGTCCTGCACGCCCTGGGCGTTGGTGGACAGCGCGACGAAGTGCTTGGCCACCGCCTCGGTGCCGGCGCCCAGGCCGTCGAGCAGCCAGGACCGCGCGGAGACCGCGTTGGTGATGGTCTCGATGGTGGTGAAGGTCTTCGAGGCGACGATGAACAGCGTCTCGGCCGGGTCGAGGTCGCGGACCGCCTCGTGCAGGTCTGCGCCGTCCACGTTGGACACGAAGCGGACGTCCAGGTCGCGCTTGCTGTACGGGCGGAGCACCTCGTAGGCCATCGCCGGGCCGAGGTCCGAGCCGCCGATGCCGATGTTGACCACGGTGCGGATCGGCTTGCCGGTGTGGCCCTTCCACTCTCCGCTGCGGACCCGGTCGGCGAAGGCGGCCATCTTGTCCAGGACGGCGTGCACGCCGGGGACGACGTTGACGCCGTCGACCTCGATCACGGCGTCGCGCGGGGCGCGCAGCGCGGTGTGCAGGACGGCGCGCCGCTCGGTGATGTTGATCTTCTCGCCGCGGAACATGGCGTCCCGCAGCTCGGCGACGCCGGTGGCGGCGGCGAGGTCGCGCAGCAGCTCCAGCGTCTCGTCGGTGACCAGGTGCTTGGCGTAGTCCACGTACAGGTCGCCGACCTGCAGGGTGTGGGTGCGGCCACGCTCGGGGTCGGCGGCGAACAGCTCGCGCAGGTGGGTCTCGCCCAGCTCCGCCCGGTGCTTGGCCAGGGCGGCCCACTGCGGGGTGCGGTCGAGCGGGGTGCGGGCGTCGGCGCGGGTCTCCGACATCGGTGGGTCCTCGATTCATCTGAGTGCAGAAACCGGCAGGGCCAGGCGTGAGGCCGGTCGTCATCGAGCGGCTTCGCGAGGTCGTGGCGGTACTGGTGGTGCGCCGACTCCGTTGACGGCCTGCCCGGGTTCAGCCTATGCAACCCCGGAGGGGGTCGCGCACATTCCGAGCGGCGCGCGCGGACTGCCCGTCACTTCCGCCTGCTCGTCACTGCGGCGTTTCCGCCGCTTCCGCCTGCTCGTCACTTCGGCGTTCCCGTCACTTCCGTTCCGAGCGCAGGTCCAGCCCGCGCAGCACGTGGTCGACCAGTTCCGGGTCGGCGCCGAGCTCGCTGCGGGCGATGAGCATCTCGCGCCGGGAGGCGGCGATCATCTCCTGCTCGACCTCCGCCGCGGTCCGCCACTGGGCGAGCCGCTGCTTCGCCTCGGCGGCCTCCTCCTCGGCGTAGTTCTCCGGGCAGAGCCGGGCCAGCCGGTCGTGCTGACGGTCCCGCAGGCGGTCGGCGACCTCGGCGGGCAGCCGGTCCTGCTCCTCCAGTTCGCCGAGCCGCTTGAGCCCGGCCTTGGCGGCCCGCCACCAGAGTTCGCGCACGGCCTGCTCGTGCCGGTCCTGGTCGATGTCCAGCTGGAGGCGCTTGGCCAGCCAGGGCAGGGTCAGGCCCTGGACCAGCAGGGTGAACAGCACCACGCTGAAGGCGATGAAGACCAGCCGGCCGCGCTCCGGGAAGTCCGCGCCGGAGTGCAGGGTGAGCGGGACGGCGAGGGCCAGGGCGACGGTGGCCACGCCGCGCATGCCGGACCACCAGAGGATCACGCTCTCCTTCCAGCTGAACGGGGTGTCCTCCTCGTCGTCCTTGCGCAGCTTCTTCGACAGCCAGCCGGCCGGCAGCAGCCAGAGCAGCCGGACCAGCACCACGACCGCGATGACCACGGCGGCGTCGCCGAGGAAGCCGGTCCAGCCGCGGCCGGCCTCCTTGAGCACGGTGGCCAGCTCCAGGCCGATCAGGCCGAAGGCGACGCCGGTGATCAGGATCTCGACCACCTCCCAGAAGGCGTTGCCGACCAGCCGGTAGGAGACGGCGTCGGCGTCGGCGGCCCGCTCGGCGAGGTACAGCGCGCAGATCACCACCGCGAGCACGCCGGAGCCGTGGATCTCCTCGGCGACGGTGTAGGCGGCGAAGGGCACCAGCAGGTTGAGCGCCACCTGCTGGGTCGGGTCGTCCAGGCGTTCGGCGAGCCGGGCGTTCATCCAGCCGAGCCCGACGCCGACGACCACGGCGACCACCGCGGACAGCACGAAGCGCAGGGCGGCGTGGCCGACCGAGAAGTCGCCGCTGAACATCGCCTCGATGGCCAGCGAGTAGATGACGATCGCGGTGACGTCGTTGAACAGGCCCTCGCTCTCCAGGATCGCCACCAGCCGCCGGGGCAGCCCGATACTGCCGGCCACCGCGACGGCGGCCACCGGGTCGGGCGGGGAGACCAGCGCGCCGACCGCGATCGCGGCAGCCAGCGGCAGGGCGGGCAGCAGCCAGTGCACGGTGCCGGCCACGGCGATCGTGGTGACCACCACCAGGGCGACGGCCAGCAGCAGGATCGAGCGGGCGTTGGCCTTGAAGTAGCGGACGGAGGAACGCCGGGCGACGGCGAAGATCAGCGGCGGCAGGACCAGCGGGAGGATCAGCTGGGGCTCGATCTTGACGTCCGGGATCAGCGGGACGAGCGCCATGACGATGCCGAGCAAGGTCATCAGGACCGGTTGCGGCACGCCGGTCCTGCGGGCGAGTGGCATGGTCACCACGGAGGCGAGCAGCACCAGGAAGAACAGGGGCAGCTGGCCCACGGGGAGATTCCTCTCGACGGCGGATCGACGGCGGAGCCGATGGTGGAGCCGGCGGTGGGGCCGGCGACGGTCGGCTGAGCGCCGCCCAGGATAAATCTGACAATGCGCCCATAAGTGAAGACGCGCCGAACGGGCACTTGACCTCAAGCGCACTTCAGGTTCGAGGATCGGGAGCGTTCTAACGGCGAAGCAGCCGCACGGCCGGGAGCGGCCGGGCGGCGGGAGGAGCACCCCATGAAGGCGGTCACCGTACCGAGGCCCGGCGGTCCGGAGGTCCTGCGGGTCACCGAGGTGCCGGACCCCGAGCCCGGCCCGGGCGAGGTCCGGGTGCGGGTGTACGCCGCCGGGGTGCAGCCGGTGGACCTCGCGATCCGGGAGGGCTTCCGTCCGCCGGGGGTGACGGCCGAGCCGCCGTTCGTCCTCGGCAACGAGTTCGCCGGGGTGGTGGACCGGCTCGGGCCGGGTGTCGACGCGTGGCGGGTCGGCGACGAGGTGCTGGGCTTCCGGGTGCTGGGGTGCCAGGCCGAGCTGGTCACGGTGGACGCCGCCCAGCTGGTGGCCAAGCCCGCCGGGATGCCCTGGGAGCAGGCCGGCGCGCTCTCCGCCTCCGGCCAGACCGCCCACGTGGCGCTCACCCTGCTCGGGGTCGGCCCCGGCGACACCGTGCTGGTGCACGGCGCCGCCGGCGGGGTCGGCACCGTCGCCGTCCAGCTCGCCCGGGCCCGGGGCGCCACCGTGATCGGCACCGCGAGCGAGCGCAACCACGGCTACCTGCGGGAGCTGGGCGCCGTCCCGGTCACGTACGGCGAGGGCCTGGTCGAGCGGGTCCGGGCGGTCGCCCCGCAGGGGGTGGACGCGGCCTTCGACGCGGCCGGGCGGGGCGCACTGGCGGCCTCCGTCGAACTGGTCGCCGACCGGGACCGGATCGGCACCGTGGTCGACTACCCGGAGGCCGAGCGGCTGGGCGTCCGGGGGCTGCGGGGGCCGCGCACGGCCCAGCGGCTGGCCGAGCTGGTGCGACTGTGGGAGGCGGGCGGCCTGCGGCTGGAGGTCGCCGAGGCGCTGCCGCTGGAGAAGGCCGAGGAGGCGCACCGGCTGGTCGGGACCGGCCACGTCCGGGGCAAGGTGGTGCTCACCGCCTGAGCCCGCCGGGGCCGCCCGGGCCGATTGGGTGTTTCGGCCGCTGACCAGGTAATGTTCTCCACGTCAGCAGGCGCCGCTAGCTCAGTTGGTTAGAGCAGCTGACTCTTAATCAGCGGGTCCGGGGTTCGAGTCCCTGGCGGCGCACAGACAGCCGAGAGGCCCTTCGCGAGAGCGAGGGGCCTCTCGGCGTTCCGGCGTTCCGGCGTTCCGGCGTTCCCCGGTCACGCGGTGGCAGAAAAGGTGGGAAACAGGTCATTGCTGCCACCCGGGCCCGCTGACAGGCTGGCCGCATGAGAGCGCGCAGCGTGGTCGTCGTCCTCTACGACGGCGTGCAGAGCCTGGACGTCACCGGCCCGATGGAGGTGTTCGCGGGGGCGGGCGCGGCCGCCCGGCAGCCGGGTGCGTACGAGGTGACCACGGCCTCGCCCGGCGGCCGGCCGGTGCGCAGCTGCAGCGGGCTGCGGCTGCTGCCGGACGCGGACCTGGCCGGGGTCGGCCCGGTGCACACCCTGCTGGTTCCCGGCGGAGTCCCGTCGGAGGACCGGGAGGGCGTCCTGGTCGGACGGATCCGGGAGCTGGCCGAGCGGGCCGAGCGGGTGGTGTCGGTGTGCACCGGGGCCTTCCTGCTCGCCGAGGCCGGGCTGCTGTCCGGCCGTCGGGTGACCACCCACTGGGCGTTCTGCGAGGAGCTGGCCCGGCGGTTCCCGGACGTGACCGTCGACCCGGATCCGATCCACGTGCGGGACGGGAACGTCGCCACCTCGGCCGGGGTCACCGCCGGGATCGACCTGGCGCTGGCCCTGGTCGAGGAGGACTTCGGCCGGGAGGCCGCGCTGCTGATCGCCCGTCACCTGGTGGTCTTCCTGCGCCGGCCGGGCAACCAGGCCCAGTTCAGCACCCAGCTGGCCGCCCAGGTGGCGGCCCGGCAGCCGCTGCGCGAGGTCCAGCGGTGGATCGCCGAGCACCCGGAGGCCGACCTGTCGGTCGAGGCGCTGGCCCACCGGTCGGCGCTGTCGCCGCGGCACTTCGCCCGGGCCTTCGCCGCCGAGGTGGGGGTGCCCCCGGGCCGGTACGTGGACGGGGTCCGGCTGGAGGCCGCCCGGCGGCTGCTGGAGGACACCGACGACGGCATCGAGGAGATCGCCCGCTCCTGCGGCTACGGCACCCCGGAGGCGATGCGGCGCGCCTTCGTCCGGTCCCTGGCCGCCCCGCCCGCCGAGTACCGACGCCGCTTCCGTTCCGTACCCGCTGGAGGTCACTGATGCTCATCGCCGTCCTGCTCTACCCCGACTTCACCACCCTGGACGCGGTCGGCCCGTACGAGGTGCTGTCCCGGATCCCGGGTGCCGAGGTGGTGTTCACCGCCGCCGGGCGCGGGCCGGTCCGCAACGACCTGACCAGCCTGGCGATCACCGCGGACGCCGCCTTGGACGAGGTGGACTCGGCCGATCTGCTGCTGGTGCCTGGCGGGCCCGGCACCGAGGCGCAGCTGACCGACGCGGCGGTGCTCGACTGGGTGCGCCGGATCGACGCGACCACCACCTGGACCACCTCGGTCTGCTCCGGCTCGCTGCTGCTGGGCGCCGCCGGGCTGCTCCAGGGCCGCCGGGCCACCAGCCACTGGGGCGTGCTGGACCAACTGCCCCGGTTCGGCGCCGAGCCGACCGGCACCGAGCGGATCGTGGTCGACGGCAAGTACGCCACCGCGGCCGGGGTCTCGGCCGGGATCGACCTCGCGCTGACGCTGACCGGCCTGATCGCCGGGGACGAGACCGCGCAGGCGATCCAGCTGCTCATCGAGTACGACCCCCAGCCGCCGTACGCCGCCGGTTCGCTGACGAAGGCCTCCCCCGAGGTGGTCGCGGGCGCGCACCGGCTGCTTCAGGGCTGACGGCGCACCGCCGGGAAGCCGTGGCGGCGGGCGGCGAGGGCCACCGCGAGGACGGGCAGCAACAGGGCGAGCACCGTCCACGGCAGGGCGCCGGTGCCGAGGCGGCCGAGCACCAGGCCGCCGACCAGCCCACCGCCGGCCATCGCGGCGTTCCACAGGGTGACCAGCATCGCCTGGGCGGCGTCCGCCCGTTCGCCGCCCGCGTCGCCGACGGCGGTCTGCAACAGGGTGGGCACGCCGCCCCAGCCCAGGCCCCAGAGCAGGGCGGCGGGGTACACCAGCGGCGCGCCGTGCGACCCGAGGCCGAGCAGGGCCGCGGTCACCGCGACCAGCAGTGCGCCGCCGATCGTCAACTGCCGCAGGCGGCGGTGGATGTGGGCGCCGACGAACCAGATGCCCGCGAGCGAGGCCAGTCCGAAGACGAGCAGCACGGAGTCGGCGGAGCCGCCGAGGCCCGCCCGGTCGAGGAAGGGCGTGACGTAGGTGAACAGGATGGTGTGGGCGAGCACGAACAGCACCGTCACGGCGAGCACCGGCAGCACCCCGGGGACGCCGAGCGCGCCGCGCACCGGGGCGCGCCGGCCCTCCGGCCGTCCCGGTTGCTCGGGAAGCAGGGCCGCGATCCAGCCGATCACTCCGAGCGCCAGTGCCGTCATGGCCAGGAAGGGCACCCACCAGGCGAGCACCCGGCCGAGGAAGGTGCCGATCGGCACTCCCAGGGACAGCGCCACCGGCACGCCCGCCATCGCCACCGCCATGGCCCGGCCCTGCTGCTCGGCCGGCACCAACCGGCGCGCGTACCCGGCCAGCAGCGCCCAGCCCAGGCCGGCCGCGACGCCCGCGAGGAAGCGGGCGGCCAGGGTGAGCGGGTAGCTGGTGGAGGCCGCGGTGACGGTGTTGGCCAGTGCGAAGCCGGCCATCGCGGTGAGCAGCAGCCGCTTGCGGCCCCAGCCCACGGTGGCGGCGGTGAGCGGGATCGCGGTGGCGGCGGTGCCGATCGCGTAGACGGTGACGGTCTGCCCGGTGGCGGACTCGCCGACGCCGAGGGCGCCGCTCATCCCGGTCAGGACGCCGGCCGGCAGCGTCTCGGTGAGCGCGGTGACGAAGACGGCGGTGGCCAGGGCGAGCAGGGCCGGGAGCGGAAGGGGCTTGCGGGGTACCGGGGTCGTGAGCTGTGTGGTCGCCATGGGGACCATGCTTGGACCTCACACGGGTGTCAGGTTCAAGCACGGCCCCCGGCGGCCGGGTCAGCGGCGGAAGTAGCCGTCGAAGTTCTTGGAGAACTCCCGCCCGCCGAACCGGTCCCAGTTGATGGACCAGGTCATCAGCCCGGCCAGGTTCGGCTGGGCCCCCGAACGCGGCACGTACGTCCCGCAGTTGGCCAGCTTGGTGAGGCAGTCCAGCGCCTTGTCCACCTCGGCCGGGGCGACGTAGCCGTTGCCCGCGTTGGTGGTGGCCGGCATGCCGATGGCGACCTTCGAGGCGGGCAGCGGCGGGAACACGTTGTTGGCGTTGCCCGCCACCGGGAAGCCCTTGAGCAGCAGGTCGGTCATCGCGACGTGGAAGTCGGCGCCTCCCATCGAGTGGTACTGGTTGTCCAGGCCCATGACGGAGCCGGAGTTGTAGTCCTGGACGTGCAGCAGGGTGAGGTCGTCGCGCAGCGCGTGGATGACCGGCAGGTACGCCCCGGCGCGCGGGTCCTGGCCGCCCCAGGGGCCGGATCCGTAGTACTGGTAGCCGAGTTGGACGAAGAAGGTCTCGGGCGCCATGGTCAGCACGAAGCCCGGGCCGTACTTGGTCTTGAGCGTCTTCAGTGCCGAGATCAGGTTGACGACGACCGCGCTCTTCGGGTTCTTGAAGTCGGTGTCACCGGTGTCGAGGGACAGCGAGTGGCCCTCGAAGTCGATGTCCAGGCCGTCCAGGCCCCACTTGTCGATGATCGCCGAGACCGAGCTGACGAAGGTGTCCCGGGCGGCGGTGGTGGTCAGCTGCACCTGGCCGTTCTGACCGCCGATCGAGATCAGCACCTTCTTGCCCTGGGCGCGCTTGGCGGCGATGGCGGCCTTGAAGTCGGCGTCGGACTCGACGGTCGGGCAGTCGGTGGCCGAGCAGCGGTTGAAGCGGATGTCGCCGGAGGTCGGGGAGGTGGGCTCGCCGAAGGAGAGGTCGATGATGTCCCAGGAGTCGGGGACGTCGGCCATCCGGGTGTATCCGGCGCCGTTGGCGAAGCTGGCGTGGAGGTAGCCGACCAGGGTGTGGCTGCCGGAGGGGGTGCCGGTCGGGGTCCCCGTGGGGGTCCCCGCCGGGGTGCCGGTGGGCGTGGACGTCGGGGTGCCGGTCGGGCTGCCGGTCGGTGCCGGCGTGGACGTCGGGGTCGGGGTCGGGGTCGGACTGGGGCCGCCCGGGCCGTCCAGCGAGACGTCGTCCGCGTAGTACGTGCCCTGCCCGTACCAGCCGTGGGTGTAGACGGTCGCGCTGGTCTGGGTGGCGCCGGTGGTGAAGCTGACGCTGAGCTTCTGGTAGGCGCCGCCGGTGCCGGGGGTCCAGGTGCTCGGGCCGCCGCCGTCGACGCCCAGGTAGACGTACGAGCCGTTGACCCAGGCGCTGAGGGTGTAGGTGGTGCCGGGGGCGACGGCGACGGTCTGGGCGCACTGGGCGGTGTCGCCCGCGGTGGCCGCGGCGGCGAGCGCGTAGCCGCCGCCGTGCACCGGGCCGGTGACGACGCTGCCGGAGCCGCCGGAGCAGTTCCAGGGGCCGAGCGAGCCGGACTCGAAGCCGCCGTTGAGCAGGAACTCCCCGGCCGAGGCGGCCGGCGCCAGGCCCAGGGTGACGCCGACCAGGGTGGCGGCGGCGACGGCGGAGGCGGTGCCGGCGGCGAGCGCGGCACGGCGGCGGGGCCGGGGCCGGAGCGCCCGGAGGCGAGGGGGCGGGTAACCGGTTCTGGGCATATGGGTGCTCCTGCGGTGGCGCGGTCGTGGGGGACGTCCGAGGGCACGCCGGAGCACGCGCCAGTGGGGGGAACGGCCCGGCCTGGCACCCAAGTTGGACTAGACCACTGAAGTGGATCGGCCAGTGCGCTGTCAATGGTCCAGACCGGTTCCCGGCTTCTCCGGTTGCCAGGGGTGACACCCCGTCGAAGGATGGAGGGGTGACCCCGCCCGGCTACCTCCGCCACCCCCACCTGCACGGCGGCCTGCTCACCTTCACCGCCGAGGACGACGTCTGGCTCGCCCCGCTGGACCCCGACGACGCCACCACCGGCCGGGCCTGGCGGGTCGGCTGCGACCGTACCCGGGTGAGCCACCCCCGGTTCTCCCCCGACGGCACCACCCTCGCCTGGACCAGCTGGCTCGGCCTGAACCCCGAGGTGTGGACCGCCCCGGTCGAGGGCGGCGAGGCCCGCCGGCTCAGCTACTGGGGCAGCCAGGACACCCGGGTACGCGGCTGGCTGCCGGACGGCGAGGTGCTGGCCGTCACCTCCTACCACGAGCCCTTCGGCCACTACACCTGGGCGCACGCCCTGCCCCCCGACGGCTCCCCCGGCCGCCGGATGCCCTGGGGCCCGGTCGGCGACGCCCAGATGAGCCGGCAGCGGACCGTCCTGCTCACCGGCTCCGCCCCGCACGAGCCCGCCGCCTGGAAGCGCTACCGCGGCGGTGCGATCGGCCGGCTCTGGGTGGACGGCGAACTGGTCCTGCCCGAGCACACCGGCCACCTCGCCTCGCCCATGCCGGTCGGCGACCGGGTCGCCTTCCTCTCGGACCACGAGGGCATCGGCAACGTCTACTCCTGCCGCCCCGACGGCACCGACCTGCGCCGGCACACCGACCACGCGTCCTACTACGCCCGCGAAGCCGCCACCGACGGCACCCGGATCGTCTACCAGCACGCCGGCGACCTCTGGCTGCTCGACGACCTGGACGCCCCCGCCCCCCGCCGGCTGCACGTCCCGCTCGGCGGCGCCCGGGCCGGCCGCCGCCCGTTCCAGGTCAGCGCCGCCTCCCAGGTCAAGGACCTCGCCTGCGACCGGACCGGCCGGACCGGGGTGATCACCGTGCGCGGCAGCCAGTACTGGCTCACCCACAAGGACGGCCCGGCCCGCGTGCTCGCCGACACCCCCGGCGTGCGGACCCGGCTGCCGGTGGTGCTCGGGCACACCGGCGAGGCGGCCTGGATCACCGACGCCCGGGGCGCCGACGCGATCGAGGTGATGCCGCTGCCGGGGCACGACGCCCCCTCCGAGGTCACCGGCGGCACCCGGCACCGGCACCGGGTGCTCGCCGCCGGGGAACTCGGCCGGGTCCTGGAGCTCACCGCCTCCCCCGACGGCACCCGGCTCGCCGCCGCCACCTCGGACGGCCGGCTGCTGCTGGTCTCCGCCGACGACGGCGAGGTCCGCGAGCTCGCCGCCTCCGAGCACGGGCCAGTCGCCAGCGCCCGGTTCTCCCCGGACTCGCACTGGATCGCCTGGTCCCAGCCGGCCGCCGGCCGGTCCCTGCGCCGGATCCGGCTCACCCGCACCGACGCACCCGCACCGATCACCGACGTCACCGACGGCCGCTTCGAGGACGAGCAGCCGGTGTTCACCCGGGACGGCCGCTACCTGGCCTTCCTGTCCTGGCGCGGCTTCGACCCGGTCCACGACGTGCACACCGGCGACCTCTCCTTCCCGGTCGGCTGCCGTCCGTACCTCGTCCCGCTCACCGCCGACACGCCCTCCCCGTTCGCCGCGCCCGCCGAGGACGGCGCCCCGCGCGGGGACGGCGGCGGCGACGGCACCGTCCGGGTCGATCCCCAGGGCATCGGCGACCGGCTGCTGCAGTTCCCGGTGATCGCCTCCAAGTACTCGGCCACCGACGCGGTGCGCGGCGGGCTGCTCTGGCTGCGCTGGCCGATCTCCGGCACCCTCGGGCAGACCTTCGCCAGCCCCGAGGACACCTCCGGCCGCCCCTCGCTGGAGTACTTCGACCTGGCCCGGGGCAGCCGCACCACGCTGGTGGACAAGCTGGACGGCTACGCGGTCTCCGGGGACGGCGGCTCGATCGCGGTCTACTCGGCCGGCACCCTGCGGGTGATCCCGGTCGGCGCCCCCTCCGCCGGGACCGCCGTCGACCTGCGCCGGATCACCCACACCGTGCACCCGGCCGCCGAGTGGCGGCAGGCGTACCACGAGGCGGCCCGGATCGTCCGGGACCAGTTCTGGGACGAGCGGATGTCCGGCCTGGACTGGCCCGCGCTGGTCGCCCAGTACGAACCGCTGCTGGAACGGATCTGCTCACCCGACGACTTCGCCGACCTGCTGCGCGAACTCCTCGGCGAGCTCGGCACCTCGCACGCCTACGTCACCCCGTCCCGGCGCGCCGAGGGCCCCACCCTCGCCCAGCAGCCGCTCGGCCTGCTCGCCGCCAACGCCCACCGCTCCCCCGACGGCCGCTGGCTGGTCGACCGGATCCTGCCCGGCGAGTCCTCCGACCCGCGAGCCCGCGCCCCGCTCGCCGCCCAGGGCGTCCGGGACGGCGACGAACTGCTGGAGGTCGGCGGCCGCCCGGTGGACCCGGTGCGCGGACCGCTGCCACTGCTGGCCGGCACCGGCGGCACGACCGTCGAACTGGCCCTGCGCAGCGGCCCGGACGGCCCGGTGCGGCGGATCACCGTGACCCCGCTGACCGACGAACGGGCCGTCCGCTACCAGGACTGGGTGACCAAACGCCGTTCCCTGGTCCGGGAGTTCAGCGACGGCCGGTGCGGCTACCTGCACATCCCGGACCTCGGCGGCTCCGGCTGGGCGCAGTTCAACCGGGACCTGCGGCGCGAGCTCGACAAGCCCGCGCTGGTGCTGGACGTGCGCGGCAACGCCGGCGGCAACGTCTCCGAACTGGTCCTGGAGAAGCTCACCCGGCACGTCCTCGCCTGGGACTTCACCCGTGACCGCCGGCCCGTCCGCTGGCCCCGGCACGCGCTGCGCGGCCCGCTGGTGGCACTCGCCGACGAGGCCACCAGCTCGGACGGCGACGTGATCATCGCGGCGATCAAGCTGCTCGGCCTCGGCCCGGTGATCGGCAACCGCACCTGGGGCGGCGTGGTCGGCATGACCGGGCGGCACACCCTGGGCGACGGCACCCAGATCTCGGTGCCGAAGAACGCCTCCTGGTTCAGCGGCGGGCTCGGCTGGTCGGTGGAGAACCGGGGTGTCGAGCCGGACGTGCACGTGCTGCGCACCCCGCAGGACTGGGCCCGGGGGCGCCACCCGGAGCTGGTCACCGCCGTCCAGCTGGCCCTGGAGCTGCTGGAGGACGTGCCCGCGGCGGCGCCCCCGCCGGAGTCCACACCCCGGCCGGACCTGCGGCGCCCGCCGCTGCCGCCGCGGGCACGGTGACGCGCGGGGGGCGCACGGCGGGCGCCGGCCCCGGACATCGGTCCCGGAGACCGGTCCCGGACGTCAGTCCCAGGGGTCGCCCTCGGCGGTCATGTTCTCGGCGGCGCGCCGGTCGGCCTCCTCCTGGGCGCGCCGCTCCTCGGTCTGCCGGGAGCGCTCGACGTCGTCACCGAACGCGTCGGCCGCCTCGTCGTGGGCGAGGGCGGCGCGCTGGGCGGCACCGTCCCCCGTGACCCCGTGCTGCGGCGGCCGGTGGAACAACCTGTCCAAGATGCCCATAGCTCCTCCTTGTACGAACGGAATGCCCTTGCGGACGGACCGACGGATTTTCCGGGCTGCCCCCACTCTCACACCGGCCGCGGACGGCTGCACCTTGAGCCTTTGGTCCCGGTGGATGGCGTCGAAGGGCCGTGGCCCGGCGCGCCCCGCGGGCGCAAGGTGGGCGGTGAAGGGAACGCGTCGGAGGACCTGGTCGGGTCGCCCGACCGGCGGAAGGTGGGCGGTGTGAGGAACTCGACCGAGGAACTGCACGACGGGCCGCGCCGACGGGTCGGCCCGCTGGCCGCACTGGACGGGCGGCTGCCCCGCGCCCATGACCTGCTGCTGATGCAGTGCCCCGGCTCGCTGCGCCCGCTGACCGGTGGCGCGCTGCCGGACTGGGCCCGGACGGTCCTGCGGGCGCACCCGTGGGTGACGGTCGGCCGGGCGCCCTCGGCGGACGGCACCCCGGTGGACGTTCCCCGGCCCCGGCGCTGCACCCGCGACCCGGAGGCGGCGCCCGAGCACTGGATCCCGGTGACCGTCCGCGGCCCGCGCCCCGGGCAGCGGCTGGACGCCCTGGCCCCGTGGGCGGCGGTGGCCCGCACCCTGCGGCCCGAGCAGCTGGCCGAACGGCGGGCGCGGCTGGCCCCCGACCGGATCACCGGCATCCCGGCGCTGGCCCTGCTCCCCGAGGCCGGCCGGCTGGTCGCGGACCACCGCCTCGCCTGGGGCCCGATCGGCGCGGTCGGCTACGAACTCGGCACCGGGATCCCGGTCGCCGGGCCGCTCAGCCCGCTGCGGCTGGTGCTGCGCGCCCCGCACCCGGTCAGCCGGCGCGACGCGCTGCAGCTGCGCCGGGCACTGAGCAAGCTGCCGGTGCCGGTGCAGGCCGAGCTGGAGACCCGCTACGGCGCGGTCCAGCTGGCCGAGTACGCGGCGGGGGTGCACACCTTCACCCTGCTGACGCCGTACGGGCCCCGCGAGGTCCACGATCCGTGGTTCCCGGGGGGCCCGTACGGCTGAGCGGGGCCGGCCGCCGCCGTCGACGGGCGCGGGTGAGCGGGCTCAGCCGCTGACGCTGGGTGCGCCCGTCTCCAGGTGGCCGGTGAAGCGCTGGGTCCAGCTGCTGTCGACGTCCACCGTGACGGTGAAGTCGTACCAGCCGTTGTTGTACGCGACCGCGTTGAAGAAGTCGCTGGTGCTGCCGCCGGCAGGCACCCGGTAGGTCCAGGGGCCGTCCGTCCGGTAGTTGTTGGAGGTGATGGTGAAGGTGATCGGGGTGGTGCCGGAGTTGGCCATCCTGAAGTAGACCGCCAGCTTGCCGCTGCCCGGCTCGACCGCGTAGGAGGCGGTGACGGCGGCGTTCTTCCCCGGCTGGGTGAGGTCGCCGGTGAAGCGGCGCAGGAAGCGGTTCGGGCTGACCACGGTCAGGTCGTACTTGCCGTTGCCGAAGCCGTTGGTCCCGCAGTTGAAGAAGTCGGTGACCGGGCTGCCGGAAGGGACGGTGTACTGCCAGGGGCCGCCGCTGCGGTAGGCGTTGGCGTAGGCGGCGAAGTGCGCGGCCCGGGCGGCGCCGTCGTTGGACATCTTCACCCAGACGTGCATGACGCCGCCGGCGTCGGCGTCCCAGTGGTCCAGGTTGGCGTTGGGCTGGTACGGCAGGGCGCGGGCCGGCCGGGTGCCGGGCTCCTGGGCGGGGAGCGCGTTGTCGGCCGGCGAGGGGTTGGGCAGCGGGCCGCAGGTGGACAGGCCGATGGTCCGGGAGGTGTCGGGCAGCGCGGGCATGCCGTACACCGGGTTGGCGAAGTCGAAGACCGAGGTGAGGTCGCCGCAGACCTGGCGGCGCCAGGCGCTGATGTTGGGACTGGTGGCCGGCTTGCCGAGGGCGGCGGTCCACACCTCCAGGAAGCGCAGCACCGAGGTGTGGTCGAAGGTCTCGGAGTTGACCCAGCCGCCGCGGCTCCACGGGGAGACGGCGATCAGCGGGACGCGGAAGCCGAGGCCGATGTTGGTCGAGTTGTAGAACTCGCCGGCGGTGCCGGCGGGCGCGGCCGGCGGCGGGACGTGGTCGAAGAAGCCGTCGTTCTCGTCGTAGTTGATCAGCAGGACGCTGGAGTTGAACACGTTGGGGTCCGCGTTCAGGGCGTCCATCACCAGGTGGACGAAGTGCGCGCCGTCCTCGGGGGTGGCGTAGGGGTGCTCGGAGGACTGCTGGTCGGCGACGATCCAGGAGACCTGCGGCAGGGTGCCGTTCAGCACGTCGGCCCTGATCGCGGCGGCGATGTCGTCCGGGGTGCGGCCGGTGACGGCGGGGACGGAGCCCATGCCCTTGACGGCGAGCGGGCTGCCGGCCGCGGCGCCGGTGAACTGGCTGAAGTAGGCGAGGGCGTTGTCGCCGAAGTTGTCGTTGGCGTTCTGGTAGACCTTCCAGCTGACGCCGGCCTTCTCCAGCGCCTCGGCGTAGGTCTGCCAGCGCAGGTTGGACTCGGAGCCGCCGTCGTAGGCCGGGCCGCCCGCGGTGCCGGCGGGGTCGATCGTCCCGCTCCAGTGGTAGGTGCGGTTGGGACCGGTCGCGCTCAGCACCGAGCAGTGGTAGGCGTCGCAGACGGTCCAGTTGTCGGCCAGCGCGTAGTGGAACGGGATGTCGGCGCGCTGCAGGTAGCCGAGGGTGCGGACGGTGCCCTTGGCGGACACCCAGGAGTCCATTTTGCCGCCGTTCCAGGCCTTGTGCTGGTCGGACCAGGCGTGCGAGAGGTCGCCGTTGCACTGCGCCTGGGTCTCCGCGGAGCCGCTCGCGCCCGAGGGGTTGAAGGCCCAGGGGTACTGCCGGGCGAACAGGCCGTTCGGCTGGTTGAAGACGCTGTAGCCGCCGGAGAGCTGGATGGTGGCCCTGTCGGCGAAGCCGCGCACGCCCTTGAGGGTGCCGAAGTAGTGGTCGAAGCTGCGGTTCTCCTGCATCAGGATCACCACGTGCTGCACGTCGGTAATGGTGCCGGTGGTGCTGAGCGCGGTGGTGGAGGCGGTCGCGGCGGCCGCGGACCCCGCGGCGCCGGTGCCGGCCGCCGCGAGACCGGCCGCGGCCGCTCCGGACAGCGTGACGAACTTCCTTCGACTCAACTCGGCCATCAGCCCGGCCCGTCCCTTCGCTGGCGATGTTGTGTACACAAGTCGGAGCTCATCGATCGCGGAGCAGTCTCCACCTCGGCCGGAGCGGGCCACCAGACGTGTGCAGCAGGATTGTCGGACTGTTCGGCCGGGTGTCACCGAGCGACACGGGGCTGAACACCCGACGGATCCGCCGGGGAGGGACGGTGCAGGCTCAGCGGTCCTTCACCTCGATACCCAGCGCATGGGCGAACTGCGGTGCCAGTTCCAGCAGTTGGGTCGAGCTGATGACGGCTCCGCGCAGGCCCTGGTGGCCGTCCGCCAGGCCGAGCCGGGTGGCTCCGCGCAGGTCGGTCGCGCTCAGCACGGCCCCGCGCAGCCGGACCTCCTCCAGCGTCGAGCCGGGGAAGGACACCCCGGTCAGCTTGGCCTCGCCGAAGTCCACGTCGCGCAGCAGGCAGTCCTCGAACACGACGTCCCGCAGCACGGCCGCCCGCAGGTTGACGGCCTCCAGCTTGCAGCCGCGGAACACCACCCGGCGCAGCGCGGAGCCGTACCCGGCGACCCCGGCCAGCACGCCGCCGACGAAGGCGCTGTCCTGCCACTCGGTGTCGCTCAGGTCGCAGGCCACCCAGCGGCCGGCCTGCACCCAGACCTCGTTGAACCGGGCCTGGCGCAGCTTGACCCCGCTGAGCGCGACCCCGGTGAAGGCGCACTCCAGGAAGACCGCGCCGGCGCCCGACTCGTCGGTGTGCCCGTCGCCGTCGAAGTGCGCGGTGTCGTACCGGGCGTCGCTGCGCAGCGAGCCCGTGTGGGGGCGCAGCAGTTCGGCGTACGGGAGGTCGGCGAGCTGTTCGGGGACGGGGCGGGGCATGGCGGCGGCACCTCACGGGTCGGGGGCGAGCGGGTCGGGGCGAGCGGGTCGGGCTGACGGGTCTCGTCCGCATGCTCGCACGTACCACCGACAGGGCCCCGGCCCGGCGCGCCCCGGCCCGGCCGCTGCGGACGCGGCCGGGCCGGGGCGTTCGGCGGTGGCGGGTGGCGGGTCAGCCGCGCGCCCAGAGCGAGTTGACCCGGCTGCGCTCGGTGGCGTTCGGGTACGGGTTGGTGCAGGACGTGCCGGGTCCGCCGCCCGACATCAGCTCGCTGCACGGGCCGGAGTAGTGGTCCGGGAGGCCGAGCACGTGCCCGGTCTCGTGGGCCGTCACCCGGACCGAGTTGTACTGCCGGTTCTGCTGGTAGTCGAGGAAGACGTAGCCGTGCCCGTGCCCGTCGGTGCTGGCGTAGGAGCCGCGGCTGTCGTTGCCCTCGTAGTAGCGGAAGTCGGCGGCCGAGCCGGACCGGAGCTGGACGTTGCTGACCGAACTGTTCCAGATCCGGGCGGCGTTGGCGATCTGGGTGCGGAAGGACGGGGCGGAGCTGGCGTCGTAGGTGACCACGACGGTGGCCAGGCCCGGGTTGGCGGCCTGCTTGGCCTTGGCCGAGGCCATCACGGCCTGGAAGAACGCCTGGTTGTCCGCGGCCTCCTGCGCCGAACCGGCGTACGTCGAGGCGGTGTAGCCCTGCACGGCCGGGGCCGCCGGGGCGGCGGCCGCCGCGGTGGTGGGCAGCACGGCGAGGCCGGCCGCGAGGGCGAGACCGAGGGTCGCGGACAGCACGGATCGCTTCATGTGGGGGCTCCTGAAGGGGTCCTGGAAGTGGGGGCTTCCGGTCCCTGGCGCCATGGCCGGGTTGGGGGCCGGCCTCGGGGGGACACCTGGTGACCGGGTGTCCCCAGAGCTTCGGGCAGCCCGGCGGCGGTGCGGATGATGTCAACCCGCGATAGCCCGGTGCAATGCCCCCCGGAACCCCCGGATTTGAGCCGTCTTTTACTCGTCTTGACTCGAACATGCCCCTGGCATTCCGTTCCGGGGGCGGCTAGGCTCCCCGTCGGGGAAGTACCCGAGCGGCGTCCCGCCCGTTTCCGGCCGGGCGGGCCGCCGCACCCGATCCGCCCTACGGGCAGGTCAGTTAGCCGCCGCCACGCCGTTCGCCCAGAGCGCGTCGACCTGTGCGCTCTCGTTGGCGTCGGGGTGCGCGTTGGTGCAGGACGGGCCGGGGCCGTGGCCCGACATCAGTTCGCTGCACGGGCCGGAGTAGTCGTCGGGCAGGCCGAGCACGTGCCCGGTCTCATGGGCGACGATCCGGAGCGAGGAGTACTCCTGGGCCTGCTGGTGGTCGATGACGATGTAGCCGTGCCCGTGTCCGTCGGTGCTGGCGTACGAGCCGCCGCCGTCGCCCTCGGTGTACGAGAAGTCGCCGGTGCCGCTGGTCTCCCGGAGCTGGACGTTGTGCACCGAGCTGTTCCAGATCTGCGCGGCGTCGGCGATGTCGCCGCTGAAGGAGGGCGCGTTGGTGGTGTCGTAGGTGACGGTGACGGTCCGCAGCCAGGGGTCGGCGGCCTGCCTGGCCCTGACCGAGGCCGTCACGGCCCGGAAGAAGGCCTGGTCGTTCGCGGCCTCCTCCTGCGAACCGGCGTACGCCGGGCCGGCGTCGGCCCGGACGGCGTGGGTCTGCGCGGAGGGCACCGCCGGGGCGGCGGGCGCGGCGACGGCGGTGGCGGGCAGGGCCATGAGGACGGCGGCGAGACCCAGGCCCAGGGTCGCGGACAGCACGGATCGCTTCATGCGGGGCTCCGATTCGCGGTGCGCCGGCCGGCCGGGACCGGTGGGGGCCGGCTCCGGCGGCGGTGGCGCGCGTGGGGGCCGCCCCGGCCAGGCCGGGGCGGTGTGGTGCCCCCGAGCTTCGACCCGCCCGGGCCCGTCGCGGATGATGTCAACCGGCGATAGCCCGGCCGCATACGGCGGCGGTCCCCCGGCCGCGTGCCCGCCGCGACCGCCCGGGCGTGCCGTCGGCGTGCCCGCGATCTTCTGTCATGTCCTTGGCGAGGCGGTGCGCCGACGTCTATGCTCCCGTCGTGGAGCTCGACGTGAGACACCTCCGGGTGCTGTGCGCGATCGCCGACACGGGCAGCCTCCGCAAGGCCGCGCTCCAGCTCGGCATGACCCAGCCCTCCCTCACCACCCAGCTGCACCGCATCGAACGGGCCATCGGCGGAACCCTGTTCACCCGCGAGCAGACCGGCAGCCGGCCCACCGCGCTCGGCCACTCCGTGCTGTCCCGGGCCCGGCCGGTGATCAGCGAGATGGCCGCCCTGGTCGCGGCCGCCCGCCAGGAGGCCCGGGACACCACCGGGCCCGGCCGCCAGCGCCGGCTGCGGATCGGCAGCGTCGGCAGCCGGGCGGTCGCCGCCTGGCTGCGCCGGGTGCACGAGCGGCTGCCGGACACCGACACCACCATCCACGTCGACATCTCCGCCAACGCGCTGCTGCGGATGGTCGCCGCCGACCAGCTGGACGTGGCCTTCGTGCACGAGTGCGAGGGCTTCCCGCTGCGGGTGCCCCCGGACGCCGAACACCGGGTGCTGATGGCCCGCGAGCCGCAGTTCGTCGCGCTCGCCGCCGGCCACCCGGCCGCCGCCCGGCCGGTCGTCCACCTGGCCGACCTCGCCGAGGACACCTGGATGGTCGATCCGACCGCCGACCACGAGTACGCCGCGATGCGCCGGGTGTTCAGCGAGGCCGGGCTCAACCCCCGGGTGGTGCAGGTGCGGGACAACGCCACCGCCGCCGAGCTGGTCGCCTCCGGCGAGGCCGTCCGCCCCTGCCAGCCGACCTCACTGCCCGGGCCCGGCACGGTGGTCCGCCCGGTGCACGGGGACCCGCTGACCGTCCGGCTGCTGTTCACCTGGCGCCCCCGGGTGCTCAGCCAGCCCGCCCTGGACGCGCTGTACGGCGAACTGCGCGCCGCCTACCTGGATCTGGCCAAGGTCAACCCGGCCTACCTGGACTGGTTGGCCCGGCACGAACCGGTGCTGCTGGAGCGGGTTCAGGCCTGCTGAGCCCCGGCGTCCCGGCTGTCCCGGCCGTCCCGGCCCGCCCGGCCCGCCCGGCTCTCCCGGCCGTGGATCACCACCCCCACCGCGACCATCAGCGCGCAGACCAGGCCCGCCGCGAGCACCCCGGAGCCGCCCAGCGCGGTGCAGGCCAGCACCAGCACCGCCCCGGTCGGGGCCACCGACTGGGCGGCCGGGCCGCGCTTGGTGTGCCGGGAGTGCAGGTACCAGACGGTGAAAAGGTAGACCGCGGTCGGCACGGTGACCGTCGCGGTGGCGGCCGTCCCGGAGATCCCCGCCTTGTGCACGGCCGACTCCACCGCCACCTCCATCCCGGCGCCGATCGCCGCCGCCGAGCCGAACACCAGGTAGTGCCCGTAGCCCCAGGCGAAGGCCTGCCGGTTGGAGCGCAGGTGCTCGTGGACGGGCCGGGCGAAGTAGATCCACCAGGCCGCGAAGCAGATCAGCAGCCCGCCGGCCGCCACCGGCACCAGCCGGCCCAGCTCCTCGTGCTCGTCCACCGCCGACTGCACCGCGACCGTCGCGGCGGCCACCGTCTCACCGAGCACGATCAGGGTGAACAGCCCGTACCGCTCGGCGATGTGGTGCGGGTGCCAGGCGGTCTGCATCCGCAGTTCGGCGACCACCGGGACGGCCAGCTCGCACAGCACGCCGATCGGGACGACCACCGGCCGGGCGGCGTCCGGCACCAGCAGTACCAGTACCCAGCCGACCTGGCAGAGCGTGATCCCCACCGCGTAGCGCAGCGCGACCCGGCGCGCCCCGCCCTGTTCGGCGGCCGCCGCGCGCAGCCACTGGGTGACCATCGCCAGGCGCATCACCACGTAGCCGGTGATCGTCAGCGTCAGGTCCTGGGTGGCGAACAGCCGCGGCACCCCGGCGGCGAGGATCAGCACGCCGGCGATCTGCACCAGCGTGGTCACCCGGTACGGCACGTCGTCGCAGTCGTACGCGGAGGCGAACCAGGTGAAGTTCATCCAGGCCCACCAGATGGCGAAGAAGGCGATCGCGTAACCGCGCAGGCCCTCCCCGTAGTGCCCGGCCGCGAGGGAGTGGGCGAGTTCCCGGCCGGCCTGGCCGACCGCGACCACGAAGCAGAGGTCGAAGAAGAGTTCCAGCGGGGTGGCGACCCGGTGCGGTTCGTGGCGGTCGCGCGGGACCATCCGGCGCACCGGGGGCGGGTCGACGTGCTGCGCTCGGGACGCGGCCGCGGCGGCGGGGTCGCTGGTCATCGGTGCTGCTCCGGGGATCGGGGAGGGGACGGAGGCGAGGACGGGGCCCGGGAAGGGGCTCGCCGTCCCGCATCCTGGCAGCGGTCCGGTCCCGGCGCACGCACCGGCGCGAGGCGTGCGCCGCGCGGACACCGGTGCGCGCACCGGTGCGGCAACTCCGTTCGATCCCGGGCCCGATGCCCCCCTATGTCCCCTTTTCTCCTTGCCGTCAGCGAGAGTTGACGCTCCGGTGCGCGAAGTGGGTGACAGCGCGGCGGGTTTCCGGGCGCGCCCCGCGCGCTGCACCACGGCCGACCGCGACGCCCCGCTAGATTCTTCCCCGGTTGGAAGCGAGCGCGGGCCCCTGGGGCCCCACGACACGGGCGGCCTGCGGGCAACGCGGAAGGTCAAGGCCGGTGGCAGGACAGCGGGGGCGGCGTAGTCGGCCCACCCGTGTCCGCACCACCGGCCTCGTGATCACCGCGCTGCTCGCCAGCGCCTGCCGTGCGGTCGCCCTCGCCGCCTCGGCGGCCCGGGTTACTTCTCCCAGCCGATCTTGGCGTAGTCCGTGCTCCCCAGGCCGAACGCGCCCTCGTTGGCCAGGCCCTTGCGGGTCGCCACCACGACCGGCCGCTGGTAGAGCTCGACGGTGTGGCCGAGCTCCCAGATCTTCGCGTCCGCCTGGTTGTAGAGCTTCGCGGCCTCCACCGGGTCGAGCGTGCCGGCCGCCTTCTTCAGCAGCGCGTCGATCTCGGGCGTGCCGAGCTTCGAGTAGTTGCCGAAGACGTTGTCACCGACCGGCAGACGGAAGTTGCTGAGCGAGGTCGACAGCGGGAACGAGTCGGTGTTCCGCCAACTGGCGATCTCGAACTTGCCCGGGTTCACGTACTTGGTGAAGAAGTCGTTGGCGGGGACCTTGTCCAGGTCGACCTTCACCCCGGCGGCCAGCCACATCGCCGCCGCGGCCGTCGCCAGGTCCAACTGCGCCTGCGGGGTGGCGTCGTTGATCACCCAGTGCAGCTCCAGCTGCTGCCCGTCCTTGGTGCGCGGCTGACCGCTCCCCGCGTCCTTCCATCCCGCGTCGTCGAGCAGCTTCTTGGCCGCGGCCAGGTCGAACTTCGCCCACTCACCGGAGTTGTCCTGGTAGCCGGTCTGGTTGGGCATGAAGATGTGGTTGCCGAGCGGCTTGAACTCCACCGGCACGCCGTTGTTCGCGATCTTGATCAACGAGGACCGGTCGAGCGCCTTCCCCAGCGCCTGGCGGACCTTCTGGTCCGCCAGGGCCCCGCCCTGGCCGAACGAGATGTGCACGTCGTCCCACGGACTGGCGGCCCGGATGACGGCCTCCTTGGCGCCCTTGAGCTGCCCGTACGCGGCGGCGGTGCCCGCCGTGGCGAGGTCGATCTCGTTGTTGAGGAACGCCTGCGTCGTCGCCGACTGGGACATCACCCGGAAGGTGATCCGGTCGAGTTTGGCCTTCGTCCCCCACCATGCCGGGTCCGGGACCAGGGTCAGGGTCTGCGCGGTCTTGTCCGCCGTCCCGATCTTCAGCGCCCCCGCCGTGATCGGGATCTTCTCCACCCAGCCCTGGTTGAAGTCCTGGGCCGTAGCGATGCCGGCCGCCGGGATCAGCGGGCGGAACAGGTTCTGCCAGTCCGCGTACGGCTCGGAGAAGGTCACCTTGACCTCGGTCGGGTCCGCGCCCTGCTCGACGGAGGAGATCAGCTCGTAGCCGGAGGAGTCGGCGATGTTGTAGCCGTCCTTCTTGCCGTTGCTGGCCTCCCAGTCCGCCTTGAAGTCCAGGTAGCTCAGCGGCTTGCCGTCCGACCACTTCGCCTTGGGGTTGAGCTTGTAGGTGACCACCTGCGGGGAGGTCGAGGTGATCTTCGCCTCCTGGAGGTAGTCGGCGACGGGCTGGAAGTTCCCGGAGGCGTCGGTGGTGAAGAGGGCGGGCTCCAGCGCGCGCATGATCTCGACCGCGTCGCCGTACCGGCCGTCCACCTGGAACGGGTTCCACTGGGTGATCCACTGGTACAGCGGCAGGCGCACCTCCCCGCCGTCCTTGACCTGGTCCAGCGGCTTGGCGTTGATGTCCTGGGAGTCCTGTCTCGGCGGCTCGCTCTTGGCCACGTCACCCGCCGAACCGCCCCCGCCCGAGGTGCACGCGGTGACCGCGAGCGCGACGGCGACGGCGAGGGCGGTCGCCCGGCCGAGACGGCGGGCCGTGGTGGAAGCGTCCATGAGGGTCCCCCTGGTGAGGTCTGGCGAACGGGAGTTGGGGCGCAGCAGGCATGACTTGGCTTGAGCATGGGCACTCAATCCGGCACCGAGCCAGAGGAACGTAACAGCGGATCAGATCCGCCACCAGGGGGAGGAGCGCACACCTGATCCAAAAGTCACGGGCCGCAACGCTGCCGCAACACCCCTGCCGTGACCGGGTGCTTCACTCTGACCTGCGCTTTCCCTAACTCGCCCGTTCCGCCCGCCGATTGACGCCCCCGACCGGGCCCCGACCGAAGGCCACCACCCGATGCCCACCAGACGCGTCGGCCCCGCCCCCACCCCGGGCGGCCGTTGATGCTCCGCTACCTCACCAAGCGGCTCGGCTACTACGCGGTGCTGCTGATCGCCGCCGTCTTCCTGGCGTACGCGATCTCTGCGACCGCCCTCCAGCCCCGCACCTACTTCGACGCCAAGGTCCCGCGCCCGTCGGCCGAGTCGGTCGAGCACCAGCTCACCGCACTCAACCTGAACGACCGGACCCCGGTGCTGGTGCGCTTCGGCCACTGGACCGGCGGGCTGCTCCACGGCGACCTCGGGCGGACCATCCACGACACCCCGGTCTCCGACGACTTCGGCCGCCGGGTCTGGGTCTCGCTGCGGCTGATGCTGCTGGGCAGCCTGCTGGGCATGGTCCTCGGTGTCGCCGGCGGGGCGTGGAGCGCGGTGCGCCAGTACCGGATCTCCGACCGGCTGCTCACCGTGCTGTCCTTCGTGCTGCTCTCCACCCCGGTCTTCCTCGTCGCGCTGTTCCTCAAGAACGGCGCGATCGCCGCGAAGGACGCGGCCGGCCACGAGGTCGTCCCGTTCACCGGCTACGAGACCCCCGGACTGACCGGCGGCCTCGGCACCCACCTCGCCGACTGGGCGCTGCACCTGCTGCTGCCCACCGTCTCGCTGGCCCTCGGCGGCCTCGCCACCTACAGCCGCTACCAGCGCGGCACCATGCTCGACGTGCTCGGCTCCGACTACCTGCGCACCGCCGAGGCCAAGGGCCTCACCCGCCGCCGGGCCCTGCTCAAGCACGGGCTGCGCACCGCCGTGATCCCGATGTCGACCATGTTCGCGTACAGCTTCCTGGCCATCTTCACCGGCGCGATCTTCACGGAGACGATCTTCGGCTGGCACGGCATGGGCGAGTGGCTGATCCAGTCGATCAACGAACAGGACGTCAACTCGGTGGTGGCGATCAACCTGTTCACCGCCGTCGTCGTGCTCGCCTCCGGCTTCCTGGCCGACACCCTGCACGCCGCCCTCGACCCGCGCGTGCGGTCCTGACCGGAGGAGACCGAGATGACCGCCCTCTCCGTGGAACCCGCCGAACCCTCCGGACCCGTCGGACCCTCCGGTCCCGCCGGTCCCGCCGAGTCGCCCGGGTCCGTCCCCGCCCGGGCGACCGGCCGCGGACGCCTCGTCCTCGCCCGGCTGCTCGCCGCCCGCGGCGCCCTGGTCGGCGCGGTCGTCGTCCTGCTGCTGTTCGCGCTCGCCTTCGGAGGCCCGTATCTGACGCCCTGGGACTACGCCGCCCCCGACTTCACCGCGCTGCACCAGCCACCCTCCGCCGAGCACTGGTTCGGCACCAACGGAATCGGCCAGGACGTGTTCGCGCAGACCGTCCGCGGCCTGCAGAAGTCCCTGGTCATCGGCCTGCTGGTGGCACTGTTCTCCACCGTGCTGGCCTCCGTGGTGGGAGCCTGCGCCGGCTACTTCGGCGGCTGGGCCGACCGGGCGCTAATGTTCCTGGTCGACCTGCTGCTGGTCTTCCCCAGCTTCCTGATCATCACCATCGTCTCGTCGCGGCTGAAGAGCGCCGGCTGGATCGCCTTCGTGCTGCTGCTCGCCCTGTTCAACTGGATGATCACCGCGCGGGTGGTCCGCTCGATGACCCTCTCCCTCCGCGAGCGCGAATTCGTGCGCGCCGCACAGTTCATGGGGGTGCGGCCGCTGCGGATCATCAGCCGGCACATCCTTCCGAACGTCGCCTCCTTCCTCATCATCGACGCCACCATCGCGGTCGGCGGCGCGGTGATGAGCGAGACCGCGCTCTCCTACTTCGGCTTCGGGGTCAAGGCGCCGGACGTCTCGCTCGGCACCCTGCTCGCCGCCGGGACCAGCGAGGCCCCGGTGTTCCCGTGGATGTTCTACTTCGCGGCCGGCCTGCTGGTGCTGTTCGTGCTCGCCGTCAACCTGGTCGGGGACGGGCTGCGCGACGCCCTCGACCCGACCGCCGGGGACGCTCCCCGTCGGTCCTCCCGCTCTCGCCGTCCGTGGAGGATGCAGAAGTGACCACCGCCGTCGAGACCCCGCTGCTCGCCGTCCGGGACCTGCGGGTGGACTTCGCCGGCCCGCACGGCCCGGTGCCCGCCGTGCGCGGGGTGGACCTCACCCTGCGGCGCGGCGAGACCCTCGGCATCGTCGGCGAGTCCGGCTCCGGAAAGTCCGTCACCGCGCTGTCCGTGCTCGGGCTGCTGCCGGGCACCGCCCGGGTCGGCGGCTCGGTGCGGCTCGACGGCCGGGAGCTGGTCGGCCTGCCCGGCAAGGAGCTCGCCGCGATCCGCGGCCGCAGGGTCGCCATGGTCTTCCAGGACCCGCTGTCCGCCTTCACCCCGGTCTACCGGATCGGCGACCAGATCGCCGAGGCGGTCCGGGTCCACCAGCCGGTCGACCGGGCCACCGCCCGCCGACGGGCCGCCGAACTGCTCGACCTGGTCGGCATTCCGGCCCCCGACCGGGCGCTGGACAGCTTCCCGCACGAGTTCTCCGGCGGCATGCGCCAGCGCGCGATGATCGCCATGGCCATCGCCAACGAGCCCGACATCCTGCTCGCCGACGAGCCCACGACCGCCCTGGACGTCACCATCCAGGCCCAGGTACTCGACGTGCTGCGCACCGCCCGGGAGGAGACCGGCGCCGCCCTCGTCCTGGTCAGCCACGACCTCGGGGTGATCGCCGGGGCGGCCGACCGGGTCGCCGTGATGTACGCGGGCCGGGTGGTCGAGACCGCCGGGGTGGACGAGCTGTTCGCGGCCCCGCGCCACCCGTACACGCTCGGCCTGATCGGCGCGCTCCCCCGGCTTGACGGGCGCGGCGGGCCGCTCGTACCCGTCCCCGGCGCCCCGGCGCCGATGGCCGAACTGCCGCCCGGCTGCCCGTTCGCCGCGCGCTGCCCGCTGGCGGAGGAGCGCTGCTCGGCGGCGGAGCCCGCGTTGAACGGGGACGACGGGCACCGGGCCGCCTGCGTGCGCTCGGCGGAGCTGGCCGAACGGCGGCCCGCGCCGAGCGAGGTGTACCCCGTTCCGGGGCTGCCGCCCGGGCCGTCCGTCGGGGACCGCGCCGAGCGGAGGCCGGTGCTGTCGGTGAGCGGGCTCGGAAAAACGTTTCCGCTGCTCAAGGGCACGGTGTTCAAGCGCAAGGTCGGCGAGGTCTACGCGGTGGACGGCGTCGAGCTGGACCTGCGGGAGGGCGAGACCCTCGGCCTGGTCGGGGAGTCCGGCTCGGGCAAGTCCACCACCCTGTTCGAACTGCTGAAGCTGGGAGCCCCCGAGACCGGCCGGATCGAACTGCTCGGCCACGACACCGCCCGGCTCACCCGCGCCGAGGCCCAGCGGCTCCGGGCCGAGCTGCAGATCGTGTTCCAGGACCCGATGGCCAGCCTCGACCCGCGGATGCCGGTGGGCGACATCGTCGCCGAACCCCTGCGCGCCCAGCGCGCCCCGCGCGAGGAGATCGCCCGCCGGGTGCCTGAACTGCTGCGGCAGGTCGGCCTCGACCCGGAGCACGCCGCCCGCTACCCGCACCAGTTCTCCGGCGGGCAGCGCCAGCGCATCTCCATCGCCCGGGCGCTCGCCGTCCGCCCGAAGCTGCTGGTCCTGGACGAACCGGTCTCCGCCCTGGACGTCTCGATCCAGGCCGGCGTGCTCAACCTGCTGCAACGGCTCAAGGCCGAACTCGGCCTGTCCTACCTGTTCGTCTCCCACGACCTCTCGGTGATCCGGCACCTCGCCGACCGGGTCAGCGTGATGTACCTCGGCCGGACGGTCGAGCAGGGCGAGGTCTCCGCCGTCTTCGACCACCCCCGCCACCCCTACACCCGGGCCCTGCTCTCCGCCGTCCCGCTGCCCGACCCGGCCGCGGAGCGCGCCCGCGACCGCATCCTGCTGGCCGGGGACCCGCCCTCCCCCACCGAGCGCCGCACCGGCTGCGCCTTCCGCACCCGCTGCCCGCTCTACGCCGGGCTCCGGGACGCGACGGCCCTGGAGCGGTGCGAGCGGGAGCGTCCGACACTCGACGGCTCCGACGCGGTGGACCAGCAGGCGGCCTGCCACCACGCGCAGTGACCACGGTGGGTGTTCGGCCGAATACGATTCGGCGGATCGGGCCGGTGGCGTGTACTGTCTTCCACGTCAGCAAGCGCCGCTAGCTCAGTTGGTTAGAGCAGCTGACTCTTAATCAGCGGGTCCGGGGTTCGAGTCCCTGGCGGCGCACATGGCAAGGCCTCAGGCCGTCCACTCCGGTGGGCGGCCTGAGGCGTTTCCGGAGCGGGCAGGCTTTCCCGCCATGACCTTCTCCGACACCCGCCCACCGGCCGAGGAACTGCTGCCGCTCTGCGCCGACCCGGCATGTCCCCCCGGCCGTGAACCGGGCCGCGGCCCGGCGCAGAGGGGCGATGAGCGGTTGAGGGCCGGGCCGAGCCGGGCCGGGGGTCGCACCCGCTGCGGGCCTCAGGCGTTCCGGGCCTCATCCGTCCCGGGCCTCAGCCGGTGTCGAGGACGGCGGAGGCCACCGCGTCCGGACGGTCGAACATCACCAGGTGCCCGGCCGGGGCCGTGGTCCGGTAGTCGGCCCCGAGCAGCACCGCCAGTTCCCGCTGCCGGGCCAGCCAGGACTCGGTGCGGCCGGTCCGGCAGCCGTCGTCGGCGGCCAGCACGGTGACCGGCAGTCCCTCGGGCAGCGGCCGGGTGCGCCGCAGCTCGTCCAGCTCGGCGGCCACGTCCAGGTAGCGGCCGTTCTCCCGCAGCAGGGCGCGCAGAGCCCGGCCGGTGCGGTAGCAGTGCCGGACCAGTGGCGCCGGGGCGAGGTCCTCGCGGCGGACGGTGGACAGCCGGGCGGTCACCCGGCGGGCGGTCGGGCCGAGCAGGTACGGCACGGCGAGGGCGGTCGCGGCGCCCGCCAGGGCCCGGGCGGCCACGTCCCGCGCGGCCGGCGCGGGATACGGGCGGGGCTCCGGTTCGACACTGCCGTCGACCAGGACCAGCCCGGCGGCCCGCTCGGGGTGCAGCCGGGCGAAGGCCTCCACGTGGAAACCGGCGAGCGAGTGGCCGACCAGGGTGCAGGGCCCGGCCAGCCCGAGGCCGTCCAGCACCGCGCGGATCCGCTCGGCCTCCCCGGCCGCCGTCGGGGCGGGGCGCCCGGTAGCGGGCTCGGCGGCGCTCAGCCCGTAACCGGGCCGGTCGAAGCGGACGACGGTGCGGTAGGGGGTGAGGAAGGGGACGACGAGGTCCCAGTCGAACCAGCTGGTGCCCAGACCGCCGGTGAGCAGGCAGACCGGGCCGCTGCCCTCGGTGCGGACGTGCAGCGGGACGCCGTCGATGCGCAGGAAGTGCGCCCGGGGGGTGCGGTGCGGAGGACCGGCGGAGTCTTCGGGGCCTGTCGGGCCTCTGGGGCCCATGGGGCTGGTGGGGCCGGTGGGGCCGGTGGGGCCCTGGGGGTCGTTCGGGCCGGTCGGGCCGGTCGGGCCGGTGGGGGTGGTCATGTCAGCCTCCGGTCGACGGTCGGCTCACCCGGGACGCCCGCTTCGCCCTGCCCGTACCCACCGTCCGGGCTGCGGGCTGGGCACTTTTCCACCCTAGCCGTCGGCCGAAATCGTCCCCAATCGGGAGGAAACGGGCGCACGGGGCATCGGGCGGGCGGGAGCGGTTCGAGGCACCCTCCGGAACCGTGTATTGTTTTCCAGGTCAGCAGGCGCCGCTAGCTCAGTTGGTTAGAGCAGCTGACTCTTAATCAGCGGGTCCGGGGTTCGAGTCCCTGGCGGCGCACAGACAGTTGGGGAGCCTCTCGCAGCAGCGAGGGGCTCCCCGATTTTTTGGCCTTCGATGTCCGTTTTATGTGTGATGTCGGTCTCGATTGCCGTTCCGGTGGAGTCATTGAGCCCGCCCGGCTCGTCCAGGGCAGTGAACCGGAATCGGGACAAAGGTCCCTAACCGCCGATGTCCCCGTCTGTGCAGGCTGGCTCGGTCCGCCCGCAGGAAAGGCCGCGCCTTGTTCCGAAACGCCCAGAGCGGCCGATCGCCGATCGGTCTCCGGCCGGTCAAGCGGCTCAAGCGCTCCACCACCACGGCGCCCGGCGGCAAGAAACCGCGCCGCCCCCGGCGCACCGGCTGGCGCCGGCTGATACCCACCTGGCGGATGACCCTGCTGGGCTTCGCCGCGGCACTGCTGCTCGGCGTCGGCCTGTTCGCGCTGGGCGTCGCGCTGGTGAAGGTCCCGGACGCGCACGCCGCCGCGACGGCCCAGAGCAACACCTGGCTCTACGCCGACGGCTCGGTGATCACCCGCACCGGCCAGACCAACCGGCAGAACGTCGGCCTGGACAAGGTCTCCCCCGCCGCCCAGCACGCCGCGCTGGCCGCCGAGGACCGCAACTTCTACAACGAGGGCGCCGTCAACGTGCAGGGCCTGGTCCGGGCCGCCCTCAACACCGCCAAGGGCGAGGGCACCCAGGGCGGCTCCACCATCACCCAGCAGTACGTGAAGAACACGTACCTGGACCAGAAGCAGTCGATCACCCGCAAGGTGAAGGAACTCTTCATCGCGATCAAGGTGGACGCCACCGAGAGCAAGGACGAGGTCCTCTCCGGCTACCTCAACACCTCCTACTACGGTCGCGGCGCGTACGGCATCCAGGCCGCCGCCCAGGCGTACTTCGGCGTCGACGCCTCCGCGCTCAACGCGGCCCAGGGCGCCTACCTGGCCACCCTGCTGAACGCCCCGAGCGCCTACGACGTCGCCACCGCGACCCCGGCTGGCAAGCAGAACGCCGTCAACCGCTGGAACTACGTCATGGACGGCATGGTCAAGAAGGGCTGGCTCTCCGCCGACGAGCGGGCCAAGACCACCTTCCCGGACGTCAAGGACCCGCAGCCCAACCCGGGTCTGTCCGGCCAGTCCGGCTACCTGGTGGACGCCGCCACCCAGTACCTCACCTCGAACAACGTCATCAGCGAGACCGAGCTGGCCAAGGGCGGCTACACGATCAAGCTGAGCATCGACCCGCACCGCCAGCAGGCCCTGCAGGACTCCGTCCAGGCCCAGCTGCACGACACCCTGAACCCGGACAAGCGGAAGAAGGACGCGGCCGCCCAGGCCGGCGCCGTCTCGGTGGACCCGAAGACCGGTGCGGTCGTCGCCCTGTACGGCGGCGTCGACTACGTGAAGCACTACGTCGACAACGCCACCCGGCGCGACTACCAGGCCGGTTCGACCTTCAAGGCGATCGCGCTGGCCGCCGCCTTCGAGAACAACGCCAAGACCCAGGACGGCCGGACCGTCACCCCGCGCACGATCTACGACGGCACCAGCGGCCGCAAGGTCCGCGGCGGCAAGGGCACCCCGTACGCGCCGCCGAACGAGGGCGACCGGAGCTACGGCCAGATCAGCCTCCAGCAGGCCATCGACTGGTCGGTCAACTCGGCCTTCGCCCAGCTCGCCCAGGACACCGGGCTGCAGAAGGTCAAGGACACCGGCGTCGCGCTGGGCCTGCCGGCCAACACCCCCGGCCTGGACCCGGTGCCGTCCATCCCGCTGGGCGCGGCCACCCCGAGCGTGTTCGACATGGCCGGGGTGTACGCCACCCTGGACAACGGCGGCAAGCAGATCACCCCGTGGCTGGTGCAGTCGGTGGACCGCGGCGGCGAGTCCGTGGCCCTGCCCCCGCACAAGACCACCCAGGCCATCAGCGCGGACACCGCCAACCAGGTCACCTCGATGCTCCAGGGCGTGGTGAGCGACCCCGGCGGCACCGGCTGGCGAGCGAAGGCGCTGGGCCGTCCGGTGGCCGGCAAGACCGGCACCACGGACGACCAGAAGTCCGTCTGGTTCGTCGGCTACACCCCCGAGCTGGTCACCTCGGTCGCCCTGTTCGGCCAGGACCCGGGCACCGGCGCGCAGGTCAGCCTCAGCGGCGTCGGCGGGATCGACGGCGCGGCGGGCGGCCAGTACCCGGCGCAGATCTGGACCAGCTACATGAAGGCCGCGCTCAAGGGCCAGCCGGTGAGCGACTTCCCGACCCCGGCGGAGGGCGACGACTCCTCGGGCGCCACCGACCTGCCGACCGTCCCGAGCACGCCGAGCAGCACCCCGTCGGCCGGCAGCGCCACGCCGAGCACCGGCGCCGGCAACCAGCAGGGCGACGGTTCCGGCGCGAACTCCTCGGGCGGCTCGGGCTCGGGTTCCGGCTCGGGTTCGGGTTCCGGCTCGGGTTCGGGTTCGGGCTCCGGCTCCGGCTCCGGCTCCGGCTCCGGCTCCGGTGGGAACGGCACCGGGACGGGCACCGACCCGGGCGGTCAGCCCACCAGCCAGCCCACCTCGCGGCCCACCGGCCGGCCGACCTCCCGGCCGACGCCGACCACCCAGCCGACGACCGCACCGACCGGGCAGCCGACCACCCAGCCCACCGGCGGGACCAACGCGCTCACGGGGGCCGGGGCCGGGGGCTGATCGTCCCTCCGGGCGACATCGTTCCGCGCGGGCCGGAACACCGACAGGGGTCGGTGTTCCGGCCCGTCGGCCATCACGCCGTTGCGGACAGTTGAGACCAGGACCAAATGACGAAATGGCGCCTTACCGAAGCGTCGGTAGGACTGCCACAATGCGCCAGTGCACAGATCAACGGCCTCGCCCACCCACCCTTCGGGCAGAACCCTCGGCCTCGGCCTCGCTCTGGTCTCCGCGATCGCGTTCGGCGGTTCAGGTACCGCGGCCAAGCCGCTGATCGAGGCCGGGCTCTCCCCACTGCACGTGGTCTGGCTCCGGGCGACCGGGGCGGCCGTGGCCCTGCTCCCGATCGCCTACCGGCACCGTGACGCCGTCCTGCGCCGCCCCGGCCTGCTGCTCGGCTTCGGCCTGCTCGCCGTGGCCGGCGTCCAGGCCTGCTACTTCGCCGCGATCTCCCGCATCCCGGTCGGGGTCGCCCTGCTCATCGAGTACCTCGGACCGCCGCTGCTGATCGGCTACGTCCGGTTCGTGCAGCGCAAGCCGATCTCCCGGGGCGCGGCCATCGGCGCCGGCGTCGCGGTGGCCGGACTGGCCTGCGTGGTGGAGGTCTGGAACGGCCTCAGCTTCGACGCGCTGGGCGTGCTGTTCGCCCTCGGCGCGGCCTTCTGCCAGGTCGGCTACTTCCTGCTCGCCGACGCCGGCCGCCGCGGTGACCGGCCGGTCGACCCGCTGGCCGTCAGCGCGTACGGGCTGCTGATCGGCGCCGTCCTGCTCACCGTGTTCACCCGGCCCTGGCAGGCCGACTGGGGTCTGCTCGGCGGGTCCGTGGTGATGAACGGGCACAGCCTGCCCGCCCTGATCCCGGCCGCCTGGATGGTGCTCATCGCGACCGTGCTCGCCTACCTGACCGGGGTCGTCTCCGTCGGGTACCTCTCGCCCCCGGTGGCCGGGGTGGTCGCCAACCTGGAGGCCGTGGTCGCCACCGTGCTGGCCTGGGTCCTGCTCGGCGAGCACCTGGGGCTGCCGCAGGTCACGGGCGGTCTGCTGGTGCTGGCGGGCGCGTTCGCGGCACAGACGAGCAAGCCGCCGGTGGTGGAGGTCGTGGCCGGGGATGGGGCCGGGGCCGGGACCGTGGCCGTGGCCGTGGCCAGCGCCGGGACGGGTTCCGACGCGGGTGGTGCTGGTGGTTCCGCCCCTGCCGGGGCCACCGCTTCCCGGGCCACCGCGGCTGCCCGGGGTGCCCGGGAGCGGGTGGCAGCCGCCGACCGCGGGGTCAGCGGCCGGTCCAGCCGAACCAGTCGAGGTGACTGACCGGCCACACCACGGCCGCCACCGGGCCGACCACGTTGTCCACCGGCACGGCGCCGCCACCCGGGCCCTGCCGGTGCCAGCGGGAGTCCGCCGAGTCGCTGCGGTGGTCGCCCTCGACCCAGATGTAGCCCGAGGGGACCTTCACCGGACCGAAGTCCATGCCCGCGCAGGAATCGTCGCCGGGGTGCAGGTACGGCTCGTCGACCTTCTTCCCGTCGACGGTCAGCGTGGTTCCCGCGCACTGGACGGTCTGGCCGCCGGTCGCGATCACCCGCTTGACCAGGTAGTTGTCGTCCTTCGGCGGCACCAGCCCGGCGAAGCTCAGTACCGAGCTCACGGCGTTGGTGATCGGGTTCGAGTCGACCGGCTGCGGCGGCAGCCAGTTCCCCGGGTCCTTGAACACCACCGGCTGCCCCTGCTGCGGCGTCCAGCCGGTCAGCGGCGCGAGCTTGTTCACGCCGACCCGGTCACCGACCCGCAGGGTGTTCTCCATCGACCCGGACGGGATGGTGAAGACCTGGAACAGGCAGGTCTTGATCAACAGCGCGACCGCCAGCCCGACCACCACCATCACTGGCAGCTCGATCCACCACGGCCGGGGACGGCGCGCCGGCCGGCGGGCCTTGCGTCCGCGCGATCCGCCGACCCGACCCCGGGCCTCGGCCCCGGGCTCGGCCCCGGCCCCAACCCCGGCCCTGAGCTCGTCCTCCGCCGCAGGCCGGTCGTACGGGCCCTGCCGGTCGCGCTCGCCCTGCTGGGCGTACGGGTCGTACGCGGCCTGCCGGCCGTATGGGCCCTGCTGGGCGTAGTGGGCGTCCCGGGCGGCTGGTTCGCCGGGCTCGGCGGGTTCGCTGGGAGCTCCGCCGGGCGTTTCGGGCAGGTTCACCGCCATCGTCGCTGCTCCACCTCTCCGGCTGGGGAAAGTTGCACGCTACGCCAACCGGGGGGCCTCACGAAATCCGGCGTTTAGCCGCGCCCGACATCGCGGCCCGCAGGTCCCGATGCCGGGCGCCGCCCTCAGCGCCCTCAGCGCCTTCAGGCGCGGGCGATGGCCTCGTGGTGGCGGATCACCTCGGCGATGATGAAGTTCAGGAACTTCTCCGCGAAGACCGGGTCGAGCTTGGCACCGGCGGCCAGTTCCCGCAGCCGCTTGATCTGGTCCCGCTCCCGTGCCGGGTCGGCCGGCGGCAGCTTGTGCTCGGCCTTGAGCCGACCGACCCGCTGGGTCGCCTTGAAACGCTCGGCCAGCATGTGGACCACCGCGGCATCGATGTTGTCGATGCTCTCGCGCAGGCTGGTCAGCTCCGCCCTTACCGCGTCGTCGATGCCCTCGGTCACGCCGGCGTCGGGGGTCGTGGGCTGGTCCGTCATCGGGTCGGCTCCCGGTGTCTGGGGTGGGCGCCCGGCAGTACGACGGCCGGGCTCGGGCCCGGGCAAATCTAACAGGGCACCCGGTCCGGACCGGCACCGTTCGGAGGAACCGTCCAGCATCCGGACAGCCCGGCGGACCGTCCGGTGCCCGGCTCCGGGGCGGCCCTGCCCGTAGGCTGGTGCGTGCATGACCGGAAGTGACGACTCAGCAGTCCCTCAGCACTGGAGGAACCGATCGTGGCAACCACCCGCACCGCCCGCACCGCCTGGGAGGGAGACCTCCTCCACGGCAAGGGGCAGGTGACCTTCGCCTCCTCCGGGATCGGCGAGTACCCCGTCTCCTGGCCGGCCCGCGCCGAGGAGCCCAACGGCAAGACCAGCCCCGAGGAACTCATCGCGGCCGCCCACTCCGCCTGCTTCTCGATGGCTCTCAGCAACGGCCTCGCCAAGGCCGGCAACCCGCCCACCAAGCTGGACACCCGGGCCGACGTCACCTTCCAGCCCGGCACCGGCATCACCGGCATCCACCTGACCGTCACCGGTGTGGTCCCCGGGCTGGACGAGGCCGGCTTCGTGAAGGCCGCCGAGGACGCCAAGGCCAACTGCCCGGTCAGTCAGGCCCTGACCGGCACCACCATCACCCTCACGGCCGAACTCGCCTGACCGCCCGGCCCGTCCGCCCTCGGCCCGTCCGCCCCCGGCCCCTCCGCCCCCGGCCCCTCCGGGGGGGCGCACCACGGTCCTGGCCCCGCCCCCGGCGCGCAACCAGCGCCCGGGGGCGCGGCTTCGGCGCACGCGCTCCTGGCGCACCTCATGTGGTGCGCACCGAAGGCAGCCGAACGTTCCGCCATGCATGATCCCAAACAGGGCGAATCACCCTGGCGGCGGTCACCGCCCGTTGTCACCGCGGCCTATGATCGGCCGAAGCGCCCTGTTCTTCACCCGGGTCCCCGCGCGACAGCGCCCCACGGCGGACGCCCCGCAGCGGACCGACTCCGAGGACCCCGACAGAGTGCGGAGCCGGCCGCCGGAAGCCCGACCGGCCAGGCAGACCATCGTCAAGCGTCAGCAGCGGACGGGAGCATGCCGTGCCGGGCCAGAACGAGGGGGCCGACGCACACCACTCAGGCGTGCGGCACAAGGAATCGTCACACCACCGCCACCTCGCCGCGCCGTTCCTCGATCCGGCGGGCCCGGCCGGGCCGGCCGCCCCGGCGGCCTGCGGCACGCTGGAGGATCCGGGGGTGCTGCTCTGCCCCACCTGCTCGGCCCCGTTGACCCGCGGTGCGCATCCGGGCGCCGGTGGGGGCCCGGACCGGGAGGGCGACGACGACCGGTTGCTGGCGGCGCTCCGGGCCAGCGAGTCCCGCTTCCGGGCCGCCTTCTGCGACGCCGTCATCGGAATGGCCCTGATCGACCCCGAGGACCGGATCATCGAGGTCAACCCCGCCTTCGCCGCCCTGATCGGCCGCGGCGTCGGCGAACTGGTCCGCACCCACCTGCACGAGATCATCGACCCGGAGGGCATGCCGCCCCGGCTGTTCACCGCGCTCGTCCGCGGCGAGCGGGAACGGTTCCGCGTGGAGAAGCAGCTCAAGCACCGTGAGGGCCACACGGTCTGGAGCAAGGTGACCGTCTCGCTCATCCGGGACCCCGCCGGGCAGCCGCTCTACACCCTCGCGCTGGTCGAGGACATCACCGAGCAGCGCCGGCTCGGCGACCGCCTGGAGTACCAGGCCCTGCACGATCCGCTGACCCGGCTGCCCAACCGGACCTTCTTCTTCGAACGGCTCGACGCCGCCTGCCTCCCGGGCGCCGACGACCGCGGGGACCGCGGGGGCTCTGGTCGGCCGGTGGCGGTCGCGGCGGAACGGCGGGTGGGCGTCTGCTACATCGACCTCGACGGTTTCGCGGCGATCAACGAGACCCTCGGCCACCACATCGGTGACGAACTGCTGATCGCCGTCGCCGCCCGGCTGCGGCGCGGACTCTCCGAACGGGACGCCCACCTGGTCGCCCGGATGGGCGGCGACGAGTTCGCCGTCCTGGTCACAGACAGCGCCGGCAGCGAGCAGCTGACCGCGCTGGCCGGGCGGATCCTGGAGGTGCTGGAACGTCCCTTCGACGTCGCGGGGCACCGGCTGGTGGTCACGGCCAGCGTCGGCGTCGTCGAGCGGTCGGTACACGAGACCACCCCCACGGACCTGGTCAAGGACGCCGACGCCACCCTCTACTGGTCCAAGGCCGACGGCCGGGCCCGCTGGACCCTCTACGACCCCGACCGGGGCGCCCACCAGCTCACCCGCCAGCTGCTCGCGACCGCGCTGCGGCCGGCCCTGGAACGTGGCGAGTTCACCATCGAGTACCAGCCCCTGGTCGGCCTGGCCGACGGCGCGGTGCACGGCGCCGAGGCCCTGATCCGCTGGCGGCACCCCCGCTACGGGACGCTCTCCCCCGACCGCTTCATCCCGCTCGCCGAGGAGTCCGGCGCCATCGTGCCGCTCGGCAAGTGGGTGCTGGAGGAGTCCTGCCGTCAGGCCCGGCGGTGGCTCACCGAATTCCCGGACACCGAGACCTTCGTGAGCGTCAATCTGGCGGCCCGCCAGATCTGGGACTCCGACGTGGTGGCCGATGTCGCCCGGGCCCTCGAAAGCACCGGTCTGCCCGCCCGGCTGCTGCAGCTGGAGATCACCGAGAGCGCCCTGCTCGGCCCCGGCGGCCGCCCGTTGCAGGCCCTCCAGGCGCTCGCCGACATGGGCGTGCGGATCGCCATCGACGACTTCGGCACCGGCTACTCCAACCTGGCCTACCTCTCCCGGCTGCCGGTGCACGTGCTGAAGCTCGACGGGACGTTCATCGAGGGCTTCCGCGACCCGGCACCGGCGACGGCCGGCCACTCCGCCGCGGGATCCGGAACGGCGTCGGCGTCGGCATCGGCATCGGCATCGGCATCGGCATCGGCGGAGCGTCCGGGTCTCCCGGCACTCCAATCCCGCCGACGGGATGCGGACGAGCAGATCGTGGGCGCGATGGTCCAGCTGGCCCACACCCTCGGACTGACCGTCACCGCCGAGGGCATCGAGAGCGCCGCCCAGGCCGAGCGGCTCCGTCTGACCGGCTGCGACACCGCCCAGGGCTGGTACTTCGCCCGCCCCGGCGAGGCCGAGCTGGTCGCGGCGATACTCCGGGAGGGCCGCCCCGCCCCGAGCGGCCGCTAGGCCGACGGGGCGGGGCCGGCACCCGGGGTGCCACCGGGCGGCCGGCGTCAGGCGTTTGTCGTCAGGTGTTTGTCGTCAGGCCGTCGCGGTCAGGCCGTACGCCTCGGCGATCAGGCCGTAGGAGCGGAATCGGGCCTCGTGGCCGTGGATGTGCGAGGTGACCATCAGCTCGTCCACCCCGGTCCGCTTGCGCAGGGCCTCCAGCCCGTCCGCGACCTGGCCCGGGGCGCCCAGCACCACGTTGTCGAGCCAGCTGTCGATGAAGTCCGCCTCGGCCGGGCTGTACGGGTACTCCTCGGCCTCCTCCGGGGTCGGGATCGGTCCGGGGTTGCCGCGCCGGAGGCGGAGCATGCCCAGCGCCGCGGAGCGGGCGAGGCGGCGGGCAACGGTCTCGTCGTCGGCGGCGACGGCACTCACGCCGATCAACGAGTAGGGCTCGCTGAGCACGGCGGAGGGGCGGAAGGACGTCCGGTACAGGTCCAGCGCCGGGATGGTGTTGGCGCTGCTGAAGTGGTGGGCGAAGGCGAACGGGAGGCCCAGCCGGCCGGCCAGCTGGGCGCTGAAGCCGGAGGACCCGAGCAACCAGACCGGGGGACGGCTCTCGCCCTTGGGGACGGCGGTCAGCCGCTCGTACGGGTGGCCGGAGGGGAAGTCACCGTCGAGGAAGTGGGTCAGCTCGGAGAGCTGCAGCGGGAAGTCGTCCGCGCCCTCGGCGAGTCCGCGGCGCAGGGCGCGGGCGGTGGCCGGGTCGGTGCCGGGGGCGCGGCCGAGCCCGAGGTCGATCCGGCCGGGGTGCAGGGCCTCCAGCAGACCGAACTGCTCGGCGATGGCCAGCGGCGCGTGGTTGGGGAGCATGACGCCGCCGGAGCCGAGCCGCAGCGTGGTGGTGTTGGCCCCGAGGTGGGCGAGCAGGACGGCCGGGGTCGAGCTGGCCACGCCGGGCATGCCGTGGTGCTCGGCCACCCAGAAGCGGTGGTACCCCCACTGCTCGGCCCGGCGGGCCAGCTCGGTGGTGGCGGCCAGGGCCTGGCCGGGCGTGTAGCCGACGCCGACGGTGGCCAGATCGAGGATCGAGAGCGGAGCGGGTGCCGTGCCGCGCGCGGTGCCCCGGATCGCCTCACCGGTCCCCGGTCCGGTTCGGTGCTCCTGCTGGTCCTCGGTGGTCATGCCGTCCGCCCTCCTGGCTGTCCTTGTCCGGCTCTCCTCCGAGCCGGCCGTCGTGGGCGGCCGCGCGGGTCTCGGACGACCCGGCGGTCGCTGCTGCCGAGGGAGGTCAACCACGACCGCGGGCTCACTGTTCCCGGGTGAGCCACTCGATCCGAGCCGTGACCGGAGTGGCCGGGACTGGCCGGGGGCCGGGGGCAGGCGTGGCCAGGGGCGGGCGGCCGGGGGCGAGCGGGCGGCCGGGCGGTGTGCGGTCCGGGGCCCAGCCCCCGGTGCTGCCGAGCGGTTCGGCGCGACCGCGCCGACCGGCCGTGCGGATGACGGAGAGCCAGCAGGCCGACACGATTGGCGACTTCACGCCAGGATCGGAAGTCGCCAGCCGCAGCGCTCGCGACCGACAGGCGGCTTCGGGCAGGCTGGTGATCAGGAACGGGGCACCGAGCGGGTCCGCGTTCCGACGGCAAGATCTTCGGGCTGGACCAGCGCCGAACGATCCCTGCGAGCCCTCGGCGCGGCACCCCGCCCCGGGGGCTCGTCCCATTTCCGAGGGCCTTCTCCCGCCCGCTCCGGCCACCTTCCCTCGGGCCACATCACCGGGGCCGCGAGCTGCGGCCGGCTGCCGTGATCCCCGCCATACCGGGGTGCTTCATGGCATGAAAAGTCGGGACGCTAGCGTTGACCCAGCAGCCACCTGCTCCCCCAGGGCGGCGTGGAGGGAGTAAGGCCTTGAATTTCGTGGCGGCGACCGGATCCTCGTGGATCTGCGCCCTTGCGCTCTTCGCCGTACTCGGCGACGCCCTGCTCCCCTTCATCCCGAGCGGAACGCTGGTCATCCTGGCCGTGCTCAAGACGGCGCAGATCAACGGCGCCCCGGTGCTGCTCGGCCTGGGCGTGGCGGTGGCCTCCTTCCTGGGTGACCTCCTGCTGCTCCATCTCGCCCGGCGCGGGGCCCCGCTGTTGCAGCGTCGGCTCGCCCGGCGCCCGAAACTGGCGGCCAGCGTGGCCCGGGTCCAGCAGTCGCTGGTCGAGCGCCCGCACGGCGGGGCGGCCGCGATGGTGGTGATCGCGCGGTTCGTACCGGCGGGGCGGACCGTCCTGGACCTGGCCATCGGCCACTCCCCCGCCCACCCGCACCGCTTCCTGCACTGGTCGGCGCTGGCGGCGCTGCTCTGGGCCGCCTACATCGTGACGCTGGGCTGGCTGAACAGCCACTGGTTCAACACCGCCTGGCTGAGTCTGGCGGTCTCCTGCGCGGCGGCCACCGCCGTCAGCACTGCGATCGCCCGAATAGTGCGCCGTAACCGGCGGCTGGCCACGCTCTGACCCCGGAGCGGCCGGCGACTTTCGGCCGTGGACCGCTGTCAGGAGCACAATTGTCCCTTACGGGCGACGGTCCGGACCGAGCGCTGACGAACTCTGACCGGGCCTGGCGGGGCGGCGGTACCGTACTCCCTTGACGTCGCGCAGTGAGAAGCGTCACAGGACCGCAACAGACGACGGATCCCTGCAGCCCAGCCGGGCATCCCCGACGTATTCACTGTCGTCGGCGCCCGGGGGGCCTTGGTAGCCGCTGCGGCGACATGACATGCTAACGGCGGAATATTCATCAATTGCCCGATTTGACCGGAGCGGCCCAGGGCCGCCCCCACCACCGGCGATCGGCACCCAGGGGAGACCATGACCAGCATCTCGCGCAGGACGGTGCTCAGTGCGACCGCCGCGACCGCGGCCCTCGGCGCGGTCGCCGCTTGTTCCAGCAGCGGATCCGGTTCGGGGCAGGACTCCACCTCACATTCCTCCGGCGGCAGTACGAAGGCCGAGCAGAGCGGCGCCGCCGACCCGACCCAGATCACCGTGCCCAAGGGCACCCCGATCGGCGACGGCTCCAACGCGGACACCGGTCCGCAGCCGAACCAGCCCAAGCCGGAGAAGCTCAAGCCGGGCGAGCGCCCGCCGCAGTTCGTGGTGTTCTCCTGGGACGGCGCGGGCGGCACCGACGACGGCCAGTTCCCCCGCTTCCTCAAGCTGGCGGAGCAGTACAAGGCCACGATGACCTTCTTCCTCTCCGGCATCTACGCCCTGCCCAAGAGCAAGTCCGAGCTGTACCACCCGCCGAAGCACTCGGTCGGCGCCTCGGACATCCCGTACCTCTCGGACGGCGCGGTCAAGAGCACCCTCAAGCTCGTCAGCCAGGCCTGGCTCGCCGGGCACGAGATCGGCACCCACTTCAACGGGCACTTCTGCTCCAGCCGCCCGGACAAGAACGGGGTCAACATGTGGACCCCGGACGACTGGCAGAGCGAGATCGACCAGGCCATCGCCTTCGTCACCCAGTGGCGGACCAACACCGGCTTCACCGACGTCGACCCGCTGCCCTTCGACTACAAGAAGGAGCTCATAGGCGGCCGCACCCCGTGCCTGGAAGGCCAGAAGGCGCTGCTGCCGACCATCGCCAAACTGGGCTGGAAGTACGACGCCAGTTCCTCCGGCGGCCTCCAGATATGGCCGCAGAAGGTGCAGGACGGCAAGATATGGGACTTCCCGCTGCAGTCCATCCCGTTCCCCGGGCACACCTTCCAGGTCCTGTCGATGGACTACAACATCCTGGCCAACCAGTCCAACGGCAGCACCAAGGGTGACCCGTCCAAGTACGGCGACTGGCGGACCCAGGCCACCAACTCCTACCTGGCCGGCTTCGAGCGCGCCTACAACAGCAACCGGGCCCCGTTCTTCATCGGCAACCACTTCGAGCAGTGGAACGGCGGCATCTACATGGACGCCGTCGAGGAGACCCTCAAGGCCATCGCGGGCAAGCCCGAGGTCCGGCTGGTCTCGTTCCGGCAGCTGGTCGAATGGCTTGAGGTGCAGGACCAGTCGACCCTGCGCAAACTGCGCACGCTCAACGTCGGCCAGGCACCGTCCGGCGGCTGGGAGAGCTTCCTCGGCGCGGCGGGCTGACCCCGGCCGGCCCGGTCGGCAGAGCGATCACGCCCCCGCCGGCCGGGCCGGTCATCCGGCCGCGTGGACGTCCGTGAGCAGCGCGCCGACGATGCGGTCGGCTCCGGCCTCGCCCCAGAGGATCGAGTAGTGGTTGCTGCCCGGCACGGGGGAGGCGGGCACCCGGTCCAGGTCCAGCCCGGACAGCCCGATCCGTTGGTGGTCGTAGAGGCCCTGCGGCTCGTCGAGCAGGCCGCGCTCCGCCCAGAGCAGCTCGGCCGGGCAGGGCAGTTGGTGCACGGCCCCGGCCGCCTCCCGGTCCAGCAGGACCTCGGCACCATCGGCCTGCACGGCCTCCAGCGCGCAGGAGGAGCGCAGTTCGGGCTCGGCTCCGACAAGGTCGCGTTGGGTGTAGGCGTCGATCCCGTCGGACCAGTTGCCGACGAAGGCCGGGTGGCGCTGCCAGAACTCCCGGTAGGCCGCCCGGTCCGGGAATGTCATCGACAGTCGGGCCAGTGCGGGACCGAGCACTGCGGCCAGGGCGTCCTCCTCCCGGACACCCGCCGGGAGCGGGAAGCTGAGCGCACCGTCCACCAGCAGGACCCGACGGACGAGTTCGGGGTGTCGGACGGCGGTCAGGGCGGTGACCCAGGCCCCCATCGAATGGCCGACGACCGTCACGGGCGCCGCGCCCAGGAAGGCGATCAGCGCGGCCACGTCGTCGGCGTGCCGGGCCAGCCCGAACGGTCCGGCGACCGAACGGCTGGCACCGCGGCCCCTCAGGTCGGGCGCGAGCAGAGTGACCCGCCCGGCGAGCCGACGGGCGATCTCGTACCAGGCGAGGCCGTTGGCGGTGATGCCGTGCACCGCCACGACCGTCGGGGCCCCGGGCCGGTCGGCGGGCCACCGCAGGACGGCGAGGTCTCCCCCGGGCACGGGGACGGTCAACTCCTCTGGCTCCAGGGGCGACTGGCTCACGCGGCGGTACCTCCGGTGGGACGGGCGGCGGGCACGCCGGCCGGCGTGCGCACCACCGAGCGGGCGGATCGGGCGGCGCGGATGCGGGCGGGCAGTCCGGCCAGGCCGCCGGGGAGCAGGTAGACCACGGCGACGAACAGGGCGCCCAGCAGGAACAGGGGTTGGGAGAGCGGCACGCGCAGCACCGCGGGCAGGTCCGCGACGGCTTTCGAGTTGGCGAGGTCGCCGAGCCGGTGGCCGGCCCAGGTGTAGAGCACCCCACCGAGCAACGGCCCCCAGCGGGTGCCGGAGCCGCCGAGGACCACCATGACCAGCAGCGCGAGCGTGGCGTCCGAACCGGCGGCCTGCGGGGCGGCCCCGCCGGTGAGCAGGAGGTAGACCACCCCGCCCAGTCCGGCGAGCGCGCCGGACAGCACGAAGGCGACCAACTTGTAGCCGTAGGGCCGCAGTCCGAGCACCTCGACCCGGCGCTCGTTCTCCTTGATGCCCTCCCAGACCCGGCCGGCCGGGGAGTTGACGGCCCAGTGGACCGTGGCGACCGTCAGCACCAGGTAGCCGACGGCGATCCAGTAGAGGTTGGCGGTGTTCTCGATCCCGAGCAGGCCGGACGGCAGCAGGTCGGCCGGGGCGGACCGGCCCTCCTCGCCACCGGTGACACCACCGGGGTTGCGCTGGACGAGGATGGCGCCGGCCTGGGCGAAGGCGAGGGTGACCATGGAGAAGCCGATGCCGGTGACCCGCAGGCTCACCGAGCCGAGCAGCAGGGCCAGCAGCACGGTGCAGGCGACGCCGAACACCGCGGCGGCGGCGAAGGGCAGTCGCAGTTCGAGCATGCCGAGGTCGGTGGCGTAGAGGCCGGTCGCGAAGTAGAGCGCGTGGCCGAAGGAGAGCAGTCCGGTGCGACCGAGCAGGAGGTCGTAGCCGGTGGCGAGGGCCCCGTAGAGCAGGCACAGGGCGATGAGTTGGAGACTTCCCGGGCTGCCGAGCGGGCCGTCGAGCAGCCCCGGGACGGGAAGCGCACTGTATGGGGCGACAAGGAGCGTGATCAGCAGGGCGATCGGCCACCAGCGTAGCGCTGCGTGCATCCGTGTCCAGCGACTAGTGACTGAATCACCTGTTCGAGGGATAATGCCGGGCCCGTCCGTTTGTTCACCATGGTTCCCGGCAAGACTGGTGTCAGTCCCCCTTGCCACAGTGGGGGCGTCGGCGGAGCTGGTGTCAGTCCCCTCTGCCGACAAGGCGGTCACGGCAGGGCTGGTGTCAGTCCCCCCTGCCGAGGTGGCGGCGCTGCGGGCGGCCGCGGGGCCACCGGTGCTCGTGATCGGGGTTTCGGCGCTCACGCGAGCCTCCCGGTGAGTCCACGGGGTCGGACCAGAAGCAGCACGGCGAGCAGGACGACGACCGAGAGGTCGCCGAGCCCGGCGCCGGTGTAGTAGTTGGCGAACTGCTGGACGAGGCCGACGCCCACCGAGGCGGCGGCAGCGCCCGTCACGGAGCCCATGCCGCCCATCACCACGACGACGAAGGCGAAGATGAGCAGGCTGGTCCCCTGACCGGGATTGACCGAACCGAAGTAGAGGCCGCCGAGGGCGCCGCCCAGCGCGGCGGCCGCCCCGCCGATGGCGAAGACGAGGGTGAACGCCCTCCGGACGTCGATGCCGAGCGCTGTGACCATCGCCCGGTCCTCGACGCCGGCCCGGACGATCAGCCCGTAGCGGGTACGGGCGAGGAACAACCGAAGAGTGAGCAGCAACAGCGCGGCGGCGGCCACGAGCACGAAACGGTTGACCGGGACGGTCGCACCGAACACGTGCCAGGTGCCGGCCAGCAGGGCCGGCTGGGGGAAGGGGCGGGCGTCCGCGCCCCAGATCCCCATGAGCAGGGCGGGTACGGCGAGCCCGACCCCGACGGTGGCCAGGATCTGGTCGCGCGGGCGGCTGTAGAGCGGCCGGATCAGGAAGAGCTCCAGCAGGACGGCGGCGGCCGTGCCGACCAGGGTGCCGAACGGCACCGCGAGCCAGAAGGAGAAGCCGGCCTGTGTGCCGGCCCACCAGGTCGCATAGGCGCCGATGGAGAGCAGGGCGCCGTGCGCGAAGTTGAGCACGTCCATCAGACCGAAGATCAACGACAGACCGGAGGCGACCAGGAAGTACAGCGCGCCGAGACCGAGACCGGTAAAGGAAAGGAGGACGACGGTGTCCATCAGGGCTTCACCTCCGTGGTGACGACAGCGGTGCCAGTCGGGGAGCCGACCGTGGAGGCGGCGGGCGGCCGGGGCCCACCGAGGAGCGGGTGACGGGAGCCGACGCCGAGCAGGCGGCGGGCGGCCTCCTCGTCGGCCAGCAGCTCGGCGGTGTCGCCCCGGTGGGCCGTCCGGCCGTCGGCCAGGACGGCGCAGGTGCCGGCCAGTCGGCGGACGAGCGCGAGGTTCTGCTCGACCAGGAGAACGGGCACGGCCTCGGCCGCGCGCGCCAACACCTCGGCCACCTCGGAGACGATCTTCGGCGCCAGGCCTTTGGTGGGCTCGTCGGCGATGATCAGCCGGTTCCGGTTGAGCAGCGTCCGGCCGATGGCCACCATCTGCTGTTGGCCGCCGGAGAGTGTCCCCGCCAACTGACCGGACCGCTGGTTGAGTTCGGGGAAGAGCTCGTGGACGAGCGCGTAATCCGGCTCGCCTGCCTCGGCTCCTCCAAGGGCTCCACGCTCGGCGAGGCGAAGGTTCTCGGCGACCGTCAGGCCGGCGAAGATCCCCCGGTCCTCGGGCGCGTAACCGATACCGCGGCGAACCACCAAATGAGTTGGGAGGGAGGAGACTTCCGCACCGGCCAGTCGAATGCTTCCGGTGCGAGGCACCAGGCCCATGACGGCCTTCACGGTGGTGGTCTTGCCGGCGCCATTGCGGCCCAGTAGCGCGGTGACTCCGGCGGAAGCCACGTCGAAGTCGACGCCGTGCAGGATGTGCAGTCCGTCGATGACCACCCGCAGATCGCGGACGAAGAGGAGAGGTTCGACGGCGGACGAAGGCGAGGAGGGCGCGGGCGAGGAGGACGGATGCATGGGGTACGACGGAGAGGGGGTCACAACGCCTCACCCAGGTAGGCCTGGTGCACGGTCGGGTCGGCCATCACGGCTTCTGGGGTGTCCAGGGCGAGCAGGGTGCCGTGGTGCATCACCGCCAGGCGGTCGGCCAGGTCGAGCAGGACGTCCATGTGGTGCTCGACCATCAGGACGGTCCGGCCGAGCTCGCGGTGCACGGAACGGATCAGTTCGGTCAGTGCCGGCACCTCTTCCGCACTGACGCCGGCCATCGGCTCGTCCAGCAGGATCAGCCTCGGATCGGAGACGAGCAGGACGGCGAGCTCCAGTTTGCGCTTCTCACCGTGGGAGAGCGCTCCGGCCATGGTGTCCGCGCGGTGGGCGAGTTCGGTGCGGTACAGGGTGTCGACCACCTGCTCCGAGTAGCGGTCGGCGCGGCGCCAGAGGCGGTACGAAGCTCCTGGTCCGGCTGCCGCCTGGGCGGCCAGCCGCACGTGGTCGGCGACGGTCATCCCCGGCCAGAGGGAGGAGGTCTGGAAGGTGCGGCCGAGCCCACGGCGCGCCCGGGCGTGCACGGCCTCGGTGGTGATGTCCCTGCCGTCGAGGTGAAGGCTGCCGTGGGTCGCCGGACAGATGCCGGAGATCAGATTGAAGAGGGAGGTCTTGCCGGCCCCGTTGGGCCCGATGAAGGCGATGAACTCGCCTTCGCCGACCGAGAAGGAGACGTCCTCGACGATCGGCACGCCGCGGACGGACCAGCCGAGGCCGTCCAGTCGCAGCACCGGAGTGGAGGAAGGCGGAGGACTGGGACGCGGAGAGGAGAAACGCGCCACGGACGAGTGTCGGGCAGAGCCTGGAGAAGCGGCGCCTTGGGGAGTGGAAGCCGGAGGCGTGGAGGCGGCGGGAGCGGGCATCGGGATCAGCCCGCCATCGGGGTGACCGGGGGCGCCACCTCGTCGGCGGTCAGGGTCTTCTCCACCGAGGGTTTGGCGGCGGCCCCGGTACCGGTCAGCCGGACCTGGAACATCGGCTGGAGGAGGGCGTGGTCCTCGGCGCGGACCGTGGTCCGGCCCTTGACCCCGTCGAAGCTCCAGCCCTCCAGCGCCTTGGCCAGGGCAGAAGTGTCGTCGGCGGAGCCGTGGTTGGCCTCGACGGCGTGCACGATCATCTGGGCGGCGGTGAAGCCGTCCGGGGTGAAGATGTCGGGCTTGCCGCCCCCGGCCGTGACGGCCTCGGTCATGGCCTTCTCCACCGGGGTGCCGGCGGCGCCGTCGAAGTAGTGGTTCAGGAAGGAGATCTTCTCGCCGGCCGGACCGAACAACGGATAGGAAGCGGCCAGGTCAAGGCCGGTGACGACCTTGGTGTCGGTGAAGACGTCCTGCTGGCTGAGCGCCGTCCACAGGGCCGGCGCGGAGTCGCCGGCCCAGGCGACGAACAGCAGGTCGGGTTTGGCGCTCTTGGCCTGGGTCGCGAAGGGGGTGAGGTCGGTGGCGCTCGGCGGGGCGAGCACCTGCTCCACCACCGCGCCCTGGGCGCCGAGTACGGCCTTCACGGCGGCCACGTTGGCCTGCCCGAAGGCGTTGTCCTGAGCGAGCACGGTGACCTTCTTGCCCTTGGCGTCACCGATGAACGAGGCCGCCGTCCTGATGTCCTGGTAGGACTGGCGGCCGGAACGGAAGGTGTACTTGTTCAAGCCGGTGACCTTGTCGGCGGCGGCCGGACCGCTGATGAAGAGCACCTTGTTCTGGGAGGCGATCGGGCCGACCTGGAGGGCGACACCGGAGGCGGTGGAACCCGCCAGGACCTTGTAGCCCTTGCCGATCAGGTCCTTGGCGGCGGACACCGCCTTCGCCGGGTCGCCCGCGTCGTCCTGCTCCTCGAACTCGATCTTGTGCCCGTCGACCTCGCCGGTGCCCTTCGTCGCGTAGTTCAGACCGGCCTTGAAGCCGTCCAGGTACTGCTTTCCGTAGGCGGCGAGCGGACCGGTCTTGGAGTAGACCAAGCCCACCTTGACCGGGGCCTTCGCACCACCACCGCCCGCCGAGGCGGTGCCGGCGGTGCCGGCCTTGGCGCAGCCTGCGGCGAGCAGGACGCACGCGGCGACTGCGGCGAGCTTCCGGGCCGGGCCGCCGGTCAGGGCCTCGCCCGGGCGGGCGCCGGAGGCGGTCCTGCTGGGGACTGTGGTGCTGCGCATGTGACCGACTCCTGAGGGTGCGGCGGGGTGGATGCCGGAACCGTAGGTGTGCGGTGGGACCGACGACATGTGCCCGGTCGACGTAGCAGCCCGCCGCGATGTGGCTCCGGTCGACATACCGCCCGCCCGACGCCGCGCTCCGGACGTCCGGATGTGGCCCGCCGACACGGGCCGGCGTCCACCCATGGCGGTGACCGCCATGGCTGCGGTGCCGGGCGTCCGGCGACGGTGGAAAGGGTGCGGTGCCCGGGGTACGGCTCCCGGCGGGTACTGCCCCCGACCGCCGGCCCGCTTCGGCCAACCCCGCTTCGACCGGCCCGCTGCGAGCGGCCCCGCTGCAGCCCGCCGCAGCGGGGCTACAGCGCCCCGCGCCCTCTCCTCTCCCTCCCACATCCCCATGAGGTGATCCCTTGGACAAGGTCCTCGACTCCCCCGCCGCCGCCGTCGGCGACATCCCCGACGGCGCGGTGCTGGCCGTCGGTGGCTTCGGTCTCTGCGGCATCCCGAGCACCCTGATCGATGCCCTGGTGACCGCCGGCACCACCGGCCTGCGCGTGGTGTCCAACAACTGCGGGGTGGACGGCTGGGGGCTCGGCCTGTTGCTGCGGGCGGGCCGGATCGCCCGGATGACCTCCTCGTACGTCGGCGAGAACAAGGAGTTCGCCCGGCAGTACCTCACCGGGGAACTGGAGGTGGAGCTGACCCCGCAGGGCACGCTGGCCGAGCGGCTGCGGGCCGGCGGTGCCGGCATCCCGGCGTTCTTCACCCCGGCCGGGGTCGGCACCCAGGTCGAGGAGGGCGGGCTGCCCTGGCGCTACGCGGCGGACGGTTCGGTGGCGCTGGCCTCACCGCCCAAGGAAGTGAGGGAGTTCGGCGGGCGCCGGTACCTGCTGGAGGAGGCGATCACTGCGGATTTCGCGCTGGTCCGGGCGGAGATGGCGGACCGGCACGGCAACTGCGTGTTCCACGCGGCCGCGCGGAACTTCAACCCGCTCTGCGCGGCGGCGGGCCGGGTCACCGTGGTGGAGGCGGACCGGATCGTCGAACCGGGCGAGCTGCCCCCGGACGCGGTGCACCTGCCCGGGGTGTACGTCGACCGGGTCGTGGCCGCCGACCCCGAGGACCGCCGCATCGAGCGCCGGACCGTCCGCCCCGCCCTCCAGGAGGTCTGAACCGATGCCCGCCCCCAGCGACACCACCCTCGCAGGCACCGTCGCCGGCACCGTCTCCGGTAGCTCCGCCGGCACCCCGGTTCCCGCCCGGACGAGCGCCCCACCCCGAACGAGCGCCCCACCCCGAACGAGCGCCGCACCCCGAACGAACACCCCCGCCCCGCTCGGCCCCCGCAACGCCCTGGCCGCCCGCGCCGCCCGGGAGTTGTCCGACGGGCAGTACGTGAACCTGGGCATCGGCCTGCCCACCCTGATCCCCAACCACCTCCCGCCGGGCGTCCAGGTGGTGCTGCACTCGGAGAACGGCATCCTCGGCGTGGGTGCGTACCCCGTGGAGGGCACCGAGCACCCCGACCTGATCAACGCGGGCAAGGAGACGGTGACGGTCGAGCCCGGGGCGTCGTACTTCGACTCCGCCTTCTCCTTCGGCATGGTCCGGTCCGGTCGGATCGACGTCTCGGTGCTCGGTGCGATGCAGGTCTCCGCCTCCGGGGACCTCGCGAACTGGATGATCCCCGGCCGGATGGTCAAGGGCATGGGCGGCGCGATGGACCTGGTGCACGGCGCCCGGCGGCTGATCGTGGTCATGGAACACACCGCCCGGGACGGCTCGCCGAAGATCGTCCGGGAGCTCTCGCTCCCCGCCACCGGCAGGCGGGTCGTGGACCGGATCGTCACCGACCTTGCCGTCGTCGACGTGACCCCGGAGGGGCTGCGCCTGGTGGAGACGGCCCCGGGCGTCAGTCCCGCCGAGGTGCGGGCGGCCACGGAAGCCACCCTCCTGCCACCGCTCTGACCGTCCGCCGCAGCCCGTTCCCGGAATTCCGCCGCATTAGCACCATCACGAGCCATGGTGGCGGAAACGGTGCCATCTTCACGCTTGAGCGGTGATCGTGGCGCGGAGCTGTTGCCATCGGCGTTACGCTCCGGGAGAGTTGAGCAAGCCATGGATCCCACCGCATCCGGAGGGGAAGCTGGACAGTGCACCGGGATCCCGCATTCGAAGCCGCCGCGCAGGCCCACAACTGAACCGGTCGCACACACTCCACGTGCCGGGCTCCGCTCAGCGGATTCCCGGCACCGGAGTGCGTGTCGGACAGCCCGGAAACTGCGGGACGAACCGCAGTTCACCGGGCCGTTTCTGGACCGGGCCGTCTTTCTGGCCCGGGCAGTGTTCTGCCCGGGCCGTGTCCCGTCCGGGCGGCTCCGGAGCGAGGCGGGCAACGCCGAGCACAGCACCACGCAACACTCCGGGGGGAGCACGCCATGACCAAGCCGTCCTCGCGCCGAAGGGACGCCGCACCGGATCACCGGAGCCAGGGCCACGAGGCGGTGCTTCGCGACGAGCCGGTGCCCGAAGCCCCGTACGACTACGGCCACTTCAGCCGCCTGGCCGGCCCGGCGGTCGATCCGGACGAGGACCGCGACCTTGGCGGCGGTGTCTACGTCCTCCATCGACCAAGCACTGCCTCGGCCACTGCCACTGCCACTGCCACTGCCACGGATCCGGCCCCTGCCAGGGACCCGGCCGCGGCCCCGGCCAGGGAGCCGGCCGCGCCGTACCGCGTCCAGTACCGCAGCCTGCTGCGCCACGAGCCGCACCGGATCCGGGCCGCCCTGCTGCTGGTGGCCGCCCCGCTGGTGGAGGTGATCCTGCTGGTCTGGCTGCTGTTACCGGAGCACTGGCCGGAGCGCCCCGACGAGGCCGACGTCCTGGTGCTGCTCGGCGACAAGGTGATGATCGGGATCATCGCGCTGGTCGAGGTGTTCCGGCTGGTCAACGTCGTCTCCAACACCCATGCCACCCTGGTGGCCCGCGATCCGATACCGGTGACGCCGGAACGCGGCACCCGGGTCGCGTTCCTCACCACCTGTGTGCCGGGCAAGGAGCCGCCGGAGATGGTCCGGGCCACGCTGGTGGCGGCCCGTGCCGTTCGCCACGAGGGCCCGTACGACGTCTGGCTGTTGGACGAGGGAAACGATCCTGCAATGCGGGCCCTGTGCACCGAGCTGGGAGTCCGCCACTTCAGCCGCTCCGGCCGCCCGCACTGGAACCGGCCGAAGGGACGGTTCCGCGCCGGGACCAAGCACGGCAACTACAACGCCTGGCTCCAGGCCCACGGCGACGACTACGACTTCTGGGTGTCCGTCGACACCGACCACGCCCCGCTGCCCGACTTCTGCGAGCGCATGCTCGGCTACTTCCGCGATCCGGACGTGGCATTCGTGGTCGGCCCCCAGGTGTACGGGAACTACCGCAGCTCCGGATCGGCCGTCACCAAATTCTCCGAGAGCCAGCAGTACCTCTTCCACGCCCTCATCCAACGCGCCGGAAACCGTTACGGGGCACCGATGTTCGTCGGGACCAACAACGCCGTCAGAATCCGCGCCCTGCAGTCGATCGGCGGGTTGTACGACTCCATCACCGAGGACATGGCCACCGGTCTGGAGTTCCACCGGAGCCGGAACCCGGAGACCGGAGAACGCTGGAAGTCCGTGTACACCCCGGACGTGCTCGCGGTGGGCGAAGGCCCGTCCTCCTGGACCGACTTCTTCTCCCAGCAACTGCGCTGGAGCCGCGGCACCTACGAGACCCTGTTCACCCAGTACTGGCGGGTGCTCTGGCGGCTGTCGCCCGGCCGCCTGCTCAACTACTCGCTGATGGTGGGCTTCTATCCGATGGCGGCGCTCACCTGGCTGCTCGGCGGCCTGTCCAGTGTGCTCTACCTGGGCTTCGGCGCCTCCGGCGTGCACGTCTCCTCGGAGATCTGGATGATGCTCTACAGCGACGCGGCCGCGCTCCAACTCCTGCTCTACACCTGGAACCGCAAGCACAACGTGAGCCCGCACGAACCGGCCGGCTCGTCCGGGGTCGCGGGCATGGTGATGTCGGCGATCTGCGGCCCGGTCTACGCGGCCTCGCTGCTCCAGGCGCTGTTCCGGGCGCGCAGCCGCTTCGTGGTGACGCCCAAGGGCCGCTCCGCCAGCACGGACCGGATCGGCACCTTCCGCTACCACCTGTTCTGGGCGCTGGTGTTCGGCGGCGCCGTCGCCGCGTCCTTCCACACCGGCTACGACCACGTCGCGATGCGCACCTGGGCCTGCATCGCCCTGGCCCTGACCGTGCTACCGCTGCTGATCTCGGCCGGCGACGCCGTCCGCCGCCTCCGCGCCCGGCCCACCGCCACCCTCACCGTGACCGGCGGCCCGTCGGCCACCCCGAGCGTCGTCCTGGAGAAGCGCCGCCCGCGCCACGCCCGCCCCGCACCCACAACCGGCACCAGCGCCAACTCCGGTGCCAGCACCGGAGTTGGCACCGGCACCACGACGAACAGCGACGCCCCAGCGCTCAGCACCCACGCACCCGGCACCCCCACCGCCGACGCCCCCGCACCCGGCACCCCCGCACCGGACACCCCCACGTTCGACGACAGTCCCACCCTCCAGCTCCGCCTGACACCCGCCCCGCCCGACCACGCCGGGAGCGGCACGCCCACGCCCTGAGCCACTCCCGCCCGCCTCCCGAGGGGAGCACCACCGTGAAGATCCACAAGGTCGGCCGCGCCAGGCGCCTCGCCCTCGGCAGCACCGTCGCGCTGACCGTCGCCGGGATGAACGCCCCGGCCGTGCTCGGCTTCGCCGGCGCCCGGTACCACCAGTACGTGATCAACCGCCCCGAGTACAAGGCGCAGTACGGCCACTGGCAGACCCTGACGCTGCCCGCCGAGTTCCGGGTCAACGCCGTCCACGCGACCCTGCTGCGCACCGGCAAGGTCCTGATCGTCGCCGGTTCCGGCAACGACGAGAAGCAGTTCAACGCGGGCACCTTCAAGAGCCTGCTCTGGGACCCGGCGAAGAACACCTACAAGCTGATACCCACCCCGGCCGACATGTTCTGCGGCGGCCACACCTCCCTCCCGGACGGCCGGGTGCTGGTGGCCGGCGGCACCCAGCGGTACGAGAAGCTGGACGGCGCGGTGAGGAAGGCGGCCGGCGTGATGCGGGTGCGCAACGAGAGCCCGGAGCGCGCCCGCACCTTCCCCAAGGGCACCGTCTTCGTCGCCCCCAACGGCCGCGAGTACGCCAGCACCGTCGAGGTGACCGTGCCCGCCGCGACCAAGACCGGCGCCGGGAAGCAGACCGTGGTCACCGCCGGCGAGCAACACGTGTTCGTCGAGGCGCTCGGCGAGGGCCGGGACTACGTGTCCAACTCCTCCGCGCAGTACCGGATCAAGGGCCTGACCGGCGCCGACGCCCACAACCTGTACGGGCAGAGCCAGAAGCTGACCCTGGACAAGCAGGACTACCAGGGCATCCGCTCCGCCTTCGAGTTCAACCCGGACACCGAGCTCTACGAGCAGGTCACCGACATGGCGCACGCCCGCTGGTACCCGACCCTGACCGGGCTGGGCGACGGCCGGGTGGTCACCGTCTCCGGGCTGGACGACACCGGGCAGATCCTCGACGGCAACGACAACGAGGTCTACGACCCCAGGTCGAAGACCTGGGCCAAGGCCCCCGACCGCTACTTCCCGACCTACCCGTCGATCTTCCTGACGGCCACCGGCAAGCTCTTCTACTCCGGTTCCAACGCGGGCTACGGCCCCGCCGACAAGGGCCGCGAGCCCGGCGTCTGGGACCTGTCCAACAACTCCTTCCGGCCCGTCCCCGGACTGCGCGATCCTGGCCTGACCGAAACCTCCTCCTCGGTGCTGCTGCCGCCCGCGCAGGCGCAGCGGGTCATGGTGCTCGGCGGCGGTGGGGTAGGCGAGTCCCCGCTCTCCACGGCCCGCACCGACATCGTCGACCTGTCCGCCCCCGAACCCGCCTTCACCCCGGGCCCGGACCTGCCGGCCGGCGGCACCCGCTACCTCAACAGCGTGATCCTCCCGGACGACACCGTGTTCACCACCGGCGGCTCCAGCGGGTACCGCGGCCGGGGCGACAGCGACCTGCTCAAGGCGCAGGTGTACCACCCGGATTCCAACACCTTCAGCACCGCCGCCGAGCCCGCCGTCGGCCGCGACTACCATTCGGAGGCGCTGCTGCTGCCGGACGGCCGGGTCGCCGTGCTCGGTTCGAACCCGCTGTTCGCCGACAAGGCCGAGACCCAGCCCGGCGGCTTCGAGCAGCGCATCGAGATCTACACCCCGCCGTACCTGTACCACGGCGACCGCCCGGAGGTGACCGCCGCGCCGCAGTCGGCGAAGCTGGGCGCCACCCTGCGGGTCGGCACCGCCCGGCCGGACACGGTGACCACCGCCAAGCTGATCCGGCCGAGCTCGGTGACCCATGTGACCGATGTCGAGCAGCGCTCGGTCGCCCTGGACGTCACCGGGCGCACCGCCGACGGCGTCTCGCTCACCCTCCCGGGCAACCCCGACCTGCTGCCGCCCGGCTGGTACATGCTGTTCCTGACGGACGCCGCCGGCACCCCGTCGGTCGCCCGCTGGGTCCAGGTCACCGGTTGAGCCCGCGACCGCTCAGGGCGCCGACACCGCTCACAACGCCACCGCACACGACACCGCGGCTCAGTGTGCCGCCGCCTGCACCAGCCCGAGCGCGTACGGCAGCCAGAACTGGCCCGCCGGGGGCTCGCCACGGCCGCACTGGCCGTCCGACTCCCCCGGATTCTTGATCCACAGGTAGGCGTCGACCCCGGGCCGCCCCGTCTCGGTGGTCGGCGCCTCGCCGAGCGCCCGGCCCGGCGGGTTGCACCAGGAGTCCGCGCCCGCCGAGCCGTTGCCGCTGCGGCTGGTGTCGATGACGAAGTGCTTCCCGCCCAGGGCGGCGGAGAGCCGGTTGCCGTACTCGACGTTCCGGTCGGTCGGGTAGAAGTTGGCGACGTTCACCGCGAATCCGTCGGCCGCGGCGATGCCCGACCTGCGCAGCGCGGCGGCCAGGCCGTCCGGGTTCTGGGCCCAGCCGGGGTTGCCCGCGTCCAGGTAGACCCGGACGTTCGGACGCCTCTTCAACTCCTGCACGGCGAAGGCCAGCAGGCCGTACCGCTCGGCCGCCAGGTCGCCCTTGACCCCGCAGCCGTCCAGGGTGTGGGCGACGGCGTCCGGCTCCAGCACCACCCAGGCCTTGCGGTCGCCGAGGGCCTCGGCGACGCCGGTGATCCAGGAACGGTAGGAGGCGGCGTCCGGGGCGCCGCCGGCCGAGTACTGGCCGCAGTCACGGTGCGGGATGTCGTACGCGACGAAGACCGCCGTCCGGCCCGCCTCGGTGGCCCGTCGGCTCACCTGGTCGGCGATCTCCCGGGCGCCCTGCTCGCCGAGCCACTGGGAGGACGGCTGGGCGGCGATCCGCAACAGGGTGTCCGCCTCGGCCGACCGGCCCTGGCTGCGCAGCACGCCGACCTGCTGGGCGGCATTGGTCCGGTCGGAGACGTAGAAGGCCTGCCCGGGGAGCTGGTCGAGGACCACCGGGCCGACCGGCTGGCTGCCCGCAGGGGTGGTACCGGCACTCGTCCCGCCACCGCTCGAACCGGCACCGCTCGGGCCGCCACCGCCCGTTCCCCCGGCGCGACCCGAACCGTCCGAGCCGCTGCAGCCGGACACCGCCAGCACCACCGCCGCAGCGACCAGCGCGGCCCCTCGGAAAGCCCCGACGCTCCGAAACGTTCCTGCCCGCCCCACGCCGCGCACGTACCGCCCCTCCGAAGCCCGAAGCCGCCCCCGCCCCAGGACCGGTCCGGGGACCGGTCGGCACCAGCTAAGCACACCCGCCCGCGCCCGACGGCAGCCATCGGTGAACGACAAGTGGCTGTGGGCGAACGGGAATCCGACCCCGTCCGCCCACGGCCACCTCAGGCCCCGAGGCCGAACCCCGGCCCGGCTCCCCCTTCGGCCCGGCTCCCCTTCCGGACCGGCTCCCCTTCCGGACCGGCTCCCCCTCCGGCCCGGCGCCGGACCGGCGTCAGCCCTGCTTCAGGTCCGGCACCCGCCAGTCGATCGGCTCGCCGCCGAAGTCGTCCAGCGCCGTGTTGATCTGCGAGAACGGGCGGCTGCCGAAGAACAGCTTGGCGGACAGCGGCGACGGGTGCGCGCCCTGCACGACCACGTGCTTCTCGGTGTCGATCAGCGGCAGCTTCTTCTTGGCGTAGTTGCCCCACAGCACGAAGACCACCGGCTCCTCGCGCGCGCTCACCGCCTTGATCACCGCGTCGGTGAACTTCTCCCAGCCCTTCGCCTTGTGCGAGTTGGCCTCGTGGGCGCGGACCGTGAGCACGGCGTTGAGCAGCAGCACGCCCTGCTCGGCCCAGTGCATCAGGTAGCCGTTGTCGGGGGCGGGGATGCCCAGGTCGGCGTTCAGCTCCTTGAAGATGTTGCGCAGCGACGGCGGTGTCTTCGTCCCGGGCAGCACCGAGAAGCTCATGCCGTGGGCCTGGCCGTTGTCGTGGTACGGGTCCTGCCCGAGGACGAGCACCCGGACCTTCTCGTACGGGGTGGCCTCCAGCGCCGCGAACTCCTGGCCGCTCGGCGGGAACACCTCGTGCTGCGCGCGCTCGGCCGCCACGAAGGCCGCCAGCTCGGCGAAGTACGGCTTCTCCGTCTCGGCGCCCAGCACCTCGCGCCAGGACTCGGGCAGCTCCAGCCCGCCGCCCGCGCCGGCCTCGACCACGCCCGCCTCGACCGTGTCCGTCACGACATCTACCTCCCACACCGCGGCTGCTGCGCCGCCCGCCCTCTTACACCCCGAACGCTACACAGCCCCACCGACAACTCATTCCACGGGAGCCTGCGCGGCAGGACCAGGACCGGGTGCCCGCTCCGCCCGCACCACCCGCTGGTACTCCACCCCGTTGAGCACCACCAGCAGGACCGCCAGCACCCCCAGCACCACCAGCGCCGGCAGCCGCACCATCGCGGGCAGCAACCCCAGCACCACCGCCGCCGCCGCGATCCGGGTCGTCGACACCCGGCGGAACATCATCCAGCGGGTGTACCCGAAGGTCAGCAGGTACAGCCCGCACCCGCCGTACAGCAACGCCACCGATCCGGCGCCGAGCGCCCGCCACGGGTCCGCGACCGTCTCCTCGAAGCCGACCGCCACCCCGATCACCCCGGCGGCCAGCGCCAGGTGCCCGTACTGGAAGATCCGGCGGACCACGTCCCGCCGCGAGTCGGCGACCTCCACGGCGTGCCGCATGGCGTCCGCCGCGAACACGAAGTACTGCCACCACAGGCCGGCCGAGATGGTGAACGCGGCCGCCACGGCGATCAGTTCGGGCACGTCCAGCCGGGCGGCGGCGGCCGAGCCGCCGATCCCGACGATCGACTCGCCGATCGCCACCAGCAGGAACAGCGCGAACCGTTCGGGCATGTGCGACGGGTGGTAGGACACGTTCGCGAGCCGCCGCCGGAACACCAGCGGCGCGGACAGGTCGCAGAGCGCGGCCGCCGCCCACAGCGCCAGCCGGGGCCCGTCCGGCAGCAGCCCGCCGACCAGCAGCAACGGCCCGCTGACCAGCACGCCCGCCCCGTACGGGCCGCGCCAGACGCCGGGGACGCGCACCAGCAGGAGCAGCAGCACCACCCGGGCCAGCCAGTACGCGGCGCCGAGCAGCACGCCCCGGCGGCCGTACGCGCCGGGGATCGCGAGCGCCATGAACAGGCCGGTCAGTCCGACCAGCAGGATGCCGAGGCGGTCGCGCAGGTTGTCCACGTCCCGGATGTTGGCCTGCACGGTGGTGCCGACCCAGCACCAGTAGACCGGCACGAACACCACCAGCGCCCGGGCCAGTCCGGTGAGGTCGTGCTGGTGGTGGAGCAGCCCGGAGACCTGGGTGATCGCGAAGACGAAGACCAGATCGAAGTAGAGCTCCGCCCAGGTGACCCGCTTCTCCCCGGTGCCCGCCGCCTCCCCCGCCCCTGCCGCTTCGCCCTCCCCCGCCCCTGCCGCTTCGCCCGCGACTGCCCCCGTCGCACTCATCCGCGCCCTGCCTCCCCGCCCTGCGGCACACCCACGAGAGGAGCCCCGCCCCGGCGCTCGGCCGGAACGGGGCTCACGACTGCACCGCAGAGGCTAGACCAGCTCGACCAGGTCCGCGATCGACTTGGCCACCCGGGTCGGCCGGTACGGGAAGCGCTCCACGTCGGCGGCGGAGGTCAGGCCGGTGAGCACCAGGATGGTCTCCATGCCTGCCTCCATGCCCGCGACGATGTCGGTGTCCATCCGGTCGCCGATCATCACGGCGGTCTCCGAGTGGGCACCGGCGGTGTTCAGCGCCTCGCGCATCATCAGCGGGTTGGGCTTGCCGACGAAGTACGGCTCGACGCCGGTGGCCTTGGTGATCAGGGCCGCGACCGAGCCGGTGGCCGGCAGCACGCCCTCGGTGGACGGCCCGGTCTCGTCCGGGTTGGTGCAGATGAACCGGGCGCCCTGGTTGATCAGGCGGATCGCCTTGGTGAGCGCCTCGAAGGAGTAGGTGCGGGTCTCGCCGAGGACCACGTAGTCCGGGTTGTTGTCGGTCAGGACGTACCCGGCCTGGTACAGCGCGGTGGTCAGGCCGGCCTCGCCGATCACGTACGCGGTGCCGTTCGGCCGCTGGCTCGCCAGGAACTTGGCGGTGGCCAGGGCGGAGGTCCAGATGCACTCCTCGGGCACCTCCAGGCCCATCCCGGCCAGTCGGGCGCTGAGGTCGCGCGGGGTGTAGATGGAGTTGTTGGTGAGGACGAGGAAGGGCTTGCCGGACTCCCGCAGCCTGCGCAGGAACTCCTTCGCGCCGGGGATCGGCGTGCCCTCGTGGATGAGGACACCGTCCATGTCGGTCAGCCAGGACTCGATGGGCTTGCGGTCTGCCACGTGCGTGTCTCCCGAAGTGTTGCAGCGTCTTGCGTGGGGCCCTGACCCCGCACAGCCTAATCCGCGCAGCTGACCGGGGACAGGACGTCCCGCTGGGCGGGATACGACGCCCCGCCGACGCCCCGCCGACGATCCGGCGGCGCCCCGGCGACGACCCGGCCACGCCCCGGCAACGGCCCGGGGGGTGGCCCGGCGGCGCCCCGCCAATGGCCGTGGAGCCGCCGGACAGCGGCCGCCCGACCGAAACCGGGAGCAAGCGGACGCCTCGTGATTGAGTAGGCGGCATGAATCCGCAGACCCCCCGCGCCCCGCACGACCGCCCGCTGCGCGTCGGCCTGATCGGCTACGGCCTGGCCGGCTCCGCCTTCCACGCCCCGCTCATCGCCACCACCCCGGGGCTGCGGCTGGACGCCGTGGTCACCGCCAACCCGGAGCGCCGCGAGCAGCTGCGGCAGGAGCACCCCGGTGCCCGCGCGGTCGACAGCCCCGAGCAGCTGCTCGCCGACCCGGACGCGCTGGACCTGGTCGTCATCGCCTCGCCCAACCGCACCCACGCCCCGCTGGCCAGCGCCGCCCTGCGGGCGGGCCTGGCCACCGTCGTGGACAAGCCGCTGGCCGGCACCGCCGCCGAAGCGCTGGAGCTGTGCCGGCTCGCCGAGGAGCGGGGCCTCCTGCTCTCGGTGTTCCAGAACCGGCGCTGGGACGGCGACTTCCTCACCGCGAGCCGGCTGGTGCGCGGCGGGGCGCTCGGCCGGGTGCACCGCTTCGAGTCCCGCTTCGAGCGCTTCCGCCCCAAGCCCAAGCCGGGCTGGCGCGAACTGGCCGACCCGGCCGAGGTCGGCGGCACCCTGTACGACCTGGGCAGCCACCTGGTCGACCAGGCGCTCACCCTGTTCGGGCCGGTCGAGACGGTGTACGCGGAGATCGACGTGCGCCGCGACGGCGCGGTGGTGGACGACGACGCCTTCCTCGCCCTGACCCACACCTCCGGCACCCGCTCGCACCTGTGGACCAGCGCCATCACCCCGCTGATCGGCCCCCGGCTGCGGGTGCTCGGCGACACCGCCGGGTACGTCAAGCACGGCATGGACCCGCAGGAGGCCGAGCTGCGGTCGGGCCACCGCCCGGACGGCAGCCACCCGTGGGGCGCCGACCTGCCCGAGCACTACGGCACCCTGGGCACCGACGAGTCCGCGATCTCCCTGCCCACCGACCCGGGCGACTACCCGGCCTACTACGCCGGCATCGCCGCCGCCCTGGCCGTCCCCGGCACCCCTCCCCCGGTCGACCCGCGCGACGCGGTGGCCACCCTCACCGTCCTGGAGGCGGCCCGCACCTCGGCGGCCACCGGGACGGCGGTCCGGCTGGACTGACGGCCGGCGAGCCCGGGGGGCTCACAAACCGATGACCTCCACCGCCGACCCCAGGCCCCGGAAGTCCGCCACGTTGCGGGTGTACAGCGGAAGCCCGTGGGCGGAGGCGACGGCGGCGATCATCAGGTCGATCCGGCGGGGGCGGGGCTGCCGTCCGGCGGCGATCGTCAGGGTGACGAGGGTCCCGTACCGGGCGGCGGCGGCCGCGTCGAAGGGCAGCGGGTCGAAGTCGGCCATCGCCGCGCCCAGCACCTCCAGCCGGGCCGCCCGGCTGACCGGGTCGCGGGCCATCGAGACGCCCTGCTGGAGTTCGGCGAAGGTGATCGCGGTCAGCTCCGGCACGGCGGGCAGGTCGGCGGGGTTCAGCAGTGCCAGGTCGATGTAGACGCAGGTGTCCAGCACCCCGGCGGGCCGCCGCCGGGGTGCTCTCCGGCGCTCAGCCACGCCGCCGCTCGAACGGGTCGTCGCCCTCGTCCCCCACCAGTTCCTCGGGGCCGAAGTACTCCTCGGCCTCCTTGCGCATCTGCTGGTAGTCCACCCGCGGCAGCTTCACGTGCCGCGCCACCAGCTCCTCCGCCGTGAGCCTCCGGCGCCCGGACACCGGCCGCAGCTCCGCGACCTCGACCCCGTTCCTGGTGATGTGGAAGGTCTCTCCGGCCTCCACCGCGTCCATCACCGCGGCGGAGTTGTTCCGGAACTCCCGCTGGGTAATCGTCTTCATGGATCCACGGTAGCCCCGCGTAGCACCGGTGGCTACGGGGCGGGGTGAGCGCACCCGCCCGGCCGCTCCGGCCGCTCCGCCGGGAACCCGACGCACCGTACGATCGTCCTGCTGTACGACCGGAAGCCTGGAGACATCGAGAGGGGCGTGTGCCGTGGGCATCGTGGCGTTCCTGCTCGGCCTGCTCCGGATGGTGACCGGACAGCTGGTGACCGACGGCGGCACGCTCACGTCCGTGGCCGCCGTGGCAGCCGTGGCCCTGGTGGCCGGTGCGGTCGCGGGCGCCCTGGCCGGGGCGCGGCTGCTGGGGGCACGGGCCCCGGCGGCGGTGCGCAGCGGAGTGCTGCGGCGCCGGGCGTTCCGTACGGCGTTCCTTCCGCAGCGCGATCCGGACGCCCGGGGCAGGCGACGCCCCAGGGCACCGGGAGCGGCCCCGGCGGCCGCGTAACCCCTCCACCACCTCACCGGCCTCCCTGGCCGCAGCGCCGTGGGTCCTTCGCGGCCGTCCTCCGCCGATCACTCATGTCCTGAGACCCCGGAGGGCTCGCTCCACCATGTCCGTTCTGTCTGTTCTCGACCCGGCCGTCACCGTCGCCCACGCCGTGGTCTCCGCCATCGCCCACCTCCTGCCGGCGGCGCTGGCGATCGTCCTGTTCGTCCTCGCCGTACGGCTGTGCCTGCACCCGCTGGCGCGGGCGGCGGCGCGCGGCGAGAAGGCCCGTTCGAAGCTGGCGCCGCAGGTCGCCGAGCTGAACAGGAAGCACCGGAACAACCCGGAGAAGGCACGTGAGGCGCTCGCGGAGCTGTACCGGAAGGAGCAGGTCTCGCCGTTCGCGGGCTGCCTGCCGATGCTGGTCCAGATCCCGTTCTTCTCGGTGATGTACCGGCTGTTCACCACGCCGAACGACCTGCTGGACCACACCCTGTTCGGGGTGCCGCTGGGACTGCACGTCGGGAACGCGCACGGCGCCGGGCAGTTCGCGGTGTTCGGCCTGCTGTACGCCGGGCTGGCGGCGGTCGGGTACGTCAACTACCGCCGGGCCCGGCGGGCGGCGGCGGCGCAGACCACCCCTCAGCCGGGAGCGGCGCTGCTGCCGTACCTGTCCTTCGTCTCGGTGCTGTTCGCGATGCTGGTGCCGGTGGCCGCCGGGCTCTACCTGCTGACCACGAGCGTGTGGTCGGCCTCCGAGCGGGCCTGGCTGTACCGGGGCACGCACCAGGCCCCGGCGGCGGCGCTGGCGCTGTGAGGCGCGGGGCGGGTCCGACGATTCCCGCCGGGCGCGAACCGTCGGCCCCGCCCCGGATCTCAGAAGTGGCGCAGCAGCTCCGGGAAGGCCGTGAGCTGCAGCGTCGCCTCGTCCGGGCCGAGGTCCGCGTGCTCCAGCACCCAGGTGTGCTCGTGCGGGATGAACACGGTGCGCAGGCCGGCCCGGCGGGCGGGGGCGATGTCGGACTTCGGCGAGTTGCCGATCATCCAGGTCCGGTCCGGGTCGAGGCCGAGCTCGGCGGTCAGCTCCCGGTAGGTGTCGACGGACTTCTCGGCCACGATGTGGATGCCGCGGAAGTGGTGGTCGATGGTGGAGGCCGTCACCTTGGCCTGCTGCTCCTCCTGGTCGCCCTTGGTGAGCAGGAGAAGGTGGTGGCGGTCGGCGAGGGCGGTGAGGGTGTCGGCGACGCCCGTGATCAGCTCGACCTCACCCCGCCGGGTGAGCGGGGCCAGCAACTCGTCGATCCGGGCCAGCTCGGCCGCGGTGGGGGTGCGGTCGCCGTTCAGCTGCCGCAGGCAGTCCGCGAGGCTCTGCCGGAAGACGGTGGCGCCGTAGCCGAGGGCGGCGGCGTTGGCGGCCTCGATCCGGTCGAGCAAGCTGCGAGTGGCCTCCCGCTCGGCCGGGGCGGCGACCCAGTCCAGGAAGCCGTCGATGACCCGCTCGAAGAGGACGTTGTTCTCCCAGAGGGTGTCGTCGGCGTCGAAGATCAGGATCTGGTCGGTGTGCATCAGGGGTCCTCGGGGTCCTCGGGGTCCTTGGGCGGGGGGTGGTTCAGCCGAGCAGGCGGGCGGCGCGGTCGAGGGTCTCGCGGAGGTTCTCCTCGGTGGTCCGCCGCCTGGCCTCCTCGACGGTGAGCCACTCCAGCGGGGAGGCGGGGTTCTCCGGCCGGGCGTCGTCGGGCGTGCCGGTGGCCAGCAGGAAGCGCAGGTCGGCGTGTTCGTGGGCGGGTTCGACGGGCGAGGCGGGGACGGGCACCACGGCGAGGTGGACGAGGGCGGCGTCGGGCCAGGGGGTGAGGTCGGTCAGGCCGGTCTCCTCCAGGCCCTCGCGCAGGGCGATGTCCAGCGGCAGGGTCTCCCCCGGGTCGCCGTGGCCGCCGACCTGCAGCCAGGCCTGCTGGCGGACGTGCCAGCGCAGCAGCACCCGGCGGGTCGGCGGGTGCACGATCAGCGCGGAGGCGGTGAAGTGCAGCGGGGTGCCGCGGTCCCAGGCGTCGGGGGCGTCGGCCAGGGCGCGGGCCCGGGCGTGGTCGGCCGTCTCGACCGGGCCCTGCGGCCGGTGGTCGGCCAGGAGCCGGGCCAGGTCGGGGCTCTGCGGTGCGGTGCCCGTGGTCACCATGGTGTGTGCTCTCCTCGTTCCGCCCCGGGCTGTGCCGCGCCGTCTCCACCGGGCCGCGTCACGGCGGGGAACGCCAACGGGCTTGCGGGAACAGGCGATCGGGGCCGGGGGCTCCGGTTCCGGTGAACCCGGGAAGCCTAGCCCGGGGCGGGCGGGCGGCCCACCGGTTTTCCCGGGCCCCTGGCCGTACCTGCCGGTCAGGGGGCCTTCCCGGAGGCCGTAGCCTGTGGTGATCGTTTCGGGACAGGTGGAGGGATGTCGTCATGGTGGCTGCTCCGGCGCTCGCCGAGCTGCGCGAGGTGTGCCAGCCGCAGGCCAAGCTGCAGAGCCGCAACGGTGAGCACTGGGCGGGTCGGATGTACATGCGGGCGATCTCGCTGCGCACCACCCGGCAGCTGGTGCGCACCTCGGTCTCGCCGAACACCCTGACCTGGGTGATGGTGGTGTGCGGGGTCGGCGGCGGCGCGGCCCTGCTGATCCCCGGCCCGACCGGCGCGGTGCTCGCGGCGGTGCTGTTCCAGCTGTTCCTGCTGTTCGACTGCGTGGACGGCGAAGTGGCGCGCTGGAAGCGCCAGTTCAGCATGGCCGGGGTGTACGTGGACCGGCTCGGCGCCTATCTGGCGGACGCCGCGCTGATGATCGGCGCGGGCGTACGGGCGGCGCGCGGCGGCTCGGAGCTGTGGGTGTCGGCGGGCCTGGCGGCCGCGCTGGGTGTGGTGCTGCTCAAGGCCTCGACGGACCTGGTGGACGTGGCCCGGGCGCGCAGCGGGCAGCCGCCGGCGGACGAGGAGTCGACCCAGCCGCGTTCCCAGGGCATCGCGACGGCCCGCCGGTTCGCCTCGATCTTCAAGATCCACCGGGTGACGAACGGCATCGAGGCCTCGCTGGTGCTGCTGGCGGCGGCCGCCGTGGACGCCGGGCTGCACAACCTGGACGCGACCCGGTGGACGCTCGCCGGGATCACGGTGATCACCTGGGGGATGGTGGTGGCGCACCTGGCGTCGATCCTGTCCTCCTCCCGGCTGCGGTGACGCCCGGCTGCCGTAGCGCCCGGGCACGGTGACGCGCGGCTGCGGTGGCGCCCGACCACAGTGATGTCCGGCCGCGGTGACGCCCGGCCGCCGCCGACCGGCCCGCGACGCGGGGCCGAGAAGCCCCTCCCCCGCCGGGGGGAGGGGTCCGGCGGAAACCCGTCGCCGGGCGGACGCCGGGGCGGCGGCCCGCACAGGAGGGTGGACGCATGACGACGCCCCGGCCCGCCACCGCCGCACTTCCCCCGAGCGTTCCCGCCCCGCCGCGCTGGGCGGTGCACGCCGCCCACGCGGCCGCGGTCACCGCGCTGCCGGCCGGGCTGTGGCGGCTCGGGCTGGTCCTGGGCCGGCACGGCGGCTACACCGACGCGGGCTACCACGCGGTGGGCTTCACCGGCTGGAACGCCGTCTGGCCGCTCACGCTGAGCGTGCTCACCGAGGCGCTGGCCCTGCTCACCCTCGGCCTGGTCCGGCCCTGGGGCACCGTGCCGCCGCGCTGGATCCCGTTCCTCGGCGGGCGCCCGGTCGCCCCGCGCCGCGTCGTCCTGGCCGCCTCGCTGGGCGCCGCCGGACTGACGGCGCTCTGGACGCCGTTCCTGGCCTGGTGGGCGGTGCCGCACCCGAACATGACCCCGCTCGGACACCTGCTGGTCGGCTTCCTCTACCTGCCCGCGGTCGCCTGGGGCCCGCTGCTGGCGGCGGTCACCGTCTCGTACCACCGGCGGCACCGCGCGGTCGGCGCCTGACTGGGGCCGGGCGCTAGCCGTGCTAGCCGTGCCAGGCCTTCTCGGAGACGGGTTCGTCGTCGGGTGCCCCGCCCTCCGGCCCGCTTCCGGGCTCGTTGCGGGCGAGCGCGGCCAGGACGGTGTCGAGCAGCCCGGGGAAGCGCCGTTCCAGGTCCACCGTCCGCAGCGCGGAGAACCGGCGGTTGGCCTCCTCGCGCTGGCTGATCACGCCGGACTCGCGCAGCACCTTGAAGTGGTGGCTGAGAGTGGAGGGCGCGACGTCCACCGGGAAGGTGCCGCAGGCCCGTTCGGGCTCGGCCCGGAGCACGCGCACGATGGTCATCCGGGTCGGGTCGGAGAGCGCGTGCAGGACGTCGTACAGGTCGATCTCCTCGGTCGCCGGGTGTGCGGGCGCCGGACGGCGGCGGGTGCTGCGGGGCACGAGCGGACCTCCTCTGATCTGCGATGTTCGACAAACGACGAAACTAGCTGGTACCACTGTGCCGACGGCAGTTTCGCCGTTCGTCGAACATCGTAGCCGAGGGGGCCCGACATGCGCGCACTGGTGATGACCGCACCCGGTGGAGCCGAGAACTCCGAGATCCGGCGGATCGGGGCGCCGCGCCCCGGCCCCGGCCAGGTGGCGATCGACGTCGCCTGGGCCGGACTGAACTTCGTGGACGTGATGGCCCGTCGGGGCGACGCCGGCTACACCGCCGAGTGGCCGTACCTGCCCGGCAAGGAGGTGTCCGGTACGGTCCGGGAACTCGGCGAGGGCGTCACCGGGCTGGCCGTGGGCGACCGGGTGGTCGCCGCACCCGTCGGCGGCGGACTGGCCGAGGTCGTGGTCGCCGACGCCGTACTGACCCTGCCCGTCCCGGACGGGCTGGAGCTCGGCGCCGCCGCGGCCGCCCCGCTCGGCCTCGCCACCGCCGTCCTGCTGCTCACCGACGCGGGCCGGCTGTCCGCCGGGGACAACGTCCTGGTCCACTCCGCCGGCGGCGGCGTCGGCAGCGCGGTCGCCCAGCTCGTCCCGCTGCTCGGCGGCGGGGGCACGCTGATCGGCACGGTCGGCCGCCCGGAGAAGGCCGCGGCCGCCGTCGACCTCGGCTACCACCACGCGTTCGCCCGCGACGAGAAGCTCGCCGACGCCGTCCGCACCGCCACCGGTGGCCGGGGCGTCGACCTGGTGCTCGACCCGCTGGGCACCGCCGCGCTGGAACTCGACCTGACGGTCGCCGCGCCCGGCGCCCGGATCGTCCTGTTCGGCAACGCGGGCGGTGGCGAGGTCGACGCCCTGCCCCCGCTCGGCCGCCTGATGGGCGGAAACCTGTCCGTCACCGGCTTCAGCCACCGCGCCCTCGCCGCCACCGCCCCCGAGCGCCTCGCCCGGGCCATCCGCACCACCCTCGACCTGCAGGCCACCAGCGGCCTCGGCATCCCGCTCACCGAACTGCCGGGCCTGGAGGCCGTACCGGCGGCGCACGACGCGATGCAGGAGGGACGGGCCACCGGCAAGTACGTGGTGCGGGTGACCGGCTGAGCCGCCCGGCGGCACCGGCCGGTCCGCCCGCCCGGACAGGCGGGGAGCGCCTACTCGACCCTCCCCGACGGAAACCGGCTCACGGTCGTGGAGCTGCCGACGGGCCGGCGGAGGAGGGGCCGGCGGCGGGCATAGGCCGGGCCGGGGCAGCGTTGGCCCGGCATGACGAAGATTCTGGTGATCGGCGCGAACGGCAGTGTGGGCAGGCACGTCGTGGCCTCGCTGGCCGAAGGCGGCCACGAGGTAAGGGCGTTGGTGCGCGACGCGGCAGGTGCCGCACTGCCCGTGGGGGTGGCGGCCGTCGAGGGTGATCTGGCGGCGCCCGAGAGCCTGGCGGCCGCGCTGAGCGGCGGGGTGAAGGCCGTCTACCTGATGTGGCCCGGGATTCCGGTGCGGCCACGGGTGGTCGAGCTGATCGCCGAGCACGCCGAGCGGGTCGTCTACCTCTCGACGGACGTGCCGGACCTCGCCGACGACGAACCGCCCGTGATCTTCCACCAGGAGATCGAGCGACTGATCCGCAGGTCCGGCCTGGCCTGGACCTTCGTCCGGGCGATCGACTTCGCCGGGAACGTGCTCGGCTGGGCCGACCAGGTCCGCGCGGGCGTCGTCCGCTGGCCGTACGGGCGGGCACGCCGCTCACTGGTCCACGAGCGCGACATCGCGGACGTGGCCGTCCGGGCGCTCACCGAGGACGGGCACGACGGCGCCAAGTACCTGGTCACCGGCCCCGAATCGATCGCCCACGCCGACCTGGTACGGATCATCGGCGAGGAGCTCGGCACCGAGGTGCGCTGGGAGGAACTGGCGCCGGAGACGGCCCGCGAACAGCTGACGGCGGCCTGGGGGAACGCCGCGTTCGTGGAGTCCCGGCTGCGCGCCTGGGAGTCGTTCACCCGTGAGCCGGAACGGGTGACGGGCACCGTGGAGCAGGTGCTCGGCCGACCGGCCCGCGACTTCCGCTCATGGGTGCGGGAGCACGCGGAGGACTTCCGGTAGTCCGCCGCGCGGCCCGCCCGCCCGGGGCCCGTACAGCACACCGGGGCCCTGCCGGGGGCGGCGGAAGTCGGGACTCAGGCATCGAAGGTCAGCACCGCCTTGCCGCGGAGCCGCCCGGCGAGCAGGGCCTCGACGGCCTGCGCCGCGCCGTCCCAGCCGCCGCGCCAGGTGATGCCCGGGTCCAACTCCCCTGCGGCGACCCGGTGGGCGAGCCAGCCGAGGTCCCGGCCGAGACCGGTGCAGCCGAGCAGGAAGAAGGTCACCAGGCTGCGGTCGTGCCGCTGCTGGTCGCCGAACAGGGCGCCGAACGGGAAGTCCTCCCCCTTCCCCGCGATGTGCCCGGCGGCGACCAGCGTGCCGCCCTCGCCCAAGGCGCCGTAGGCCTCCACCAGTTGGGGCCCGCCGACCAGCTCGACCACGCCGTCGACCGGGCGCGAGGCCCGGCCCGGAGCACCGACCACCTCGTGGGCGCCCAGCCGCTCCAGCAGCTCCCCGTTCCGCTCCGGTGCGCCGGTGGACGCGATCACGTACGCCCCTGCGGCGCGGGCGAGTTGGACGGCGTACCGGCCGACGCCGCCGGTGGCCGCCGTCACCAGCACGGTGCGGCCGAGCAGCGGCCCGAGGCGGTGCAGGGCGCGCAGGGCGGTGGCACCGGCGACCGGGACGGTGGCGAGCGCCGCCGGGTCGGCCCCGGCCGGCGCGACGCCGATCAACCCGGTGTCGACGGCCAGCAGTTCGGCCCAGGCACCGGCGGGCGTCAGAGCAACCACCGGGGTCCCGGCCGGGGGGCCGGAGCCGTCGGCGGCCGCGCGCTCCACGATGCCGGCGGCGTCCCAGCCGAAGACCGTCCCGTCGGCGGTCGCGTCGAGGCCGAAGGCGATCTCACCGTAGTTGAGCGAGGTCGCGGCGACCCGGACCAGGGCCTGGTGCGGCGCCGGTTCGGGGTCGGGAGCGGTGCCGAGGCGCAGGCGGCCGGGAGCCGAGCGGTCGACCAGAAGTGCACGCATGGAGGATCCTCCCGTGAATTCTGCCACTGAGTGGCACAAGCCTACAGATGGCAATCGCTGCCCGGATACACTGCCGCGATGACTCCCGAGAACCCGGTACTCCCGCTGCGCGAGCGCAAGAAGCTGCGCACCCGTCAGGCGCTGATCGACACCGCGCTGGAACTGTTCGGCGAGCGCGGATTCGACCGGGTGACGCTGGACCAGTTGTGCGAGGCGGTCGAGGTCTCCAAGCGGACGTTCTTCCGCGCGTTCAGCAGCAAGGAGGACGTCGCGGCCGCACCCACCCAGGACCTCTGGACGGCGTTCCTGGAACTGCTGGAGGACCACCCGCCGCAGGGCCGTCCGCTGGTCTCGCTCTACGAGGAGGTGCTGGTCGAGGCGATCGACCGGATGCCGAGCGGAATATGGGCCCAACGCGTCCTGGCGAGCCGGAGATTGGCCGCCAGGACACCGTCGATGGACGCCCACGGGCTGGCCTTCTGCAACCGCGTCAGCCGGGAGGCGGCGGCGCTCACCGCGCGGCGGTTCACCCTGGACACCGCCCAGAGGGGTACGGCCGCGCAGGACACCCGCGGAGGGGGCACGGCCGCGCAGGACACCCCCGAAGGGGGCACGGCCGCGCAGGACACCCCCGAAGGGGGCACGGCCGACGAGGGCGCCGCCGAGGAGAGCATCGCCGCCCTGCGCGTCCGGCTCGCGCTGGACATGCTGGTCTCCGCCTTCCACCAGGCCCTCGCCGCCTGGGTGGCCCAGCCCGCCGGACACACCCGAGAGGACCTCACCCGCCGCCTCCGGGCGGCCTGCGCCGAACTCCCGGGTGCCCTCGCCGCCACGGTGGAGCCGCGCGACGGGGACGCCGCGCGTTAGCGGGCCGCTTTCAGTCCCGCTCGACCGCGAGCTCGATCTCCCGGGCCGTCCCGTCGCCCGGCACCGGCACCGACACGCCGGAGTGCTTGAAACCGGCCCGCACGTACATCGCCTCGGCGCGCGAGTTGCCCTCGTGGACGTACAGCCGGACACGCTGGAGCCGGGGCTCGGTGAGCGACCAGGCCCACTCCTGGGCGGCCCCGATCAGTTCGTGCGCGAGGCCGGTGCCGCGTGCCTCGGGGCGGACGTAGACGCCGACCACATGGGCCTGCGGGACGGTGACGACGTCGCCGGCGAGGGCGCCTTCCGCGCCGGGCCGCTCGACCAGCACGGTCATGGTGCCGAGCCAACGCCCGTCGGCGGCCTCGGCGACCGCCTGCCACACGGACTCGCCCTCGGCGGCCCCGGCGGTGCGCTCCTGCCAGAACTCGTCGGGCCTGGCGGAGGCGCTCTCGTAGGTGTCCAGGAAGGCGAGGTGCGCGATCGGGTCCTGCAGCGCGGCGAGGCGGATCTCCTTGACCCGCTCCCATTCCCCGGCCCGTACCCGTCTGATGATGGTGCTCATCGCACGATCATCACGAGCGCCCGACCGGTCCGGCAACCCCCTTTCCGGGCCACCGGGCTGACGCGGAACGACGTCCGGCCGGACGATCCGGTGGCCGCGGGCCTCGAACAGCGGCCGCCGAGCCCTCCCGGCCGGCGCCCGGCCTTCACGACGTCGTTCTGCGCACAGGAAGTCGGGCCGGCCGACTTCCTGTGCGAGGCCCCGGGTCGCGCGGGGCGGAGGTCGCAGCGAGGCCCCGGCCGGCGGTCGGGGCCTCGGCGGACCAAGGAGCCTGGCGGCTCTAGAAGTTCGGCTTGAGGAAGCTGCCGTAGGTGTAGAGGCCCCCGGCAATCCAGCGCGACGCGTGCAGCGTCGCCGGAGCGGAGGAGCTGCCGTTGAGCTTGAGCGACGAGTCCACGTAGTAGTAGTCCACGCTCTCCGTCAGGCAGTCGGTCCAGGTGTAGCTACCCGCGGCGAGCTTGACCGTGCTGCTCACGTACGGGGTCGCGCTGTAGAAGCCCCAGCCATAAGAACCGGCGGCCAGGTCGACGGTGCGCGACGTGCACTTGTGCGACAGGCCCCCACCGACTGTCGTCGTCGCCGTGTTGTAGAGGGTGGCAGTGGCGGAGGCGGACGTGGCGGTGGCGAGGACGCCCGCGGCGGCCACGGCGACCGCTGCGGCGGCGATCTTCTTGGTGAGCATGAGAAACCTACCCCGTTTCGATGGAAGTGCCTCGAACTCCGTTTATTGGAACTGGAGTTCGCACGATCGCCGACTCTTCCAAGCAACTGATTCAACGTCAAGTCTCTTGCGATTCAGGGGCGATGTCGTGCCACTTCGGCCACAGGAGGCCCATAACCCCTTCTCCCCCGCACCGGCCAGCGCTCCCGTCGGCCGGTGCTTCATGCGGCACCATGCACTTCGCCGACAGCCTCAGCCGCCAGATCCACGCCCGAAGACCGCCCTCGCCCGTTCCCGCGCCTCGGATTCCCCCGACGCCACCGACGCACAGTTCGCCGGCCTCCGCCGCGGCCGGGCGATCCGCGCCGAGTCCCCACACGTCCCGACCCGGCTGCTCCTCGATTCGGAGCACGGCCGCTGACCTGCTAATGTTCTTCTCGTCGCGAGGGAGATGATCTCTCGTCAGGCGTCAGTGGTGCTACCAGAGCACGTCCTACTTTCAGTAGGAAGAGTCCGTGCAACCCGGGCCTGGCGCTCCACAGTCGGACGGGCCCGGCACCTCACCCAGGTGCCGGGCCCGTCCGCGTTGCGCCTTCTCCTTCTGCGCTGTTCCGTCGGATTCCCGTGACCGTCCGTTCGGCCACGACCGACGAGCCAACCACCCACCCCGAGGCCCCATAAGAGCGTGCAGTCCGGCTGGAGTCCGTGCGCGAACCGGATGGCCCCGAACCGCCCAACGGGCCGCGCCGCCCAGTCGCGGTTCGGCGCACGGCCGTTGACCTGCTAATGTTCTTCTCGTCGCGAGGGAGATGATCTCTCGTCAGGCGTCAGTGGTGCTACCAGAGCACGTCCTACTTTCAGTAGGAAGAGTCCGTGCAACCCGGGCCTGGCGCTCCACGGTCGGACGGGTCCGGCACCTCACCCAGGTGCCGGGCCCGTTCGCATTGCCACCGAACCGCTCAGGGCCGCGTCATGGTCCACAGCTGACGGGGACCGTCGTCGCGCAACCAGGTCATCACGGGGCTGCCGTTCGCCTGGGCCTCGATGACCCGGTTCCCGTCCACCGCCTCGGCGATGACGTACTTGTCGCCCACCGCGCCGAACACCCACAGCTGGGTCGGGACGTTGGCGTTGCACGCCGGCATCGGGATCTGGTCCCCCGGGTTCGGCATTGCCTGGAGGCAGTGGCCGGGCCTCGCCCTGCTCTCGATCTGGAACCTCCGGCCGACGGAGCGCAGGACCCAGTCCCGGGAGGCCGCGCTGTCGAGCGCGTAGGTGATGGCGGTGTCGCCCCCGAGGCCGTTGGCATCCAGTGCCCCGCCCGTGGCCTTGTTGAGGAACCGGACGTTCTCGGCCGCCTGGCGGACGGTCCCGGCCGAGGCGGGTTCCGAGGCGATCACCGTGCCGGTGACGGCCAGGGCGACGGCAGCGACTGCGGTGGCCTTCTTGGTGGTGAACAAAGGACTTCTCCTCCTGTGCTGTTCCCCCCGAACCCCCTGGCCGCCTCCGCGGTTCGGAGCACGGCCGCTGAGCTGCTAATGTTCTTCTCGTCGCGAGGGAGATGATCTTTCGTCAGGCGTCAGCGGTGCTACCAGAGCACGTCCTACTTTCAGTAGGAAGAGTCCGTGCAACCCGGGCCTGGCGCTCCACGGTCGGACGGGTCCGGCACCTCACCCAGGTGCCGGGCCCGTCCGCGTTGCGCCACCAGCGACTCAGGCGGACGTGATGTCCCACAGCTGACGCGGGTTGTTGTCACGCCAGGCCTTCACCAGGGACGCGCCCTTCGAGACGGCCTCGACGGCGAAGTCGGGGTTGTCCGCTTCGGCGATGACGTGCCGGCCGCTCACTCTCTCCAACGACCACCGCTGGGCCGGGGCGTCGGCCTGGCACGGGGCCAGCCCGACCGCGTCGCCGATGTTCTGCGGCGCCTCCAGGCAGAGGCCAGGCCACGCCGCGCTTTCGAGCTGGACCGACTTGGCGCCGGCGGAGTGCATGATCCAGCCCTGGCTTGCCACGTCGCTGGGCTCCGCCGTGATCACGGCGGAGCCCCCGAGGCCGTTGGCATCCGACGCGCCGCCCACGGCCTCGTTGAAGATACGGACGCCGTGCGTCATGTCACGGACGGAACCGGCCGAAGCGGGCGCCGCGACGGCGAGCACGCCGGTGACTCCCAGGGCGGCGGTGACGACGGCGGTGGCCTTCTTGATGGTGAACAAGGGATCTCTCCTTCTACGGTGTTCCCGAATTCCCGTGACCACGTGCTCGGTCACGAGGTCGAGGCGATCACCCCGCACCGCATGCACGCGAGAACGAGCCGTCCGGGTGGAGTGACCAGGCGCGCCGGCCACAGGGCCGGCGCCTTGCAGTCGGACGGGCCCGGCACCTGTGGAGGTGCCGGGCCCGTCCTCATTGCGCTACCGGCGGCTCAGGAGGGGCTGATGTCCCACAGCTGGCTCGGGTGGCCGTCGTAGATGCTCTCCACCACGGGGTTGCCGATCGTGGTCGCCTCGATGACCCGGTCCTGGTCCCGCTGCTGGGCGATGACGGTCTTGTCGCCCGACTTGTTGAGCACCCACCACTGGGTCGGAATGAGCTTGTTGCAGTCCACCACCTTGACCGTGCCCCCGAGGTTCTCGGGCGACTGGAGGCACTGGTTCCGGGCCTTGCTCCTGATCTGAACGCCGCCCTGGCTGCCGAAGTCCAGGTACCAGTCCTGGTAGTCCGTGCCGTTGGGCGTCCACAGGAGCGCGTCGTTGCTGCCGAGGCCGTTGGCGTCCAGCGCCCCGCCCGTGTGCTCGTTGAAGAAGCGGACGTTCTCCGAAACGGCGCGGACGCCCGCCGAAGCAGGCGCCGCGGTGGCCATGGCCCCGGAGACCGCCAGCGCCGCGGCAGCGATGGCGGTGGCCTTCTTGATGGTGAACAAGGGATTTCTCCTTCTGCGGTGTTCCCTCGAATGCGCGTGACCGTTCCTTCGGTCACGACGGCGAGGCAACCATCCGCCCCTGGAGCTGGCAAGAGTCAGGTAATCCGATCGGAGTCCGTATGCGAATCAGATTGCCTCGAATCGCCGCACTCGCGGGAGCTGTTCGAGTTCGTTGAGTTCATCCGTCAACAAATCCTCGTCGTTCACCCGGCCTGCCCAGGCCCCGCGGATCGGGGACCCGGAGATCCGGGGCCGACAAACTAGGACCAGCGCCCGATGACACCCCCATCACGTGATCCCTAGGCTCACTGCCACCGGGAGCCCGCCCTCCCCTCCCCGTACCCCTGGAGCCAGAACCATGCCGGCCGACGCCACCGCACACATCCGCATCGCCCGCCCCTCATCGGACTTGGCGGCAGCCGAGCGCTTCTGGGTGTCCGGTCTCGGCCTCGACGTCCTGTACCGGCACACCACGGACGGAACCCCCGGCGAACACTCGCTCCTCATGGTCGGCTGGCCCGCCGCCGCCTGGCACCTGGAACTCGTCCACGACCCGGCCGCGCCCGTCGAGCCGCGGCCCACCGCCGAGGACCTGCTGGTCGTCTACCTCGGCGAGCCGGTGGGCGACGCGATGGTGGAGCGACTGGAACAGCACGGCGGCAAGCGGGTGCCGGCCCACAACCCGTACTGGGACGCCTGGGGCGTCACCCTCCAGGACCCGGACGGCTACCTGCTGGTGCTGTCCAGCCGGTCGTGGTCCAACGCGTAGGGCCGCGACGGCCGTTGGACCGGGCGCCATGCCGAGCGCCGGGAGCCGGGAGCCGGGAGTCCTAAGCCGAGCGCCGGGAGTCGAAGGGGATTCCTGTGGGCCGGAACCGGTACGAATTCCCGGGATCCGGAGAACGTCCGGATCCCATCGCTTCCGAACGAACCCGCCGGAATCCGGTTTTCCGCTCTCGGCGGCCGGGGTAGTGCGGAGGCGTTCGCACTCCGACGGTTCCCACGTCCGATGCGGAGGCGAACCCTTGGCATTTTCACGGAAGGATTCCGCATGAACAGGAACGTCCGCAACGCTCTCGCCGCCGTCGCCGTCGCCGGTGCCCTCACCGCCGCCGTCGCCCCCGCCGCCGTGGCCGCCGACCAGACCCGGTCGGTGGCCGGGGTGCAGGCACAGATCCTCAACCCCAAGACGGTCAAGGCCGCCGCCTACAACCAGGCCCGCAGCATCCTCGCCCAGGCCGGCAGCCAGACGGCCGCCAAGTCCCACCCGGCCCACGGCACCAATGACGTCCCCGTCTCCTACGGCACCAGCCTGCTCGCCGCCGCCCGCGACGAGTTCCGCGCTGCCGACAAGCACCTCCCGGCCGGCCAGAAGAAGTCCGACATGTCGATCCCGCACTACAACGCCATCCACAGCGCCGCGAACACCATGGGCATCGACCGCTGGTGACCCGCCCGGCGTGAGGTCCGCGCCCTCCGGACGGGGCCCGGTTCTCCTCCGAAAGACGGAGAGCCGGGCCCTTCGCCGGCAGGAGGACCGTCGCCACCTGGCAGTGCGAGCGTGACGCCATGACCCCAACCCGCCTGTCCCGGCGCCGAGTCGGAACCACGCTCCGCACCGCTGCCGTCAGCCTCGCCACGCTCGCCACGCTCGCCACGCTCGCCGCGCTCACTCCGAACGCGGCCGCCGCCCCCGCCACCCCGTTCCCCGCCACCCCGTCGTCGGCCACCCGGTCGTCGGCCGCCGCCGACCTGCAGCCCGAACTCGACGCACTGGTCGACCAGGGCACCAGCACCGCCGCGCTCGCCGAGGTCCGCGACCACGGGCGCGTCACCTGGCGCGGCGTGGCCGGCACCGCCGATCTGGCCACCGGCCGACCGGCCCGCGCCGACGGGCGGTTCCGGATCGCCAGCTTCACCAAGACCTTCGTCTCCACCGTCACCCTGCAGTTGGTCGGCGAGGGCCGGGTCGGACTCGACGACCCGATCGAGCACTACCTGCCCGGCGCCGTGCCCAACGGCAGCGCCATCACCGTCCGGCAACTCCTCAACCACACCAGCGGGCTGGGCAACTACCTGGACGACCACCGGGTACGCGAGGACACCGAGGCGGGCAACCGGGAGTTCCTCGCCACCGGCCGCTGGATCGAGTACACCCCGGAACGGCTCCTGGCCATCGGCGCCGCCAGGCCGCCGTACTTCGCCCCCGGGCAGGGCTGGCACTACTCCAACACCAACTACGTCGTCGTCGGCATGCTCATCGAGCAGGTCACCGGGCACAGTTGGCGGGACGAGGTGCAGCGCCGCATCATCCGGCCACTCGGGCTGCGGCACACCACCCTGCCCACCACCTCCACCGCCGTCCCCGGCCCGCACGCCCACGGCTACTTCAAGCTCCCCGAGGGCCCTGGCGACGTCACCAGGCTCTCCCCCACCATCGCCGACGCGTCCGGCGCGGCCGTCTCCACCACCGAGGACCTCACCCGCTTCCACGCGGCCCTCTTCGGGGGACGGCTGCTCGCCCCCGCCCAACTCACCGAGATGACCACCACCGTCCCCATCCCCCAGGCGCCCGACCACGCCGAGTACGGCCTCGGCGTGGTCCGCTACGACCTTTCCTGCGGCCGGTTCTGGGGTCACACCGGCGACATCCCCGGCTACTCGACCGAGGTGTTCGGATCACGGGACGGCAGCCGCCAGTACGCCATCTCCTCCAACGAGTACGACAGGAGCGACCCCCAGAAGTCCGAGCGGCTCCACCGGGCCTTCAAGGAGAAGGCCCTCTGCGGCGACCCGGCCGGTACGCGTGCGGTCCACCGCTGAGCACGTCGACGGCGTGCGCCCCGGTCCCCTCGACGAACCCGGTCCCGTCCACCGCCGCCACCCGCCGCACCCGGCGCGGCTGAGCTCCCCACCGCTCACGCATCCGCTGCCGCATTCGTCCGGCCTGGAGAAGACGAGTGGGTCCTCGGGATTCAGGAGCCCGTTCCGGGGACGGGCTGCTGGGGCAGGACTCGGGGCTCGCTCAGGCTGCCGTCGGGGTGGACGTCGAAGACGGTGAGCTTCTTGCGGCCGGTCACGGTGATCCGGTCCGGGCCGGACCAGTCGATGCGGACGAAGTCGCCGCCCCTGGTGTTCCAGGTGCCCATGCTCCAGTGGCGGGCGGACCAGCCGGTGCCGGTCTCCAGCTCCACCTGGTAGATCGGGTCGATCGAGAAGGCGACGTTGGTGACGGTGAGCACCCGGTCCGGGCGGTCGGGATTGACGAAACGGTCCTCCCGACCCCCGTGGCCGCTGAACACCAGGAACAGGGAGAGCACCGGTACGCCGGCGACGACGAGGGGCACCAGCAGCACCGCGCAGCCGATCTGCGAGAACCGGGTGCGGAACTCCATCTCGACCACCAGCGAGACCACGATCAGCACCACCGCCGCCCCGATCAGCAGCCTCGGACGGTTGAGCCAGTGCTCGACCAGCACCAGGCCGCCCGAGCGGGAGGCGTGCCAGCCCGGCAGGTACGCCAGCAGCGGGACGAGGGCCACGGCTCTCAGCCCCCGGGCAACCCGTCTACGACGCGTCGTCGCCATCCGTCCCCCCGGGCGGTCCTTTGCCGATCTTTGCGCGGACTTTACTACAGGGGGCGTCCGCGCCCGGGGCAGTTGACGGACCGTCCGTTGTGCGACCAGGGGCTCGCCGGCGGTCATCGCACGCCGGTACGGCCCGGGGGCGGGACTTCCGCCTCCCGGGCCGCACCGACGACTACCGGCCGTACCCCCGTCACCGCCGGTAGAAGACGCTCCGCGACCAGACGTAGCCGACCAGGGTGAGGCCGGTGCACCAGGCGAGGGCTATCCAGCCGCTGCTGCCGATCGCGGTGCCCATCAGCAGGTCGCGCAGGGTCTCGATGATCGGCGTGAAGGGCTGGTACTCGGCGAACCACCGGAGCACGGTCGGCATCGAATCCGGCGGGACGATCGCACTGCCGATGAAGGGCAGGAAGGTCAGCGGCAGGGGCGTGTTGCTCGCGCTCTCCGGGGTCTTGGAGACCAGCCCGATGCCCGCTGAGATCCAGGTCAGCGTCAGTGTCACGAAGAGCAGCAGTCCGGCGGCCGCCAGCCACTCCACCGGCCCCGCGCTGGAACGGAACCCCATGGCGAAGGCCGCGCCGATCACCATCACCAGCGCGACCACGGTCTGTATCACGCTCCCGACCACGTGCCCGGTCAGGAAAGCGGACCGCGAAATCGCCATCGTCCGGAACCGGTTGACGATGCCCTCGGTCATGTCGACGCAGACGCCCACCGCCGTGGCGACCGAACCGGCCGTCGCCGTCATCAGGACGATCCCCGGCGTCACATAGTCGATGTAGCTCCCGCCCCCGATACCGGCTCCCAGTGCTCCGCCGAAGGCGTAGTTGAAGAGCAGCAGCATCATCACCGGCATCACGACGACGGAGAAGGTCATCGCCGGATACCGCTGGGCACGCTTGAGGTTCCGGCGCAGCATGGTCAGCGAGTCACTGACCGCGTAGCTCGTCATCGCGCTCATCGCGCACCCTCCCCGGTGAGTTGCAGGAAGACGTCGTCCAGGTCGGCCGTCTCGACGACCAGCGACTCGGCCTGTACGGAGGCGTTGTCGAGCGTGTCCAGCACGGCCTTCACGGTGATCACCGAGTTGTCCCCCGGGATGTCCAGTCGCAGGGCCTCCGTGTCGGCGGTGGCGTAGTCGAACAGGGCGGCGGCGGTGTCGAGTTGGCGGGAGTCGGCGAACTGGAGGCGGATCCGCCCGCCGGGGACGATCCGCTTCAGCTCCTCGGCCGTGCCCTCGGCGACGATCCGGCCGCCGTCCAGGACGGCTATCCGGTCGGCGAGTTGGTCGGCCTCCTCCAGGTACTGGGTGGTGAGGAAGATCGTCACCCCGTGGTCGGCGACCAGCCCCCGGATGATCTCCCACATGATGCGGCGGCTTCGCGGGTCCAGCCCGGTGGTCGGCTCGTCCAGGAAGATCACCTCGGGGTCGCCGACCAGGGTCATCGCCAGGTCGAGCTTGCGCCGCATGCCGCCCGAGAAGGTGACGACGGGCTTGCGCGCCGTCTCGGTGAGATCGAAGCGCCGCAGCAGTTCCTCGGCCCGCCTCCGCCCCTCCCGACGGCGGAGGTGGTTGAGGTCTGCCATCAGCATCAGGTTCTCCTCGGCGGTGAGGAGGTTGTCCACCGCCGAGAACTGGCCGGTCACCCCGATCGCCCTCCGCACCCCGTCGGCCTCCCGGACCAGGTCGTGGCCGGCCACCCGGACCGAGCCGCCGTCGGCCGGGACCAGGGTGGAGAGGATCTCCACCGTGGTGGTCTTGCCCGCGCCGTTCGGCCCGAGCAGGGCGAACACCGTGCCCGCCGGGATGGACAGGTCGATGCCCCGCAGGACCGCCTTGTCCCCGTAGGACTTGGTCAGCCCGACCGCCGAGATCGCCACCATCAGGCCCTCCGGATGGTGATGCTGCCGACCTGGGTGGTGCCGCGGACCTCGACGGTCTCCCGGGCGTCGCCCGGGCCCTGCGCCGGGCCGAGCTCGTTGCGGACGGCGCCGAACTTGCTGTGCACGTCGAGCCAGGCCGCCGTGCCCTCGGCGATGCCGACCTCGACGTCCCCGACGCCGGCCTGGAGGTTGACCTTGCCCCGGACGATCCGGCCGAGCCGGATGTGCCCGTTCGCCGACTTGGCCTCCACTCCCGCCTCGGCGGAGCCGACGTGGATCCGGCCGTTGGAGGAGTTGGCCGTCAGTTCGCCGCGCACCTCGTCGATCTCGGTGTCGCCGTTGCTGTTCTTGACCGTCAGCCGGCCGCCGACGGTGCCGACCTCGATCCGGCCGGAGCCGGTCACCTCGGCGTTCCCGGCGGCGGTGCCGAGCCGGATGTCCCCCATGTCGGTCTTGATCCGCGCGTTCTCCGCCCGGTCGAGCTGGATCCGGCCCATGGAGGTCTTGATCCGGCAGTCGCCGAGCGGGCCCTCGGTGACGAAGTCCGACATCGGGGACTCGGCGTGCACCTCGGAGCCGACGGGCAGCTCGACCGTGATCTCGATCGAGCCCTTCCGGCTGGAGAACACGGTGCGCTGCTTGGGGCCCTTGAGGGTGAGCCGCCCGCCGGAGAAGTCGACCTGGGTCAGCTCGGCGGCCTTGACGTCGGCGTCCCTGGCCGCGCTCGTGGGCCGGACGTCGACCACCGCGTCGGCGCGCTTGCTCGCCCGGATCCACACCGAGCCGATCTCGAAGTCCAGGGCGACGGAGATCGGTCCGTCGGTCTCGTACGTGGGCATGGGTGTCCCGTCCTCTTGGCTCGTGTGGGTGTTCCCGCTGGTCGGAGCGGGGGTGACGTCGCAGGGGCGGATGGTCTGTGATGCGGAGGTGTCAGTGGACCCAGCCGGTGAAGCCCTGGCCGCCCACGCTGCGCGTGCTGCGACTGCCGAGGTCGGCGGCCGGGCGGGCGACCGGGCGGCCGCCCTCCACCGCGCCGGCCACGGCCCGGACCAGCCAGGCGTTGAGCGAGAGGCCCTCCTGTCCGGCGGCTTCCTCCGCTCTCGCCTTGAGGTTGGCGGGCAGGCGCAGGTTGATCCGGGCAGTGCCCGCCTCGTCGGACTCCGGCGCCACGGGCGGCGCGGATGGTGCCACCGGTGGCACCGCCGACGGCGCCATCGACGGCTCGGCGGGCGACGCATCGCCGTGGAAGGAGTCGGCGCCGGGCGGGGCGGTCACCACGAACTCGGGATCGAGGCCGCGCAGCCGCACGTCCACCGAGCCCGGGGCGAGGTCACGGGTGACTTCGCCCATGGCGGCCGAGAGGGCGTTGAGCAGGGTGAGCCGCACGGCCGACTCCAGCGGAAGCGTCAGTCGCTCGGCCAGCGCCCGGGCTTCGTCCCCGCCGGTGGCGGCGGCCACCGCGAGCTCGTTCCGGAGGTTTTCGACGTACGGCGTGAGGTCCATGGCCAGAAGCATGGCACAGCCGTGGTGCCATGTCGAGTCGTTTGTGGCACCACTTTGGCGCCACGGCCTGAAACGGGTCGGCCCCACGAACGGAACCGCCCCGCCGACCTGGGTCGACGGGGCGGTTGACCTGCGGAGAGCTCAGCCCTGCTGCCAGCCCGCCAGGTAGGAGTCGATCTCCCCGACCAGCCGCGCCTTGCCCGCCTGCTCCAGGAACGAGGCCTCGACCGCGTTGCGGGCCAGCGCCGCCACGCCGGTCTCGTCCAGCCCCAGCAGGCGCGCCGCCACCGCGTACTCGGTGTTGAGGTCGGTGCCGAACATCGGCGGATCGTCGCTGTTGACCGTGACCAGCAGCCCGGCGTCCACCATCCGCTTGATCGGGTGGTCCTCGATCCGCTCGACCGCCCGGGTGGCGATGTTGGAGGTCGGGCAGACCTCCAGCGGGATGCGGTGCTCGCCCAGGTGGTCGAGCAGCGCCGGGTCCTTCACCGCCTGGGTGCCGTGCCCGATGCGCTCGGCGCCGAGCTCGCGGATCGCGTCCCAGACCGTCTCCGGACCGGTGGTCTCACCGGCGTGCGGGACGGAGCGCAGGCCGGCCGCCCGCGCCCGGTCGAAGTACGGCTTGAACTGCGGGCGCGGCACGCCGATCTCGGGACCGCCCAGGCCGAAGCTGACCAGGCCCTCGGGGGCCAGCTCGGTGGCGAGGCGGGCCGTGACCTCGGCCGCCTCCAGCCCGGCCTCGCCGGGGATGTCGAAGCACCAGCGCAGCACGACGCCGAGGTCCTTCTCGGCGCGCAGCCGGGCGTCCTCGATCGCCTCCATGTAGGCCACGTCGGGGATGCCGCGCCTTACCGAGGAGTACGGGGTGAGGGTCAGCTCGGCGTACCGGATGTTCTGCCGGGCCATGTCCTCGGCCACGCCGTAGGTGAGCGCGCGGACGTCCTCGGCGTCGCGGACCAGGTCCACCACGCTCAGGTAGACCTCGATGAAGTGCGCGAAGTCGGTGAAGGTGAAGTACTCGGCGAGCGCCGCCGGGTCCGTCGGCACCTTGGAGTTCCCGGCGTGCCGGGCGGCCAGGTCGGCGACGATGCGCGGCGAGGCCGAGCCGACGTGGTGCACGTGCAGTTCCGCCTTGGGCATCCCGGCGATGAACGCCTCGATGCTCCGGTCAGCGGCGCTGCCGCTGCCAGTGGGGCTTCCGATCCGACTTCCGTCCGGCTGGACCACGGTGGTTCCCTCTCCTTCTGCTCCGCGCCTCTACGCGCGTACCGCGAACATCGGCCAAGGATAGGCGCAACCCCGGGCCGCCGGGCCCGAGGTCACCCCCCGAGCGCGACCGCGACGGTGTGGATCAGCAGCCCGGCCAGCGCGCCGACCACGGTGCCGTTGATCCGGATGAACTGCAGGTCCCGCCCGACGTTGGCCTCGATCTTGTGCGAGGCCTCGTCGGCGTCCCAGCCCGCCACCGTCTCGGAGATCAGCGAGGTGATCTCGGCCCGGTAGGTGTCGACCAGGTACTGCGCGGCGTCCTGCAGCCAGCCGTCCACCTTGGCCTGGAGCTTGGCGTCGGTGGCCAGGCGCTCGCCGAAGCGGTGCACGCCGTCGCGGATGCGCCGGCGCAGTTCGCTGTCCTCGTCCTCCGCCGCGCCCATCACCAGGGTGCGCACGGCCGCCCAGGTGGAGTTGATCAGGTCCTGCACCTCGGGGCGGGCCAGTATCTCGACCTTGGCCCGCTCGACCCGCGCGATGGTCTCCGGGTCGGTCTGCAACTCGGCGGCGAAGTCGGCGAGGAAGTTGTCGATCGCGCCGCGGGCCGGGTGCTCGGGATCGTCCCGGATGTCGGTGACGAAGCGCATCAGTTCCTTGTAGACCCGCTCGCCGACCTGGTGGTCGAGGAACTTGGGCGTCCAGCCCGGGGTCTTCTGGGTGACCTTCCGGACCACGTCCTCGTGGTTGGCGGTCAGCCAGCCGTGCGCCCGGACGGCGACCAGGTCCACCACCCCGTGGTGCCCGCCGTCCGCGACCACCTTGCCCAGCATCCGGCCCATCGGCTCGGCCACCGAGGTGGCGGCGGCCCGCCTGGTCACCGCCTCGGCGACCACCGCCCGCACGTCGTCGTCGCGCAGCACCGCGAGCAGGCCGCGCAGCGCCGCCGAGGCCTCCTTGGTGACCCGCTCGGCGCTGCCCGGCGCGGCCAGCCACTCCCCCAGCCGACGGCCGACGCCGAGCGCGGCGAGCCGGCCGCGCACCACGTGGCCGGCCAGGAAGTTGTCGCCGACGAACTCGCCGAGCGAGCGTCCGAAGGCGTCCTTCTTGGTCGGGATGATCGCGGTGTGCGGGATCGGCAGACCGAACGGACGGCGGAACAGCGCCGTCACCGCGAACCAGTCGGCCAGCGCGCCGACCATGCCCGCCTCGGCGGCGGCCGCCACGTACCCGGCCCAGGCGCCGGCGCCGGCCGCCTTCGCCCAGGTGGAGAGGGCGAAGACCAGGGTCGCGAAGGCCAGCAGGCCGGTCGCGATGGTCTTCATCCGGCGGACGCCGCGTCTCTTCTGCTCGTCGGCCGCGGTGAACCGGACTCCGGGGCCGGTCCCGCTGAAGGCTTCGTCACTCACCCCGCCAGTCTGCCCGGTGCCCGGCGCGGATGGGGGCGTGCCCCGCGGTCACCCCGCGCCGACCCGCGACCGCACGCCGTTGTCGGCAACCGCACGCCCCGGGCGAGTGGTGTCGGTGGTGGCGCGCGGCCGGGCCCTCGGCGGCCACCCGCTTGAGCGCCACGCAGGAACCCTCCTCCCGGAGGAACGGCCGTCAGGGCCTTCTCGGCGGCCGACCGGGCAGCCGACCGGGCGGCCGACCGGCCGGTCATCCCCGGCCTCCGTTCACCGAGTTGGCGAGCCGGCGCCACCCCGGATGGCGCCGCAGCCCGCGCCGCAGCTGCTCCGGGACGACGCCGCGCCACAACTGCTGGGCGGGGTTGAGCGGCGGAGCGGCCTCGAACGGCGGCTCCTCGCGCAGCAGGAACAGCTCGTCCGGCAGGCGGAGCCGGGCGTCCCGGAACGCCGGGTAGCCCGCGTAGTGCCGCCGACCGTCGACCACCACCGGCGGTTCGCCGTGCGCGGCCTCGTAGCGGATCTGGTCGCGCAGCGCCTCCGGCCGCCCGGCGACCGCCAGTTCGAGGCGCAGCCGCTCGGAGACGGGCAGCCGGTGGTACACCTCGCGGGCGCCGAACCGCTCGACCAGTCGGCCGACCTCGGCGCACACCCGCCGCTGCAGACCGTCGTCCAGCAGCAGGAAGCCGGCCTGGAGCAGCCGGGGCACGTCCCAGGCGAAGCTGCGGACCCGGACGGCGTCCAACTCCTCGCCCGGATCGGCCAGTTCGTCGGCGACCTGCTGCAGTGCGGCGATCCCGCGCAGCCGGTCCAGCACCGAGGCCCGCCCGGTGGCGTTGCCCCGGTCCTCGCGCAGCACCAGGAAGGAGCAGTCGCAGTCCGACAGGACGGACAGCCGGCCCGCCCGCGGGCAGGCCTCCGGGGCGAACGGATGGTCCGGGAAGGCCTGCGCCCCCTCGTCTCCGAGCAGCCCGTGGCACCGGACGAGGTCGGGCCGGAGCGGCTCGATGCCGGCCGGCGCCCAGGCCGACGCCGGGTCGGTGAAGCCGACCGACTCGGCGTCGGCGGCCGTGACCAGCCGCCCCGGCGCCAGGGACTGCCCGACCAGCGAGTCCAGGCAGGCGGTGAGGTGCGGAATGGCGTTGTGGACCGCGACCACCACGCTCACGTCGGGTACGGGCATCGGGCGGCGCGCCTCCGGGCTGCGGTCGAACAGGACCTCGCCCCGTCAACTCGGCCGCCCGCCGGGGAGTCACGTGCCCTCCCCGTACGGGTGGCCGGATCCGGACGCGCACCCCGCACCCTGCACCCCGCACCGACCGGCCCTACCCGATCGCGACCTTCGCGTACATCCGCGCGATCACGTCCTCGATGGCCGGCTCGCGCACCGAGAGGTCCACCAGCGGGTACCGCGCCGCGACCTCCGCGACGATCGGCGCCGCGCTGTCCTGTGCCGGGAACGCCAACCACTGGCGCGGCCCCTCGACCTTCACCACCCGCGCCCCCGCCACCTCGATCGGCGGCCGGGCCTCGGCCAGGTCGACCACCAGGGTCCGCTCACTGCGCCCGGCGGCGTGCAGCCCGTCCAGTCCGCCGTCGTGGACGACCCGGCCGTGGTCGATCACCATCACCCGGTCGCAGAGCTGTTCGATGTCGGTGAGGTCGTGGGTGGTGAGCAGCACCGTGGTGCCGCGGTCGCGGTTGACCTCGCGCAGGAACTCACGCACCTTGCCCTTGCTGACCACGTCCAGGCCGATGGTCGGCTCGTCCAGGTAGAGCACCTGGGGGTCGTGCAGCAGTGCGGCCGCGAGGTCGCCGCGCATCCGCTGCCCGAGTGAGAGCTGCCGGACGGGGGTGTCCAACAGGCCCGCCAGGTCCAGTAGTTCGACGCAGCGCCCGAGGTTCTCGCGGTAGCGCCGGTCGGGGATCCGGTAGATCCGGCGGGCGAGTTCGAAGGAGTCGCGCAGCGGGAGGTCCCACCACAGGGTGGTGCGCTGGCCGAAGACGACGCCGATCCGGCGGGCCAGCGCGACGCGTTCGCGGGCCGGGTCGACCCCGGCGACGCGCAGCCGGCCGGAGCTGGGGACGAGGATGCCGGTGAGCATCTTGATGGTGGTCGACTTGCCGGCGCCGTTGGGGCCGATGTAGCCGACGCACTCGCCGGCCTCGACGGTGAAGCTGAGCCCGTCCACCGCGCGCACCTCGCGCCTGACCCGGCTGAACCGGCCGGTGCGGGCGCGCACGGTGAAGGTGCGGTGGACGTCCTGGAGTTCGATCAGTGCCATGTCGGCCTTCCTTGCGGAGAGAAGGGTGTTCAGCTGCCGGCGCCGCGGTAGGCGCGCAGTCCGGCCCGCCAGGCCGTCCCGGCGGCGGCGACGCACAGCACGGCGGCGACCGGGGAGGCGTACTGGAAGGCGGTGGGCAGCCCGAGCGGGTCGGGCCGGTCGAGGATGCGCAGGCTGGGCAGCCAGTTGACGAAGGCCAGCGGGACGCCGAAGACCACCCCGGCGACCAGTTCCTTGGCGAAGATGGTCGGCGGGTAGTGGAGCAGGGTCGCGCCGCCGTAGGTGAAGGAGTTCTGGATCTCCTTGGACTCGCCCCACCAGAACTGGACGGTGGCACCGCCGACGTAGATGGCGCCGAAGATGACGCTGCCGCACACCAGCAGGACCGGCACCAGCAGCACCCGGTCCCAGGTCCAGTGCACGTCCAGGGTGGTCAGTGACCAGCCGAGCACGATCACGGCCTGGAGCGGGCGGCCGAGCCGGCGCAGGCTGAAGCGTTCGGCGCACAGCTGGGAGAGCGCCGGGGCGGGGCGGATCAGCATGGTGTCCAGCGATCCGCTCACGATCCGCGCACCGAGGCCGTCGGCCGAGCCGACCAGCAGGTTGGCCATGCCGAGGGAGAAGGTCGCGGTGGCGTAGAGGAAGGCGATCTCCGGCAGGCTCCAGCCGCCGAGCCGGTCGGTGTGCTGGAACATGATCACCAGGACGACGAAGTCGAGGGAATGGGTGGCCAGGCTGGCCAGCAGGTTCAGGAGGAAGGAGGCCCGGTAGGCCATCGTCGAGCGCATCCACATCCGGGCGCACAGCCACCAGGAGCGGACCGCCCAGGAGGTCCGGACGAGGAACGACTCGGCGGCGAACGGCTCCAGGACGAACGGCTCCGGGGCGAACGACTCGGCGGCGGACGGCTCGGCGGAGAACGACTCAGCCACCCTGCACCACCACCCGACGGGTGGCCAGCCACTGCGCGCCCCGCCCGGCGAGCAGCAGCACGGCCGCCCAGCCGAGCTGGAAGCCCAGCGCGGGGAGCAGCCCGGCCCCGGCCGCCCGCTCCAGGAAGACGTCGGTCGGCACCTTGACCAGCGCCGCCCAGGGCAGCAGCGGGGCGAGGTCGCCGAGCCGGCCGGGGAAGAGCGCGATCGGCAGCAGCATCCCGGAGAAGAACATCGAAACCACCAGCATCACCGCGCGCACCCCCTCCGAGTCGTGCAGCCAGAAACCGGTGATCGAGACCAGGAACCGCAGCCCGAAGCTGGCCAGCACCGCGAGCAGGACGGAGAGCAGGAAGAACACCCAGGTCAGCGGGTGTTCGGGCATCCGGGTGCGGAACACCAGCGCGCCGACCAGCATCGGCACGGTGCCGCGGACCAGCGCCTGGAAGCCGGCCCGGCCGAGGTCCGTGGCCAGCCACCAGCACTGGAAGTCGACCGGGCGGTAGAGGTCGACGGCGATGTCGCCGCTGCGGAAGCGGTCCTGGAGGTCGTCCTGGAAGCCGCCGCCCCAGACGGCGACGGTGACCAGCAGGCCCTGGCTGACCCAGATGTAGGTGACGGCCTGGCTCTGGTCGTAGCCGCCGAGGTGGGGGCGGGCCTGCCAGAGGGCGAGGAAGGAGGAGGCCAGGATGATGCCGAAGACGGTGTTGGTGAAGGCGCCGGCCAGCGTGGCGGCCCGGTAGGTGGAGTAGCGGCGGAAGGCGCCGCGGGCGACGGCGGCGTACAGGGCGAAGGCGGCGTACAGCCCGGCGGCCGGCCCGCCGGCGGCGGACCCGGGCGCGGATCCACCGGAGGTATCAGGGGGCCTCGCCCCGACGAGCGCAGCGTTCTGCATATTGTCTCCTTGTCGACAAATAAGGGCGGACGGCTGCCCGCAGCCGTCCGCGCACGCCCCAGCGGCTCCGACCGGCCGAACCCGGGGGTACCGGGCGGACGGGCGGAGCTGTCAGAAGTCGGTGCACTATGCGATTTGCACCTTTCACCGTACCGCCGGACCCCACCGCCCGCACCCGGATTTCCGACGCACCCCAGGGCGCACGGCACCGCCCGCACAACCGCGCACCTCAGACCCCCGGCCGCCGCTGAACCCGCGTCAAATAGCAGATAATCCCGTCATGACCTTGAGCACCCGCCGCCAGGCCAAACGGGCCGCCCGCCGCGAAGCCCGCCGCGCCCTCCCCCTCTGGCGCCGGATGCTGCCCACCTGGCGAATCACCCTCGGCACCCTCACCGCGCTGCTGCTGCTCGCCGTCGGCGCCTTCGCCGTGCTCTACGTCATCGTCCCGGTGCCCGACCCCAACGCCCACGCCGTCGCCCAGAACAACATCTACCTCTACGCCGACGGCACCACCGAGATCGCCCGCACCGGCGCCGTCAACCGCACCGACGTCACCATCGACCAGATCCCGCTGCAGACCCAGCAGGCCGTCGTCTCCGCCGAGGACCGCACCTTCTACCAGAACCGCGGCATCGACCTGAAGGGCATGCTCCGGGCCGGCTGGAACACCCTGCTCGGCAAGGGCATGCAGGGCGGCTCCACCATCACCCAGCAGTACGTCAAGAACTACTACCTGACCCAGGACCAGACCTTCGAGCGCAAGGGCCGCGAACTCTTCATCGCCCTCAAGGTCGACCAGCAGCGCAGCAAGAACGAGATCCTCGCCGGCTACCTCAACAGCAGCTACTTCGGCCGCGGCGCCTACGGCATCCAGAGCGCCGCCCACGCCTACTACGGCGTCGACGTCTCCCAGCTCACCCTCGGCCAGGGCGCCTACCTCGCCTCCCTGCTCCAGGCCCCCAGCCTCTACGACGTCAAGACCGCCACCCCCGCCAACCGCGAGAAGGCCGTCGCCCGCTGGAACTACGCCCTCGACGGCATGGTCCAGCTCGGCTTCCTGACCACCGCCGACCGCAACGCCACCACCTTCCCCGAGCCCATCGACCCCCAGCCCGCCACCGGCCTCGCCGGCCAGGCCGGCTACCTGGTCGGCGTCGCCGACGACTACCTCATCTCCTCCGGCACCATCGACGCCGCCACCCTCAAGGCCGGCGGCTGGCGGATCACCACCACCTTCGACAAGCCCAGGCAGGACGCCTTCGTCAAGGCCGTCCAGGACGAACTCACCGGCGAACTCGACCCCAAGGCCCGCCCCACCACCGACACCGACGTCCGGGTCGCCGGCGCCTCCGTCGACCCCGCCACCGGCCGCGTCGTCGCCGTCTACGGCGGCCCCGACTACGCCAAGCAGCCCTTCAACGACGCCCTGCGCCAGGACAACCAGATCGGCTCCACCTTCAAGCCGATCGACCTCGCGGCCGGCCTGATCGCCCAGCACACCGTCGACGGCCGCCCCATCACCACCGAGACCCGCTACGACGGCACCAGCGAACGCCCCGTCACCGGCGGCCCCACCCCCTACGCGCCCCCCAACGAGGACGACGTCGACTACGGCAACATCACCCTGCGCTACGCCATGGTCAAGTCCGTCAACTCCGTCTACGCCCAGGAAGGCGTCGACGCCGGACTCGCCCGCGTCCGCGACACCGCCGTCAAACTCGGCATCCCCGACAGCGTCCGCGGCATGGACCCGGCCAACACCTCCATGACCCTCGGCACCGCCACCCCCAGCGCCCTCGACCTGGCCGGCGCCTACGCCACCCTCGCCAACCACGGCCAGGCCCACACCCCCTGGTCCGTCCAGAAGCTCGAACGCGTCAACCCCGGCGGCGCCGTCGACGTCCCCAAGATGCCCGACCACAAGGCCACCGACGCCGTCGGCCGCAACGTCGCCGACAACGTCACCGACGTGCTGCGCGACGTCGTCAGCCCGCGCGGCACCGGCGCCGCCGCCCTCGCCCTCGGCCGCCCCGCCGCCGGCAAGACCGGCACCACCGACGCCAACCTCTCCGCCTGGTTCGCCGGCTACACCCCCGAACTCGCCACCACCGTCGGCCTGTTCCGCGAGAACCCGAAGAGCCACGCCAAGGAACCGCTGGCCGGCACCGCCGGCCTCACCCGGATCAACGGCGGCGCCTTCCCCACCAAGATCTGGACCGACTACATGACCGCCGCCCTCGGCGGCACCCCCACCCAGCAGTTCGACCTGCAGACCGGCCGCACCGACCCCGGCCCCGACAGCTGGCCCACCACCGGCGCCCCCACCAGCAGCTCCCCCAGCGCCGGCCCCACCACCACCGGCACCGGCGCCCCCGCCACCACCCCCAGCCACGCCCCCAGCGCCCCCGCCGCCACCGAACAGCCCGGCCCCGGCCCCGGCCCCGGCCCGGTCACCCCCACCCCGCAGAACCCCCAGCCCACCCCCAGCCAGGAACAGCCCAGCCCCAGCAGCAGGCCCACCCAGACCCGACCCGCCCGGCCCAGCGAACCGCCCACCGCCACCGCCGGCCCCAGCGGCACGGCGGTCGCCCCGGCCCCGGGCCGATGAGCGGGCGGCAGGGCCACCGGCCGAGGAGCGGGCGGCGCGGCCCACGGCAGGGCCCGCTCCGCCGACGACTCGCGGCCGACCCGCCCGCCGCCGCTACCCCTTGGCGGTCAACTCCCGCTCCAGCGGCGTCCGGAAGCGCGGCGTCACCCGCACCTCACCCAGCCACGCCGCCAACCGCCCCGCCTCCGCCCCGACCGCCCGCTCCGCCTCCGCCCCGACATCCCGGAACAGCCGCCACACCAGTTCGCCGTCCGACCGCTGCGCCCAGCCGCCGACCACCTCCCCGCACCACCACACCGTCGGCCCGGCGTTGCCCGCCCGGTCGAACAGCGCCGGCACGTCCTCCGGCCGCAGGTACCAGTCCCGCCCGCGCCAGCCCATCACCGCCGGATCCAGCGCCGGCAGCAGCGCCGCCCACGGCTCCGGGGCCGCCACCGGCTCCTCGTCCCCCGGCAGCACCAGCGCCGCCGCGCCGTCCGCCAGCGCCACGCCCCGCGCCCCCACGTCCGCCAGCGCCGTCCGGACGTCCCCCAGCGTCCAGCCCGTCCACCACTTCACGTCCTCGACCGTGCCCGGACCGTACGCCGCCAGCCAGCGCCGCACCACCTCCGCCTTGGCCTCCCGCACCGGCACGTCCGACCACTGCGGCACCAGCGCCCACGGATAACTGCTGCTCAACCAGGACCCGCGCGGACGGCACCGGCGCACGTGCCCGTCCGAGGCCAGCAGCCGCAGCAGCCGGCTGCCCACGCTCTGCTTCGCCTCGTACGCCTTGCCCGCCGACATCAGCATCGTCTCGCGCAACTGCGGGACGTCCTCGCCGAGTTCCTTGGTCGTCGCCTCCCCGCGCACGGCCAGCGCGGCCAGCACCTCGCGCTCCGTCTGCGCCAGCCGGGCCGCGTCCCAGCCCTCGGCGTGGTCCCGCAGGTGCTTCAGCAGCGTCGCCCGCTCCTTCGCCGCGATCGCCCGCGCCGCGGCCGCGCTCACGTACGGGGCCAGCCCCTCCGTCACCGCGAAGATCGTCCGCCGCATCGACAGCAGCTTCACCAGCGAGACGTCCCCGTACAGCGCCCGGTCCACCTCCGCCGCCGCGGGCTCCGCCAGCCGCGCACAGGCCGACAGGTACACCGTCGCCGCGTCCGTCGCGTGCAGCCCGACCACCGCGTCGGCCACGTCCTCCACCCGCGCCGCCCGCACCGAGGGCGCCAACAGCTGCCGACGCCCCAACCGGGCCCGCCGCTCACCATCACCGATCACCGGGACACTCATGCCCGGACCCTAGCGGCTGCCACCGACAGAACCGGCGAACCCCGGGACACCACCTCCCGCCTCCACCAGCTCCGCCGCCAACCCCGCGAACTCGACCGGCAACGGAGCCTCCCGCCCGGCCGCCCAGACCAGCCCCACCCGGTTCGGCGCGATGTCCGAGACCGGCACGTGCACCACGTCCGCCCGGGTGTAGAACGCCGCCACCGACAAGGGCAGCACCACCGTCCCCTCCCCCGCCGCCACGTACTCCAGCTTCTCCTCGACCGTCTCCGCCCGCGGCCCGGCCGAACCCGGACCACCCCGCCACTCCGGCACCACCACCGGATCCTGCAACAGCCGCTCGCCCGCCAACTCACCCATGGCGACCGACACTTCACCCGCCAGCCGGTGCCCGACCGGCAACGCCGCCACCCGCGGCTCGGCGTACAACGGGCGCACCACCAGACCCCGCGGCTCCACCGGCAACCGCACGAAGGAGACGTCCGCCCGCCCGTCCAGCACCACCCGCGCCTGCTCCGCCCACGAGGTCCGCACCACCTCCACCGCCAGCCCCGGATGCCGCTCCCGCAGCGCCCGCACCGCCGCCGTCACCGCGATCCCGGGCATGAACCCCACCACGAACCGCCCCGCGCCGCCCTCCGCCCTGAGCACCCGGCGCCGCAACGCCTCCGCCGCCGCCAGCAACGGCGGCGCGTCCTCCAGCAACTGCCGCCCCACCTCGGTCAGTTCGGTGGACCGGCGGTCCCGCCGGAACAACCGCGCCCCGAACTCCGCCTCCAACGCCCGGATCTGCCGCGACAGCACGGGCTGCGCGATGTGCAGCTCCGCCGCCGCCCGTCCGAAGTGCAACTCCCGCGCCACCGCCACGAAGTAGCGCAGCTTCCGCAGATCGACGTCCACCGCCACCCCCGAGAACAGCCTGATACCCCGAGGGTATGACAGCCGACCGAACAGGTCTTGGACGCCACCGCGAACCCCGGCGCAGGATCGGAACGACCCCGCACCGACCACGAAAGGCACCACGACCATGCCCACCGCACCCCTCAAGGACCGGCGCGTCGTCGTCCTCGGCGGCACCTCCGGCATCGGCTTCGCCACCGCCGCCCTCGCCGCCGACCACGGCGCCCGGGTCACCGTCGTCTCCAGCCGCGCCGCCAGCACCGAACGCGCCCTCGCCACCCTGCCCGCCGGCACCACCGCCGAGACCGCCGACCTCACCGACAGCCGGCAGGTCAGCGCCCTCTTCGACCGCCTCGGCCCGATCGACCACCTCGTCTTCACGGCCGGCGAACCGCTCACCCTGGCCACGATCGACGCCCTCGACCTCGACGCCGCCCGCGACTTCTTCACCCTGCGCTACTTCGGCGCCCTCGACGCCGTCCGCGCCGCCGTCCCCCGCCTGCGCCCCGGCGGCTCCGTGACCCTCACCTCCGGCACCGCCGGCCTGCGCCCCAGCCCCGGCTGGAGCATCGCCGCCAGCATCTGCGGCGCCATCGAGGGCCTGGTCCGGGCCCTGGCCGTGGAACTCGCCCCGATCCGGGTCAACGCCGTCCGGGCCGGCATGGTCCGCACCCCGCTCTGGTCCGGCCTCCCGGAGCCCGACCGCGAGCAACTGTTCGCCGGGATCGCCGACACCCTCCCGCTCGGCCGGATCGCCGAACCCGAGGAGGTCGCCGAGTCGTACGTCCACCTGATGAACCAGCGCTCCGCCACCGGCACGGTGATCACCGTCGACGGCGGCACCCTCCTGGCCTGACCACGGCGAACCCGACCGCGGCGAACCCGACCACGGCGAACGGGCCCGAACTCGACCACGCCGAACGGGCCCGCCGGCCGCATCCCGGCCGACGGACCCGTCACGGTCACAGGTACAGGCCGGTCGAGCCCTCCGTGTCACCGAAGCGGCTCGCCGCCACCGCGTGCAGGTCACGCTCGCGCAGCAGGACGTAGGTGGCGCCGCGGACCTCCACCTCCAGCTTGTCCTCCGGGTCGTACAGCACCCGGTCACCGGGCTCCACGGAACGCACGCTCTGGCCCACCGCCACGGCCTCGGCCCAGGTACAACGCTTGGACAGCTCCGCGGTCGCCGGGATCAGGATGCCGCCGGTCGAGCGGCGCTCGCCCTCGCTGCCCTCGATGCGCACCAGCACGCGGTCGTGCAGCATCCGGATCGGCAGCTTCTCGCCCAGCCGGTCGTGCCGCGCGGTCTCGTGCTCGTGGTCGGAATGCGTCGGGTTGTCGTTCGTACTCACGATCCCGAAGGTACCGCCCCGGCGCGCCCGGTGTGACGCTGGCCCGGCATGCGGAAGGACCGGCCCCGCCCGACGGCGGTCCGGTCCTCCGGAACCACGGCTCAGTCCTTGCGGCGCTTGCGGGACGAGGCGATCAGCACCACCAGGCCGACGCCGACCAGCGCCGCCGGGACGATCCGCTCCTTGCGCGGCTGCCCCTGCTCGTCCACGAACTGCGCCCTGACCTTCTCGACCAGGCCGTTCGCGGCCACGTACGCCTTGGCCGTCTTCTCCTCGACGGTGGCCATCGCCTTCGCCTTGACCTGGGCGGAGATGGTGCTCGGGTGGACCCGCACGGCCAGCTCGTCCAGGTTCGCCGCGAGCCGGTCGCGGGTGCGCTCGATGTCCGCCTCGATCTGCGCAGCCGTCCGCTCCGGCTTGTCCTGCGTGCTCGCACCGCCCACTCGGGCCACCCCATTCACTTGCCGATGTCGTCCTGTCGTCCTGTGCGACCAGCCCAGTCTGTCAGCTGCCGGGCACGGACGCGCGGCCCCACCCACCAACGGGGGTAAGTTTGCCGTGGTACGACCGTCCGTCCCAGCCTCCAGGAGAATACGACCGTGACTGAGCGCCTCCAGCCCGGCGACACCGCGCCCGCCTTCAGCCTGTCCGACGCCGACGGCAACCAGGTCTCCCTCGCCGACCACCTGGGCCGCAAGGTCATCGTCTACTTCTACCCGGCCGCCCTCACCCCCGGCTGCACCAAGCAGGCCTGCGACTTCACCGACAACCTGGAGGTCTTCGCCGGCGCCGGCTACGACGTCATCGGCATCTCTCCCGACCAGCCGGAGAAGCTCGGCAAGTTCCGCGAGAAGGAGGACCTCAAGGTCACCCTGCTCTCCGACCCGGACCACCAGGTGCTGGAGGCGTACGCCGCCTACGGCGAGAAGCAGAACTACGGCCGCACCTACCAGGGCGTGATCCGCTCCACGATCGTCGTGGACGAGCAGGGCAAGGTCGAGCGCGCGCTGTACAACGTCAAGGCCACCGGGCACGTCGCCAAGCTGCTGCGCGACCTCAAGGTCGAGGCCTGACCCCTTCCTTCCTCCCTCTCGCGGCGAACGCAGCGGTGGCGGCCCACCCCCCGACCGGGTGTGCCGCCACCGCCGTTCCTCACCTCCGGTGACCGCCGCCGCCGTCAGGCTCAGCAGGCACCGAGGTCGCTCCAGACGCCCCAGGCGCCGCCGGCGGCCGGGTCGTCGCCCTTGGTCCACCACTTGTTCTGGTAGTAGCGGCCCTTCCAGGACACCTTGGTCGGCGTCGCGTAGGTGCTCCCCGCGTCCCAGCCGGGGGCGGCCGTGCAGGTGCCCGAGGTCGGGGTCGGCGTCGCGGTCGGCGTCGGGGTCGCGGTCGGGCTGGGCGTCCCGGTGGGGGTGCCCGTCGGAGTCGGCGTCAGGGTCGGAGTCGGCGTCAGGGTCGGAGTCGGCGTCGGCGTACCGCCGTCCACCGCGCCCCGGGTCAGGTCGCCCTTGATCCCGTACAGCGTCCCGCCCACGTTGACCGTCCAGTTCGACGGAGTGGACACCGGCAGGTAGTAGACGAAGTCCATGTCCACCGAGGCCCCCGGCGCCAGCGACTGCCAGCCCGGCAGCTTGACCGACACCCGGTTGTAGGTGCCCTTCAGCCCGCCCGCGTTGCCCGGGCCCGGATTGTCCTGCCGGATCACCTGCAGCCCGAAGCCGGACTGGTCCTTGGCGTTGCCCGGGGCCGAGTTGCTGTAGTCGAACTGGAACTCGGTGCCGCCCGGCAGGGTCAGCGTCGAGTTGTTGACGATGTGCAGCTTCGGGTTGATCGGGTAGTTGGAGTCGCCCAGCGCGAAGTTGGTGAACGACACGTCGATCGGCAGGGTCTGCTGCGGCAGCGGGACGGTCGAGCGGGTCGCGCCGTACGGGCTCGCCGCCTTGAACCTGTCGTACATCAGCGAGGTCAGCGTCGAGCCGGGGACGTACTCGCCCTTGCCGCCGTTGGCGGTGGCGTCCCACCGGTAGTCGCCCGCGAGCTCCCAGATCATCGCGCCGCCGGCGCCCTGGTTGACGATGTAGTCCGCCTTGGCGCCCACCGACTGCTCGTCCTCGGTGGACAGGAACACCTTCTTGGCGTCGTTCCACAGCCACGGCGCCACCAGCGAACTGCTGTAGTTGCGGGTGTAGCTGCCCTGCAGCGCGGTGTCGGCCACGCCGTACCTGGCCAGGTAGTCGGGCAGGATGCCCTTCTCCAGGTTCTTGGCGTGCCACATCGGGTTCGACCCGGCCGGGGACTCCTTGCCCGCGTCGTCCTTGTCGTTCCAGATGTTGTCGATGCCGACCGCGCCGTCACCGCAGGCGGTCAGCCCGGAGCCGGCCGGGCAGGCGGTCGCGGCGGCGGAGCCCCACAGACCGTTGGTGCCGCCCTGGACGTTCTTGAAACCACGGGTGTAGTACGGCAGGCCGACGTTGATCCGCCCGCCCGGCATCGCGCCGCGGAAGTAGTGGTACGACCAGTCGGCGTTGAGGTAGCCGATACCGCCGTACTGTCCGGTGCCGTACACGTTGGCGGCCGCCAACTCGCCGTCTCTGCCGTCGTCGTAGAGCGAGGCGTTCGGGCCGACGTACTTGTTCCAGGCGCCGTGCAGGTCGTACGACATGATGTTGACGTAGTCCAGGTACTGGGCCACCTGGAAGGTCTCCATGCCGCGCAGCAGGTAGCCCGAGGAGGGCGCCGCGACCGACAGCAGGTAGTGCCTGCCGTCGGCGGCGCCCGCCCTGTCCAGGCTCTCCCGCAGGGTCTTCATCAGCGCCGCGTACCCCTTGGCCAGCGAGCCGCGCTTGGAGTTGGCCAGCTGCCAGTCCAGCGGGTTGCCGGCGTCCTTCATCGAGGTCGGGTACTCGTAGTCGATGTCGACGCCGTTGAAGCCGTACCTGCGGACGAAGTCGACGGAGGAGGCGGCGAAGGTGTCGATGCCGGCCTGGTTGACGCTGCCGTCCGGGTTGACCGTCATCGAGTAGAAGCCACCGGAGTCGACGCGCTTGCCGTCGTCCCCGAAGTAGCCGCCGGTCTCCGTCCAACCGCCCACCGAGATCAGGGTCTTGACGTTCGGGTACTGCTTCTTGAACTTCGTCAGCAGGTTGAAGTGGCCCTTGTACGGCAGTGTCGGGTCCAGCTCCGCGCCCGGCACCCCCGGGAAGGAGATCCCGGTGGCCTCGTTGGTCGGGCCGTCCGCGCCGACCGAGAGCTTGTTGTCCCCGCCGACGTGCCCGAAGGCGTAGTTGAGGTGGGTGACCTTGTCCCAGGGGACGTCGCTCACCAGGTACGGCTGGTCGCCGTTCCTGCCGGTGCGCCAGCCGGTGAAGTACCCGATGATGCGGCGCTGGTGGTCCGCGCCCATCTTCTCCCGCCCGGCGGTGTCGTAGACCGAGCAGTACGGGACGTCCACCCCCGGCGTCCGGTACAGCCCGTCCGGCCGGCACGCCGCGTTGTCGACCGCCGCCGACGCCTGCGAGGGCACCGCGCCCAGCGTCGCCATCACCAGCCCGGCCAACGCCGCCGCCGCCAACGAGGCCCTACCCGCCCGGGCGGCGGAGCTCTTTCGGATCAACACTCGGTCCTCCAGGAGAGAGTGTCGGCACGCGCCCGTGGGGAGAGCACGCACGTGGGGGATTCAATTGGCGCCGAAGCTATGTGGTCTGGACCACGCAGGTCAATAGGTCTGTACCAATTGGCAAACACTTCCCAAACCCCGGACTGCTCGGACACCCGAGGACCCTGGAGGTCGACCACATCAACGGCGACTGGCCGGATAGCCGGCGGGAGAACCTCCGCCTGCTCTGCCCCTACTGTCACTCCATCACGCCGACCTACTGCGGCCGGAACATGAACCGCACCGGCCTCCGGAGGGACGTCGCCGCATAGCTCAGTCCGATTTCGAGAAAGCGGCCGCAGCGGGATCCACCTAACGGTAGGCTTGCTTTGACGTGCGCCCGTACTCCAGCTGGTAGAGAGGTGCGGTTTAGGTCCGCAATGTCGTGGGTTCGAGTCCCACCGGGCGTACTCAGCGAAATGGCCCGTTGCCCTTCGAATCGAAGGGCAACGGGCCACCGTCGTTCCTTCGGCCCGTCAGCCGATGAGGTCCTTCACCACCGGGGCGAGGGCGCGGAAGGCCTGGCCGCGGTGGCTGATGGTGTTCTTCTCCTCGGCCGTCAGCTCGGCGCACGTCCGCGTCTCGCCGAGGGGCTGGAGGATCGGGTCGTAGCCGAAGCCGTTGGTGCCGGCCGGGGTGGTGCGCAGGGTGCCGAGGAGGCGGCCCTCGACGACGCGTTCGGTGCCGTCCGGCAGGGCGAGGGCGGCGGCGCAGAAGAAGTGGGCGCCGCGGTGGGGTTCGGCGATGTCGGAGAGCTGGGCGAGCAGCAGTTCCAGGTTGGCGAGGTCGTCGCCGTGCTTGCCGGCCCAGCGGGCGGAGAAGATGCCGGGCGCGCCGTTGAGTACGTCCACGCAGAGGCCGGAGTCGTCGGCGACGGCGGGCAGGCCGGTGGCGCGGGCGAGGGCGTGGGCCTTGAGGAGGGCGTTCTCGGCGAAGGTGATACCGGTTTCGGGGACGTCCGGGATCTCGGGGTAGGCGTCGGCGCCGACGAGTTCGACGTCCAGGCCGGCGTCGCCGAGGATGGCGCGCAGTTCGGCGACCTTGTGCTGGTTGCGGGTGGCGAGGATCAGACGGGTGGACATATCGCCCACCCTACCGAGCGCGCGGAGGGGATCAGCCGGTGCAGACCGAGGTGAGGTTGCCCGCCGCGTCGCCGAGCGGCTTGAGGTCGGGGGCCTGCTTGTTGTCGACGGCCTGCTGGACCTTGTCGGCCTGCTTCTGGAGGTCGGTCACGGCCTTGGCGACGTCGGTGTTCTTGGCGCTCTTGCCGACCTGGTCGAGGTCGCTCCTGAGCTTCTGGAGCGCCTTGCCCGCGGCGGCCGAGTCGTTGCTGGAGTTGTCGTAGGCCTTGGTGAGGTCGGCGATGTCGCCGGTGACCTTGACGGCGGTGTTGCCGCAGTCGATGGCCTTCTGGGCGGCGGAGCAACTGACCATGCTGAGCGGGAGGATCGCGATGAGTCCGGCCACGGCGAGGGCGGCGGGGCGGGCGATGCTCGACGGCATCCGGTCCTCCTGGTGGGCGGGGGTTCCGTGGGGAGGGACGCGCGCCACCGGGTGCGCGGTTCCCGCAGCGAGGGCGCTGCGGGAACCGTACGGGCTGTGGGCCGCGCGTGTACAGCGGTCCGCACAGGTGTCCGGGGAGGGGGTTCAGCCCTCCAGGGCCTTGCGCTGGATCTCGTCGAGTTCGGCGCAGCCGAGGCTGCCGAGGTCGAGGAGCTGGTTGAGGAGGTCGCGGTCGAAGGGGGCGCCTTCGGCGGTGCCCTGGACCTCGACGAAGCGGCCGTCGGCGGTGCAGACGATGTTCATGTCGGTCTCGGCGCGGACGTCCTCCTCGTACTGGAGGTCGAGCATGGGGACGCCGTCGATGATGCCGACGCTGACGGCGCTGACGCCGCCGGTGATGGGCTGGCCCTTGGCGCGGAGGAGCTTGCGGTCGCGGGCCCAGGAGACGGCGTCGACGAGGGCGACGTAGGCGCCGGTGATGGCGGCGGTGCGGGTGCCGCCGTCGGCCTGGAGGACGTCGCAGTCGAGCACGATGGTGTTCTCGGCGAGGGCGCGGTGGTCGACGACGGCGCGCAGGGAGCGGCCGATGAGCCGGCTGATCTCGTGGGTGCGGCCGCCGATGCGGCCCTTGACGGCTTCGCGGTCGCCGCGGGTGTTGGTGGCGCGCGGGAGCATGGAGTACTCGGCGGTGACCCAGCCCTCGCCGCTGCCCTTGCGCCAGCGGGGGACGCCTTCGGTGACGCTGGCGGTGCACAGCACCTTGGTGTCGCCGTAGGAGATCAGGACGGAGCCTTCGGCGTGCTTGCTCCAGCCCCGCTCGATGGTGATGGGGCGGAGCTGGTCGGGGGTGCGGCCGTCGATGCGTGACATAGCCACTGAGCGTAGCCGCTCGGCTCGGTGGCCCGGACACGCATCGGCCCGCCGTCCTCCTGAGCGGGTCGGCGGGCCGTGGGCGGTGGAGCCTTGGTGGCTCAGCTCACATCATGTCCTCGATGTCGGCGGCGATCGGGTCGGCGTCGGTGCCGATGACGACCTGGATCGCGGTGCCCATCTTGACGACGCCGTGGGCGCCGGCGGCCTTGAGGGCGGCCTCGTCGACCAGGGCGGCGTCCTTGACCTCGGTGCGCAGGCGGGTGATGCAGCCCTCGACCTCTTCGATGTTGTCGATGCCGCCCAGACCGGCGACGATCTTCTCAGCCTTGCTGGCCATCTGGTTTCTCTCCCTCTGTTTCGGCCCTTCGGCGGCTTTGCCGGGTGCCGTCCTGCGCTGTGCTGGGGTGGTCCTCGACCGTCGGGTGGCGAGGTCCGTGCCGGTGGCTGACGCGGGTTCAGCTGCGGTCGCGCTGCCGGGTGGCGCGCGACCAGCATGACCCGAGCCGGGCCGGTCTGCCACGTTAGTCCACTTTTGGCCCATTCCGGCGCGCAGGCTCCGGACCGCCGCCCGAGGATGACGATCAGCGGGGCCCGCGTCCCGGTGTCCGGCCTGCGTCCCAGGTGGTCTACGCCAATATAGGCGTTGCTCCGACGAACGTGGGGAGGACCCCGGCTGTTCCCGGGGCCCCGCCCGAGGGTCCCGCACGGGTCTCCCGACGGCAACCGCGCCCGGAGGGCGGATGATGAGTTCGGCAGGCGCCACGGCCCCGCGGACCACGTGGTGGCACACCTTCTACGGCGGGCTCCAGAAGATGGGCCGCTCGCTGCAGTTGCCGGTCGCGGTGCTGCCCGCGGCGGGCATCCTCAACCGGCTCGGCCAGCCGGACGTCTTCGGGAAGGACGGCCTGGGCTGGACGAACGTCGCCAAGGTGTTCGCGGCGGCCGGCGGCGCCCTGCTCGACTCCGCGCTCGGCCTGCCGATGCTGTTCTGCATCGGGGTCGCGATCGGCATGGCCAGGAAGGCGGACGGCTCGACGGCGCTGGCGGCCGTGGTCGGCTTCCTCGTCTACTACAAGGTCCTGCACGCCTTCCCGGAGAGCTGCAAGCCGCCGACCGTGCTGGTCAGCGACCAGTGCGTGGACTACACCTCGGCGAAGGCGGCCAACGCGACGTACCAGAACCCGGGGGTGCTCGGCGGCATCCTGATCGGCCTGATGTCGGCCTGGCTGTGGGTGCGCTTCCACCGCACCAAACTGGTCGACTGGCTCGGCTTCTTCAACGGCCGCCGTCTCGTGCCGATGATCACCGCCCTGGTCGGCATGCTGACCGCGGTCGTCGCCGTGTGGGTGTGGCCGCCGATCGGCCGCGGCCTGAACGACTTCTCGCAGAACCTCGCCGATCTCGGCGCGGGGGGCGCGGGCATCTTCGGCGTCTTCAACCGCGCGCTGCTGCTGATCGGTATGCACCAGCTGCTGAACACCTTCGTGTGGTTCCAGTTCGGCGAGTTCACGAAGGCCGACGGCACCGTCGTGCACGGCGACATCCCGCGTTTCCTGGCGGGGGACCCGACGGCCGGCCAGTTCCAGTCCGGATTCTTCCCGATCATGATGTTCGCGCTGCCCGCCGCGGCACTCGCGATCGCCCACTCGGCCAAGCCGCACCGCCGCAAGGAGATCTACGGCCTGATGCTCTCGGTCGGCCTGACCTCCTTGGTCACCGGCGTCACCGAACCGATCGAGTACTCCTTCGCCTACCTCGCCCCGGCCCTGTACGCCGTGCACGCGCTGCTGACCGGCGCCTCGATGGCGGTCACCTGGGGGCTGGGGGTGCACGACGGCTTCAGCTTCTCGGCCGGTCTGATCGACTACGTCATCAACTGGGGGCTGGCCACCAAACCATGGATGATCATCGTCATCGGCGCGTGCTTCGCCGTGGTGTACTACGCGCTCTTCCGTTTCATCATCGTCAAATTCGACCTGAAAACCCCGGGGCGCGAGGACGAGGCGGAGGTGGAGGACGTCACCAAGGCCTGAATTGCGCCGCGGGCGCCGCCCGCAACGGCCCTCGGACCCGCCGGTCCGGGGGCCGTCGGCATTTCGCGAACGGGCCGAATTCCCTATTCGATGCCCGCCGAAAAGGTAATTCGGTCGCGATCCGCCCGGCCGGCGGCGGTCCGGACGGGTGCCGACCACGGGCGCGGGGACGTCCCACCGGCCCGTCCGCGACCCTCCGGTCACTCTCAGCAGCCGCCGGACGGGCCGGGAAGCGGGCCGCTCGCCCGGCTCCGACCCACGTGCCCGCCCCGACCCGGGCGCCGCAAGGGCTCCGCGCTTTTTGTTGCGCAAATAGCCAAAATCACAATCGCGACTGAAATCATGATCGTCGCCCCGGGGTCAGGTTTCGATTTCATAGCGCTTCCCGGCGGCGGCGCTATCCGGGGTTCCCCGAGTTCTCCACCCGTGCTACAAAACTGGTCTACACCACGTGTGGTGTAGACCAGTTCGCGGTCCGGCCCCGTGTGCCTTCCCCCGACCGACCGCCATGCCGTTAGGAACCCACCCCCATGAGTCAGTCTGCGCAGGCACCGGCGCCCGCCAAGGCTCCGACGCCGATCAAGAAGTTCGGCAACAGCGTCCTTCCCGGCCTCCAGAAGGTCGGCCGCAGCCTCCAGCTGCCGATCGCCGTCCTCCCGGCCGCCGGTCTGCTGGCGCGCCTGGGCCAGCCCGACGTCCATGAGAAGTGGCACTTCCCCGCGAAGCTCGTCGAGGTCTTCGGCGCCGCGGGCACCGCCGTCACCGGCGCGCTGCCGCTGCTGTTCTGCGTCGGCATCGCGATCGGCTACGCCAAGAAGGCCGACGGTTCCACGGCGCTGGCCGCGCTGGTCGGTTACCTGGTCTTCAAGAACGTCCTGACCGCGTTTCCGGCCCACGGCACCGTCACCGAGGCCCTCCCTGCGGGCAAGCCGCAGGACCCGGGCGTGCTCGGCGGCATCGTGGTCGGTCTGCTCGCGGCCATCCTGTGGCAGCGGTTCCACCGCACCAAGCTGGTCGACTGGCTCGGCTTCTTCAACGGCCGCCGCCTGGTGCCGATCATCATGGCCTTCGTCGGCACCGGCCTGGGCGTCATCTTCGGCCTCGGCTGGCAGCCCATCGGCGACGCGATCTCGCACGTCAACAACGGCCTGGTGGGTGCGGGCGCGGTCGGCGCCGGCCTGTTCGGCCTGATCAACCGCGCGCTGATCCCGATCGGCATGCACCAGTTCGTCAACACCTACGCCTGGTTCCAGACCGGTGACTACACCGACGCCCACGGCACCGTCGTCCACGGCGACATCAACCGCTTCCTGGCGGGCGACCCGACCGCCGGCCAGTTCCAGGCCGGCTTCTACCCGATCATGATGTTCGCGCTGCCGGCCGCCGCCCTCGCGATCGCCCACTGCGCCCGCCCCGAGCGCCGCAAGGCCGTCACCGGCATGATGATCTCGATCGCGCTGACCAGCTTCGTCACCGGTGTCACCGAGCCGATCGAGTTCACCTTCCTCTTCATCGCCCCGGCCCTGTACGCCCTCCACGCCGTACTGACCGCCGTCTCGATGGCCCTCACCTGGGCCCTCGGCATCCACCACGGTTTCAGCTTCTCGGCCGGTCTGATCGACTACACGATCAACTTCAGCCTGGCCAAGAACCCGCTGCTGATCATCCCGATCGGCCTGGTCTTCGCCGCGATCTACTACTTCGTGTTCCGCTTCGCGATCACCAAGTTCAACCTCAAGACCCCCGGTCGCGAGGACGACGCCGAGATCGAGGACATCACCAAGGCCTGACGCCCGCTCCGAAGGCCCCGCCCACCGCCGCTGCCCCGGCGGCCGGGCGGGGCCTTCGGCGTGTCCAGCGGGCGGGAACGGCGGTTGACGAACCGACGGACGCCCTGGTCAACTGAAGCCGTGTACCCCTCGTGCCCACTGGTGACCCGCAGCCACATCGACTTCGGTCGCGTGTGGTCCGCGGCGTGTCGCGGCTGAGCCGACCCCTTCCCCCGCCGCCGCCCGGCTGACGACTCCGCCCGGCGCCGGCCGTCCTCCCCCTTCCGCGCGGCCGCGCGCCCGTACCCGTGCCCGTACCCGGCGCCGGAACGGGCCCAGCCGCTGCCCGCGCGCACCCGCACGAGGAAAGCCAGGCCCCGCCATGCCCCGCCAGTTGCACCTCTCCGCCGCCATCGACGTCGCCATCGACGTTGCCGCAGACGCCACCGCAGCCACTGCCGCCGACAGCCCCCGCCGCCTCGACCCCGGCCACTACGCCGCCCTCGCCCGCCTCGCCGAGCGGGCCGGCCTGGACTTCGTCACCCTGGACGACTCCTTCACCGCCGAACCGACCCGCCCCGACGCGCTCGCCACCCTCGCCCGGATCGCCCCGCTGACCTCGCGGATCGGCCTGGTCCCCACCGTCACCACCACCCACACCGAGCCCTTCCACACCTCGATCTCGCTCAACACCCTGGACTGGGTGAGCGAGGGCCGGGCCGGCTGGCTGGTCGGCGTCTCCACCACCGAGGCCGAGGCGAAGGCCTTCGGCCGCCGCCCGGTCGCCCCCGAGGACGAGCTGTGGGCCGAGGCGGCCGACGCCGCCGAGGTCGCCGCCCGGCTCTGGGACAGCTGGGAGGACGACGCGGAGATCCGCGACACCGCCACCGGCCGGTTCGTCGACCGCGACAAGCTGCACTACATCGACTTCGAGGGCCGGCACTTCTCCGTCCGCGGCCCCTCCATCACCCCGCGCCCGCCCCAGGGCCGCCCGGTGGTCGCCGTACCGGTGGCCGCCGCCGACCTCGCCCGCGACGCCTCCCCCGGTGGCCGAGCCCGCGTCGCCACCGCCATCCGGTACGCCGACGTCGTGCTGCTCGACGCCCCCGACCGGGCCGCCCGGCTGACCGCCGCCACCGAACTGCGGCTGCGCTCCGGCGAACAACTGCGCATCCTCGCCCGGCTCGACGCCGCCCTGCCCGACCGGGCCGCCGAACAGCGGCTGCTCGCCGAACTCACCGCCACCGGCACCGGCGTGGACGGCTTCCACCTCGTCCCCGCCGACCCCGAACGCGACCTGGCCGCCCTCGCCGGGCGGATCGCCCCCGCCCTGCGCGAGGCCGGGCTACTGCGCACCGGGTACTCCGGCCGCACCCTGCGCGACCACCTCGGCCTGGCCCGTCCGGCCAGCCGCTACGCCGTCGCCCGCACTCCCGCCCCGCGTACCACCACCGCCCTGGCGGAGGTGACCCGATGACGGACCGTCCGCTCAAGCAGGTCCACCTCGCCACGCACTTCCCCGGTGTCAACAACACCACGGTGTGGAGCGACCCGGCCTCCGGCAGCCACATCGAGTTCGACTCCTTCCGCCACCTCGCGCGGACCGCCGAGCGCGGGAAGTTCGACTTCTTCTTCCTCGCCGAGGGCCTGCGGCTGCGCGAGACCAACGGCCGCATCCACGACCTCGACGTGGTCGGCCGCCCCGAGTCGATCACCGTGCTGAACGCCCTGGCCGCCGTCACCGAACGGATCGGCCTGGCCGCCACGGTGAACGCCACCTTCAACGAACCGTACGAACTCGCCCGCCGCTTCGCCTCCCTGGACCACCTCTCCGGCGGCCGCGCGGCCTGGAACGTGGTCACCTCCTCGGACGCCTTCACCGGGGAGAACTTCCGTCGCGGCGGCTACCTGGACCGCGCCGACCGCTACACCCGGGCCGCCGAATCCGTCCAGCTGGCACGGGAGTTCTGGGACGCCGGGGAGGAACCCGTACGGCACCGCGGCCCCCAGTTCGAGGTCGAGGGTCGGCTCTCGCTGCCCCGCCCGCCGCAGGGCCACCCGGTGGTCATCCAGGCCGGCGACTCCGCCGAGGGCCGGGAGTTCGCCGCCGCCACCGCCGACGTCGTCTTCAGCCGGCACTCCGACCTCGACGCCGGCCGGGCCTTCCACGCCGACGTCAAGGGCCGGTTGGCCGGCTACGGACGCGAGCCGCACGAGCTGAAGATCATGCCCGCCGCCACCTTCGTCCTCGGCGACACCGACGCCGACGCGGCCGAGCGCGCCGCCGAGGTCCGCCGGGCCCAGGTCGGGCCGCGGACCGCGATCGCCTTCCTGGAGCAGATCTGGGGCGTCGACCTCTCCGACCACGACCCGGACGGGCCGCTGCCGGTCGTCGACCCCGACCCGGACAGCGCGCTGGTCCAGGGCCGGGTCCGCGTCCCCGACCCGCTGGGCACCGCCGAACGCTGGCGCGCCCTGGCCGCCGAGAAGGGGCTGAGCAGCCGCGAGCTGGTCATCGAGGTGACCGGTCGGCAGACCTTCGTCGGCTCCCCCGCCACCGTCGCCGAGCGGATCGACCACTTCGTCCAGCAGGACGCGGCCGACGGCTTCGTCCTGGTCCCGCACCTGACCCCGGGCGGCCTGGACGAGTTCGTCGACCGGGTCGTCCCGCTGCTCCAGGAGCGCGGGGTGTTCCGCACCGAGTACACCGGCCCGACCCTGCGCGACCACCTCGGCCTGCCGGTCCCCGAGCGGCGCTGAGACGGGTCAGATCTCGTACACCGCGCCGGCCCGGGCCAGCTCGACCGGGCCGGCGTAGGCGGCGGCCGCGTCACGGCGGTTGCGCTCGGCGTCGGTCCACGGCGGGATGTGGGTGAGGACCAGCCGGTGGGCCCCCGCGGCGGCGGCGTGCTCGCCGGCCTCCCGGCCGTTGAGGTGGACGGCCCGGTAGGTGTCGCGGCCGTCGAGGTACGCGGCCTCGCAGAGGAACAGGTCGGTGTCGCGGGCGAGTTCGACCAGTGCGGGGCTCTCCCCGGTGTCGCCGGAGTAGACCAGCGAGCGGCCGCCGTGCTCCAGCCGGAAGGCGAAGGCGTCGACGGGGTGGTTGACCTGGGCGACGGAGATCCGGAACGGGCCGAGTTCGAAGCTGCCCGGGGTGAGCGTGCGGAACTCGAACACCTCCTTCATTCCGGGATTCTCCGGCATGTCGTACGCGCGGGCGAGCCGCTCGGCGGTACCGGCCGGGCCGTACACCGGCAGCAGGTCGGGGCAGCCCTCGGCGCGGTAGTTGCGGGCGACCCAGTAGGCGCACAGGTCGACGCAGTGGTCCGCGTGCAGGTGGCTGAGCAGGACGGCGTCGACCTCGTAGAGGCTGGTGTACTTCTGCAGCGCGCCGAGGGCGCCGTTGCCGAGGTCCAGCACCACCCGGTAGCCGTCGGCCTCGACCAGGTAGCTGGAGCACGGCGAGTCGGCGGACGGGAAGCTCCCCGAGCACCCCACCACGGTCAGTTTCATCCGAGCCCCTCCGCCCCGACACGTCCTGGCTGCTGCTGGGCTGCTTTTCATGCTGTTGGAGCGGCATGGAAAACAGCATGGAAAACCGCAGGCCGGGCCGGTGGACCGGCCGGTAGCACTGCGTTGGTGTGTCGAGGGTAAGGGCGGAGCGGCACTTTGCCCCCGTCCCCGTGCCGGGCTGTGGCTGGAATCACCCAGACCGCCGGGGCGGGGGCGGCGCGGTCGGTTCAGCGGTGCCGGGGGCGGTTGCGGGCCCAGGAGCGGACGGTCCCGGGGTACCAGCGGGGGTGTCCCCTGTCGTCGACCACGTCCGGGTCGGGCAGCAGGCCGTGCCGCCGGTAGCTGCGGACGGTCTCGGGCCGGACGCCGATGTGCCGGGCGATCTCGGCGTACGACCAGAGTTCGGAACTCCTCACGAAGGCACCTCCGGGGGGACGGGGGCGGACGTTCGTGAGGCAGCCTCCCGGGCGGCACCGGGGCGTAGCCGACAGAACGGGCTTCGTGGCCGTTCCGTGACGAACCGGGAGCAATACCCGGACAAATGCCCAACTTCCCCAGCCGCCACGGTGGTGGCGTTCACCACCGGCCCGGTACGGTTCGCCGCATGACTGGTATCTGGGTGGTCCTGGCCGTGGCGGGCGTCGCCGTCCTGGCGGCCGTCGCGGCGGCTCTGGCGAGGCGCACCCGGCCGGCCGCGCGTCCGACCGGCCCGACCGGCCCGCGGCCGCGCCCGGGTGCCAAGGCCGGCCCCGAGCCGCAGGAGATCTGGTGGGCGGAGGTGCCGTTCGAGGACGGCCCGGGCTCCAAGGACCGCCCCTGCCTGGTGCTGCGGGTGCACGGCCGGGCCGCCACCGTCGCGAAGATCACCAGCAAGCACCACGCCGAGCGCCCGGGTGTGGTGCCGCTGCCGCCCGGTTCGGTGGGCGACCGGCAGGGCCGGGCCAGCTGGCTGGAGACCGACGAGCTGCGCGAGGTGCCGCTGTCGGCCTTCCGCCGCCGGGCCGGCACGGTGGACCGCCAGGTCTGGGCCCGGGCCCAGCGGTCGCTGCAGAACTAGCCGGTCAGGGCCTGTCCGGCGGATCGTGCCGGGCGGGCCCTGCTGGTCAGGCCCAGAGCTGGCCCTGCAGCGCCTCGACCGCCGCCTCGGTGGACTCGGCGGTGTAGATGCCGGTGGACAGGTACTTCCAGCCGCCGTCGGCGACCACGAAGACGATGTCCGCGCGTTCCCCGGCGGCCGCCGCCTTGCGGCCGACGCCGAGCGCGGCGTGCAGGATGGCGCCGGTCGAGACGCCCGCGAAGATGCCTTCCTGCTGGAGGAGTTCGCGGGTGCGGCGGACGGCGTCCGCGGAGCCGACCGAGAAGCGGGTGGTGAGCACCTCGGCCTCGTACAGCTCGGGCACGAAGCCCTCGTCGAGGTTGCGCAGCCCGTACACCAGGTCGTCGTAGCGCGGTTCGGCGGCGACGATCTTCACGCCGGGGACCTTCTCGCGCAGGTAGCGGCCGACGCCCATCAGGGTGCCGGTGGTGCCGAGGCCGGCCACGAAGTGGGTGACGGTCGGCAGGTCGGCGAGGATCTCGGGGCCGGTGGTGGTGTAGTGGGCGCCCGCGTTGTCGGGGTTGCCGTACTGGTAGAGCATCACCCAGTCGGGGTGCTCGGCGGCGATCTCCTTGGCGATCCGGACGGCGGTGTTGGAGCCGCCGGCGGCCGGGGAGGAGATGATCTCGGCGCCCCACATCCGGAGCAGTTCGCGCCGTTCCTCGCTGGTGTTCTCGGGCATCACGCAGACCATCCGGTAGCCCTTGAGCTTGGCGGCCATGGCGAGCGAGATGCCGGTGTTGCCGCTGGTGGGCTCCAGGACGGTGCAGCCGGGGGTGAGCCGGCCGTCGGCCTCGGCGCGCTCGATCATGTGCAGCGCGGGGCGGTCCTTGATCGAGCCGGTGGGGTTGCGGTCCTCCAGCTTGGCCCACAGGTTCACCAGGCCCCCGTCGTTGCCGGGGACGGCGGCGGACAGCCGCGGCAGGCGGACCAGCGGGGTGTTGCCGACGGCTTCGAGCGGACTGTCGTATCGCAAGGGAGGCCTCCGGCCACGGCGGTGAGGGTGAACAGGGGTGGTGCCCCCGGCCCTGTGGGCGGGGGGCACCAGGTCGTCAGCGGGCGCCGCCGGCCACGGCGGGCAGGATGGTGACGCTGTCGCCGTCGGCGAGGGCGGTGGAGATGCCCTCCAGGAACCGGACGTCCTCGTCGTTCAGGTAGACGTTGACGAAGCGGCGCAGCTCGCCTCCCTCGACCAGGCGGGCGGCGATGCCCGGGTGGCGGGCGTCGAGGTCGGCGAAGAGTTCCCCGAGGTTGCTGCCGTTGCCCTCAACGGCCTTGGCGCCGTCGGTGTAGGTGCGGAGGATGGTCGGGATGCGGACCTCGATGGCCATGGGTGCGCTCCTGTGCGAGTCGTGGAGGTGGGTGGGCCGCAGCGGGCGCGGCAGGGCGGAGGGTGCCCGGGGCTCGACGCCGCCGGGAGGCGGCGGGGCCCGGGTGGGGCGGGGGCGGCTCTCAGCGCGAGCGCGCGGGCGTGCCGGGACAGATCGCGCCGGCGTGCCGGCACAGGTCGATGTGCAGGCGCGCCACGAGGCGGGTGCCCGGGGCCTGGTTGCTCACATCGACGGAACGCATGGGCTCATCGTATAGATTCCCGGGCCCGCTCCGACATGCCCGTCTCGTGATCCGGATGTTGTCGTTTCCGATGCTGAGACGAAGCGGGCCCGCCGCCCGCGCGCGGTGGGTCGGCGGGCCGGGTCCAGGTGGGTGCCGGTCAGGCCGGGTAGGCCTCGACGACCTGGACGTCTTCCTCCGTGATCACGCCGTCCACGATGCGGAACGAACGGAACTGGTAGGGGTCGTCCTCGCCGTTGCCGTCGGCGGTGGAGACCAGGACGTAGTGGGCGAAGGGCTCGGAGGCGTAGCTCACGTCGGTGCGGGAGGGGTAGGCCTCGGTGGCGGTGTGCGAGTGGTAGACGATCACCGGCTCCTCGTCCAGGTCGTCCATCTCGCGGTAGAGCTTCAACAGGTCGCCCGAGTCGAACTCGTAGAAGGTGGGCGAGCGGGCCGCGTTGAGCATCGGGACGAACCGCTCGGGGCGGCCGCTGCCGGCCGGTCCGGCGACCACGCCGCAGGCCTCGTCCGGGTGGTCGGCGCGGGCGTGGGCCACGATCCGGTCGCGGAGTTCTCGGGTGATGGTCAGCATGTGGTCAGGATAGACACGCCCCGCCGGATGTCCGGCGGGGCGTCCGAGGCGCGGTCAGCGGGCGTCCACGTTTCCGCCGCCGACGTGCACGTGGTCGTGGGCGGGGCCGTCGACGGCCTGCGGGTTGCGGCGCTTGAGCAGCTGGTAGCCGACCACCAGCAGCAGGGCCCAGCACGGGAAGACGTACAGCGAGATCCGGTTGTCCTCGTCCAGGGCGATCAGCACCACGACCATGGCCAGGAAGGCGAGGGCGGTCCAGCTGACCCAGGCGCCGCCGGGGGCCTTGAAGGTGGGCGGCGGCAGGTGGCCGGCCCGCCAGGCCTTGCGGTAGCGGATCTGGGAGATCAGGATCATCGCCCAGGTCCACAGTCCGCAGACCGTGGCGACCGAGGTGATGTACTCGAACGCCCGTGCCGGGACGAGGTAGTTGAGCACCACACCGGCGCCCATCAGCAGGCAGGACAGGGTGATCGCGACGGCCGGGGTGCGGCGGCTGTTGAGCTTGGTGAGCCGACCGGGGGCCTGGCCGCGCAGGGCGAGGTCGCGCAGCATGCGACCGGTGGAGTACATCCCGGAGTTGCAGGAGGAGAGCGCGGCGGTGAGCACCACGAAGTTGATGATGCCGGCCGCGGCCGGGATGCCGATCTTGCCGAAGGCGGCGACGAACGGGCTGACGCCGGGCTGGAACTCGCGCCACGGCACGAGCGAGAGGATGACCACCAGGGCGCCGATGTAGAACAGCGCGACGCGCCAGGGCAGGGTGTTGATGGCGCGCGGCAGGGTCTTCTCGGGGTTCTCGCTCTCGCCCGCGGTGACGCCGACGAGTTCGACGCCCAGGTAGGCGAACATGACGATCTGCAGGGTCATCACGGTGGCGCCGATCCCCTTGGGGAAGAAGCCGCCGTCCTGCCAGAGGTTGCTGACCGACGCGGTGTCACCGGCCTTGCTGAAGCCGAGGGTCAGCACCCCGATGCCGATCAGGATCATGCCGATGATGGCGGTGACCTTGACCATGGAGAACCAGAACTCGATCTCGCCGAACAGCTTCACCGAGATCAGGTTGGCCGCGTAGAGGATGACCAGGAACGTCAGCGCGCTGGCCCACTGGGGTATGCCGGGTGCCCAGAACTTGACGTAGACGGCGGCGGCGGTGGTCTCGGCCATGCCGGTGACGACCCAGAACAGCCAGTACGTCCAGCCGGTGACGTAGCCCGCGAAGGGCCCGAGGAACTCGCGGGCGTACTCGGCGAAGCTGCCGGAGACCGCGCGGTAGGTGAGCAGTTCGCCGAGCGCCCGCATGATCACGAAGATCACCAGGCCGGCCACCGCGTAGGAGAGGATCAGGCTCGGTCCGGACTTGGAGATGGCGGTGCCGGCGCCGAGGAAGAGGCCGGTGCCGATCGCGCCGCCGATGGCGATCATCTGGATCTGGCGGCTGCCCAGCCCCCGCTCGTAGCCCTCTTCGTCCGGTTTCGCATCAACCGCCTGGTCGTAGATCTGCTCGGCCATGCTCACCGTCCTGGGTGGGTCTCGTTTGTGGGGGAAAGTCGTACCACGCACGATCCGAATAGCGGTGTTCATCTGAGCGATATTTGAGCATGTCCTGTTATATTTTGCCCGTTTTATGAGAAAATGCCCCGGCTGATCGTCCACATGCTGGACGGAACGGCCGGGGCGTGCCCGAAAGCGGGCAGGATCACCCGGGAGAGTGGGGGCGTGAACCGCCCGGGCTCAGTCGGTGATCGCCTCCAGCAGCGACTCCTGGAGCGCTCCCAGCCACAGGTAGGCCATCACCAGCGGCTTGCGCTCGTCGCCGTCCGGCAGTTCGTAGAGGCCCTGCTCGTCCTCCTCGGAGACCTCCAGCCGAACCCCGAGGGTCAGCCGCAGGTCGTTCAGCGCGCCCAGCCAGTGCAGGCAGTCGGCGGCCGCCAGCTTGAGCACCCCCGCGCCGCCGAGGCCGTCCAGCGCCCGGACCACCTGCAGCGCGTCGTCCCGCTTGCGGGCCCGCAGGTCGACCTCGGTGTAGCGGCGGAACTCGGCGGCGGCGGCGCGGGCCTCCTCGTCCGCCGGCGCGGCCGGGTCCCCGTAGGCGTCCGGGAAGAGCCGGGCCAGCGCCGGGTCGGCGGGCGCCTCGGACGGACCCTCGGCGAACAGCGCCGCCAGCGGGTCCTCGCCGTCCCCGCCCGGCCCGGGGCCGATCAGCTCCAGCATCTGCACTTCCAGCGACCGCAGGATCGAGGCCTCCACCTCGTCCAGCGCGATCGCCGCGCCACCACCGCCGGCGCTCTCGAACAACCCAGCCATCTGTATCGGTCAGCCCGTCTTCGTCGTCTTCGGCCGCGCCGCCGGACCGGCGGGCGGTCAGTCACTGTGCGCCGGATGGGCGGTCAGTCGTGCTGCAGCGTCGCCCACAGGCCGTAGCCGTGCATCGCCTGGACGTCCCGCTCCATCTCCTCGCGGGAACCGCTGGACACCACCGCCCGGCCCTTGGTGTGCACGTCCATCATCAGCTTCCGGGCCTTGTCCTTCGGGTACCCGAAATAGGCCTGGAACACGTACTGGACGTAGCTCATGAGATTGACCGGGTCGTTGTGCACGATGGTCACCCAGGGCGTGTCCGGCTCGGTCACCGGTTGTCCTTCGACCTCCGGGCGCTCGATCTCCACGGGCGCGACACTCACCGCCGGGCCTCCTCGTTGCACACTCGTCCGTGACTCCTCATGGCCCATGCTGCCATCCGGGGGACCCCCGGGCGATTCCGGCCCGGCTCCCGGGACGAGAAATCGTCACTCTGACGCTAAGTGGTAGTAGCATCATCTCCATGGACGCCACTTCAGTGCGCGCGGCCGGGTCGACCGCGCTCCTCACCGACCGCTACGAGCTCACCATGCTGCAGGCCGCCCTGCGCAGCGGGGCCGCGCACCGCCGCTCCGTCTTCGAGGTGTTCACCCGGCGCCTGCCCAGCGGCCGCCGCTACGGCGTCATGGCCGGCACCGGCCGGGTGCTGGACGCCGTCGAGGACTTCCGCTTCGGGACGGCCCAGCTGGACTGGCTCTCCGACCAGCGCGTGGTCGACGAGGACACCCTGCGGTTCCTCGCCGACTACCGCTTCCGTGGCGACATCCACGGCTACCCCGAGGGCGAGGTGTACTTCCCCGGATCGCCGGTGCTCACCGTCGAGGGCAGCTTCGCCGAGACGGTGATCCTGGAGACGGTGATCCTCTCCATCCTCAACTTCGACTCCGCGGTCGCGGCCGCCGCCTCCCGGATGACCGCCGCGGCCGGCGCCCGTCCGGTGATCGAACTGGGCGCCCGCCGGGCCCACGAGCAGGCCGCCGTCGCCGCCGCCCGGGCCTCGTACGTGGCCGGCTTCGCCGCCACCTCCGACCTGGAGGCCGGCTTCCTGCACGGCATCCCGACCACCGGCACCTCCGCGCACGCCTTCACCCTGGTCCACGACAGCGAGCGGGACGCCTTCCGGGCGCAGATCGACTCGATGGGCCGGGGCACCACCCTGCTGATCGACACCTTCGACCTGCGCGAGGCCGTCCGCACCGCCGTCGAGGTGGCCGGACCGGAGCTGGGCGCGGTCCGGATCGACTCCGGCGACCTCATCCTGGCGGCCCACCGGGTCCGCCGTCAGCTGGACGAACTCGGCGCCGACAAGACCCGGATCATCGTCACCTCGGACCTCGACGAGTACGCGATCGCCGCCCTCGCCGCTGCCCCGGTGGACGGCTACGGCGTCGGCACCAGCCTGGTCACCGGCAGCGGCCACCCGACCTGCGCGATGGTCTACAAGCTGGTCGCCCGCGCCGAGACCCCGGACGGCCCGCTGGTGCCGGTCGCCAAGCGCGCGGCCGGCGGCAAGACCAGCATCGGCGGGCGCAAGTGGGCCGCCCGCCGCCCCGACGCCGAGGGCGTCGCCGAGGCCGAGGTGATCGGCACCGGGCCGGTCCCGGACGAGCTGCGGCCGCACCTGATGCAGGTGCCGCTGGTGCTGGCCGGCGAGACCGTCGGCCGCGAGCCGCTGACCGCCGCCCGCGAACGGCACATCCGGGCCCGCGCGGCGCTGCCGCTGTCGGCCACCCAGCTCTCCAAGGGCGACCCGGTCATCCCCACCGAGCTGGTCGACTGACCCGCCGGTCCGCACCGGGGGCGTCCGCGCGGCCCGGCGTCGGGCCGCCGGGCCCGCCCCCGGACTCCCGGCGCCGCCCCGCGGGAGGGGCGCCCGAAGCCGGGCCCCAAGCCTTCCGCCGCCGCACGCCACTCCCTAGAGTCGACCGTAGAGTTCCCCTGGAGTTCCGCCCCCGCCGTCCGGCGTCGGCGAGGACCCCCGCCACCGGGGCGCACCGCCCCCACATCCGAGGACGCGAACCATGCACCGGGCACTGATCGTCGTCGACGTGCAGAACGACTTCTGCGAGGGCGGCAGCCTGGCCGTCGCCGGCGGCGCCGAGGTGGCCGCCGCCATCACCGACCTGATCGCCGAGTCGTCCCCCGGCTACCAGCACATCCTCGCCACCCGCGACCACCACATCGACCCCGGCGAGCACTTCTCCGACGAGCCGGACTACGTCTCTAGCTGGCCGGTGCACTGCGTGGCCGGCACCGAGGGCGTGGGCTTCCACCCCAACTTCGCGCCCGCGGTGATCTCCGGGGCGGTCGAGGCGGTCTTCGACAAGGGCGCCTACTCGGCGGCCTACAGCGGCTTCGAGGGACTGGACGAGAACCGCCGCGGCCCGGTGGAGTGGCTGCGCGAGCGGCAGGTCGACGAGATCGACGTGGTCGGCATCGCCACCGACCACTGCGTCCGGGCCACCGCCCTGGACGCGGCGCGGGCCGGCTTCACCACCCGGGTGCTGCTCGACCTCACCGCCGGGGTGTCGCGGGAGACCACCGCCGCCGCGCTGGAGGAGCTGCGGGCGGCCGGGGTCGAGCTGGTCGGCGAGCCGGTGGTCCGCCCGTCCTGAGCCGTCCGCGAGGACGGGCGGCGCTCAGACCACCAGCAGCTCCACCACGTCCGTCCCGCCGGCCCGGTAGGCCTCGCGCAGCTCGCCGCCGACCGCCTCCGGGTCGGCGGCCAGCCGGGCTCCGCAGACGTACACCACGCGGATGCCGAGGTACTCCATCCGGTGCTGGCCGCCGCGCACCCAGGCGGCCTCCCCCTCGCTCACGCAGCGCAGGTCCGAGTCCACCTCCACCGCGACACCGCGCTCCGGCCAGTAGAGGTCCGGGATGCCGATGTACGTGCCGCCGCGCATCCGCAGCTCCGGGGCGGCCAGCGGGGCCGGCAGCAGCCACTCGTCCACCAGCCGGTCCACCTGCTCCATGACGAAGTCCCGTTCGGAAGCGAGGAGTTCGTCCAGCGCGGCGCGCACCCGGGGCTCCCCGGTCAGCCCCGACTCGACCAGCTCGGCGGCCAACTCCCGCACCGTGCAGCGGCTCTCCGGGCGGGCGACGGCCTCGCGCAGCACCTCGCGCACCGGCACCGCCACGTCCCCCTCCGCCGTCCACTCGCACAGCGCGTCCGCGACCGCCCGGGCGACCGGCGCGCAGGCCAGGCCGTGCACCGAGCGCGCCACCAACTCCCGCTCCGTGCGCAGGATCCGCACGTCACCCGCGTCCTTGAGCCGTCGCTGACGGGGCACCAGGACGTCCACCCCGGTGACCGCGGGAAGCCGGGGTACCGAGGCGAAGCCGTACAGCGCCAGCGCGGCCGCGCCGGTGATCACCGCACCCTCGCGGCGGCCCTCCTCCCGGCCGTTCTGCGCCGCGTACAGCAGCGCCGCCCACATCCGCTGCTCCGGGGTGGGTTCGCCGGACTGGAGCAGGTAGACCCTCGGGAGCAGCCGCTGCCAGGGACCGCCCCGGCGGCAGTGCTCGGTGATGACCCGGGCCGGCACGCCCCGGGCGCGCAGCTGGCTCGCGGTGACGACGTTCTGCTGACGCTTCGCCAGCTCCTCCAGGGAAGGCGGCGGCGTGGGGATCCGGTAGCTCATGCCGACACCATCCCCAACCACCGCGACCCGCGTGACACAGCCTGACGCACTGTTACCCAACCGTCGCGAAACCGGGATCAGCCTGCACTAAAGTCCCCATACCCTCACTCATTTGGAGTAAATGACGTTCATATGGCTATCGGATCTGATCGAAAACGATCGCCGACCTGGTGGCCTGACCCAGAGTGATCAAGGGCATACGGCGAGGAACCCTCCGGGCGTCACTCGCACCTCCGGGATTGCCTAGGCTTACGTCATGTCACGTGACGAGACCGCCGGCCTCCGCGCGGCCCAGCTCCGCCTCGGCCGTCTGCCCGGATACGTCCGCCGCCCGGACCCGGCGCGCCGCAGCGGCGAGAAGGGCCATACGTACAAGAAGGGCTGGGAGGTCCGCTTCACCGCCCGGAGCGAGGCCGAGATAGCAGAGATCCGCGACCTGGTGGTCGCCGCCGGGTTCGCCCCGGCCAGACCCTTCTTCAAGGGACACCAGCTGATCCAGCCGGTCTACGGCATGGCTGCCGTGCAGGCCTACCTGGCCGCTAGACAGGCGGCCGAGGAACACGCCGAGCGAGCAGCGCTCGGCCGCCGACGGCGCGCGACGGGGGCGCACTCGGGTACGACGCACACCGGAGGGGCGCATGCGAGCGGCGGGCACGCCCCGGGGGCGCATGCGGCGGGTGCGCACATCGCCGGGGCCCATGCGGCGGGTGCGCACGCCGCCGGAACCCACGCGGCGGGAGCGCACGCCGCCGGGACGTCCGGGACGTCCGGCATTCACCGGTGCGAGCGCGAGGAGACCGCCGCGGGAGCAGCTGCCACGGCGGCGGCCACGGCGGCGACAGCGGCTCAACTGGCCCGGTGCCGGGCCGTCGAGTCCTTCCCCTCCCAGGTCGAACGCGGCCACGCCGCCGACGATCTGCTCTCGCCCACGGAGGCACTCCACCGCTCCTGACCGGGCGGCACCGCGACGCCGCCCCGATCCGCGCCCCGGTCGCCACGAGCCGCCGGGGCGCGTTCGACGCCCTCACCACCACCCGACCCGGCGCAACCCCCGCCGCGAGTGCGGTTGCGCAGGCGGTTGTGCGCACGCGACTTCGCGCCCTGGGCGTGGACGCCCGGTCCGACAGGCCCTACGGTGGCACCTCAACTGCCGTGCGACCACTGCCGCCCCACACACTCTGACCAGCTGCGACACCCTCGTACCCACGCCCCCCGCACCACTGTGCGGCACTCCCCCGACCGACCCCCGACCGGCAGCACCGCCGCCGCGCCGCACCGACCGCCGACGGAACCGGCCGAGCGTCGGCGGGTTCCGGGCATTCCATCGGATTGGTCACCCAGCGCACCGAGGGCCTACCGTAGAGTGAGCACAGATGATCGACCGTCAGAAGTCCATCTCCCTTTCCGAGAAGACGAGATGACCAACCGTCGCACGAGCGCCGCCGAGCCTCCCCCGGGGCCCGGCGAACCGGAGGACGTTCCGCTGGAGTTCGCGGCCTTCTGCGAACTCCACCGCCCCCGGTACCTCAGCTACGCCCGGGTGTGGCTGACCGAGCACGCCCAGGCGGCCACCGCCGTCCAACAGGCGTTCTCCGAAATCGCCGTCCAGTGGCGGGAATTACTCACCAGTCCGAACCCGACCGCGCTCGCCTGGCAGATCCTGCGCGGCACCGTCGCCGAACACACCCGGCAGGAGACCCCCGCCCCGGACCGCCACCCCGCCGACGACGACCTCGCGATCCTGCACTACGTCGTCGGCCTCGCCGCCCCCGAGATCGCCGACGTCATCGGCACCGACACCGCCAGCGTCGCCGGGCGGCTCCGGCGCACCATGCTGCACGAGGCCTCCGGCTGGTGACCCGTCCCGCGTGCCCCGGTCGCTTCAGACCCGCTCGCCCGTCACGTCGAACAGGTGGTGCACCGGGTCGTGGATCAGGTAGCGAGCGAAGGTCTCGACCGTGAACCGCGCCCCGTCGCTACGGTCCCCGGTCCGCCGCCACTGCTCGTCCGACACCGCCTCGAACGCCGCAGCCAGCGCCTCCCCGGCCTCCGCCAGCTCCCCGGCCACCACCTGCGGCAGCTGCTCCCGGTAGCGCTCGGCGACCGCCGTCTCGTCTTGGTCCCAGTTCGGGAAGAGCGGGCCGTCCTGGTCGAGCATCAGGTTCAGCCGGACCAGGAACAGCCGGAAGACGTCCCGGACGTGGCAGGCGTACTCCAGGTCCGACCAGATCTCCGGGCTCGGGCGACGGCGCAGCCCGTCCTCGTCGCCCGCGAGCACCGCCAGCCAGCTCCGCGCGTTGTCCCGGAGCATCCCGGCGACGTCCGTGACGGGCACCGCCGGGGTGTCCAACCCGCAGTCGGGGCAGGAACGTTCCAGCACCCAGGTCCAGTCCTTGGTGTCCGGGACGATCGCGTCATCGGGGCTCGCGTGGTTCTCAGAAGCGCTCATGGCCCCAGCATCATCGCCCCACACCCCCGCCCACCAGCGGCAGGGGCGCCAGCGACCGCCGAAATGCTGCCAGGAGCGCTCCCGGCCGGCTGTCATCGTTCAACGAACGCGCCGCCCGCTCCTGCACCAAGGCCGGGTTCGTCCTCGAAGGCCGCGCCCGTCCGGCCCACCACTGGGACGACCGCTACTGGGACGTCCTGCACCTGGCCGCCCTACGGGACGACTGGCTCAGCACTCACTGACCGGGTCCCTGGTACGGCGGGTACGGTGGCACGCCAGCGGCTCGCCTACGGCGGCGCGCCATCACCACAGCGGCCGCGGACGCGCCGACGACCACGGCACCGGCGGCCACGGCGGTGATCACCAAACCGGTGTCGCCTCTGCCGCCGGAGGTGGCTTCGGGGACCACGGAGGGCTGATCCGTCGCGTCGGTCTCGTCGTCAGTCGCCGGCGTGCCTTTCGACTCCGGCCTGTTCGCAAGCGGGTTTTCCTTCGGCCCATTGTCCACAGCGGGGTTCGCCTCCAACGCCTTCGCGGGTGAGACGGTTCCGTAGCCGTAGTGATTGTTCGGCACCACAGTCCCGTTGACAGGAGGGGTGGCCGACTTGATCATCCGGTTGATGACCTGACCGGCGGACAGGTTCGGGTACTTCGAGCGAATCAGCGCGGCAGTGGCGGAGACGTACGCAGTGGCGTCAGAGGTGCCGCTCACCCGGTCGTAGCTCGTCGATGACTTCGCCGTAGCTCGGTAGATCCCCACACCGGGTGCCACAAGGGTGGTTTCGGGACCAGAGGTGGACTTTTCCCACACAGCCCCGTTGGAGTCCACCGCTCCTACCGCGACCACCCCCGGGAAGGCGGCCGGATATTCAACGTCCTTGTCCGCCCCGGTGTTGCCCGTGCCGGAAACCAGCACGACATCCTTCGACACTGCGTAGTTGACGGCTTTCCGCAGATTCGAGTTGAAGCGCGAGTCACCTGCGAGGGAGATGTTGATGACGCCCGCGCCATGATCTGCCGCGAAGCGGATCGCATCTGCCAGATCATGCTGTCGAGAATTGGGGTTCGGCTGGGCGCTGGGGCCATCGCCATCCGTCCCCACCTTCACCGGCAAGATCTTCGCCTTCGGAGCCAGCCCCATGATCCCGGTTTGTGTGCCATGCCCGTGGCCTGCGATCAGGCTGGCCATCCCCGTGCCGTGACCGTCGCCGTCGACGCGGCCATCCGTTTTCCCGCCGGAGAAATCCGCCCCGGGAAGGACCTGGCCGACGAGATCCTGATGGTCTTGGTTCACCCCGGTGTCGATCACGGCAACGACCACCCCGTCGCCCTGGCTCGTCGTCCAGATCTTCGCCTCGGCCCCGAAGGTTTTCAAAGGCCACTGCTGGTCCCTGATCTGATCAGCAGATGCCGGCGGAACCGCGACGCTCGCCATAAGAGCCGCAGCGGCGAAAGCCGCTCCACCGCGCGCCACCCAGCGGCTCGCCAATTCGGTCACCCCTCCCAACGAGGCATCCCGCAGATCACCGACCTGCGGGATGCGATCAGCGCGCCATCCGTCTCTAGCCGCCCTACGGGACAACTGGCTCAGCACTCACTGACCGGGCCCCTGGTACGGCGGGTACGGTGGCACGGCAGCGGCTCGCCTACGGCGGCGCGCCATCACCACAGCGGCCGCGGACGCGCCGACGACCACGGCACCGGCGGCCACGGCGGCGATCACCAAACCGGTGTCGCCGCTGCCGCCGGAGGTGGCTTCAGGGACCACGGAAGGCTGATCCGTCGCGTCGGTCTCGTCGTCAGTCGGCGGTGTGCCTTTCGACTCCGGCCGCTTCACCAACGGGTTGTCCTTCGGCCCGTTGTCCACAGCGGGGTTCGCCTCCAACGCCTTCGCGGGTGAGACGGTCCCGTAGCCGTAGTGACTATTGGGCACAACCGTCCCATTGACGGGGGCGGTGGCCGACTTGATCAATCGATTGATCACCTGTCCCGCCGACAGGTTCGGGTACTTCGAGCGGATGAGCGCGGCGGTGGCAGACACGTAGGCAGTGGCGTCAGAGGTACCGTCCCCCTCCCCATAGCTCGACGAGGACTTGGCTGTGGCGTGGTAGATGTCCACTCCAGGCGCGACAAGCGTGGTCTCAGGGCCCGATGTGGACTTACCCCACACGGCCCCCTTGGAGTCAACCGCCCCGACGGCCACCACTCCCGGGAAGGCGGCCGGATAGTTGACGTCATTGTCCGTTCCGGTGTTGCCTGTGGCAGCGACCAGCACAACGTCCTTCGACACGGCGTAGCTGACGGCCTTGCGCAACGTCGAATCGAAGCGGAAATCCCTCCCACCGAGGGACATGTTCACAACCTTCGCGCCGTGGTCCACCGAAAAGCGAATAGCGTCCGCGAATGCCCCCGGCTGAGGAGTGGAATCATCGCCCTTTGTTCCCACCTTCACCGGCAGGACCTTCGCCTTAGGGGCCAGGCCCTCCACCCCTGCCTGTGCCCCGTGCCCGTGCCCCGCGATCAGGCTCGCCATACTTGTGCCGTGACCGTCACCGTCCACCCGGCCGTCCGTGTTGCCGCCGGAGAGATCCGCGCCGGGAAGCACCTGCCCGGTAAGGTCCTGGTGATCTTGGTTCACTCCAGTATCGATAACAGCGACGATCACTCCGTCACCTTGACTGACCGGCCAGAGCTTGGCCTCAGCCTCGAAGGACTTCAGCGCCCACTGCTGATCCCTGATCTGATCGGCCGATGCCGCCGGTACGACAACCGTGCAGACCACTGCGCCAGCGGCAAGCGCCGCCGCACCACGCGCCAACAGGCGGCTCGTCAAACCCGGTCACCCCACTCAACGAGGCATCCCGCAGATCACCGACCTGCGGGATGCGATCAGCACACCATCCGTCTCTAGCCGCCCTACACGACGACTGGCTCAGCACTCACTGACCGGGCCCCTGGTACGGCGGGTACGGTGGCACGGCAGCGGCCCGCTTACGGCGGCGCGCCATCACCACAGCGGCCGCGGACGCGCCGACGACCACGGCACCGGCGGCCACGGCGGTGATCACCAAGCCGGTGTCGCCGCTGCCGCCGCCAGAGGTGGCTTCGGGGACCACGGAGGGCTGATCCGTCGCGTCGGTCTCGTCGTCAGTCGGCGGTGCGCCCAGCGACTCCGGCCGGTTCACGAGAGGGTTCTCCTTCGGACCGTTGTCCACAGCGGAGTTGGCCTCCAACGCCTTCCCTGGCGAAAGGAGTCCATAGCCGTAGTGGACGTTCGGTACCACCGTCCCGTCTGGCGGAGGGGTCGCCGACTTGATCATCCGGTTGATCACCTGCCCTGCGGACAGATTCGGATACTTGGACCGGATGAGCGCGGCAGTGGCGGACGCATAGGCGGTGGAGTCGGATGTGCCGTTGCCGATCGCGTAGCTTGTCGGGGATTTCGCCGAGGCACGGTAGATCTCCACACCGGGTGCGAGAAGCGTGAGTTCAGGGCCCGGCTTTGAGCTGCCCCACACGACCCCCTTGGAGTCCGCCGCCCCGACTGCCACGACCCCGGGAAAGGCGGCCGGATAATTGACGCTCAAATCCGCAACGCTGTTGCCTGCTCCTCCAATCAGGACAGCGTCCTTCGACACCGCGTACGCCACGGCCTTACGGACCTGGGAGTCGAAGTGGAAAGGCCCTCCGACGGACATATTGATAACCGTCGCACCGTGATCCACAGAAAAACGGATCGCCGCCGCGAGGTCGTTCTGTTCAGGCATGGGACCGCCGTTGCTCGTCCTCACCTTGACCGGGAGGATCTTCGCTTTGGGTGCCAGGCCCATCACTCCGTCGTGTGTGCCGTGCCCGTGCCCCGCGATAAGGCTCGCCATTCCGGTGCCATGGCCGTCGGTGTCGACACGGCCGTCCGTCTTGGTACCAGAGAAGTCAGCTCCAGGCAGCACTTGTCCGGTCAAATCTTGATGCTCCGAGTCCACCCCGCTGTCGATCACTGCAACAACGACACCCTCGCCCTGGCTGACGGGCCACACCTTCGTCTCAGCCTCGAACGTCTTCAGGGCCCATTGTTGGTCCCTAGTCTGATCCGCCCACACTGCCGGCGCGGCAACCGACCAGACCAGCGCCCCAGCGGCAAGGACCGCCGTACCACGCCCCAACAAGCGGCTCGTCAATCCGGTCACCCCACTCAACGACGCATCCCGCAGATCACCGACTGCGGGATGCGATCAGATCACCCGTCCGACTGCGGACCGGCCTCATTCCACCACGTTCGGATTGGCTGGCTTATCCGACGCCCAGGTCTCCTCGTCCTCGACGAGGTAGTCAGGCCGCTGGCCGTCCTTCCCTCGATCCTTCTTGCGACGTTGCGCCTCGCTCATCGGGACACCGGGAGACATGACGCCCGTGCCACGGCCCTCAGGTTCGGCGATCGTGCGACCACGGGCACCCAACCCGGATCCGCCTTCGGTAAAAACCTGCTTGCCACGTGCATCCGCACCGGGTGGCGCCATCTCACGGACGGCGCCACCGGGCCGGGCCAGCGGACCGCTCGCCTGCTTGGCTCCGGACACACCACGCCCCCCGGCCCCGATGCCCGGATAGACCTCTCCACCACCGGTGCTGGCGCCTCGGCTTCCACGAGTGCTCATGCCCTCAGCCGATGCCGTTCCTCCGGGAAGGCCCTTACTCCCGAATCCGATCTTGCCCTGCTCGAAGCCAGGGCCGACAGGCGCGTTCTGCATCAAAGGCCCCGCAGGAGTGGCAGTCGCTGGGCCACCGCCAGCGGTCGGTGCGCTCGCAGGGGGCGTGGGCGACGGGACGTTCAAGCCAGACGTCTGGGTCCCGGAGGTCACGGGGCTCGGCATACTTCCGCCTGGACGGGATACCGGGGTACCCGAGATGCCTGCATCAGAGGCGCGGCCTGCGGTGGTCAAGGGTTTCGACGACGACTGGGCGACCCCTCCCTTGATTCCGGAGTCGGTGGGAGCGACCGTGGTCTTCGGATTGGAGCCAGCCACCATCGGAGGCTGGGAGGACTTCGGTCGCACCGGCGCGGCCGCGCTCGCCGACCGTGCCGGCGTGCCTCCGGTCCCAAACGAGGTTCCCGAAACCACTGCGGCTGCCACGGCTGCGGCCCCATTTGGGTCGTTCTGCGGTCCAGCGTCCCGGCTGTCGTCAATCGGCGGCCGCTGAAGTGGCGGCGGAGCCTTCAGAGCCGGCGTCGCGACGCGGTAGTGCATCGCGAGGGTCTGCATGACGGCGGCCGCTTCGGCCTTCTTCCGGTCGGCGATCTGGATGTGGTCGTCCTCGCTGCTGAAGAAGTCGCCGACGGTGTCCTTGATCTTGTCCCAGTTGCCGGGTTCTTCGGGCATGTTGCGCTTGGCCGTGGCCATCGCCTCGGACATGTTGTGGAGGGTGTTGGCCGCGTCGTTGGCGTAGGCGGCGACCTCGTTGATGTTCGAGGCGAGGGTGAGCATGGAGCTGTGGAAGGTGTCGCTGGTCGTGCCTTCCCAAGAGGTGGCCGCCTCGGTGCTGACCTTGGTCAGGGTCTTGCGGATCTCCTTGAGGGTGGTCGCCGCCTTGCGCCACGGGTCGCCGGCGGCCATCACCGCGCCGGGGTCGAGGGACTGGGCCATCTTGCGGAGATCGGCATGGCTGTACTTGGTGAAGTCGGTGTAGACCACGGGCGGTTCACCTCCGGTCGGGTGGTGGGTCAGATGGTGGCGTTGCCGCGCTGGGACGGGACCTGGTTCGCCTCGTACGCGGCCTCGCTGGCGGCCGAGGGATCGGCTACGGACCAGCCGTCACCGGACAGCGTCAGCTTCGTGGCCACGTGCTGGTCGTGTTCCTCGTAGTTGGTCGCAGTGAGTTCGGCCTTCTTCTGGGCCTGGTCGATCGCCTGCTGGAGCTGGTTGAGCACGTCCCGCAGGGCGTCCCGCATGGTGCTGTAGTGGCCGTGGATCTCGGTGGCCTCGGCGAAGGTGCCGAAGGCGGTCTTGCCGATGCCGCTGCGCCCGTGGGTGGCGTTGCCGTCCGCGTCCTTCTCGAACTCCTTGAGCAGAAGCCGTACTTGGCCGGCGAACGTGCGCAGTTGCTCGATCTCGACCCGGTAGCCCTGGTTGGCCCCGCCGGTCGAGCCGGTCCCTGTTCCCATTGCGGCGCCCCCCGTGCGTCCGTTCCTGGCGTTCGGGGCCGGGCCCCGGTGCCCTATGTCTAACACACCGGGTCGGAAGCCCGCCCGGTACACGGTCAGTTCGCGGGCGTCCGGCCGCGCTGGGCCTCGGTGAGGGCGCGGCGGCAGAGGGAGTCGGCGTGCCGGGTGGTCTCGGGCAGGCGGTAGCGGCGGGCGAGTTCGAGGGTGGTGTGCACGGCGGTGTCGAGGCCGATGCGGTGGCCGACGGAGACGAAGACGGGTTTGACGCCGGGCCGGGTGCGGACGGCGCGGCCGACCTCCTCGCCGGTGGCGGGGTCGGTGAGCGGGGTCCAGGAGCCGCGGTCCGGGCCCGGGGTGTGGTGGTCGAAGGTGAAGGGGGTCTTGGCGACGCCGAGGGTGCGCAGGCCGGTGAGGACGCCGAGGTGGCTGGCGAGGCCGAGGCGGCGTGGGTGGGCGAGGCCGTAGCCGTCGCAGACGACGGTGTCGGGGGTGCGGGTGAGGGCGGCCAGTGCGTCGAGGACGGCGGGGAGTTCGCGGAAGGCGAGCAGTCCGGGGACGTACGGGAAGGCGATCCGCCCGACGGCGGTGGCCTCTTCGACGACGTCCAGGGTGTCCCGGTCGAGCAGGACGGCCGCGGCGACGACGAGGTCGCGGTCGTCGTCGTAGGCGACGTCGACTCCGGCGATCAGCCGGCACGGGGCGTCGTCGTCCACGGCCCGGACGAGCGGCCGCAGTCGTTCCTGTTCGGCGAGCGCCTGGGCCTCGGTGGTGGGCCAGTCGGCGGGGATGGGCACGGTCGGTTCCCCCGGTCTGCGCGGTGTCGGTCGGGTTCCACCGTACCGAGGGGTGCGGACGACCCCGGGGTGAGCCCGTGCGCCCCCTGTGCCCCTGACCCCGCGGGCTAGCCTGGTCGTACGAACTCCCTTGCCGGGCAGGCCTCCTGGAACCGGCGCCATTCCCGCCCGTTCCCCCGACGTGCGAAGGACCCCCGCCATGCCGCGTCCGTCCGCTGCCCAGTTCTGCCTCGGCTCGTTCACCGTCGTCGCCACCGCCGTGGCACTGCTGGCCGTATCCGGCGCCGCGGGCGTCCTGGAGGTCGCGGTGCTGGTGGCCTTCGCGCTGGCGCTCGGCACCGTGGTGACGGTGCTCTCGGCGTCCGTCTCGCACCGCTCGGCGGCGGTCACCGACGGCTCCGGGGCGTCTCCGGCCGCGGCCGGGCACGAGTACGCCCGGCAGCGCTGATCCGCCGCCGGGCGCCGTCGTCCCGCTGCCGCGCTCAGACCTCGGTGGTGACCACCACGGTCTTCGCGGCCTTGTCGTGGATGCACTGCCGGTAGGGCCTGTCGAAGACGCCGAACAGGCCGTCGATGATCCACCACAGGGCGGCGCAGCAGATCACGGCCGGGAGGATGTAGACGGCGGCCCGGGTCCAGGCGGCGGCCTGGGTGGGCGTGTTCCCGTCGACCAGCATGGCGACGCGGATCTTCATCGCCTTCTTGCCGAGGGTCTGGCCGTCCCGGCCGAGCATCAGGGCCTCGTAGACGAGGTAGATGGCGCAGCCGAGCCAGAAGGCTTCGGTGCTGCCCTGGCGCGTGCCGAGGTCGACGAAGGGGCCCACGACGAGGACGGCGATGACCTGCATGAGGAGGTAGTCGATGAGGCGGGCGAGGATCCGCTTGGGCCAGGTGCCGATCGGCGGCATGCCGGGGACGGGGCCTCCGCCGGGGGCGCCGTACATGCCGGGGCCGGGGCCGTAACCGGGCGGGGGCTGGTCGTACGGCGAACCGCCGTAGGGCGGCTGGCCGTAGGGGTCCTGACCGGGGGTCGGTCCGCCGTAGCTGCCCCGGTAGGCGCCGGGGCCCTCGGAGGGGGCGCCGGACGGGGCGTCCGACGGGCCGTCGGCCGGGCTGCCGTGGGGCTCGTCGGACGGGGTGGGGCGCGGCGGTTCGCCTTCCGGCGTGCCGCCGCCCGGGGTGGGGGGCTGCTTGTCGAAGGAGGGCTGACCGCCCCCCTCCGGCTGGGGGCCTGAGGGGTCGTGGGTGCTCATCCCCCGAGTAGAACATCACACATTCTCAAGGCTTGGAACATTTTGTCCGTTTTGCCGTCCACCGCCCGGCCCGGCCACCGGACGCACCGGGCCACCGCGCACCCGGACGCACCCGGCGCCACGCCATCGGGCGCACCCGGCCACCGCGCCCTCAGGCGCGGACCACCCGGGTCCGGGCCGCCCGGTCCTGCCAGCCGCGCCGCGCCGGACGGTCGAACAACGGCCAGACCAGACCGAGCAGCAGCACCACACCGAGCTGCCGGACGATCCACCGCAGCAGCGAGCGGCCGAGGCTCAACCGGGCCCGGCTGCGGGGGGCGGTGGCGTCCACCACCCGGATCCGGGCCAGTCGCTTGCCGAAGGTCTGGCCGCTCCGGGCGATCGGCAGCACCTCGTAGACCAGGCTGACGAACACCAGGATGCCGATCAGCGCGGCGAGCTTGCCCAGCACCACGTCGTCCACCAGCCAGACCTGGACGTGGCGGCGGGCGAGGGAGCTGGCCATCCTGGCCTGGTCGAGCTTCTGCCGGAGGTGCTCGGCGACCGAGCCGCCGAGCGGGATACCGGCCGCGACGGCGACCACCAGCAGCACCGCGGTGTCCACCGCCCGGGCGGCCATCCGCCGCCCCAACCCGGCGGGCGCCGGGGCCGCCGACCGACCGCGGACGGCGGTCTTCCGGGCCGGCCGCGCCGCGGGCAGCGGGGCGGCGGGAGGCGCCGCGGGCCCGGCCACCGGCGCGGGGGTCTCGACCGGACGGGTCGCCACCCGGACCGGGACGGGCGGCTCCTCGGGTTCGGCCGCCACCTGGACCACCGGCATCGCGATGACGGCCTCGACCGGCGCCGACACCTCGCGGACCGCCACCGCCACGGCGGGCGCGGCGGGCGCAGCGGGCGCGGCGGGCGCAGCGGGCGCGGCGGGCGCAGCGGGCGCGGCGGGCGCGGCGGGCGCGGCGACCTCCACCGCAACAGCAGTGCGCTCCCCCTCCGCGCGCCCCTCCTCTTGCTCGGGCGCCCCCGGAAGCACCCCCCAGGACACCCAGCGCGCGGACCCTCCCGTCTCCATCAGCCCCCGCTGGGCCTGTGGATCCACCTGCCATCCGGAGGCCCCGGGTGCCCCGGTGGCCTCCTCCGCCGAGGGCTCGACGGTGCGGAACACCGGGCCGCCGATCACCTCGGCGACCCGCGGCCCGATCACGAAGGACGCCCCGCCCGTGGTCTGGTCGAGGTACACCGGCCCGGTGTCGCCGGAGCCCGGGACCTCCCGGGACGGTGACGTCGTACGCGAAGTCGCGGGCACCACCACAGGCAGCTCCGGACGCTCGGGCGACGCCGACAGCGCCACCGGCGCCGACACCGGTACGGGCCCCGGCTCATGGGCGGGCGCCGATACCTGCGCGGGCGCCGGAACCGATGCCGGCACCGTCGGAGGCGGCACCACCCGCGCCGCCGCGACGTCGGGGGCGGGCCGCCGGGCGGCGTACCGGGGCGGCCGCAGCACCTCGCCCTCGGCGGGCGCCGGCCGGGTGGTGCCCGGCACCCAGGCCGAGCCGCCCCAGTACCGGATGAAGCCGGGGATCGACGGGTCGGGGTAGTAGCCGGGCTCGGGAGCGACGGCCGGGTCGCCGTCGGCGGCGAAGGGGCGGTCCGTCATGGGGTCTTCTCTCCTGTCAGGTCCTGACGAGGGGCGGCGGGGGGCGGCCGGCCCTCAGCAGGTCGAAACGGGTCCGGACGGGTGGAGGAAACGGGTGGAGCAAAACGGGTGCAGGAAAGCGGGTGCAGGGAAACGGGTGGAGGGGACGGTGCGGGAAGCAGGCGCGGGAAGCGGGTTCAGAAAACGGATGCGGGAGTACGGCGGCGCGCGAACAGGTCTAACGGGTCGAACGGGTCTAACGGATCGAACGGGCTGCGCGCCCGCGCACGCCCCCGGGCGACGACGCACGTGGGGGCTCCACCGAAGGCGGACAGTCGCCGGGTAGTCACAAAGGGTAGTACCTCGCCGGAGTGCCGACGGGAAGTTGGCGATTCCCCGGACAGCGGACGGCCGCCCGGGGTAAGGAACCGGGCGCGCGACGGCAGCCCGCGCGCCGCACCCACCGGCCGTTCACCACCCCGCACGGAACTACCCGAAGAAATTTCGGAAACGTGTGTAAGAACCGCGCCGGACCGCCCTCTCAAAGGTCACAGGGCCCGCAACCGGGCACGAACCGAAGGCAGAGAGGTAGACGATCATGGACCGCCCCGTCAGCGTCGTGGAGCACGAGTTGGAGCTGAACCTGGTGCTCTCCCCGGAGCACAGCGTCCCCGTCCCGGCCCGGCTGACCTACGGCAGCCACGACCCGTACGCGGTGTACATCACCTTCCACCTGGACACCGGCTCCCCGGTGACCTGGGTGTTCGCCCGCGAGCTGCTGGTCGAGGGCACCTTCCGCCCGTGCGGCCAGGGCGACGTGCGGATCTGGCCGACCCGCTCGGGGCGGCGCAGCGTGCTGTGCCTGGCGCTGAGCTCGCCCGCCGGCGACGCGCTGCTGGAGGCGCCGCTGCCGGCCGTCGCCGCCTGGCTGGAGCGGGCCCACCGGCTGGTCCCGCCGGGCAGCGAGCTGGCCGCCCTCGACCTGGACGGCTCGCTCGCCGAGCTGCTCGCGTAGGCGTGCCGGTCGTGCGCCGCAGCGTGCACTGGTACGTCCAGGAACTCCGTGACGCCGGGGACCGCCCCGCGCAGGAGCACCGGCACGCCGGCGACCAGGGGGTCGACGGCAGCAGCCGGAACAGGGGAGGCGGGAGCGACGGCGCCCCCGCCGGGTCAGCGGGCCGCGGGGGCCTGCTGACGACCGCGGGCGGTGTCCGGGCCGCCGCCGTCGCGCTGTCCGGGCAGCCGGACGAGCGGGGCGCCGGCGGAGCGTCGCCGTGCCCTTATCCGGATGGCGGCGGCGAGCAGGAAGCAGAGTCCGACCCACGGATAGATCGAGGTGGGCAGCTGGCGCAGCGGTGACATGTGGAGGACGGCCGCACCGAGCGGCTTCGCCGCCCACATCGCGAAGGACAGGAAGGCGAGCAGGGTGGCCCAGAAGGCGGCCCGCCAGCGCAGCCGGCGGACCGCGGCGGGGCGGGCGTGCTCGACCGAGGCCTCGGCGGCGAGCAGGACGAGCATCGGGACGCACCAGACCCAGTGGTGGGTCCAGCTGATCGGCGAGATCAGCACCGCCGTGACGGCCGCGACGCAGACGCCCCAGGCCTCGGACCGGGGCAGCCAGCGGCCGCTGCGGGCGGCCCAGGCGGCGACGGCGAGGCCGGCGACGGCGACCACGCCGGCCCCGAGGGTGGCGAGGATGCCGGGGTCCGGGGTGTGCAGCAGCCGGGCGAAGGCGCCGCGCAGCGACTGGTTGTCGACGATCTCGGTCTTGCCGACCCGGGACGAGTCGTAGAGGTACTTGGTCCAGAAGCCCCAGGTGGCGTCGGGCAGGAAGAGCGTCCCGATCAGGAAGGTGCCGAGGAAGGTGAGGCCGGCCGTGAAGGCGGCCCGGACCCGGCCGGTGATCAGCAGGTAGACCGCGAACAGGCCGGGGGTGAGCTTGATGCCGGCGGCGATGCCGATCGCCAGGCCCTTGCTGCGGCGCCCGTCCGACCGGGTGAGGTCCCACAGGATCAGGCAGCCGAGCGCGAGGTTGATCTGGCCGTACCGGAGCGTGGTGAAGACGGGTTCGAGCCAGACGCCGAGGCCGGTGACCAGGACCACGCCGATCGGCCGCAGCTCGCGGCGTGGCCAGCCCACCAGCTTGAAGGACAGGTGGGCCATCAGGGCGAGCAGCCCGAGGTTGCCGAGAGTGATCGCCATCCGGAGGAAGGCGATCGGGAACCAGGTGGTCGGGACGAACAGCATGGCCGCGAACGGGGGGTAGGTCGCGGGCAGGTTCCACTCGGTGACGCGCAGTGCGTAGAGGTCGTTGCCGTTGGCGACGGCGGCGCCCTCCGCGCGGTAGACGATCATGTCGACCATCGAGGTGTGCACGAAGTGGCGCACCACTGCGTAGGCGACCAGCGACAGCAGCGCCAAGGACGAGGCGACCAGCATCGGACGGCGGGGCGCCTCACGGAGCGCGCGCACCGGGGCACCGACCGCGATCCGCAGCCGGTCGGACAGGGAGGCGGGCGGTGGGGCGGGTACGGCCCGCACCGGGCTGCGCTCGTCTTGCACCGCTGTCACTGTCCACTCCGTCCACCGCTCGGCCAACCAGCGACGATACCGGATGCGACCCGCCCCGTCCTGGGCGCGAGCGACCACGCAAAGTGACGAAAGTGCCCCGGCCGCCCGTGCTCGGCTGCGGACCGAGCAGGGACCGCCGGGGCTGTCGAGGCGGCCCGGAGAGGGCGTGGAGCGGGCACGGACTGACGGCGGGGCGCCTGCGGAACGGGCCCGCCCGACCGATGCCGGCCGCGCCGGGGGACCGGATCGGCGGGCTGAGCGAGGGATGGGATTCCTTTGGGCTTCCGTCGATGAACAGCCCGAACGGCCGCTCCCGTCCGCCGTCATCTCGGGAACAGCGCGCCCCGGGTCCGGCGCCGCCCGGCCCGGGCGGGCGGGGCCTGCTCCGGGCGGGTGCGCAGCCGCAGCCGGGTCTCGGCGCCGCCGAGAACGGCGGAGCGGCCGAGCGCGACGTCCCCGCCGGTGGACTCGGCGAGCTTGCGGACGATGTCCAGCCCGAGGCCGGTGGAACCCTCCCCGCCGTGGCCTCCGCCGCGCTTGAGGGCGGCGGCCGGGTCGCTGTAGCCGGGGCCGGCGTCGCCGACCAGCACGATCACCGAGCAGCCGGTGGCCAGGACGTCGACCGAGAAGGCGGTGCCGACGGCGGTGTGCCGGAAGACGTTGCCGAGCAGCGCGTCGACGGCGGCGGCCAGGTCGCCGCGCTGGACGGGTACCGGCGCGGGGCGCTCGGCGCCGGCCAGCTGCCAGCGGCGGCCCTCGTCCTCGGCGAGCGCGGACCAGAAGCCGACCCGTTCGCGGATCACCTCGGCGGCGTCGCAGCCGACCGCGACGGCGGGCGCGTCCTCGGGGGCGCGGCGGGCGGAGCGGATGATCTGGTCGACCTCGCGTTCGAGCTGGGCCACCGCGTGCCGGGTGGCGTCGGCCGCGTCGCCGTCGCCGAGCGAGGCGGCGTTGAGGCGCAGCACGGTCAGCGGGGTGCGCAGCCGGTGCGACAGGTCGGCGGCCAACTCTCGTTCGGCGGCGAGGAGCTGTACGACCCGGTCGGCCATGGTGTTGAACGCGTGGGCGGCTTCGCGCAGTTCCTCGGGGCTGCCGTCGACCTGCTTGCCCTCCACCGGGACGCGCACCGCGAGGTTCCCGGCGCCGAGCGAGCGGGCGGCGGCGGCGAGCCGGCGGGCGGAGGCGACGATCCGGCCGCCCATCCGGTCGGCGACCAGCACCGAGATGGCGACCAGGCCGAGCGCGACCGCGGAGAGCACCAGCCAGGCGGTGGAGACGCCCCGGGTGAGGTCGCTCTCGGCGACGAACACCTCGACCACGGCCGTCCGGCCGGTGTCCACCGCGACCGGCTGGAGCAGCGCGTAGCCGCCGGGGACGGCGACGGTGAAGGCCCGGCCCTGGCCGCCCGCCGTGGCCACGTCCGCCGCGGCGGCTCGCCCCTCCCCGATGGTCGGCCCGCCCGGCCCCTCGGCGCCGGTTCCCCCGGCACCCGTCGCTCCGGCACCGCCCGCCCCCGCCGCCCCTGTTGCCCCGGCCGCCCTCGCCGCCCCGGCCGGCACCGGCAGGTGCACCGCCATCCGCCCCTGCGCCCCCGCGTCGGTGCTGGCCAGCGCCCGGTCGATGGCGTCCTGGTCGGTGGTGATCGCCAGCGCCGGCCCGAGCGCCGCGGCCTGCCGTTCGGCGGCGGTGAACGCCCGGTCCCGGGCGGTCTGTTGGACCATCAGGCCGAGCGGGATGAGGAAGGCCAGCGCGACCATGGTGGTTCCGGCCACCGCGGCCCTGATCAGGGCCCAGCGCAGCGAGTGGGCGAACCGCTTCACGTCCGGTGCCCCGCGGGGCCCCCGGGGGCCTCCAGCCGGACCCCGACGCCCCGGACGGTGTGCAGGTAGCGGGGGCTGGAGGCGGTCTCGCCGAGTTTGCGGCGCAGCCAGGAGAGGTGGACGTCGATGGTCTGGTCGCCGCCGTAGGTCTGCTGCCAGACCTCGGCGAGGATCTCCTTGCGCGGCACCACCACCCCGGGCCGGGCCGCCAGGAAGGCCAGCAGGTCGAACTCGCGCCGGGTCAGGTCGAGTGCCCGCCCGTCCAGGACGGCCTCGCGCCGCTGGAGGTCGATGGCCAGTCCGCCGACGTGCAGCACCTGGGCGACGGGCGCTGCGCCGCCGCCGAGCCGGCGCAGCACGGCGGTCATCCGGGCGCTCAGGTGCTCACCGGAGAAAGGTTTCACCAGGTAGTCGTCGGCGCCGTCGTTGAGCAGCCGGACGATCTCCGCCTCGTCGTCCCGCGCGGTGGAGACGATCACCGGGACGTCGGTCAGGCCCCGGATCATCTTGAGTGCCTCGCTGCCGTCCAGATCGGGCAGGCCCAGGTCCAGGATCACCAGGTCGCAGCCGACCTGCGCGACCTCCCGCAGCGCCTCCAGGGCCGTACCCACGCTGCGGACCGCGTGACCGGTGTCGGTCAGATGGCGGATGAGCGCGGAGCGTACGAAGGGGTCGTCCTCGACCACGAGCACTGTTGCCATGGCCCTGCACGGTACGCCATCCACGGGCAGTGGTCTGTACCTCGTGGGTCGCTCCGTAACAGTCCGGACATTGGGCAACTGCCTTGCCGAACAGCGGGGGTGCCACTCCGCCGATCGGGAAATACGGCAGGATGTGCGGACGATGCGGAACGGACTGGTGCAGCTCTGCGCCTGGGCGGCGGCCACCGGGGCGGCGGTGGCGCTGTCCTGGCTCGGCGTGCACGCGGTGCTCACCGGGGCCGCGTTCGAGCAGCCCACCGCGCTGCCGCTGCCCTCCCCGAGGGCCGGCGGCACCCCGCTCGGCGCGACCGCCACCCCCGGCCCGGCGCCGACGGCGGACACCCCGACCCAGCCCGCGTCCCCGAGCGCGACCGCCACCTCCGCGGCCACCACCGCCGCACGCACCCCGGCCACCACCCCGCCTGCCAGACGGCCGGCGCCCAGCGCCACCACCACGTCCACGGTGCGCAGCTACCCCGTCCCCGGCGGCCGGGTCGCCCTGGACATCCGCGCCGACCGGGCCTCGCTGGTCTCCGCCACCCCGGACCCGGGCTGGCAGATGCAGGTGTGGAACGGCGACCAGTGGATGCGGGTGGACTTCACCAGGGACACCCAGGCCAACTCGGTCTTCGTCTACTGGAACGGCCACCCGCCGGTGGTGGAGACGGCCGTCCGCTGATCCGGCGTCGGTCGGTCACCAGCCGGCGAAGGGCTCCTGTCCGGGCGGGCCGACCGGGGCGCACCTGGTCCGATTCATCCTGGTCAAGCTGCGCCCCGGGCGGGAGAATCGGCGGCACCGCTGTACAGAATGCCCACCGGAGGACGGAGCCGCGATGCCCCCCGCCCAGTCCCCGAGCTCCCCCGGCTCGCCCGACTCCCCCGCCCGGCAGGGCGCTTCCGCCACCCCGGCGGGCGGCGGGAACGACTCCATCGACGCCCTGGACGGCCGGCTGATCCGGCTGCTGGCGGAGGAGCCCAGGATCGGCGTGCTGGAGTGCTCGCGCCGGCTGCAGGTCGCCCGGGGCACGGTGCAGGCCCGGCTGGACCGGCTGCAGGCCAAGGGGGTGATCAGCGGCTTCGGCCCGGAGGTGGACCCGGCCGCGATCGGCTACCCGGTGACGGCCTTCGCCACCCTGGAGATCTCCCAGGGCCAGGGCGCGGACGTGCGGGCACACCTGGCGCGGGTGCCGGAGGTGCTGGAGCTGCACACCATCACCGGCATCGGGGACATGCTGGTGCGGATCGTGGCCCGGTCGAACGCGGACCTCCAGCGGGTGATCGACCGGGTGGTGGGCTTCGACGGGATCGTCCGCTCCTCCACCGCGATCGTGCTGGAGAACCCGGTGCCCTACCGGATCCTGCCGCTGGTGGACCAGGCCGCCGCCGAGTAGGCCCCGGTCCGGGGTCAGCAGCTGGGGACGTCGCCGCCGCTCTTCAGCGCGTCCAGCGCCGCGACCGACTCGGCGAGCGTGCCCACCGGCACCAGCCGCAGGTTCTTGGGGGTGTTCACCTTGGCGTCGGTGCACTCCTCCTTGGGGACCAGGAAGACCGTCGCGCCGTCCCGGGCCGCCGCCTGGGTCTTCAGCGGGACGCCGCCGACCGGGCCGACGGTGCCGTCCTTGTCGATGGTGCCGGTGCCCGCGATCCTGAGCCCGCCGGTGAGGTCGCCGCCCTTGCCGTCGCCGGCCAGCTTGTCGACGATGCCCAGCGCCAGCATCTGCCCGGCGCTGGGGCCGCCCACGTCGCCGAGGTCGACCTTGACCTTCACCTGGTCCGGCGAGAGGTGGAGGTAGCCGAGGGCGGCCGCGGTGGCGCTGTCCTGCGACTGCGCCATCTGCTCGGCCGTCTCCTCGTTGGCCTTGGCCGGGCTGCTCTGCGGGTACACCACCTCGGTCGGCTGAACGGCCTCCTTGGGGTCGAACCAGGCCTGCAGCGAGCGCCACAGGGAGGTCCGCTGGTCCGCGTTGGTGGCCGTGATGGTGACCATCCGCAGCTCGCCCGTGGTGCTGCGCAGCGGCGCCCCGCTGATGGTGAGCACCGGCTTGTCCTGGTACGAGCCCAGGGTGTCCGCGGTCAGGCCCGGCCAGGTGACGGTGTACGGCAGCGGGACGAACGCCGCCACGCCGAACAGTGCGGCGATCAGCACCCCGCAGAGCGCGAGCGCGCGGGTCCGCGGGGACGGCAGGGCCTTGGGCAGCTTGGTGTCGGACACAAGGGGAATCCAAACACACCCGGCGCCGTGATTCCCCACTGCCGCCGGGCGCTACCTCAGGGCGTCGGCGACCTCGGTGGCGGCCTCCACCACCCGGGGGCCGACCCGCTCGGGCACCAGCCCGTTGAGCATCACGACCCCGACGCTGCCCTCGATGCCGCTCAGCCCGAGCAGCGCGGCGGCGGCCCCGCTGGCCCCGGACTGCTCCTCCGCACGGGTGATGACGAAGCCCTGTTCGGGCCGGCGCTGGCTGGGGAAGGTGCGGGCCTCCAGGATCGCCCGGCCGGCCGCGCTCTCGGTGAGCGGGTGGCGCAGTCCGGTGCGGTAGGCGACGTGGAAGTCGGTCCAGCTGGGCTCGACCACGGCCACGGCCAGCGCCTCGTTGCCGTCCACCAGGGTCAGGTGGGCGGTGGCGCCGAGGTCCTCGGCCAGGCTGCGCAGGGCGGGCAGCGCGGCCTCGCGCAGCAGCGGGTGCACCCGGTGGGCCAGCCGCAGCACGCCCAGGCCGACCCGGGCCCGGCCGCCGATGTCGCGGCGGACCAGGCCGTGCTGTTCCAGGGTGGCGAGCAGGCGGTAGACCACGGTGCGGTTGACGGCCAGCCGGGCGGCCAGCTCGGTGACGGTGAGCCCGCGCTCGGAGTCGGCGAGGAGTTTGAGGACGCGGACGCCGCGGTCCAGCGTCTGGGAGGTCTCGGCAGTCACGACGGGCGGTCCTTTCCGCGGCGCTCGCGGGGCGTGCGGCGCCGGGCCCGGGGGGGTCGGGGTCGCGCGCAGGTGGGGGTGGCCGCGCTCGGGCCGCGCGGCGTCGTCCTTGACGACCGCGCGGTCCTGCGGAGCCCGTCCCGCGGGGGTTGCCCGGCGGAAGAGCGTGGGGGAAAGGTAGTGAAGGAAGTCTCGCGACGGAAGTGGTTGTCCAAAATTCGGGCGCGATCGTCATCGCGACCGCCGGGAATTCGGGACGAACCCCACCATTTCGCCAGCTCTGCCAGAGCGTCAGTTCGACGCCGGTCCGATGTCCGGACACGCCGGAACGGACGGGTCCGGGCCGGAGCGGCCCGGACCCGCCCGCCGGACCGTTACTTCGCCCACTCCCGGATCTTGGCGATCCGCGCCTTCAGCTGGTTGGCGGTGGCCTGCGCGGTGAGCGGCCCGCCGCACTGGCGGCGCAGCTCGTTGTGGATGGTGCCGTGCGGCTGGCTGGTGCGGTGGTGCCAGGCGGCCACCAGCGCGTTCAGCTCCTTGCGCAGTTCGCGCAGCTCCTGGTGGGTGACCACCGGCCGCTGCTCGGCCGGCAGCTCCAGCAGGTCGGCCTCCTCGGCGGGCTTGGTCCTGCTGCGCTGGATCTGCCGGTGCTGGCGCTTCTGCAGCAGCATCTGCACCTGGTCCGGCTCCAGCAGTCCCGGGATGCCGAGGTAGTCCTCCTCCTCCTCGCTCCCGGGGTGGGCCTGCATGCCGAACTCCATGGCGTTGTACAGCACCCGGTCGAAGACCGCCTCGGAGCCCAGCGCCTCGTAGGAGAACTCCTCCCCGCCCGCGCCGTCCGGCCCGTCGTTGGCCCGCTCGGCCTCGGCGAGCAGCCGGTCCTCCTCGTCGAAGAGGCCGTCGCCCTCCTTCTTCGGCCGGTCCAGCACGTGGTCGCGCTGGAGCTCCATCTCGTTGGCGAAGCCCAGCAGCATCGGGATGGTCGGCAGGAACACCGAGGCCGTCTCGCCGCGCTTGCGGGCGCGCACGAAGCGGCCGACGGCCTGGGCGAAGAACAGCGGGGTGGAGATCGAGGTGGCGTACACCCCGACGCACAGCCGGGGCACGTCGACGCCCTCGGACACCATGCGGACGGCGACCATCCAGCGCGAGGTGCCCGCCGCGTAGTCGGAGATCCGCTTCGAGGCCTCGGCCTCGTCGGAGAGCACCAGGGTGACCTTCTCGCCGCTGATCTCGCGCAGCATCTTGGCGTACGCGCGGGCCACGTTCTGGTCGGTGGCGATCACCAGCCCGCCGGCGTCCGGGATGGCCTTGCGGACCTCGGTCAGCCGACGGTCGGCGGCCTGGAGGACGGACGGGATCCACTCGCCCTGCGGGGACAGCGCGGTGCGCCAGGCCTGGGCGATCAGGTCCTTGGTCATCGGCTCGCCGAGCCGGGCCTCCAGCTCGTCGCCGGCCTTGGTGCGCCACCGCATGTTGCCGCTGTAGCTGAGGAAGATCACCGGGCGGACGACGTGGTCGGCGAGCGCGTGCCCGTAGCCGTAGGTGTAGTCGGCGACGGACTTGCGGATGCCGTCGCTGCCCGCGTCGTACGCGACGAACGGGATCGGGTTGGTGTCCGAGCGGAACGGCGTCCCGGTCAGCGCCAGCCGGCGGGTGGCCGGCTCGAAGGCCTCGAAGCAGGCCTCACCCCAGGACTTGGAGTCACCGGCGTGGTGGATCTCGTCCATGATCACGAGGGTCTTGCGGGCCTCGGTGCGGTTGCGGTGCAGCATCGGGTTGACGCCGACGCCCGCGTAGGTGACCACGATGCCGTGGTAGTCCCGGGAGAGCGGCCCGGAGGAGTACGCCGGGTCCAGCCGGATGCCTATCCGCGCGGCGGCCTCGGCCCACTGCTTCTTCAGGTGCTCGGTCGGTGCGACGACCGTCACCTGCTGCACCAGGTGGTTGTGCAGCAGGTACGAGGCCAGGGTGAGCGCGAAGGTGGTCTTGCCTGCGCCCGGGGTGGCGACCGCGAGGAAGTCGCGCGGCTGGGTCTCGATGTACTTGTCCAGCGCACCCTGCTGCCAGGCCCGCAGCTTGCCCGCGGTGCCCCAGGGGGCACGGCCGGGGAAGGCCGGGGAGAGGTGGTGCGAGGCGGCGGGCGCGGCATGGCCGGCGGCCCGGGCGGGCTCCTGCGGCTCCGATGCGTCGGAGAACAGCGGCATCGAGGAGGCGGCGGCAGTACTCACGGTCTCCGAGGGGGATCATCGCAGGTCAGAGGCGTTCTTGCGGCCCCGTCCCGCGGTCGGGCGGCGATCGGACAACCCGCCCAGCGTACCGGTCCGGGGCTGTTCGGGCCTCCAGGCCGGGCTCCGCGCCGGGCCCGGACGGCCGGAAATCGATGTGACACAGGTCACAGTTGATCGCCCGCGGAACCGGGTAATCCCCGGTCCCCCCGGCACTCTCATCAGGGTGAGGCCGCGCCAACCCCACCTGCCGTCGCGCGGCCCCGCCGAACGAAGGGACCCACCCTTGTACTCCGCCGTCGAAGAGACCGTCCAGGCCCACCTGATCCTCTCCCCGCACCGCTCGGCCCGGCTGCGCGTGGTGCTGTCCTACCTGCCGGAGGACCCCTTCGCGGTCCGGATGACGTTCCCCGCCGAGTTCTCGCTGGACGACGCCGTGGACGGCCCGAGCGCCGAGGACGTCGTCTGGGTGTTCGCCCGTCGGCTGCTCTCCTCCGGCCTGGAGGTGCCGACCGGCGTCGGCGACGTCCACGTCCGGCCCACGGTCGCGCGGCGCACCATGGTCGAGCTGCGGGCCCCCGAGGGCACCGCGCTGCTCCGCTTCGACACCGCCGACCTGCGGCGCTTCCTGTGGCGCAGCCGGCTGCTCGTCCCCGAGGGCGAGGAGCACCTGCACCTGGACGCCGACCGCGCGCTCGCCCAGCTGCTCGGCTGACGAGGCGACCGGCGTCCGGGAGCGCCCCCGTGCTTCCGGACGTCAGAGCCGGTCACCGGCGGTCACCGGCGGCTCAGCCCGACAGCCTGCGCATCAGCCGGACCCCCTGCGCCGGCGTGAGGTGCGGCAGGTAGGCCTTGCCGATCGCCCTGGTGATGCCGGGCAGCGCGGCCGGGTCGGGGTAGGCCATGTACATCGGCCGGTACTCCGGCTGGAACTTCGCCTTGAACGCCAGCAGCGAGCGGAAGCCGTACACCGGCTCCAGCGCCCTGCCCATCCAGTCCAGCGTCCGCTGCAGCCCGGTGGGCTCCTCGTCCTGCCTGGCGCGGGCCAGCGGCGCGCCCGACAGCGACAGGAAGCGCGCGCCCTCGGCCTTGAAGCCGAGCGCGGCCGAGGCGATCAGGAACTCGTTCACGCCGCGGAAGCCGTCCGAACGCCGCCGCATGAAGTCCAGCGTCCAGCCGACCGGCACGCCGTCCTCGTAGACCGGCATCCAGCTGGTCAGCCCGTGCACCACCCGGTCGGCGTCCACCGCGACCAGCACCCGCACGTCCGGGTCGTCCAGCTCCTCCAGTCCGCCGAGGGTGAAGCCCATCTCGGGCAGGCCCTTCTCGGAGACCCACTCCTCGGAGATCGCCCGGATCTGCTCCCGCAGCGCGAGCGGCGCCTCGTGGTACGTCCACCACTCCGCGGTGATGCCCTGCTTGCCGGCCTTGTTCAGGGCGGTGCGGATGTCCTGCCACTTGCGGCCGGTGAAGGCCAGCTCGGGCAGCGGCACCACGGTGTCCTCGGCGACCTGCACCGAGCGCCAGCCCAGCTGGGCGGTGGACGCCCTGGTCCCGGCGCCGACGCTGTAGAAGCACGGCGTCCAGCCCCGGTCGTCGCAGTAGCGGGCGAATCCGGCCACCGCCCGGGCCCGGTCCTCCGGGGCGCCGAAGGGATCACCGGTGGTCAACGCCACGGTGCCGACCACCCGGTAGGCGACGGCCGCGCGGCCCTGCTCGTCGAACCAGTAGTGGTTGCCGTCCCAGGTGGTGAGGAAGGACAGCGTCCCGCCGCCGTGCGCGGTGAGCAGCGCCCGCGCCCGGGCGGCCGCCTCCGCGTCGGCGTGCAGCATCGGACGGCGGAACGCCGACAGCAGCGCGCCCAGCGCGACCACCCAGAACGCCAGCCCGCAGTACGTCTCCAGGAACAGCGCCACCGGGCCGACCGCGATCGGGTAGTCCGGCAGCAGGTCGTTGTAGGCGGGCGGCAGGAACTGGGCGGGCAGCCCGTCGGCCAGCCCGCGCAGGCCCGCGCCCGGCTCGAACTGTGCGGCCACCAGCCGCCCGAGGCCCACGTACGCCGCCGAGGCGGCCAGCGCGGCCCCGCCGACCACCAGGGCCAGTCGGCGCACCGCCCGGCCGGACAGCCGCAGCCGGAACCGCTGGCGGGTCGCCAGCAGCAGAGCGGTGGTCAGCAGCGGCAGCAGCATCGCCTCGACGAAGTACTGCACCATGTCCCCGCTGACCGGCCCGGCCTCGAAGTACAACCAGGTCAGCAGCGCCGCCCAGAGCACTTCGGTGGCGACGCTGATCCGCCAGGCGAACCGCAGGCCCCGGCGCAGCCCCTCGGCGAGCACCAGCAGCAGCGCCGGGAACAGCGCGGCCATCAGCCGGCCCGGGGTGTCGAATATCCGCTCGACGGCGTGCGCCCGGGCGCAGTCGTGCGCCGAGACCGCACAGAAGTCGGCCACCTCCTCCGGGCTGAGCCGGTGGGAGAAGTAGAGCTCGGAGAAGGTGTTGAAGGGCCCGCTGGCGTTGTCGTACAGCGAGGCGATCAGCGGCCCGCAGGCGGCGGCGACCAGGCAGAGCGCGACTAGCACCCGGGTCTCGGAGTGCGAGGAGCCGTGGCTGCGCGGGTACGGCCGGCCGCGGCTGAGCAGCGCGCCCACGCCGAGGCCGAGCAGTGCGGCGGCGCACCGCTGGACGCTCTGCAGGTGGCCGACGTACAGCGTCATGACCAGCGGGACGAGCAGCACCAGCAGGTGCAGCCGACGGCGCCAGAGCACAGTGAGCCGGTAGCCGAGCACCCCGGCGAGGGCGAACAGGCCGACGCCGGGCCCGACCGAGGTCTGGTCGGCCACCGAGGCCGTCCACTGCTCGCCGGCCAGGGCGCCCGTCTCGACCAGCCCGGTGCCCAGCAGGGTGCCCGCGACCTGCCCGCCGACCAGCACCGCGAGGGTGCGCAGCCGTCCGAGCCGGCGCTCGGCGGCCGGGCCGACCAGGAGCAGCAGCAGGCTGGTGAAGACGTACGCGCCGATGCCCGAGCACCACAGCAGCGAGCTGACCGGCGTCCACCAGCGGCCCCCGCCGAGCGTGGGCAGGCCGACGCCGGTACGGGCGAGCAGCGGCGCGGAGGGCCCGCCGGACAGGCTCCCGGTGGCGGCGCCGAGCACCCAGAGCCCGGCCAGCAGCGAGAGGGTCAGCGGCGCCGAGCGCAGCTGGTGGCCGAGTGCCCGGGCCGCCCGGCGGATCCGCTGGGGGCCGGCCTCCGGAGTGCGGGTGACCGGGGCGAGGTCGGCGCCCTGGTCCCGCTCGGCGGCGCGCGGCGGTGCGGCGAGGAGTCTGGTCACCGGATCAGTCCCGTCTGCTGGGCGAGCCAGGGCAGGTTCTGCTCGAAGGCCTGCCGGAACACCGTCCAGCTGTGCCCGCCGGGAATGGTCTGGTAGCCGACCCTCATGCCCGCCGCCTGTGCCGCCGCACGGATCTTCTCCTGTCCCGGCCGGAACCACGGGTCGTCGGCGCCGACCACGATCATGGCGGCGGTGTCGGGGTACTTCCGGCCGGCCATCAGGTGCACCGGGTCGACGGCGTCGAAGGCCGCCTCGTCGCCGCCGAAGGCCTGGTCCACGGTCTCCTGGTGGGTGCCCAGGGTCGGCTCCTCCTGCCCGGAGATGTCCAGGAAGGTCCCGTACACGTCGGGCGCGTTGACGGCCAGCTGCAGGGCGCAGGTCCCGCCGAGCGAGAGCCCGCCGATGGCGAGGGCGCCGCGGCCGGTGGCGGTCTGCAGGTTGCGGTGGATCCAGTCCGGGACGTCGACGCCGAGGTAGGTCTGGGACTTGGCGATCCGGGAGTCCATGCAGAGCGGGTTGGCGAAGTTGCCGCCGGTCTGGTCGACGACCAGCACGATCGGCGCGAGGCCCTGGTGCTCGGCGGCGAACGCGTCCAGGCTCTCCCGGATGGCGCCGGAGTTGACCCAGTCCTCCGGCGCGCCGGGCTGGCCGGGCATCAGCACCACGACCGGCAGCAGCGGCCGCGGATTGGCCCGGTAGGCCGGCGGCAGGTAGACGTAGCCGGGGCGGGGGCTGAAGCCGGACCTGGTGCCGGGGACGGTCACGGTGGAGAGGGTGCCCTTGGCCGGCAGGCCGGCCGGCGCGTGCCAGAGCTCGGAGAGCGGGCGGTCGGGCGAGCCCTGCACGACGGCGGCGGCCAGCCCCGTGGTCAGTTCGTCGGTGTGCGGCGCCAGCATGGCCCGGGCGGTCGGGTACTGGTCGAAGCCCCGGTTGACCTGCGAGGCGGCCATCAGCACCACCAGGGCGAGGCCGCCGACGGCCAGGAACCTGCGACGGGTGGGCAGCAGCGGCGTCCGGAAGCAGAGCAGGGCGAGGGCGAACAGCGCGACGGCCGTCCAGCGCAGGACGAAGTCCGGGGTGCCCTCCGGGAACGGGTGCCACCAGTCGTCGACGACGACCTTCACCAGGACGGTCAGCACGGCGCCCAGCAGCAGCGCCCCGAGTATTCGCGGGGCGCGCCAGCGCTCGTGCCGGGACACCGCCAGCAGGGCGAGCGCGGCCCAGCCCGCGGCGAGCACCGCGTACGGGACGGGGCCGTGGGTGAGCGGCCAGTCGACCGGGTTCCAGCGGGTGGCGAGGGTGAGCGTGCTCATGCGGCTTTGCCCGGCGCTCTGGTGTCGGCCAGGAACCCGTAGGCGACGACGTTGCCCTCGTAGCCGTGTTCCCCGCTGTACGCGCCGCCGCAGGTGATCACCCGCAGCTGTGCGTCGGCGGCCTGGCGGTAGACCCGGTCGTCCGGGAAGTCCTTTCGGTCGTGCACTTCGATGGCGTACAGCTGGTAGACGGCGGTGGCGCCGTCGGCCCGGGCGATCTCGATCCGGTCGCCCCGGCGGAGCGCTCCCAGGTGGTAGAAGACGGCCGGCCCGGACTCGTTGTCGACGTGCCCCGCCAGGATGGCGGTGCCGCGCTGGCCGGGGCTGGCGCCGCCGCGGTACCAGCCCGCGAGGTTGCGGTCGGCCGCGGGCGGGGCCTGGAGGTGGCCGTCCGGGTCCAGGCCCAGCTCGGTGACCGGGGCGTCCAGCCGCACGGACGGGATGCGGATCCTGGTCGGGGCGGACGGGCCGAGCGGCGGGACGACCGAGACCGGGGCGAAGCCGGACAGCGCCTGCCCGGCGCCGGGCGCGGGCGGCAGGACCGACGAGCCGCCGTCGTGCAGCAGCCAGGCACCGAGCACCAGCGCGGCGCCGGCCGCCAGGGTACCCGGCCAGGGGCTCCTGCTCTGCTGGACGCCCACGGGTGCTCCCCTCTGCCGCTCGGATCCCGTTCCTGAGAGTTTCCTGGGAACCCATTCAATCGGATCGGACCCTAAGGCACGTCCCCATCGCGGTCCTATCCGCACCCGCCGATCGGCAGGGTCGACGGCCCCGGTCCTGCGCTCGGTGGGGGCCCGGCGACCCAGCGTGACGGCACTGTCCCGCGTACGGGCGCGGCACCACCACCCCCTCGAACAGCATCGACGTCCCGGCCCGCCGGTTCGGTTGCGTCAATCGGGCGATCGATCACGACCGTTCGCTGCGCCTCTCCGACCGTTCCGGCCCTCATGGCATGCTGACCCGGTCACGGGCTCCATCCCCCTCCGGTCGTACCGGACTTCCGCACGCCGCACGCCTGCCGCGGGGCCGCCACCCGCCCGCACGCCGCACGCACCCCCGTCGCCGGCACGCCGCACGCCTGCCGATCGCCTCATGAACGGAGTGACCATGGACGCGCTCTCCCGTCGAACCCTGCTGGCCGCCGGGGCGGCCACCGCCGCCACCCTGGCGGCGGGCTGCGGCAGTGACCGGGCCGGCGGGGGCGGGGAGCACAAGGCCGGCAACGCCGCCCCGGTCGCCCCGACGCCCGGCGACCGGAGCGCCACCCCGGCCCCGGCCCCGCAGAAGCCGCAGACCGTGCTGATCGGCGACGGCTCCACCTCGGACACCGGCCTCCAGCCGCACCAGCCCGTCGCCGAGCGGCTCCAGCCCGGCCAGCGGCCCCCGCAGTTCGTGGTCTTCTCCTGGGACGGCGCCGGCGAGCTCGACAACGGCCTGTTCGCCCGCTTCCGCCGGCTGGCCCGGGAGCACAACGCCTCGATGACCTTCTTCCTCAGCGGCCTCTACCTGCTGCCCGAGTCCAAGAAGGAGCTGTACCGCCCGCCGCAGCACAAAATCGGCGCCTCCGAGATCGGCTACCTGAGCGACCAGCACATCCACGACACCCTGGAGAACGTGCACGCCGCCTGGCTGGAGGGCCACGAGATCGGCACCCACTTCAACGGCCACTTCTGCGGTTCCACCGGCGTCGGCCAGTGGTCCCCGGAGGAGTGGGACAGCGAGATCCAGCAGGCGATGGACTTCGTGATGAACTGGCGCACCAACACCGGCTTCACCGACCTGCCGGCGCTGCCCTTCGACTACCGCAAGGAGCTGATCGGCAGCCGCACCCCCTGCCTGGAGGGCCAGCGCAACCTGCTGCCCACCGCGGTCAAGCGCGGCTGGCGCTACGACAGCAGCGGCAACGGCACCCAGGTGTGGCCGCAGAAGATCCAGGGCGGGGCCCTGTGGGACCTCCCGCTGCAGTCCATCCCCTTCCCCGGGCACACCTTCCAGGTGCTGTCGATGGACTACAACATCATGTTCAACCAGTGCGGCCCCAACACCAAGGCGGACCCGGCGCTCTACCCGGGCTTCCAGACCCAGGCCCGGGACTCCTACCTGATGGGCTTCGACCGCACCTACAACAGCAACCGGGCGCCGTACATCATCGGCAACCACTTCGAGGAGTGGAACGGCGGCATCTACATGAACGCCGTCGAGGACGCGCTCAAGTCGATCGCGGAGAAGCCCGAGGTCCGGCTGGTCTCCTTCCGCCAGCTGGTGGACTGGCTGGACGCCCAGGACCCGGCGGTGCTGCGCAAGCTGCAGAGCCTCGGCCCCGGCCAGTCCCCGGCCGGCGGGTGGGAGAGCTTCCTCGGCACCCCGGCGGCGCCCCCGCTCCCCTCCCCCACCGCGGCGGCCACCGCCGGCTGACCGCCGGGCCGTCGGACGGTCAGGCCCGGGCCCGGACCCGGCCGGCGAGCAGCGCCCCCAGCACCGCCACCGAGGCCATCACCAGCAGGATCGCGGCGAAGGCGCCGGGCGAGCCCCCGGCCCCGGCCCCGGCGCCGTCGCGGGCGGCGGCGAGCGAGCCGCCGCCCAGCGCCGCGAACAGCACGCCCGCCAGGCCGGTCAGCAGCACGTTGCCCAGCGCGTCGCTCATCTGCAGCGCGGCCGAGTTGGCCCCCGCGTCCTCCGGCGCCGAGAGCCGCATCATCAGCACGCTGACGCTGGCGACCGTCAGCCCCATCCCGACGCCGCCGACGCCCCAGGCCACCGACGCCGTCCAGGACGGTACGGCCGGGATCAGCACCAGCGCGGCGCCCGCGATCGCCACCGCGGTCAGCACGAAGCCGCCGCGGATCATCGCCCCGCGGTAGCGCTCCGCCCCCGGCCGCCCCTGCAGCCAGGAGCCCAGCGCCCAGGAGAGCCCGCCGCTGGTCAGGGTGAGCCCGGCCAGCGTCGGCGAGAAGTCGCGCTGGGTGGTCATCATCAGCGGGATGAAGGCCTCGGCGGCGAAGAACGCCCCCGCCGCCACCCCGCGCAGCAGGATCACGGTCGGCAGCCCGCGCCCGGCGCGCAGGGTCCGCTCGGGCAGCAGCCCGAGGACGGCCGGCACCAGCAGCGCCGCCCCGGCGATCCCGGGGAGCAGCCCGACCAGGTCGCGCCGCTGGCCCGCGTACTGCAGCAGTCCGGCGCCGACCGCGGCCATCGCCGCCAGCAGGGTGCGGCGGCGGTCGAAGTCCGCACCCCGCGGCACCGGGTGCTCCCTCCCCCAGCCTCCGGCCGGGGGGACCCCCATGGAGCGGCGCAGCGCCGGGCCCATCACGCCCAGCGGCAGCAGGATCAGCACCGGCACCGCCAGGAACACCCAGCGCCAGCCGAGGTGCTGGGTGACGGCCCCGGAGACCAGCGGCCCGACGATCGAGGGCAGCACCCAGGCCGAGGAGAAGGCGGCGAACACCGACGGCCGCAGCCGCTCCGGGTAGGCCCGGCCGACCACCACGTACAGCGCGACGATCACCAGCCCGCCGCCCAGGCCCTGGATCGCCCGCCCGGCCACGAACACCCACATCCCGGGGGCCGTCCCGGCCACCACCAGGCCCGCGCCGAACACCGCGATGCCGGCGAACAGCGGCTGCAGCGGGCCGCGCCGGTCGCACCACTGGCCGGAGACGACCAGGGCGAACAGCGTGGTGGTGAAGTAGCCGGAGAAGGCGAAGGCGTACAGCCCGAGGCCGTTCAGCTGGCGGGCCGCGGTCGGCATCGCGGTGTTGACGGCGGTCGCCTCGAAGGCGATCACCAGGACCACCGACACGATCCCCAGCGTCAGCGCGCGGTAGCGGCCGCTGAGGACCCCGCCGCCGGGGTCGGTTCCGGGCGGTATCGGGGCGGGGTCGACCGAGGTGGGGGAGGCAGTGGTCATACGTAACATCGTAAGGGCCGTCCGCGCTCATGACCCCTGACCCGAGTCGGTGACCGGATCGGTCCGCAGGCCTAGGACCGGTGGCCCGGCGGTCAGTGCAGCACCTTGAGCCCCACCACGCCGGAGACGATCAGCAGCAGGCAGCCGATCCGGGCCGCCGTCGCCGGGTCGCCCAGGACGGCCATGCCGTAGAGCGCGGTGCCGACGGCGCCGATGCCGACCCAGACGGCGTAGCCGGTGCCGATCGGGACGGTGCGCATCGCGTACGCCAGTCCGCCCATGCTGAGCAGCAGCGCGACGCCGAAGACGAGGCCGGGAACGAGGCGGGAGAAGCCCTTGGACGATTCCAGGGCCACCGCCCAGACGGTCTCCAGGAGACCCGAGACGATCAGAACGAGCCAAGCCATGACGGCCGTACCTCCGCAGTCCACAGCGGCCGGATTGCCGCTGAACTGCGTCGTCTTGTCGTCACCGGGTACGACGCGCTCGTCCGGGGTGGCGGGAGGACAGCCACCGCCTCCGACGGTAGCACGCATTGCCACACGGAATTTACACGAGTTCATTGACCCCATTCGGGGGATCGGCCATCCTGAATTCGCCGGCCGTGTGCCCGAGTGGCTCAGGGAACCGTCTGCAAAGCGGTGTACGCGGGTTCAATTCCCGCCACGGCCTCGAAAAGGGAATTGCCGGTCGACCTGAAAGGTCGACCGGCAATTCCGCATTCTCCGTTCCGGATCCGCGCATCCGGATCCGCGCGTTCGGATCCGGATTCCGCGCTCAGGCCGTGACGGCGTCCTCCGGCCGGATCGGCAGCCGGCCGACCGGCAGACCGGTGGCGGCCCGGACGGCGGCGGCCACGGCCGACGGCGCGACCACCGCGGGCACCGCGCTGACCGCCTTGGCGCCGAAGGTGGCCACCACGTCCCGCTCCTCCAGCAGGGCGGCGATCCGCACCTCCGGTGTGTCCAGCGAGGTGGGCAGCCGGTAGCCGGTGAGCGAGGGGTTGCCCAGCAGCCCGCCCGTGGTCTGGAGGTCCTCCATGAGCGCCAGGCCCACGCCCTGGGCCACGCCCGCCTCGATCCGGTCCTCGATCTGGCGCGGGTTGAGCGCCCGGCCGACGTCCTGGGCGACGGTCATCTCGACCACCCGCACCGCCCCCAGCTCGATGTCCACGTCCACCACCGCGCGCATCGCGCAGAAGGAGATGGAGACGAAGGCGTCGCCCTGCCCGGACTCGTCGAGCGGCTCGGTCGGGTGCGGACGGCACTGGGCGGTGGCCCAGAGCTCCTTGCCCTCCAGTGCCTCGGCGACCGGCATGCCGAGCACCCCGTCGTAGGAGGTGATCTTGCCGTCGGCGATCTGCAGCAGCTCCACCGACATCCCGAAGTTGGCCGCGATCGGCTGCAGCAGCTGGTGGCGGACCATCAGCGCGGCCCGCTCGACCGCCCCGCCGGACACCCAGGTGTGCCGGCCCCGGGCGGAGGGCCCGGCGATCGACTGGTCGCTGTCGGCCGGTGCGATGTAGACCTCGCTGACGCCCAGCACGGTCTGCACGATCTGCCGGGCCAGCGTGGCGAAGCCCTGCCCGGCGTCGACGGCCGCGCAGATCACCGTGGCGTGGTCGCCGCTGACCCGCACGGTGGCGGTGGAGACCTCGTCCTCGCCCTCGGCACCCAGCATGTGCACCATGCCGACGGCGTAGCCGATCCCGCGCCGCACCGCGGCCGGGTCCCCGGCGCCGCCCGGCCCGCCGGGCAGCAGCCACTCGGCGTCCGGGTCGTCCACCGGCAGGGCCGGCAGCGGCTCCGCGGCCACCGCGTCCAGCAGCGCCTTCACCGGCGCCGGGCAGGTGACGGCCTGTCCGGTGGGCAGCGGGTCACCGGTGGACATCGCGTTCCGGCGGCGGATCTCCACCGGGTCCACGCCGACCCGGGCGGCCAGCTGGTCCAGCTGCGACTCGTACGCGAAGCAGGCCTGCAGCGCGCCCTCGCCGCGCATCCGCCCGGCCGGCGGGTTGTTGGTGCGCACCGCCCAGGCGTCCACGAACACGTTCGGGCAGACGTACGGGCCGACCGAGAAGGCCGTCGCGGCGGCCAGCGCCTCGGCCGAGACGTCCGCGTAGGCGCCGCCGTCCAGCAGGATCTGCGCCTCCACCTTCACCAACTTGCCGTCGGCGTCGGCGTGGTGGCGGTAGCGCAGGAGGGCCGGGTGGCGCGAGGTGTGGGTGTGGAAGGACTCCTCGCGGGTGAGGGTCATCTTCACCGGGCGGCCGGTGCGCAGCGCCAGCAGCGCCAGGGTGACCTGGAAGGAGAGGTCCTCGCGGTCGGTGGTGGCGCCGGGCACGCCGGTGACCACCAGTCGAACCCGGTCCGGCTCCAGACCGAGGCAGGCGGCGGTGCGGTCGCGGTCGCCGTGCGGGTCGGTGGAGGACAGGTGCAGTTCCACCCCGCCGTCCGGGCGCGGCACGGCCAGCCCGGCCTCGGCGCCGAGCGGGGCCGGGTCCTGCCGGCCGACCTGGTAGAGGCCCTCGACGACGATCTCGCCGACCGCGTCCGGGTCCCCGGTGCGCAGCGGCAGGTGGCGGAACAGGTTGCCGTCCGGGTGCAGCGCCGGGGCGGTGAACGCCTGCTCGGGGTCGGTGACCGCCTCCAGCGGCTCGTAGTCGACCGCGATCAGACCGACCGCCAGCCGGGCGGTGTCCGGGTGGTCGGCGGCGACGGCCGCGATCGGCTCTCCGTGGTGGCGCACCACGCCCGCGGCCAGCACCGGCCGGTCGGCGACGATCGGACCGGCCGGGGCGCCGTCCGGCAGGCCGTCCGGGCCGGGCGGCAGGTCGGCGGCGGTGACCACGGCGTGCACCCCGGGCAGGGCGAGCGCGGCCGAGGTGTCGATGCCGCGGATCCGGGCGTGCGGGTGCGGCGAGCGCAGCACCGCGCCCCACAGCAGCCCCTCGGCCCACAGGTCGGCGGCGTACGGGTAGATGCCGAGCGCCTTGGGCAGCGCGTCACTGCGCAGCGGGGAGCTGCCCAGGCCGAAGGGTTCCGGTGCGGCGTCGCCCTCGCCGCCGTCCTGCTGGAGTGCTGCGCCGATGTCGGTAGGCGACGTCATGATGCGTGGTCGTCCTCGGGGAGCCGGATGCCGTGGGCGGGGGTGGCGCCGTAGGGGACGCCGGTGGTCGGGGCGCCGGGCGGCCCACCGCCGTCGGCCGGGGCACCGTGCGGGTCCGGGTACGGGGTGCCGTGCGGGGGCGTGCCGTCGTGGACGGCGCCGGGCAGCGGGGTGCCGTGCGCGGGGGTGGGCTCGTAGACCGGGGCGTCGTAGCCGGTGTCGTAGCCGGTGTCGTAGCCGTTGTGCTGCTGGTGGCCGTCCGGGTAGCCGGCCGGCACGTAGGTGCCGTGGGCGGGGGTGGCCTGGTACGGCTGCTCGGGGTAGCCCTGCGGCTGGTAGTACACCTGGTCGTCGGCGGCCTGGGCGGGGATGCCGGGCTGCATCGCCGTCAGGGCGGAGGTGTCGTACACGCCGGTGTCGTAGCCGCTGTCGCCGTACGGCTGTTCGGCCTGCGGCTGGTCCTGGGCCCGGGCCTGGTCGGGTGCGGCGGCGGGCTCGGCGGGCGGCTGGGGGACGTGCTCGATCCAGGCCCCGGCGTCGGCGTGGACCGGCGGCTCGACGACCGGCTCCGGCGCGACGGCGCCCGGCTGCTCGACGGCGGCTGCCTGTTCGGCGGGCGCGGCGGCGGTGCCCGGCGACCCGGCCTCGGCGGACGGTTCGGCGGCGGTCTCCCCGGCGGCGGCCCGCTCCGCCTCCTCGGCCTCCAGCGCGCGGGCGTCCGCGACGGTCTGGACGGCGGCCAGCACGCCGCGGTAGCCGGTGCAGCGGCAGAGGTTGCCGCACAGCGCCTGCCGGGCCTCGACCTCGGTGGGCCGGTGGTTGCGCTGGAGCAGGTCGTGCACGGCCATCGCCATGCCGGGGGTGCAGTAGCCGCACTGCACGGCGCCGGAGGCGGCCAGCGCCTGCTGGACGTCGCTCGCGGCGCCGCCGGCCGACAGGCCCTCGACGGTGTTGATCTCGCTGTCGGCGGCCAGCGCGGCGGGCACCAGGCAGCCGGCCACCAGCTGGCCGTCCACCTGCACCGAGCAGGCCCCGCACTCGCCCTGCTCGCAGCCGTCCTTGGCGCCGGCCAGGCCGAGCCGCTCGCGCAGCACGTAGAGCAGGCTCTCGCCGATCCAGGCGTCGGTGACGGGCCGTTCGAAACCGTTGACCCGCAGCGTGTAGGAGGCGCACGGGCGCAGCTCCCGGCTGACCTGCGGGGCGAGGCCGAGCGGGTCGGCGTGGAGGGTCTCGATGGGGTCTGTGGTCACTTCAGCGCCCTTCCCAGTGCCCGTCGGGCCAGCACCGATACGGTACGCCGCAGCCGAACGGCGGCCGCGGTCGGCCCCTCGGTCACGGCCTCCCAGGCGCCCTCGGCGCCGTAGTTGTCGGGGACGCAGGCGGCGGCCACGTACTCGCCGAAGGCGGCGCCGGCCGCCGGGTCGATCTCCCGGCTGCCGTCCCAGTCGATGCAGCCGGCCACCCAGGCCTCGGCCTCCAGCGGGCGCAGCGGCACCGGGGCGACGGCGCCGACGGCGCAGCGCACGGCGCGCCGGGCCGGGTCGAGGACGAGCGCGACGGAGGCGGTGGCGCGGGCCGGGCCGCTGCGGCCGGTGGCCTTGAGGAAGACCTGCGGCGCGTGCAGCAGCGGGACCCGCACCCAGGTGAGCAGTTCGCCGGGGCGCACCGGGTCGAGGCCGGTCAGCAGGTGACTGACCGGCACCTCGCGGCTGGCGCCGGCCCGGGCGAGGGTGACGGTGGCCTCCAGGGCGGCGAGCACCGGGAGGGTGTCGCCGGCCGGGGCGGCGGTGACGATGTTGCCGCCGAGGGTGCCGACGTTGCGGACCTGCGGCGGTCCGGCGGTGCGGGCGGCGTCGGCGAGGGCGGGGATGAGCGCGGCGAAGTCGGGGCGGTCCATCCGGGCGTGGGTGAGTCCGGCGCCGAGCACGGCGGTGCCGCCGTCCTCGTAGCGCCAGCCGCGCAGTTCGGTGATCCGGCCGAGGCCGACCAGGGCGGCGGGGCGCAGCCGTCCGGCGTTGACGGCCTCCATGAGGTCGGTGGCTCCGGCCACCGGTACCGCGGCCGGGGCGGCGGCCAGCGCGTCGACGGCCTCGTCGAGCGAGGCCGGCAGCATGATCGTCCGGTTCACCTGGGTCCCACCGTGCTCCACTTGCTCATCGATCGCCTGCCGCCCGCGGCCGCGGCCGCGGCCGCACTGTCCGCGTCAGCAGCCCGGCCTGGCCGTAGGGTACGGGCGATCGGGCCGGGTTGGGCAACTCTGGCACACAATGCTCGATGATCACTTCGGGGCCGGTGAACGGGACTGCCCGATTGGGACGGATACCGGGCGGTATCTGCCCCGACTCTGACCGAGCCGGGGCAGATGTTCATCTCTTCTTGACGTCAGATGACCGCTCATAAGTTCCCGACAGTCACATCGGCGCTCCGGGGCACCGGCTCAGCGCACCGGCGGCGGCCCCTCGATCGGCCGTCCCGCCACCCCGGGCCGGCGCTGCCACGGATGCGGCCCGTCCATCGGGCGGTACTCCACGCCCAGCGCGTCCAGCACCTCCAGGTGGCCGCGCAGCCGGCGCTCGAAGCCCGGGTAGTCGCGCTCGGCCGGATCGGCGGGCAGCTCGGACCAGGCGACCTCGGCGAAGGCGACCAGCCGGGGGAAGACCCGGTAGTCGACGTCCCGGGCGCTGTCCGCGAACTCGCTCCACAGGTTGGCCTGGGTGCCGATGACGTGCCGGGCGGCGGCCTCGTCCAGCTGCGGCGGGACCGGCTCGAAGCGGTAGACGTCCTCCAGCGTGCGCACGAAGCCGACCGGGACCGGCTCGTCCGGCCCGTCCGCCTGCCGGTGGTCGAGGTAGACGTGCTGCTCGGGGCACATCACCACGTCGTGCCCGGCCCTCGCGGCCGCGATCCCGCCGCCGAACCCGCGCCACGACGAGACCGCCGCACCGGGCGCGAGCCCTCCTTCCAGGATCTCGTCCCAGCCGATCAGCCGGCGGCCGCGCTCGGCCAGCCACCGGTCGAAGTGCCGGATGACGTGGCTCTGCAGCTCGTCCTCGTTGGCCAGGCCGAGCTCGCGGATCCGGGCCTGGGCGGCGGCGCTGTCCTTCCACTGCTCCTTGGGGCACTCGTCGCCGCCGAGGTGGATGAACTCGGACGGGAACAGCTCCAGGACCTCCTCCAGCACACCCTCGAAGAACCGCAGGGTCTCCTCGGAGGCGTTGAGCACGTGGTGGCTCACCCCCCAGTCCGTCCAGACGCCGAGCGCGGCGGTGTCCACCGCGTCGGTGTTGCCCAGCTCGGGGTAGGCGGCGACGGCGGCCTGGGTGTGGCCGGGCAGGTCGATCTCCGGGACGACGGTGACTCCGCGCGCGGCCGCGTAGGCGACGATCTCGCGCAGGTCGTCCTGGGTGTAGTAGCCGCCGTGCGGGCGGTCGTCCCGGCGCTGCGCGGACCGGTGGCCGACCATCGAGCGCTCCCGCCAGGCGCCGCGCCCGGTCAGCCTCGGGTAGCGCTTGATCTCCACCCGCCAGCCCTGGTCGTCGGTCAGGTGCAGGTGCAGCACGTTGAGCTTGTGCGCCGCCAGCAGGTCGACGAAGCGCAGCACGTCGGACTTGGGCAGGAAGTGCCGGGCGACGTCCAGCAGCGCGCCGCGCCAGCCGAACCGGGGCGCGTCCGCGATGTCCGCGCCGGGCAGCACCCAGCCCTCCCGGCGCAGCGGGGAGCGGCGGTACGCGTCCGGCCCGAGCATCTGCCGCAGGGTCTGCGCGGCCCACAGCGCGCCGGCCGGACCGCCCGCGGCGAGCAGGGCGTGGCCGGGGCGCACCGTGATCCGGTACGCCTCGGCGGCCAGCGCGTCGTCCAGGACCAGTTCGATGCCCGCACCCGGCCGGCCGGGACCGAGCGGGAGCCCGGTGGCCGCGGACAGCGTGCCGCGCAGCCACCGCTCGGCGTCGGACAGGCCGGGCGGCGCGGTCAGCGTGGTGGTGGCGTCGAGCGGGAAGTCCTCGTCCGGGCGGCGGACGGCACTCGAAGGTGCGGGGATGAGGTCCATTCCGACATCCTGCCCGGGCCCGCCACGATTGGCATAGACCAGTTCGGGAACGTGGTGCTCTGCAGAACCACGTCCCGCGGACGGCTACTGCTTGTCGCCGTCGCCGCCCTGCGGCTTGCCGATGCCGTCGTAGATCTCCTTGCACATCGGGCAGACCGGGTACTTCTTCGGGTCGCGCCCGGGCACCCACACCTTGCCGCACAGCGCCACGACCGGGGACCCGGAGAGCGCGCTCTCCATGATCTTGTCCTTCTGGACGTAGTGCGCGAAGCGCTCGTGGTCGCCGTCCCCGTGGGACACCTGCGGGACGGGCTCGACCAGGGTGCCGGTGCCGAGGCCGCGCTCGGGCTCAAGAGTGCTCATGAGTGCCAAGTCTATGGGCGCCCCCGGAAACCGGGCCAGTGTCGCGCCGCCGCCCGGCCCGGGGGCGGCCGCTCAGTTCATCGTCGGGTCGTCCGGGTAGGTCGCCAGCAGCGCCAGCGGGCCGCGCTGGCGGCGCAGCACCGCGCGCCACAGCCGCTCCGGCTCGGGGCTGGAGACGTCCCCGGGCTCGCAGTCCACCAGGTACCAGGCGCCGCTCTCCAGCTCGGCCTCCAGCTGGCCCGGGGACCAGCCGGCGTACCCGGCGAAGATCCGCAGGCTCCCCAGCTCCCCGGCCAGCACCTCGGGCGGCGCCTCCAGGTCCACCAGGCCGATCGCGCCGTGCACCCGCCGCCAGCCGAGCGGCTCGCCGGAGCCCGGCTCCCCGGGAGCGACCGCCAGGCCGAGCGCCGAGTCCAGCGCCACCGGACCGCCCTGGAAGACCACCGCCGGCTGTCCGACGAGTCTTCCCCAGCCGTCCAGGACACTGCCCACCTCGACCGGTGTGGGCCGGTTGAGCACCACGCCGAGCGCCCCCTCGGCGTCGTGGTCGAGGAGCAGTACCACCGCCCGGGCGAAATTGGGGTCGGTGAGCACGGGCGTCGCGACGAGCAGACGGCCGGTGTGCGACCGGCCTCCGTGCGAATGGGCCGCCGTCATGCCACACATGATCCCGCAGAACGGCACCGGTCGGACACCGCAACACTCGAAACCCCGCCACGCCGGACGAACACCCGTACGGCCGAACCGGCGGGCATGAGCGGGGCCGGAGAGAGCACCATCACGGGAGAGGCTCACGGGAACCATCGGGACGCCTACTACCATCTACGGATGGTGGACGCCCCTCTACGGTGCCGACTCGGATTCTCCGGGGGCCCGAACGCGCCCGTACGCCCGTACCACCGGTCCACCAGCGGTTCCGTACCGGAGCCGTTCCCACTCCTCTGGCACCCCGGATTGCGAGAACGATGACCGACGACGTCCTGCTGGTCCACGGCGGAAACCCGCTCGAAGGCGAGATCCGCGTCCGCGGTGCGAAGAACCTGGTCCCCAAGGCCATGGTCGCCGCCCTCCTCGGCCAGGGCCCCAGCAGACTGCGCAACGTCCCGGACATCCGCGACGTCAAGGTGGTCCGCGGCCTGCTGCAGCTGCACGGCGTGACCGTGCGCACCGGTGACGAGGACGGCGAGCTGATCCTCGACCCCTCTCACGTCGAGAGCGCCAATGTGGCCGACATCGACGCCCACGCCGGCTCCTCGCGGATCCCGATCCTGTTCTGCGGCCCGCTGCTGCACCGCCTCGGCCACGCCTTCATCCCCGGCCTGGGCGGCTGCGACATCGGCGGCCGGCCCGTCGACTTCCACTTCGAGGTGCTGCGCCAGTTCGGCGCCACCATCGAGAAGCACCCCCAGGGCACCTACCTGGTCGCCCCGCAGCGGCTGCGCGGCACCAAGATCGAGCTGCCCTACCCCTCGGTCGGGGCGACCGAGCAGGTGCTGCTCACGGCCGTCCTCGCCGAGGGCGTCACCGAGCTGCGCAACGCGGCCATCGAGCCGGAGATCGTCGACCTGATCTGCGTGCTGCAGAAGATGGGCGCGATCATCACCCTGGGCACCGACCGCACCATCCTGATCACCGGTGTGGACGAGCTGGGCGGCTACACCCACCGTGCCCTGCCGGACCGCCTGGAGGCCGCCTCCTGGGCCTGCGCGGCGCTCGCCACCAAGGGCGACATCTACGTCCGCGGCGCCCGCCAGCTGGAGATGATGACCTTCCTCAACACCTTCCGGAAGGTCGGCGGCGCCTTCGAGGTGGACGACGAGGGCATCCGCTTCTGGCACCCGGGCGGCGAGCTCAAGGCGATCGCCCTGGAGACCGACGTCCACCCGGGCTTCCAGACCGACTGGCAGCAGCCGCTGGTGGTCGCGCTGACCCAGGCCACCGGGCTGTCCATCGTGCACGAGACGGTGTACGAGTCCCGCCTGGGCTTCACCGGCGCGCTGAACCAGATGGGCGCGCACATCCAGCTCTACCGCGAGTGCCTGGGCGGCACCCCGTGCCGCTTCGGCGCGCGCAACTTCCTGCACTCCGCGGTCGTCTCCGGCCCGTCCAAGCTGATCGGCGCCGAGCTGGTCATCCCGGACCTGCGCGGCGGCTTCTCGTACCTGATCGCGGCGCTGGCGGCCGAGGGCACCTCGACCGTGCACGGCATCGACCTGATCAACCGCGGCTACGAGAACTTCATGGAGAAGCTGCGGGACCTCGGCGCCCACGTCGAGCTGCCCAGCGAGCAGCTGGTCGACGCGTAACGGCCGACGCACGGCGAGAGGCCGGGCTCCCCGCGGGGAGCCCGGCCTCTCGGGCGTTCAAGGGGTGACTCAGGCGCCCTTGGCGGCTTCCTTCAGCTTGGAGCCGGCGCTGACCTTGGCGCTGTAGCCGGCCGCGATCTGGATCGGCTCACCGGTCTGCGGGTTGCGGGCGGTGCGGGCAGCGCGGTGGGTGCGCTCGAAGGTCAGGAAACCGGGGATGGTGACCTTCTCGTCGCCCTTGGCGACGACCTCGCCGACGATCTCGGCGAAGGCGGCCAGAACGGCGTCGGCGTCCTTGCGGGTCACCTCGGCGCGCTCGGACAGCGCGGCCACCAGCTCACTGCGGTTCATGTGTACTCCTGTGGTCTGTTCGCTTGCGGTGTGCGGGGGCCCATCGGTGCTCCCACCGGGGGGCACCCGGATGGGCCGCAGGTCCGCACACTGTGCTCATGCAGGCAATGCGTGGTCGCAGGCCGGGTCCGTACCCGATGCCGCGCGCCGGAGCCGTCGAAGGCCCGCCCGCCCGCCTGGGAACGAATCCTGCCCCGACCGGCCCCGAGAAAGCCAATCGGGCCCCGGCCGAGCCACCCGAACAACGCCCGCCCGTTGGAGGTGTGACGCTCCGTCGGCTCCGGCGGACCGGGCGCGGGCGGCGGTCAGGACGACACGCCGGAAGACCAGGGGGACGTTCCGTACTTGTCGGACACGCCTGCCCCGTGCAGGGCTACCGTACGCCCTAGGCACGACAAGCCCAAACACGCCCCTCGCCCTTGTGTCGCAAGGGTTCGGGGCGCGCTCGGGCGAGTATGGCCGCTAATCGGACATTTGACCGATCGACGACACGTCGTCGGATGCCGTCGTCAGAGCTTGACGACGGGGAACGCGGAGGTGTCGAGGGTGCCGACGATGCCGGGGGTCGGACGGGCCGGGGCGGGCGCCTGGGCGTCGGCCAGGGCGGCGTCGCGCACCGCGGCGGCGACGGTCTTGGCGACGTCCTTGTGGAAGACGCTCGGGATGATGTAGTTGGCGTTCAGCTCGTCGTCGCCGACGGTGGTGGCCAGCGCCCGGGCGGCGGCGATCATCATCTCGGTGTTGACCGTGCGGCTCTGGGCGTCCAGCAGGCCGCGGAAGACGCCCGGGAACACCAGCACGTTGTTGATCTGGTTCGGGAAGTCGCTGCGGCCGGTGGCGACCACGGCGGCGGTCTGCCGGGCGACGGCCGGGTCGACCTCCGGGTCCGGGTTGGCCAGCGCGAAGACGATGGCCTGCTCGGCCATGGTGGCCAGGTCGTCGCCGTCCAGGACGTTCGGGGCCGACACGCCGATGAAGACGTCGGCGCCCGCCACGGCCTCCTTGAGGGTGCCGGTGCGGCCCGAGCGGTTGGTGTGCTCGGCGATCCAGCGCAGGCTCTCGTTGAGGTCGTCACGGCCCAGGTGGACCACGCCGTGGACGTCCGCGACGGTGGCGTGCTCGACACCGGCGGCCAGCAGCAGCTTGAGGATCGCGGTGCCGGCGGCGCCGGCGCCCGACATCACCACGCGGATGTCTCCGATCTCCTTGCCGACCACCTTCAGCGCGTTGGTGAGGGCGGCCAGCACCACGATCGCGGTGCCGTGCTGGTCGTCGTGGAAGACCGGGATGTCCAGGGCCTCGCGCAGCCGGGCCTCGATCTCGAAGCAGCGCGGCGCGGAGATGTCCTCCAGGTTGATGCCGGCGAAGCCCGGGGCGATCGCCTTGACGATGGCGACGATCTCGTCGGTGTCCTGGGTGTCCAGGCAGATCGGCCAGGCGTCGATCCCGGCGAAGCGCTTGAACAGGGCCGCCTTGCCCTCCATGACGGGCAGCGCGGCCGCCGGGCCGATGTTGCCCAGGCCCAGCACCGCGGAGCCGTCGGTGACCACCGCGACGCTGTTGCGCTTGATGGTGAGGCGGCGGGCGTCCTCGGGGTTCTCGGCGATCGCCATGCAGACCCGCGCGACACCCGGGGTGTAGATCATGCTGAGGTCGTCACGGTTGCGGATCGGCAGCTTCGAGGACATCTCGATCTTGCCGCCGAGGTGCATCAGGAAGGTCCGGTCCGAGACCTTGCCGATCGACACGCCGTCGATCGCCCGCAGCTTCTCGACGATCTCCTCGCCGTGCGCCACGGAGGAGGCCGCCACGGTCACGTCCATCCTCAGCGCCTCCAGACCGGAAGCGGTGACGTCGAGACCGGTGACCGATCCGCCGGAGGACTCCACGGCCGTGGTGATCGCACTGACCGCGTTGCCGCTGGCCGGGACCTCCAGTCGCACCGTGATCGAGTTGGAGACACTGGGCACCGTCGCCATCGACGCATCCTTCTTCCGTCTGTCCCGCAGGCTCAACATTTTGTTGAAGGCATTCGCCTGCGCATGCTAGACCTCGATCGTCGCACCTTCCAAGGGATTGCCAGAAATAACGTTCATTGAGTGTGCGGATCCGACAATCGGGCCCGGCCGTCCGCGGTCTTCCGCCCTCCACTCCTTGCCTCTGCGGGCCGATGCGTTACATTGGACAGGCACCGGCTCGATCCAAGCCCCCGGGCCCAACCTTCGTCCCTCAGAGGGACCACTTGCCGCGAGGCGAGCATGGCGGGTCGGTGTTCTAAACGTCTGAAGGCCCCTCACCACCGGTGAGGGGCCTTCGTCATGGGGCGGGTCAGCCGTGCAGCAGCGCGGGCACGCCGGCCGCGTCCGGCAGGTCGTCCGGGCCGGACAGCACGGTCAGCCGCTGGGTCGCCCGGGTCAGCGCCACGTACAGCACCCGGAGGCCGGCCTCGGACTCGCCCGCGATGCCGGTCGGGTCGGCGACCACCGTCGCGTCGTACTCCAGGCCCTTGGCCTCCAGGCTGCCCAGCGCCACCACGCGCTCGCCCAGGCCCTCGGCCCAGCCCGCGGCCTCGGCCCGGCGGTCCATCGGCACCACGATCGCCACCGTGCCGTCCACCTCGCCCAGCAGGCGCTCCAGCTCGGCCCGGGCGGCCTTGCCGAAGGCCTCCGGCGCTGGGTCGGTGACGGCCGCGAAGCGCGGCTCCACGCCGACGTGGCGCACCGCGCTCGGTGAGGGCGTGCCCGGCGCGGCCAGCGCCAGCACCTTGGCCGCGACCTCGGCGATCTCGGCCGGGTTGCGGTAGTTGACGGTCAGCGTGAAGCGGCGGCGCGGCTTGCCGGCCAGCACCTCGTCCATCGCCGCCTGGGCCTCCTGCGGGAACGGCCAGGAGGACTGCGCCGGGTCGCCGACGATGGTCCAGGTGGCCATCCGGGACCGGCGGCCGATCATCCGCCACTGCATCGGGGTGAGGTCCTGGGCCTCGTCCACGATGACGTGGGCGTACTCCTTGCGCTCCACCGGCTGGCGGTCGCGCTGGCGGGAGCTGCGGTCGGCGAAGGTGGTGACCTCCTCCAGGCCGCTCAGCAGGTCCACCGCGTCCACCTCACGGACCTTCGGACGGGCCGGCTCGCCGAGCAGCACCTGCAGCTCGTCCACCAGCGCCACGTCGTGCGCCGACAGCGCGCCCTCGCCCGCCGGCGACAGGTGGCGCCAGGAGGCGGCCAGCAGCCTCGCCTCGTCCGGCGTCACGGCGCGGCGGGCGATCCGGTTGGTGTGCCGGGCCTGCTTGAGCGTGGCGAGCACCCGGCGCGGGCTCAGGGCCGGCCACCAGGCGTCCAGGAAGTCCAGGAAGGACGGCTCGTCCGAGACGTAGTCGTCGAAGGACTCCTTCTCCTCCTGGCGCTGCTCCCGGGAGTAGTGGTCGGTGGGCTTGGGCAGGTGCCGGGTGGCCTCCTGCCACAGGGCGTCCAGCAGCAGCCGGCGGGCGCGCGGGCGCAGCAGGTTCAGCGGGGTGCCGCCGGAGCCCACCACGTTGCCGCGCACGGCCCGCAGCCGGTCCGCGTCCAGCTTCAGCACCTCACCGCGGGCGACCACCTTGAGCTCCTGCGGGGCACCCAGTTCCAGGGCCGCCCGGGCGGCCCTGCGCAGCAGCTGCACCATCCGCGCCGAGCCCTTGACCCGGGCCGCCTCAGGGGTGTCGTAGGTGCCCGCCTCGATGCCGTCCACCAGCGAGCCGACGGCGCGGATGGCCACCTGGCCCTCCTCGCCGAGCGAGGGCAGCACGCCCTCGGTGTAGGAGACCAGCAGCGGCGTCGGCGAGACCACCAGGATGCCCCCGGCGTAGCGGCGGCGGTCCTGGTAGAGCAGGTACGCGGCGCGGTGCAGGGCGACGGCGGTCTTCCCGGTGCCGGGGCCGCCGGTGACGAGCGTGGCACCGGCCGCCGCGGCGCGGATCACCTCGTCCTGCTCCTTCTGGATCGAGGAGACGATGTCGCGCATCGAGTGGCTGCGGGCGCGGCCCAGCGAGGCCATCAGCGCGCCGTCGCCGACCACGGCCAGCTCCTCGCCGTCCAGGGTCGGGGTGAGGTCGGGGCGCAGCAGGTCGTCCTCGACGCCGATGACCTTGCGGCCCTTGGAGCGGATCACCCGGCGGCGGATGACCCGGCCCGGCTCGACGGGAGTGGCGCGGTAGAACGGCGCGGCGGCGGGCGCCCGCCAGTCGATCACCAGCGGGCCGTACTCGGCGTCCAGCACGCCCAGGCGGCCGATGTGGAGGGTCTCGGCGACGGCCGGGTCGGCCGGGTCCAGCGGGGTGTCGGACGGGATGCCGTGCTCCTCCGGGGCGTCCGCCTGCTGGAGGTCGATCCGGCCGAAGAGGAAGTCCTCGAACTCGTTGTTGAGGCGCTGGAGGTGCGCACCGGCCCGGTAGACCTGGGCGTCGCGCTCGGCGAGGGCGCCGGGGGTGCCGACGTGGACGCGCTTGGCGGCGTCCTCCAGGATGTACTCGGCCTCGGCGAGCTTCTCCTCCAGCCGGTGATAGACGGTGTCGAGGTGCTGCTGCTCACCGGCGATCTCGCGCTCGCGGACGGTCTCGTGATCGGCGGTGGGGGTGGTGTCCGTGTTGCTCTGCATGGCCTCGGGGGTTGCGGCGGAATCCGGCTCCGGAAAACGAGCGGACGGATGATCCTACGCCCGGGCGGGTGGACGCGCCGCACCGGGACGGTAAAAGTTCGAAGGCCGCCCTCCGCGTGAGCGGGGGGCGGCCTTCGGTGTGAACATGGGGTGGTGGAGATGCCGGGAATCGAACCCGGGTCCAGTGGAGTTAATTCAGGGCTTCTCCGAGCGCAGTCCGCTGTGCTTTTCTCGGCCCTGGCGGTCACGCGGACAAGCCGCCAACAGGCCCAGCTGCTGTTTGATTTCCCATCCGCCCTCGCAGCCCGGGCGGACGGTTGAGTTCCCTAGATTATGCCAGGGTCCGGGTCGGGAACTCCCCGGTCTGACACCCAAGCGCTATCGGTGCTTATTAGGCAGCGAGAGCGAACTGCTGGGAATCGCGCTTAGAGTTGGCGATTATTTTTTTGCGACACGTGGTTAACGAGATCATTGCCGCGTTCCTCGGCTCGCTTCCCCTGTTTCAACATCCCCTGTCGAAACCGATCATCCCCATGTTTTTTTGAGAAACAGCTCGGACGGTGACCGTCCGTGTTGCTTGCGCCATAGTACGCGAGGCGACGGGCAAGGGTCCAGCGGATTAACGCTGGCGCCGCCGGGCCGCCGCCACCGCGCGGGCCGCCTCGCGGGTGTCCTGCTTCTCGCGGAGCGTCTGGCGCTTGTCGTACAGCTTCTTGCCGACCGCGAGCGCGAGCTCCAGCTTGACCCGGCCGTCCTTGAAGTACAGGGACAGCGGGACCAGGGTGTGGCCCGCGTCGCGGACCTTGGTCTCGATCTTGCGGATCTCCAGCTTGTGCAGCAGCAGCTTGCGCTTGCGGCGGGCCGCGTGGTTGGTCCACGTCCCCTGGGTGTACTCGGGGATGAAGACGTTGTCGATCCACGCCTCGTGGTTCTGGATGTAGGCGTAGCCGTCGACCAGGTTGGCCCGCCCCTCCCGCAGCGACTTGACCTCGGTGCCGGTGAGGACGAGGCCGCACTCGTAGGTGTCGAGGATCGTGTACTCGTGTCGCGCCTTCTTGTTCTGCGCGATCAGCTTCTGTCCGGTTTCCTTTGCCATAGCGCGGTCATTCTCGCACTTCGGCGCCGGATCGGGCAGCTGCTTTAGGGACCGTCCGGCCGGTCAGGAGCGCGTCCCGAGTCCGGCGAGCACGCGCAGGGCCAGCGCGTCGGCGTCCTCGCCCGCGGTGGCCGGGACGTCCGGGGTCAGGCCGGTGCCGTCCAGGGAGCGCCCGGCCGGGGTGTGGTAGCGGCCGACGGTCATCTCCAGCACGGCGCCGTCGGCGAGTCGGCTGGGCTGCTGGACGGTGCCCTTGCCGAAGGTCCGCGAGCCCACCACCACGGCGCGGCTGCGGTCCTGCAGGGCGCCGGCGAGCAGTTCGGCGGCGCTCATCGTGCCCCCGTCCACCAGCACCACCAGCGGGGTGCGCGCGTCACCGCCGGGCGGGGCGGTCAACTCCCGAGTCCCGCCGCGCTCCTGGTACGAGCCGACCGCTCCGCCGTCCAGTAAGCTCCCGGCGGTGCCGACCGCCTCGTCCACCAACCCGCCGGAGTTGCCGCGCAGATCGAGCACCACACCGGTGTGCGGGGCGCGCAGCGCTTCGCGCACCTGGTCGGCCACGCCGCTGGTGAAGGCCCGGACGGTGATCCGCAGCACGCCGTGCTCCAGGTGCTCCGCGGTGACCTGCCGGCTGTCCAGCAGCACCCGCTTCAGCCGCAGTTCGCGCACCTCGCCGTCGCCGCGCCGCACGGCCAGGGTGACCTCGGAGCCGGCCCGGCGCTCGTCGCCCTGCCCGCGCAGCCGGGCGACCACCTCGGTGACCGGCAGCCGGTCGGCCTGGTCCGGGCCGATCCGCAGCAGCCGGTCGCCGGGGGCGATCCCGGCCTGGGCGGCCGGTCCGGCCGGGACGACCTGGGAGACCTCGGTGACGCCGTCCTCGCCGCGGCCGACCGACAGGCCGACGCCGGGGTAGCGGCCGTCCAGGCCCTGGCTGAACTCGGCGTACTCCTGGGCGGTGTAGTAGGCGCCCCAGCGGTCGCCGCCGGCCGCGAGCAGGTGCTCGGCCTGCTGCTCGGACAGTGCCCTGCCGGACGGGTCCGCCGGGAGCCCGGCGGCGGCCGCCGGGGCGTGGTCGGCGGAGGCGCGGCGCGGCGGGTCGCTCGGGTCGCCCCAGGCGCCGGTGGCGGCGCCGGCCAGCAGCACGGCGCCGAACACCAGGCTGAGGGCGGCCACCTGACGCGCCCTGCGCGGAGTTTGCAGCATGGCATCGGAGTGTAGACACCGCGCCGCGCGCGGCGGGCCGGAACGAGCGGGGGCGGAACGGCGACGGCCCCGTACGGCGCAGTGCCGTACGGGGCCGGAGGAGCCTGCGGGGGTCAGACCTTGAGGTACTTGCGCAGCGTGAAGAACGCCGCGATGCCGGCCATGCCCATACCGACCACGACCAGCAGCGGGATCACCGCCAGCACCGAGCCGAGGCCGATGAAGTGGATGAACTGCACCCGGTCGGCCAGCCAGTTCTGGACGAAGAAGTGCCCGCCGATCAGCAGTCCGGAGGCGAGCGCCGCGCCCAGCAGCGCGGAGAACGCCGCCTCGGCGATGAACGGCATCTGGACGTAGAAGTTCGAGGCACCGACCAGGCGCATGATGCCCGTCTCGCGCCGCCTGCTGTACGCCGACACCCGGACGGTGTTGACGATCAGCAGCAACGCGACGAAGAGCATCAGCACCATGATCACGAACGCCGCCGTCTGCAGACCGTTGAGCAGGCCGAACAGGTTCTCCAGGATCTTCCGCTGGTCCTCGACCGACTTGACGCCCGGCTTGCCCGCGAAGGCGCTCTGGATGACGTCGTACTTGGTCGGGTCGTTGAGCTTGACCCGCCAGGACTGCGGCATGGCGTCCGGGCCCAGGACGGAGATGAGCGGGTTGTCCGGGTTCATCTCCTTCCAGTGCTTGTACGCCTCGGGGGAGCTCTCGTAGGTGGACGACTGGACCACCGAAGTCATCTTGTCCAGCTGGTCCTTGATGTCCTTGACCTGCTGGTCGGTGGCCGCGCCCTTGTCGCACTGCGGCGAGTTGCGGGCGTCCGCCTTGGTGCAGAAGTAGATGCTCACCTCGACCTTGTCGTACCAGTACCCCTTCATGGAGTTCACCTGGTCGCGGACCAGGAGCGAGGAACCGGCGAGGGCGAGGGAGAGCGCGACGCTGACCACGACCGCGATGGTCATGGTCAGGTTGCGTCGGAGACCCACACCGATCTCCGACAGGACGAACTGGGCACGCATGCGGGAAACAACTCCAGGGTCGGTACTGCGCGGTCTGGCGGTCGGGCCGGCGGCCCCACGGGGTCAGCGCTGGTGGATCAGTGCTGGTAGCCGTAGACGCCGCGGGCCTGGTCGCGGACGAGCAGCCCCTTGTCGAGTTCGATGACCCGCTTGCGCATCTGGTCGACGATGGCCTGGTCGTGGGTGGCCATCAGCACCGTGGTGCCGGTGCGGTTGATCCGGTCGAGCAGCTTCATGATGCCGACCGAGTTCTGCGGGTCGAGGTTGCCGGTGGGCTCGTCCGCGATCAGCAGCATCGGGCGGTTCACGAACGCCCGGGCGATCGCCACGCGCTGCTGCTCACCACCGGACAGCTCGCCCGGCATGCGGTCCTCCTTGCCGCCGAGGCCGACCAGCTCCAGCACCTCGGGCACCACCTTGTTGATGGCGCTCTTGGGCTTGCCGATCACCTCCAGCGCGAAGGCGACGTTCTGCGCGACCGTCTTGTTGGGCAGCAGGCGGAAGTCCTGGAAGACGGTGCCCAGCTGGCGGCGCATGTGCGGCACCTTCCAGTTGGACAGCTTGCCCAGGTCCTTGCCCAGCACGTGCACGGCGCCCGTGGAGGGGCGCTCCTCGCGCAGGCACAGGCGCAGGAAGGTGGACTTTCCCGAGCCGGACGAGCCGACCAGGAAGACGAACTCACCCTTCTCGATCTCCAGCGAGACGTTGTCCAGGGCGGGACGGTTCTGCTTGGGATAGGTCTTGGAGACGTTGTCGAATCTGATCACGGCTGCATCACGGAGGCCATCCTAGGCGGCGCCAGTCCTCGGTCGGTCCGCCCCGGAGGCCCGGTCCGGCGGCGGGCGATGGGAGCGCGGAGGGCCGCTCCCGGTCTGGGACCATACGCGAACCGGCGACCGCCCCGCAGGGACGGCCGGGGAGGGACCCCGGAATCTGGGGGAGAATGTCCGCTTGTGCCCCGATAATTGCGAGCCATCTCACAGCCCGGGAGCCGTGAGCGCCAGAACCTGGCAGAGTGGAGGTGGCGTCCGTGTCCGGCCGCTCCCCCGTACAGGGCAGACTCCCCCGTACAGGTAAGAAGAGGGAACCAAAGCCCCGTCCGGTGCGTTGGCTGTAGCAGCGAGGAGGAGATCGCATGACGTGCGACCATCTGGTGTGCGCCAACTGCAACGGCCGCGTCAGCGACGGGCGTTGCCCGGTGTGCCGCGCCAACCGGGCCCGGCTGCAGGAGCAGCAGGGGCCGTTCGCCGCGCTCTCCCCCGCGATGCTGCTGGCCCTGCTGGCCGGACTGCTCGCGGTGGCGCTGATCGCGCGGCAGGCGCTGGCCTGAGGCCCCCGACCACGCGGAAGGCCCCCGACCTCGACGGTCGGGGGCCTTCTGCGTGCGTCCGGGCCCGCGCGGGGCCGGGCTGCCTGTGTCCGGGTGCTTACTCGGCGCTGGTCTCGCGCTGCTTGCGCCAGCGGATGCCGGCCTCGATGAAGCCGTCGATGTCGCCGTCCAGGACCGCCTGCGGGTTGCCGGCCTCGTACGCGGTGCGGACGTCCTTGACCATCTGGTACGGGTGCAGGACGTAGGAGCGCATCTGGTTGCCCCAGGAGCTGCCGCTGTCCTTCAGCGCGTCCATCGCGGCCTTCTCCTCCTGGCGGCGCCGTTCGAGCAGCTTGGCCTGGAGGACGTTCATCGCGGACGCCTTGTTCTGGATCTGCGAGCGCTCGTTCTGGCAGGACACCACGATGCCGGTCGGGAGGTGGGTGATGCGCACCGCCGAGTCGGTGGTGTTGACGCCCTGGCCGCCGGGGCCGGAGGCGCGGTAGACGTCCACCCGCAGGTCGCCCTCATCGATGTCGACGTGGTCGGACTGCTCGACGACCGGGAGCACCTCGACACCGGCGAAGGAGGTCTGCCGGCGGCCCTGGTTGTCGAAGGGCGAGATGCGGACCAGGCGGTGGGTGCCCTGCTCGACCGAGAGGGTGCCGTAGGCGTACGGGGCCTTCACGGTGAAGGTCGCGGACTTGATGCCCGCCTCTTCGGCGTACGAGGTGTCGTACACCTCGGTGGGGTACCCGTGCCGCTCGGCCCAGCGCAGGTACATGCGCATCAGCTGCTCGGCGAAGTCGGCGGCGTCCACGCCACCGGCCTCGGCACGGATGTTGATCAGCGCCTCGCGGGCGTCGTACTCGCCGGAGAGGAGGGTGCGGACCTCCAGCTCCTCGACGGCCTTCTGCAGCGAGACGAGCTCGGCCTCGGCCTCGGCGCGGGTGTCCGCGTCGTCCTCGGCCTCGGCCAGCTCGAACAGCACGCCCAGGTCGTCGATGCGGCCGCGCAGGCCCTCGACGCGGCGCAGTTCGCCCTGGAGGAAGGAGAGCCGGCTGGTCACCTTCTGCGCGTTCGCGACGTCGTCCCACAGGGTGGGGGCGGCTGCCTCCTCCTCCAGGACCGCGAGGTCGGCCCGGATCTTGTCCAGGTCGAGGACGGCCTCGATCGACCCCATGGTCGTATCGAGGTTCTTGAGCTCTTCGGAAGGATCGACGGCTGCCACGCCCCCAGCGTAATGGTTCCGGGGGTGGTCATGACGACACCCCCGTTCCGGGAGGGGCCCGGAGGGCGCTACGGGGCCCGCGGGGCGGTGCCGTGCACGGCCGGTCGGGCCGGGTGGCCGGTGCCCGGCCCGGTGGCGGCGAAGGCCGTCCAGGCCGCGGCGGCGCCCGCCAGCAGCAGCACGGTGGCCAGCAGCACGGCCAGCATCCGGCGGCGGCGCAGCAGGGCGGCACGGTCCCGGCGGTGGCCGCCCGGGGCGGTGCGCTGGGCGCGGGACTCGGCGGCGTACGCGGCCAGCTCCTCGGCCGAGGGGCGGCGAAGGCTGGTGTGGGTGTCCCGGGTGGAGTCCGGGGCGGCGCCCGGCACCAGCGGGACGGCCGGGCCGCGGCGGCGCTTGTGGACGCCCGGGCCGGCGTCGACCTCGGCGTAGACCGCCTCGCCCGGGGTCAGCTGCTCCTCGGCCGGGGCGCGGCCCTGGGAGGGCACGGCCAGCACCGGCAGTCCGGCCAGCGAGGGCAGCTGCTCGCGCAGCCGGGCAGCCAGCTCGGCGGCGCGCAGCCGGGAGGCGGGGGCCTTGGCCAGGCACTCGGAGATGATCCGCCACAGTCCGTCCGGCAGGCCGGGGATCGGCGGCACCTGCTCGGTGACGTGCCGGCGCAGCACCGCGCCCGTGTGGCCGCCGCCGAAGGGGGTGAAGCCGGCCAGCAGCTCGTACAGCACGGTGGCGAGGGCGTAGATGTCGACGGCGGCGCGCGGCTCCAGACCCTCGATGATCTCGGGGGCGAGGTAGTCGGGGGTGCCGATGATCCGGGTGGCCCGGGTGCGGCGCGGGGCGTCGACCAGGCGGGCCACGCCGAAGTCGGTGAGCTTGGCGCGCGGGGCGCCGCCGGGGCCGGGGGCGGCGGCGAGGTCGAGCAGGACGTTCTCCGGCTTGACGTCGCGGTGGACGATGCCGGCCGCGTGCGCGGCCGCGAGGCCGTCGGCGACGTCGGCGATGACCGAGGCGGCGACCTGCGGCGGGAGGGCGCCGTCCCGCTCCAGCCGGGAGCGCAGGTCGGTGCCCTGGACCAGTTCCATCACCAGGGCGAGGTCGCTGCCGTCCACGACCATGTCGCGCACGCCGACCACCCGGGGGTGGTCGAGGCTGGTCAGCGCCGTGCGCTCCTGGACGAAACGGCCGACCAGCACCTGGTCGGCGGCGAGGTCCTCGCGCAGCAGCTTGACCGCCACCGGGCCGTCGGGCCCCTCACCGAGCCAGACCGTCCCGGCCGAACCCCGGCCGATGACCTGGTGGACGGTGTACCGGCTGCCGATCTTGCGTGCCAATGCTGCTCCGTGGGCGGCGCGGGAGCGCTCCGGGGGTCCGGGCGCGCTCGGTGGGGCGGGACAACAGCGACCAACCTACGCGCCCGGACCCCCTGCGCGGGGCGCCTGGGGGCCGTGGAGCGGGACTCGGGGCCGAGAAATCTCGTGAATTGTCGACAAAGCGTCAATCCTGGCTTCCGGAACGGGTCCGGACCCCCGGTCAGCCGCCCGCGACCCACCGGCGCGGCCCCGCCGCGCGGCCCCGCGCTACTTGCTGGAACTGCCGAACACGCTGGTCACCCAGTCCCGCGCGGTGTCGAACCAGCTCACGGCGTTGTCCCAGTAGTGCGGCAGCGGCGTGAAGTTCCACAGCGCGATCGCGGCGACGGCCAGCACCAGCAGCACCATCAGGCAGCCCTTGAGGCAGCCCAGTCCCGGGATGTACATCCGGTTGCGGCTGCGCGGGCGCCGCTCGCGCGGCGGGGCGCTCTCCCGGCGGGGCGGTGCGGGCGGCTCCTCCCGGGGCGGCCGGGGCTCCCGGTACTGCGGCGCGGGCGGCTCGGCCCGCCGCGGCGCCGCGGCGGGCGGGGGCGGCGGGTAGCCGCCCTGCGGCCGGCCGTACCCGTCCGGGGCCTGACGGTAGCCGCCCTGGGGCTGCGGACGGCCGCCCTGGCCGCCCCGGGACCCCTGGCCGCCCTGGCCGACCTGGTAGGGCGGCGGGGCCACCGGCGGGCGCTGGGCGTAGCCGGGCGGCGGGCCCTGGCGTCGCTGGTCCTGGCGGTAACCGGCCGGCGACTGCGGGTGGCCCGGCCCGCCCTGGCCCGCCTGGTACGGCGGCGGGGCGACCTGCGGGTCCTCGAAGTCCTCCGGGCCGAAGTAACCCACCTGGGTCTGCTGGTTGCGGTCGCGCGCCGCCCGCAGCTGGGTCTGCCACGGGTGCGGCGCCTCCTCCTGCGGCGGCGCGGGCGGACCGGCGGGCGGGGGCGGCGGCACCGCGGTGGGCGGCATCACCTGGGTGCGGTCCTGGGCGCCGTACGGCGGCGCGGGCGGCGGCTGGGTGCCCATCACCCGGGTCGCCGCGGCCGGGTCGTACTGCGGGCCGCCTGGGGCCGGGGGCAGCACCTGGGTGCGGTCCTCCGTCCCGGCCCCGGGTCCGACCGGCACGGTGCCGGGGACGGCGGTCGGCTGCGGGTCCGGCAGCAGCAGGGCGCCGACCGCCAGCGCCTCGTCCACCGCCGCCGGGGAGGCGTGCACCCCGACCCCGGCCGCGACCACCCGCAGCGCCCGGGCCAGCGCGGTGGCGCTCGGCCGCTGCGCCGGGTCCTTGCGCAGGCAGCGCTCGATCACCGTCCAGAGCGGCTCGGGCATGGTGCTGGGCCGCTGGGGCTCCTGCGCCAGATGGGCCTGGAGCACGGCCAGGGCGCTGTCGCCCTGGAACGGCTGGCGGCCGGTGACCAGCTCGTACAGCATGATCCCGGCGCCGTAGACGTCCACCGCGGAGGTCTGCGGGCGGCCCTCGGCGGACTCGGGGGCGACGTAGGCGGGGGTGCCGACGAACTCGTGCGTACGGGTGACGCCGGGGGAGTCGGCCAGCCGGGCGATGCCGAAGTCGGTCAGCATCGGGTGCATCTGCTCGCTGCCCTGCACCACGGTCGAGGCGAGCAGCACGTTGGCCGGCTTGAGGTCGCGGTGGACGATCCCGTCCGCGTGGCTGGCCGCCAGCGCGTCCGCGACCTGGGCCATCAGCAGGGAGCCCGCGATCGGGCTGAACGGGCCGTTGGCACGCAGGTAGCGGGCCAGGTCGGGGCCCTCCACCAGGTCCATCACCAGGGCCAGCAGCTCGCCCTCGACGACCAGGTCGCGGACCCGGACGATGTTCGGGTGGCTCAGCCGCAGCAGCAGCGAGCGCTCGCGCAGGAAGCGCATCACGACGTCCGGGTCGGCCGCCAGCTCCTCGCGCAGCACCTTGATCGCCACCTGCTGCCCGGGCTCGCTGCCCGGCACCTGGACGTCCTGGCGCACCAGACCGCGCCAGACGGTCCCGGTGGCACCCCGCCCCAGGGTCTCCTCAAGCAGATACTTGCTGCCGACTGGCCGCACCTGTCGCACTCCTCGCCGTGCCGCCCGCGCGGGGCGCTCCCCCGCCGGTGTGCGGTGAGCCTGCCGGGCCCGTGTTTGCGGCCACTCTAACGGTGTCCGTACGGGTTTTTGGGGTGACCGGTGGGCCGTCCGAGCAGGGTTGGGGGACATCCCCTAGGGGACCGCCCGGGCGTGTCGCGGGTACCGGCCGGGAGGTGGCCGCCGGGGTCCGGGGCGGGGCCGCCGGTGCGGCGGTTGACCTGACCCTCCGTCGCCTCCACCATGGCGATGATCGCAAGATCGTCAAATCCGGTACGGTGCGCGGACTGTCCACGCCGGATGGCAGGATGGACACTCGCCACTCGTGTGGCCCAATGGGTCGCCGCGACCGCCCGGCGCGTCCGCGACGACACCGGGCAGCGGTACCAGGCATCACACCAGCAGAAGGGACCCGCGGGCGAGATGCAGATCCGGCTGACCGTCCTCCGACCGCGCAGCGGCCCGACCGCCGCCGGCTCCGCCATCCCCTACGTGGACGTGCTGGTCACCGCGCCCGTGGGCACCGCACTCGGCGCCATCGCGGGCGCACTCGCCGGCGCCGTCGGCGTGCGCGGACCGCGGGCCGCCACCCATGTGCACCTGTACGCCGGGGCGCACCGGGTGGACGAGCACACCCTGCTCGGCCACCCCCCGCTGCTCGACGGCGCCGTCCTCAGCCTCAACGAGCCCGACCCGACCGCCGACGACCCCGACGACACCCCCGCCGCCGCCGAACTGCGGGTGGTCGGCGGCCCGGACGCCGGCGGCGTCCACCGGCTGCACGGCCGGGAGATCCGGGTCGGCCGCTCCGGCGAGGCCGACGTCCCGCTCGACGACCCGGACGTCTCCCGGCTGCACCTCGCCCTCCACCTCGGCGAGGACGGCCGGATCGCCGTCCGCGACCTCGGCTCCACCAACGGCACCACCCTGGACGGCCGGATCGTCCCGCCCCTGCCGGCCGAGGCCGCCGTCCCGCTGGACAACGGCGCCCTGCTGCGGATCGGCGAGTCCACCCTGCAGGTCCTCGAACCGGCCGACCCCGCCTCCGTCCGGGCCGCCCTGCCCGACGGCAACGGCCACCTCCAGCTCGCCGCCCCCGGCCCGGTCCGGACCCCGGCCCCGGTGATCGAACCCCCCGCCGCCCCCGAGCCCGCCCAGGGCCGTGGCCGCGGCCTGTTCTCCCTGCTGCCCGGCCGCGCCGCCGAACCGCCCGGTCAGGAGAGCGCCGAACGCCACCACGCCGCCGTCCGGATGCGCCAGGCCGCCGCCCAGCGCGACCGCTGGCCCGACCTCGCCACGGTGCTGCTCAACGCCGTCGGCCCCGGACCCCGGCTGTGGGAGCGCGGCCCCGGCCACCCCGACGCCCTCACCCTGCGGCTGGGCACCGCCGACCGCCCCGGCGGCGCCGGCACCACGCCGGGCACCGTACTGCCCGCCGTCCCGGTCACCCTCGACCTGCAGACCGCCGGCAGCCTCGGCCTCAGCGGTCCGCGCGAGCGCCTCGACGCCCTCACCCGCGCCGTCGTCGCCCAGCTCGCCGCGCTCCACCCGCCCAGCGGACTGAGCCTGGTCGTGGTCGACGCCGACCCGGGCCGCAGCCCCGAGGAACGCGTCGACACCTGGGCCTGGGCGCTGTGGCTGCCCCATCTGCGCCCCGCCGACGGCCAGGACTGCCGACTGCTGGTCGGCCTCGACGACGAACAGGCCACCGCCCGGCTGACCGAGCTCACCGCCCGGCTCAGCGGCCCGACCGGCCTCGGCGGCCACCCCGCCACCGTGGTCGTGGTCGACGGCCGCCCGACCGGCGAGGCCGCCCGGCAGGCGCTCGACCTGCTGCTGCGCCAGGGCCCGGCCGTCGGCATCTTCCCGATCTGCCTCGCCGAACAGCCCGAGCTGCTCCCCCGGGGCCTCGGCGCCACCGCGCTGATCACCGGCGAGGTCGGCACCCAGCTCTCGCTGGACCGCCCGGTCGCCCGCGGCCGGGAGACCCTGCACGAGATCTCGCTGGACGCCGTCTCCGACGCCTGGGCCGAACGGCTGGCCCGCGTCCTCGCCCCGCTGCGCGAGGCCGCCCCGGCCTCCCGCGGCCCGCTGCCGGACGCCCTGCGGCTGCTCGACCTGCTCCAGCTCGACACCGTCACCCCGGCCAAGCTGTCCGCCCGCTGGGCCGCCCACGCCGGCGGCATCGGCGCCGCCACCGCGCTGCTCGGCACCACCCGGGACGAGCTGTGCACCCTCGACCTGGCCGACCCCGAACTCTCCCTGCCCTCCCCCGACCCGGGCGGCCCGCACCTGCTGATCGGCGGCGCCCGCGGCTCCGGCAAGACCGAGCTGCTGCGCACCCTGGTCGCCTCGCTCGCCGTCTCCGAGCGGCCCGAGCGCCTCGCCGTCACCATCGTCGAGGGGCGGGCCACCGAGGACGGACTGTCCGGCTGCTCCGAGCTGCCGCACGTCACCGGCCGGGTCAACGCCGCCGCCGACCCGCGCGCCGCGCTCCTCGCCGCCGAGGCGCTGGAGGACGAACTCGCCCTGCGCGAGCGGCTGTTCGACGGACTGGACTTCGCCTCCTGGCACGCCACCCGCATCCTGGACGGGCACAGCCTGGACGGGCAGGGCGTGGGCTCCGTCCCCGTGCCCGCCACCGTCGGCGCCGCCTCCGCCCCGGTGCCCCGGATCATCCCGCCGCGCAGCGGTGACGGCCCCCGGCCGGGCGCCACCCCCTCCGGGCCCGTCCCGGCCCGGCTGGTCGTCGTCGTCGACGACTACGACGCCCTGCTCTCCCCCACCTCCCCGGCCGGGCGGCCGCTGGCCCGCGCGCTCGCCGCCGTCGCCCGCCGCGGCGGCCCGCTGGGCGTCCACCTCGCGGTCGCCACCGGCCGCCCGGAGGAGAGCGCCGGCACCGAGGTGGACGAGGCCGCCCTGCTGCGGATCGCGCTGCGCACCGAGGACCCGGCCGACTCCGACCTGCTGATCCACCTCGGCGACGCGGCCGCCCTCCCGGAGGACACCCCAGGCCGCGGTTACCTGCGCCGCCCGGACGGCGGCGTCACCGCCTTCCAGACCGCCCGGATCAGCGGCCGCATCCCCCGCACCGCCACCCTGCGCCCCACGGTGGTCGCGATAGACCCCCTCCAGCTCGGCGCCCCACCCGCCCGCCGCCCGGTCCGCGAACTCGGCAACGGCCCCACCGACCTGGCCCTCCTCGCCAGCGCCCTGCAACGCGCCGCCTCCCGCTGACCCACCGGCACCTGAAGGGCCCCGACGGACCGAGCGGTTCGTCGGGGCCCTTCGGCGTCGCTCCTGGCCGGAGGACGCGGAAGGGGCCCGCGTCCGGGATGGACGCGGGCCCCTTGCGTTCGGCTGTCCGTCAGCGCATCGAGCCGGTGCGCAGCAGGGTGCGGATGACGCGCATCGCGACCGAGAGGCTGGACAGCTCGTAGTTGTCCGAACCCCTTATGTCGTCCAGGGTGGCCTTGGCGCGGTTCAGCAGGGTGGAGTTGAGCTCCGCCCAGGCGTTGTAGCGCTCCTCGGGGGAGGCGCCGTCGGGGCCGCAGGCCAGGACGTCGGCGGTCAGCGCCGCGTGCGCCGCGAAGAGGTCCTCGCGGATCGCGGCCCGGGCCATCGACGACCAGCGGTCGGTGCGGGGCAGTTCGATGATGCGGTCGAGCAGGTGGGAGATCTGCAGGCGGTCGCCCAGGTCGTAGTACAGCTCGGCGACGTCGGCGACGTCCTTGCCGGCCCGGTCCGCGACCTCGCTGATGTCCAGGGTCGGGAAGACCGAGGACAGGCCGGCGATCCGGGTGGCCAGCTCGTCCGGCACGCCGGCCGCGGCCAGCTCGCCCTGGATCGACTCGAACCAGGCCAGGTCCTCGCCGCGCAGCGGCTTGGGCAGCGAGCCCCAGACCTGGTTGACCCGGTCGTGGAAGAACTCGATGGTGCCGGCGATGTCGAGCGGCTGGCGGCGGTTGTTGAGCATCCACCGGGTGGCGCGCTCGACCAGGCGCCGCGAGTGCAGCCGCATCTTGGTCTGGGTCCGGGCGGGGACCTGGTTGTCCAGGCCCTCGATCCGGCCCCAGATCTCCTCCAGGCCGAAGACGGCCCGCGCGGCGGTGTGGGTCCGGGCGATCTCCTCGTAGGTCGCGCCGGTCTCCTCCTTCAGGCGGAAGGCGAAGGTGCAGCCACCGCGGTTGATCGTGTCGTTGACGATCAGCGTGGTGATGATCTCGCGGCGCAGCGCGTGGTTGTCGATCGCGTCGGCGAACCTGGCCCGCAGCGCGCTCGGGAAGTACTCGTGCAGCGCGGTGCGGAAGTACGGGTCGTCCGGCAGGTCGGTGGCCAGCAGCTCCTCGGCCAGGATGATCTTGGTGTAGGCGAGCAGGACGGACAACTCGGGCTGGGAGAGCCCGCGGCCGTTCTGCTGGCGCTCACGGATCTGGCGCTCGGTGGGCAGGAACTCCAGGCCGCGGTCGAGCTGGCCGGCTGCCTCGAAGCGGTTGATCATCCGGGCGTGGACGTTGACCATGCTGTGCGCCTGGGCGACGGCGTTGGCCAGCACCACGTTCTGCGCGTAGTTGTTGCGCAGCACCAGGTGGCCGACCTCGTCGGTCATCTCGGCGAGCAGGGCGTTGCGCTGCTTGACCGTCATGTCGCCCTCGGCGACGACCTGGTTGAGCAGGATCTTGATGTTGACCTCGTGGTCCGAGGTGTCCACACCGGCCGAGTTGTCGATGGCGTCGGTGTTGATCCAGCCGCCGGTGCCCTCGGGGCCGCCGTTGGACGCGTACTCGATGCGGCCGAGCTGGGTGCAGCCGAGGTTGCCGCCCTCGCCGATGACCCGGGCCCGGACCTGCTCGCCGTTGACGCGGATGGCGTCGTTGGCCTTGTCGCCGACCTCGGCGTTGGTCTCGGTGGAGGCCTTGACGTAGGTGCCGATGCCGCCGTTCCAGAACAGGTCGACCGGCGCCTGGAGGATCGCCTTCATCAGCTCGGCGGGGGTCAGGCGGGACTCCTGGATGCCCAGGGCGGCCCGGACCTGCGCGCTGACCTGGATCGACTTGGCGCTGCGCGGGAAGACCCCGCCGCCGGCCGAGATCAGCGACTTGTCGTAGTCGTCCCAGGAGCTGCGCGGCAGCTCGAACAGGCGGCGGCGCTCGGCGTACGAGACGGCCGCGTCCGGGTTCGGGTCGAGGAAGATGTGGCGGTGGTCGAAGGCGGCGACCAGCCGGATGTGCTCGCTGAGCAGCATGCCGTTGCCGAAGACGTCGCCGGACATGTCGCCGATGCCGATGACGGTGAAGTCCTCGGACTGGGTGTCGACGCCGAGCTCGCGGAAGTTGCGCTTGACCGACTCCCAGGCGCCGCGGGCGGTGATGCCCATGCCCTTGTGGTCGTAGCCGGCCGAGCCGCCGGAGGCGAACGCGTCGCCGAGCCAGAAGCCGTACGACTCCGCGACGCCGTTGGCGATGTCGGAGAAGGTCGCGGTGCCCTTGTCGGCGGCGACGACCAGGTAGGTGTCGTCCTCGTCGTGGCGGACCACGTCGGCCGGGTGGACGACCTCGCCGGTCACCAGGTTGTCGGTGATGTCCAGCAGCGCCGAGATGAAGGTCTTGTACGAGGAGACGCCCTCGGCCAGCCAGGCGTCGCGGTCCACGGACGGGTCCGGCAGCTGCTTGGCGACGAAGCCGCCCTTGGCGCCGACCGGGACGATGACGGTGTTCTTCACCATCTGGGCCTTCACCAGGCCGAGGATCTCGGTGCGGAAGTCCTCGCGCCGGTCGGACCAGCGCAGACCGCCGCGGGCGACCTTGCCGAAGCGCAGGTGCACGCCCTCGACCTGCGGCGAGTAGACCCAGATCTCGAACGCCGGGCGCGGGGCCGGCAGGTCCGGGATGGCCTTCGGGTCGAACTTCATCGACACGTAGGAGTGCCACTCGCCGGAGCTGTCGTGCTGGAAGAAGTTGGTCCGCAGGGTGGCCTTGATGAGGTTCAGGAAGGAGCGCAGGATGCGGTCCTCGTCCAGCGAGACGACCTCGTCGAGCGCGCCGGCCAGCTCCTCCAGGATGCCCTCGGTCAGCTCGGCGGCACCCAGCTGGTGGCTCGGGCTGAGCCGGGCCTCGAACAGGTTGACCAGCAGGCGGGTGGTGTGGGTGTTGTTGCGGAGCGCGTCCTCCATGTAGTCCTGGGAGAACGTGGAGCCCGCCTGGCGCAGGTACTTGGCGTACGCGCGGAGCACCATCGCCTGGCGCCAGTTCAGCCCGGCGGTGAGGACCAGCTCGTTGAAGCCGTCGTTCTCGGCCTTGCCGGTCCAGGTCGCGGCGAAGGTGTCCTGGAAGCGCTCGCGGGCCTCGTCGGTGAGCTCGGTGGCCTCGCGCAGCCTCAGGCCGAAGTCGTACACCCACGCGGTGGTGCCGTCGGAGCGGCGCAGCGCGTACGGATGCTCGTCCAGCACCTCGACGCCCAGGCGCTGCAGCACCGGCAGGACCTCGGTGAGGGAGATCGGGCCGCCGACCCGGTAGATCTTGAAGCGGCGCTCGTCGTCGCCCGCGCCGACCGGCTGGTACAGGTTCAGCCGGAAGTCGCCGTCGCCGTGCAGCGACTCGATCTGCTTGATGTCGGCGACGGCGGTGCGCGGCGGGAAGTCGGCGCGGTAGCCGTCGGGGAAGGCGTTGGCGTACTTGTGGCCGAGCTCGGCGGCCTTCTCCTCGCCCAGCTCGATGTGCAGCTGGTCGTGGAAGCCGTCCATCCAGAACCGGGCGGCCTCGGCCAGGCGGTTCTCGATCCGCTCGATGTCGGAGTCGGTGAGCTGGGGCAGCTCGGTGCCCGGGGCGACCCGGACCACGAAGTGCAGGCGGGTCAGCACCGACTCGGTGGCGTACACCGTGTAGTCGATGGTGGCGCCGTTCAGCTCCTCCTTGAGGATGTCGGTGAGCAGCAGCCGGATGCGCGTGGTGTAGCGGTCGCGCGGCAGGTAGATGAAGGCGGAGAAGTAGCGCCCGTACTCGTCCTGGCGCAGGAAGAGGCGCAGCTTACGGCGCTCCTGCAGGTAGAGCACGCTGGTGGCGATGGACAGCAGTTCGGTGGCCGGGGTCTGGAAGATCTCGTCCCGGGGGAAGGTCTCCATGATCTGCAGCAGGTCGCGGCCGTCGTGGCTCTCGCTGGAGAAGCCGGACTCCTCCAGCACCGCCTGGACCTTGCGGCGCACGACCGGGATGCGGGTGACCGACTCGGTGTAGGCGGCGGAGGAGAACAGGCCGAGGAAGCGGCGCTCGCCGATCGGCTCGCCGGCGGCGTTGAACTTCTTCACGCCGACGTAGTCCAGGTAGGCCGGCCGGTGCACGGTGGCGCGGCTGTTGGCCTTGGTCAGGACGAGCAGCTTCTTCTCGTGGGCCTTGGCGCGCACCGGCGCGGAGAGGCGGCCGAAGGCCTCGGAGACCGCGTGGTGGCGGTCGTCGTGGCTGTGCGGGTCGGAGCGCAGGATGCCGAGGCCGGTCCCGGCGACGGCCTTGAGGACCTCCTCGCCCTCGTGCTCGACCAGGTCGTACTCGCGGTAGCCGAGGAAGGTGAAGTGGTCGTCGGCGAGCCAGCGCATCAGCTCCCAGGCCTCGCCGACCTCCTGCTCGGGCAGGCCGGCCGGGGGCTCCTCGGCCAGCTCGTCGGCCAGGCGCAGCGCGCTGTCGCGCATCTTGGCCCAGTCCTCGACGACCTCGCGGACGTCGCCGAGCACGCGGCGCAGGTTGGTCTCGATGGTGCGCAGGTCGTCGCGGTCGGTCTCGCGGTCGATCTCGATGTGCATCCACGACTCGACGGTCGCGTCGGCGGGCCACTCGGCGCCGGCGGCCTGGCTGCGGGAGCAGGCGTCGACGTCCAGGATCTCCAGCAGCTTGCCGGTGATGTCACGGCGGACGACCAGCTGCGGGTGGACGACGAGGTGGATCGCGCGGTCCTGGCGGGACAGCTCGTTGGTGACGGAGTCGACCAGGAAGGGCATGTCGTCGGTGACGACCTCGACCACGGTGTGGCCGCAGGACCAGCCGTTCTCCTCGACCGAGGGGGTGTGCACCCGCACCTCGGCCGTGCCCTGGGGGCGCTTGAGGCCCAGGCGGTAGTGGGAGGCGGCCGCGCCGTACACGTCGACCGGGTCGAGGTCGACCAGGTCCTCGGGCGCGGTGTGGAGGTAGTAGTGGTGCAGGTACGCGGTCAGAGCACCGTTGCTCAGACCCTCCCCCGGCGCCGCTCCCCCCACCTGGCTGTTCTCAGCGGCTACGGCTGCCTTCTTGAGCAGTTCGGCCTTGGCTGCGTCCAGCTTGGTCTGCATGACTTCTTGGCTCCTGTCGCGCGCCGTTGCGTGACTCGGTGGTGTATGGGTGTACACCGACGGGTCGCTCGCAATCCTGCCGCACCGTCCGACTGAAAGGGGCTCATGGCACGCATGAAACGCCCTCCCAGCGGGTAGGACGACTCGTTCGTCCTGCAAGCCACCCGACGACGCCAGCCAGCCTAACCGGATCAATCGAAGGTGCACAGGGACAGGGAGGCGCAAACCCGCAGGATGTCGGGTCCGTCCTGGACACCATGTCCAATCCGGAGCGTCGTGTTCGCTTTCAGCCCATATGCGGGTACCCGTGGTGGATCGGCGGTACGAAGGTCTCCTTGATCGCCCGGGCCGAGGTCCACCGCAGCAGGTTCTGGGCGGCGCCCGCCTTGTCGTTGGTCCCGGAGGCCCGGGAGCCGCCGAAGGGCTGCTGTCCGACGACGGCCCCGGTGGGTTTGTCGTTGATGTAGAAGTTCCCGGCGGCGAAGCGCAGTTCCTCCACGGCCTGGGCGATCGCGTAACGGTCCTGTGCGATCACCGCGCCGGTCAGGCCGTACGGGGCGCCCGAGTCCACCCGGCCGAGCACGTCCTCCCAGCGGGAGTCCTCGTAGACGTGGACGGCGAGGATCGGGCCGAAGTACTCGGTGCGGAAGATCTCTCCCCGGTGGTCGGAGGAGACCAGCACCGTCGGCCGGACGAACCAGCCGATCGCGTCGTCGTACTGGCCGCCGGCCACCAGCTCGACGGTCGGGTCCGCCTTGGCGCGCTCGATGGCACCCCGGTTCTTCTCGAACGCCCGCTCGTCGATCAGGGCGCCCATGAAGTTGGACAGGTCGGTGACGTCGCCCACCGTGAGGGCGTCCACCTCGGCCAGGAAGTCGTCCTTGATCCTCAGCCAGAGGCTGCGCGGCAGGTAGGCGCGGGAGAGCGCCGAGCACTTCTGGCCCTGGTACTCGAAGGCCCCGCGGATCAGCGCGGTCCGCAGGATCTCCGGGTCGGCCGAACGGTGGGCCAGCAGGAAGTCCTTGCCGCCGGTCTCGCCGACGATCCTCGGGTAGGTGCGGTAGCCGCCGATGTTCGCGCCGATGGTCTGCCAGAGCGACTGGAAGGTGGCGGTGGAGCCGGTGAAGTGCAGCCCGGCGAGCGCCGGATCGGCGAGCGCCACCGGGGAGACCTGCAGGCCGTCGCCGGTGACCAGGTTGATCACCCCGGGCGGCAGGCCGGCCGCCTCCAGCAGCCGCATCAGGTGGTACGCGGCGAGGGTCTGGGTCGGCGCGGGCTTCCAGACCACGGTGTTGCCCATCAGGGCGGGGGCGGTCGGCAGGTTCCCGGCGATCGCGGTGAAGTTGAACGGGGTGACGGCGTAGACGAAACCTTCCAGCGGGCGGTGGTCGACCCGGTTCCACACCCCCGGGGAGGAGACCGGCTGGTCCGCCAGCACCTGCCGGGCGAAGTGGACGTTGAACCGCCAGAAGTCGATCAGCTCGCAGGCCGAGTCGATCTCGGCCTGCTGCACGGTCTTGGACTGGCCGAGCATCGTCGCCGCGTTGAGCGTCTCCCGCCAGGGCCCGGCCAGCAGCTCGGCGGCGCGCAGGAAGACCGCCGCCCGGTCGTCGAACGAGAGCGAGCGCCACTGCCGCCCGGCCGCCAGCGCCGCGTCCACCGCCGCCCGGGCGTCCTCCCGGGTGGCGTTGCCGAGCACGCCCAGCTTGGCGGCGTGGTGGTGCGGCTGGACGACGTCGATCCGCTCGCCGCCGCCGAAGCGCTGCTCGCCGCCGATGGTCATCGGCAGCGGGACCTGTTCGGCCGCCAGCTCGTCCAGCCGCCGGACCAGCCGGTCCCGCTCCGGGCTGCCGGGCGCGTACGCCCGCACCGGCTCGTTGACCGGAGTGGGCACCTCGGTGACTGCGTCGATGGGCATGGCGGCTCCGTCCTGGCTCTACCGGTGTCAGTCCAGCCTGACCAGCGCGGGGGCGATCCGCCCGTCCAGACACGCCAACGGCGGACGTGGCGCCCGCCACGTCCGCCGTCGGGAACTCTCAGCCCGTCAGGATCCCGGCCAGCTCGACCGCCTCGGCCAGGCTGTCCACCACCGGGACGCCGACCGGCTCCAGCTTCTCCCGGGTGTGCGAGCCCCCGGTGTACAGCACCGCGTGGGCGCCCGCGTGCCGCGCCGCCAGGGCGTCGTCCGCGGCGTCGCCGATCAGCACCGTCCGGGCCGGGTCGACCCACTCGCCGAGCGCGGCCAGGTGTTTCGTCAGCTGCTCCGCCTTCTGGCCGCCGGAGGGCCCGCTGCGGCCGTCCACCCGCAGGAAGCTGCCGGTCAGGCCGAAGGAGTCGACCAGCGGCACCAGCTTGTCGTGCACGTACATCGACAGCAGGGACTGGCTGTGCCCGGCCGCCTGCCAGCCCGCCAGCAGCTCGGGCACGCCCTCGGTCAGGCCGCAGGCCAGGCTGAGCTCGCGGTAGCGGTCCTGGAAGGCGTCGTCCAGCCGCAGCCACTCCTCCGGGGAGGGCATCCGGCCGAGCAGCCGCTCGTAGAAGCGGGGGATCGGGACCTCGTACTGCTCGCGGTACTGCTGCATGGTCATCGGCCCGACGCCGATGGTCGCGAACGCGGCGTTGCTCGCGCCGAGGACCGCGTCCATGTCGTGGAAGAGGGTGCCGTTCCAGTCCCAAACGATGTGAGTGCGCACGGGGTCAAACGGTAACCCGAACGGCCGACCCGCCGGTAGGACAGAACCCACCCGGCCCGGCTCATCCGGCCCGGCCCGGCCCGCTCAGCCCAGCAGGGACGGGATCTCCTGGGTCGCGTACCAGAGCAGGTCGTGGTCCTCCGCGCCGTCCACGGTGAACTGGGCGTCCTGGTCTCCCGAGTCGGCGGCGGCCACCGCCGCCACCGCCGCCGCGACGTCCTCGACGACCTCGTCGTCGGCCACGTCTGCGTGCACCGAGGCGGCCTTCGCCAGCTTCACCGGGCCGGCCAGCACGACCCGGCCGAGCGAGGCCTGGTCCTGGTACTCGTCGCCGGGGAAGGGGCGCACGGCCGAGTCGACCACGTCCAGGGCCACCACGACGCGCCGGCGCGGGGCGTCGGGCTCGGCCGCCAGCAGCCGCAGCGAGGACTGGGCGGCCCGGTTGAGCGCCGCGTACTCCAGCTCCTCCAGGTCGTCGCTCACGTACCACTCGCGCAGCGCGGGCGTGACGGCGTAGGCCGCGGACGGCTCCAGGGCGCCGCCCTCGTGCGCCGCCGCCAGGCCGGTCAGGGTGGTGGGCACGTACACGCGCATCGGTGGCACTCTCCGGTTCGTCCAGCGGGGGTTCGTCCAGCGGGGGGTTCGTCCAGCGGGGGGTTCGTCCAGCGGCACAGCATCCAGCGCCCCAAGAATAAGCTCCGCCGGGCCGCCCGCGATCACCTCGGGCCGGGTCCGCGCCCGGCGGCCAGCGCCTCCCGGCTGGTCCGCAGCGCGCTCTCCAGCACCTCCCCGCGGCGGGCCGGGTCCATCAGGTTCGGGCCCATCACCGCCAGGTCGGCCAGGGTCGGCGCGAGCAGCCGCACCCGGACGCCCTCCGCCCGCAGCAGCGCGGCCTCGCGCAGCAGCTGCCGGGTCACCGCCCGCCGGTAGCGGCTGACCAGCTGGGCCAGCACGCCGCGCGGGCGGTCCCGGGCCCGCCACTCGCGCAGCGCGGCCAGGGTGCCGCGGTCCGAGCGCTCGGGCCGCGGGCCCAGCCGCAGGGCCATCGGGGCCAGCACGTACACCTCGTCCAGGCCGCGGCCGAGCAGCAGGTCGGCGTTGGTGGCCGACCAGCAGCCGCCGTCCACGTACGCCGAACCGTTCAGGCGCACCGGCGCGAACCAGCCGGGGATGGCGCAGGAGGCCATCACGGCGTCGGCCACCGCGACGGCGGGGGCCTGCGGGTCGCCGAAGACCACCCGGTGGCCGCTGCGGTAGTCCACCGCGGCCACCCGCAGCGGCGCGGCGGCCGCGCTCGGCGCCGGCCCGGCGGCGGTGGCGCCAGCGGCCGGGGCCCCCGGGGCCGGCCAGCCGTCCGGGCCGAACAGCCCGCGCACCAGCTCGCCGACCGGCGCCAGCGAGCCGCGGCCGTGCGGCGCCATCGCCGAGACCATGGTCAGCAGCGGGTACTCGCGCGGGTGCCGGACGGCGTCCCGCAGCAGGTCGGGCGAGCCGATCCCGGCCCGCGGGCGGGGCGGCAGCGCGCCGCCCACCGCCGTCTCGTAGTCGAAGGCCACCCCGGCCAGCGGGCCGTCGGTGATCGGCAGGCCGCGCTGGTGGTCGCGCAACTGCTCCGGGGGCACGCCGCCGGCCAGCAGCGCCGCCAGGATCGCGCCCGCGGAGGTGCCGAGCAGGACGTCCGCCCCGCCCGGCGGGTGCCCGGTGGCCTCCTCGACGGCGCACAGCGCGCCGACCGTCCAGGCCGCGCCGAGCATCCCGCCGCCGCCCAGCACCAGGCCGCGCCGGGGCTCGCCGTCGGAGGTCGTTCCCGGCACCGCCGTCCGTGTGGTCGTCCCCGCTGTCGTCATCCCGTCCGCCCGTCGTCGTTGGGAGCGGGTCAGGCTACCGATGGTGCGCGCGGGCGGACGGGCGGCGCAACGGGAGCGGGGTCCGCAGCCACCCGGTCCGCCGTACCCGGGCGTCCCCTTTCGGGCCGTACGGCCCGCCCCCGCACGTCAACCCGCCGCCCGAGCGACGCCCGCCGGGCCCGTCGCCGCACTGGGTGACTCACCCGGATAGGTGAACTTCGGACCGCTCTTCCGGCCGCCCGGAAACGCGTTGCCGCCCCGCCCGGGCCGCCGCCAGCCTGGACCCGTCCGTACCCGCACCACCCTTACCGGGAGCCACCGTGACCGCGCAGCTCGGCACCGACCTCAGCACGCATCCCGCCACGCACCCCGCCACGCACCCCACCGCCCGCCCCGTCGCCCGCCCGCACCGTCGCGTCCGCGCCTCCGGCGGCTGCGACCCGGCCGGGCGCCGGCCGCGCCACCCGCGCGCCGCCTGCAACGGAGCCCCCGCCACCGCCGGGGCCACCGGAGCGACGCGCCACGACACCGGGGCGCTCGCCGCCCGCTTCGCCCACCAGCTGGTCGAGGTGCTCACCGGAGCCCGGCCCTCCGGCCAGCTGATGCGGCACACCACCCTGGACGGCTACGGGCAGCTCGCCTCGCTGGTCCGGGCCGGTGCGCTGCGCCGCGGCGGCCCCGCCGACCGGCCCCGGCTCGGCCCGGTGCACGACCGGTCGCCCTCGCCCGACGCCGTCGAGGCCTGCGTCCGGGTCGACCTGGGCCGGCGGCACCACATGGTGGCCTTCCGGCTGGAGCAGCGCGGCCCGGCCGGCCAGTGGCAGTGCACCGCCGTGGAGGCCCGATGACGGCCACGGCGCACGGGACGGCGCAGGGCGCCGCCCCGGTACGGGAACGGCGCCCTGCGCTGTGTGCTGTGCGTGGCTCAGACCTTGCGGCGGCGGCCCTTGGCGGACTTGGCGGCCTTGCGGCGCTCGGCGCGGGTCATCCCGTCGCCCTCGTCCTCCGGCACGGTGTCCTCGAAGTCGCCCTCGACCACACCGCCGCCGACCTCGTCCGAGGGGGCCGTGTAGTGCAGCCGCTGCGGCTTCGGGGCCTCCAGGCCCTTGGCCTTGATCTCCGGGCGGGCGGCGTCCTTCTCCAGCTTGTCGAGCAGCACCTCGGCGTCCTCGACCGGGACCTCCTCGACCTGCTGCTCGACCTGGACCTCCAGGTTGAACAGGTAGGCGACGGACTCCTCCTTGATGCCCTCCATCATCGCGGTGAACATGTCGAAGCCCTCGCGCTGGTACTCGACCAGCGGGTCGCGCTGCGCCATGGCCCGCAGGCCGATGCCCTCCTGGAGGTAGTCCATCTCGTAGAGGTGCTCGCGCCAGCGGCGGTCCAGCACCGACAGCACCACGCGGCGCTCCAGCTCGCGCAGGATCTCCTCGCCGAGCTGGTCCTCGCGGGCACCGTACTGCGCCTGGATGTCCTCCTGGACGACCTTGATCAGGAACTCGGGGGTCAGGCCGGACGGGCCGCCGACCTCCTCCTCCAGCTCCGCCAGGTCCAGGGTGATCGGGTAGAGCTGCTTGAACGCGGTCCAGAGCTTGTCGAGGTCCCAGTCGTCCTCGAAGCCCTCGCCGGTGGCCGCCCTGACGTAGGCCTCGACGGTGTCGTCCATGAAGTGGCCGACCTGCTCCTGGAGGTCCTCGCCCTCCAGGACGCGGCGGCGCTCGCCGTAGATGACCTCGCGCTGGCGGTTGAGCACCTCGTCGTACTTCAGGACGTTCTTGCGGATCTCGAAGTTCTGCTGCTCGACCTGGGTCTGCGCGGAGGCGATCGCGCGGGTGACCATCTTGGACTCGATCGGCACGTCCTCGGGCACGTTGGCCATCGAGAGCACGCGCTCGACCATGCCGGCCTTGAACAGGCGCATCAGGTCGTCGCCCAGCGACAGGTAGAAGCGGGACTCGCCCGGGTCGCCCTGACGGCCGGAGCGGCCGCGCAGCTGGTTGTCGATCCGGCGGGACTCGTGCCGCTCGGTGCCGAGGACGTAGAGGCCGCCGGCCTCCTTGACCTCCTCCTGCTCGGCCTTGACCGCGGCCTTGGCCTTCTCCAGCGCCTCCGGGAACGCGGCCTCGTACTCCTCCGGGTTGTCGCTCGCGGAGAGCCCGCGCTGGGCCAGCTCGGCCGCCGCGAGGTGGTCCGGGTTGCCGCCGAGCATGATGTCGGTGCCACGGCCGGCCATGTTGGTGGCGACGGTGACGGCGCCCTTGCGGCCGGCCTGGGCGACGATCTGGGCCTCGCGCTCGTGGTGCTTGGCGTTCAGCACCTCGTGCGGGATGCCGCGCTTGCGCAGCTCCTGCGACAGGTACTCGGACTTCTCGACCGACACGGTGCCGACCAGCACCGGCTGGCCCTTCTCGTGCTTCTCGGCGATGTCCTCGACCACGGCGGCGAACTTGGCCGGCTCCGACTTGTAGATCAGGTCGGGCTGGTCGATGCGCAGCGGCGTCTTGTTGGTCGGGATCGGCACCACGCCGAGCTTGTAGATCTGGTGGAACTCGGCGGCCTCGGTGGTGCCGGTACCGGTCATGCCCGCCAGCTTGTCGTACAGCCGGAAGAAGTTCTGCAGGGTGATGGTGGCCAGGGTCTGGTTCTCGTTCTGGACCTCCACCCCTTCCTTGGCCTCGATCGCCTGGTGCATGCCCTCGTTGTAGCGGCGCCCGGCCAGGATGCGGCCGGTGTGCTCGTCGACGATCATGACTTCGCCGTTCATGACGACGTAGTCCTTGTCCTTCTTGTACAGCTCCTTGGCCTTGATGGCGTTGTTCAGGAAGCCGACGAGCGGGGTGTTCACCGACTCGTAGAGGTTGTCGATGCCGAGGTAGTCCTCGACCCGGGTGACACCCTCCTCCAGGACGCCGACAGTGCGCTTCTTCTCGTCGACCTCGTAGTCGCGGTCGATCTTCAGTCGCAGCACCAGCTTGGCGAAGTCGGCGTACCACTTGGTCGCCTGGTCCGCCGGGCCGGAGATGATCAGCGGGGTGCGGGCCTCGTCGATGAGGATCGAGTCGACCTCGTCGACGACCGCGAAGTTGTGGCCGCGCTGGACGAGTTCGTCCTTCGACCAGGCCATGTTGTCGCGCAGGTAGTCGAAGCCGAACTCGTTGTTCGTGCCGTACGTGATGTCCATCGCGTACTGGCGCTTGCGCTCGGCGGGCGTCATGTTGGCCAGGATCACGCCGACTTCGAGGCCGAGGAAGCGGTGCACCCGGCCCATCCACTCCGAGTCGCGCTCGGCGAGGTAGTCGTTGACGGTGATCAGGTGGACGCCCTTGCCGGTCAGCGCGTTCAGGTACGCGGGCAGGGTGCCGACGAGGGTCTTGCCCTCACCGGTGCGCATCTCGGCGACGTAGCCGAGGTGCAGGGCGGCGCCGCCCATGAGCTGGACGTCGTAGTGCCGCTGGCCGAGCACGCGCTTGGCGGCCTCGCGGACGGTGGCGAACGCCTCGGGGAGGATGTCGTCCAGCGTCTCGCCGTCCGCGAGCCGCTGCTTGTACTCGTCGGTCAGCGCGCGCAGCTCGGCGTCGGTGAGGTTGACGAAGTCCTCTTCGATGGAGTTGACCTGGGCAGCAATCCGCTGCAGCTTGCGAAGGATCTTGCCTTCGCCGGCGCGCAGGATCTTGTCGAAGACGGACACTTGGGCGGGCTCCTTGCCTGTATTGGCACTGGACGACTGCACGGCGGGTCCACCCCACCGCACGGGCCATCGTATGCGAGGAGTCCAAGGCGCCGGGAGGTGCGTCAGCACGGTATTCCCGTGTCACCCGCGCGTGCACATGGATCGATAGCACCGTCCACCGGGGCAAATCGGTCGGCGGGCCGAGGAGTTGGCCGACCATTCGGATGCCCGCATTCCCCTCACGGGGAAATAATCCGCCCATGGAACAGCAGCGGAGCGAACTCGTCACCCTCACCACCGAGCGCCTGGTCCTGCGGGCCCCGCGGGAGTCGGACATCGACGCGGTCCTCGCCGCCTGCCAGGACGCGGAGATCCAGCGCTGGACGGTCGTCCCCGTCCCCTACCGCCGCGAGCACGCCGAGTTCTTCGTCCGCACCCTGGCCCCCGAGGGGCTGGCCACGGGCGCCGAGTACATCTGGTGCGTGGTCGAGCGCGGGACGGAACGCCTGGTCGGCACCCAGGCGGTCACGCGCAGGCCCGACGACCCGAACGCCGCCTCGGTCGGCTGGTGGACGGCGAAGGAGCAGCGCGGCCGCGGCTACACCGTCGAGGCGGCCCGCGCGGTCGCCCGCTGGGCGCTCACCGACCTGGGGCTGCGCCGCCTCCAGTGGCTCGCCTACGTCGGCAACGAGGGCTCCCGCGCGGTCGCCGAGCGGGTCGGCTACCGCCACGAGGGCACGCTGCGGTCGTACGCCGACCAGCGCGGCGTCTTCCACGACGCCTGGATCGCCTCGATGCTCCCGTCCGACCTGGACTGAACACCCGGCCCGTTCCCCGGGGGCCGGGGCCGCTGTCAGTGCCCCCGGCTACGCTCGCCGGCATGACCGCCGCCGCTGCCGACCCCACCCCCGTCACCGTCCTGAGCGCCGACGACGCCCGCCGGATGGCCCTGCGCGCCCAGGGGCTGCTGGGCGCGCCCGACCGCCGGGGCGGGGTGCGCGGGGTGCTGCGGCACCTGGGCGCCGTCCAGCTGGACACCATCTCGGTGCTGGCCCGATCGCACGAGCTGGTGCCGTACGCCCGGCTCGGCGCGGTCGGCCGCCCGGCGGTCGAGGCGGCCTACTGGGGCGCGGGCACCAGCTTCGAGTACTGGTCGCACGCGGCCTGCATCCTGCCGGTCGAGGAGTGGCCGCTGTTCGCCTTCCGGCGCCGCCGCTACCGCGACCGCGGCCACCTCTGGGGCCACCAGGTCGCGCCCGAGACGTACCGGGCGGTGCTCGACCAGCTGCGCACCGAAGGGCCGTTGACCTCCACCGAGCTCGGCGGGGCCAAGCGGACCGCCGAGTGGTGGGACTGGTCCGACACCAAGATCGCCGTCGAGCGGGCGCTGGCCTTCGGCGACGTGGTCTGCACCGAGCGCCGGGGCTGGAAGCGGGTCTACGCCCTGGCCGAACAGGCGATCCCCGGCGCCCTGTTCGGGCAGGAGCGGTCCGACGAGGAGTGCGTGCGCACCCTGGTGGCCCAGGCGGGCGCCGCGCTCGGCGTGGCCACCCGGGCCGACCTGCTGGACTACCACCGGCTGCGCGCCGAGGAGTTGGACCCGGTGCTCGCGGACAGCGGCCTGGTCCCGGTCCAGGTGGCCGGCTGGGGCCCGGGCGGCACCGCGGCGGCTGCCTGGGCCGACCCGGCCGCGCTCGCCACCACCCCGCGCGGGCGCCACCGCACCACCCTGCTCTCGCCGTTCGACTCGTTGATCTGGGACCGCGCCCGCACCGAACGGATCTTCGGCATGACGCACCGGCTGGAGGCCTACACGCCCAAGCACAAGCGGGTGCACGGCTACTTCGCGATGCCGCTGCTGGCCGGCGGCCGCCTGGTCGGCCGGGTCGACCCGGCCCGCGAGGGGCGCACCCTGGTCGCCCGGCAGGTCTCGCTGGCCGACGGCCGGGGAGGCGGCGCCCGGCACCTGGAGGCGCTGGCCGCCGCCCTGCGCGAGGCGGCCGCCTGGGTCGGCTGCGACGGGGTGCGGGTCGAGGCGCTGCACGACGAACGGCTGCGCCCGGCCCTGGAGAAGCTGCTCGCGGATTAGGGACAGGCCTCCAGCCCCGGCCCGAAGGACGGGCGAGCGGCGGCGGCCGCCGCTCGCCCGGTGGCGCCGCGCTCACCCTATTTCGAGGATCTTCTCCCGCATCGCGTACACCACGGCCTCCATCCTGGAATGCAGTTGGAGCTTCTCCAGGATGTTGCGGACGTGGTTCTTCACGGTGTTCTCGCTGATGAACAGCTCCTTGGCGATCTCCCGGTTGTTCATCCCGGTCGCCACCAGCTTGAGCACCTCCAGCTCCCGGTCGGTGAGCCGGGGCGCGGGCACCAGGTCCCGGTCGTCGGAGCGCCGCTGGATCATCGACTTGAACTCGGTGAGCAGCTTGGAGGCCATCGACGGGCTGATCTGCGACTGCCCGTCGGCGACCGCGCGGATCGCGGTGGCGACCTCGTCGGTGGAGATCTCCTTGAGCAGGTAGCCGGTGGCCCCCGCCTTGATCGCCTCGTAGAGGTCGGCCTCCTCGTCGCTTATCGTCAGCATGATGATCTTGGTGCTGGGCGCCACGTCCTTGATCGCCGTACAGGCCTCGATCCCGCTGCGGCGCGGCATCCGGACGTCCATCAGGATGATGTCGGGCAGCAGGTCGGCGGCCTTCAGCACGGCCTCGGCGCCGTCACCGGCCTCGCCGACGACCTTGATGTCCGGCTCCTCGGCGAGCACGATCTCCAGCCCCCGGCGGAACAGGGCGTGGTCGTCCACCACCAGGACGCGGATCGGCTCACCCCGGTGCGGCGCGTACGCGGGTTCCTCCTCCGGCCCCGGTGGCAGTCCGGCGCCCGGTCCCGCTGCGGGCCCCAGCCCGAAGTGATCCCCCATCCGCTCCTCCCCCTTCGCGGGTCGACGTGCGCCCAATCATTCCACGCCCCGCCCTCGCCGCGGTCACCCTCCGATGCCGATTCCCCCGCATCGGGTGACCTCCGGAGGCAACGGATCGGAGCACCGTTCGAACCCGTCCCACCGGGCGCGCCCGAAACGGGCGGAACGCCCCGAAAGGCCGGTGACCCCGGCGGCTGCCGCCGGGGTCACCTCTCCGTCACTGCTGGCCGGGACGGTCAGTCCTCGTCGTCGGACCGGCCGATCGCACCGCCCGCACCGCTGGCCACGCCGGCCGCCATGTCCGGCTGCACGTGGATGACACCGTAGTGGTAGCCGTGCCGACGGTAGACGACGCTGGGCAGGCCGCTGTCCTTCTCCACGAAGAGGTAGAAGTCGTGGCCGACCAGCTCCATCTCGTAGAGCGCCTGGTCCAGCGCCATGGGGGCGGCCGAGTGCGTCTTCTCCCGGACCACCAGCGGGCCTTCGCCCTCCACTTCCAGGGATCCCATCATGGTCTTGCGGACGGCCCCGTTGGTCTCGCCCTCCCGCGCCGTCGTGTCCGGCAGTGCGGCCAGGGCCGCGGTCGCCTCGGCGACGCTGATCGGGGTGCGGCCGTTGGCGCCGCCCTTGTGCACCCGACGCCGGTCAGCCGACTTGCGCAGCTGCGCGTCGAGCTTCGCCGCGGCCAGGTCGAGCGCGGCGTACGCGTCGGCGGCGGCGGCTTCGGCCCGGATCACCGGGCCCCGGCTGCGAAGAGTGATCTCCACGCGGTCCGACCGGTCGGCCTGCCGCGGGTTGTGCTCCTTGGACACCTCGACGTCGAGGCTGATCACCTTGCCGTCGAACTTCTGGACCTTCTCCAGCTTCTCGGCCACGTGCTCGCGGAACCTCTTGGGCACCTCGGTCTTGCGGCCCTTGACGACGATGTCCACGCAGAACTCCGATCCCTCGTGCTGACGCCGATCCGGGTACTACCGGACCGGACTGAGCTCCAGCTGGACCAGCCCATCCACTGCCGGCCCCCGCCCCACCGCCAGCGGCGGGAACGACTGGCCCTCATCTCACTTCCTCCCCATCAGGGACGGTTGAAACCCCCTGGAGCCTTATCGAACACCTCACAGGGAGTTTTCGCCTCCCCGGGCGAGATGGGGGGTATGACCCGATACTGCGGGCTGGCGGTCAAACTGTTGCACCCTGTCTACCCTCCTGTGGGTGAAGCAGTGGTAAATACCTGGACAACGCCCCCCATACGGCGCATCCTTTGCTGACTCTCCGTGCCTGCCGCCGCCAGGAGCAGCCGTGCCTCCGTCCCTTTCCCCCGCCCCTCCGCCGTCCGTACGGACACCGTTCGGCCACGCACTGGCCGGACTGCTGGACGTCCTGCTCCCCGCGAGCTGCGCGGGCTGCGGTGCCGAACGCACCCAGCTCTGCCCGGCCTGCCGGCACGCCCTGGCCACCGCCCGCCCCGGCCCCACCCTGCTGCCCTGGGCGCACGCCGCCGCGCCGTACGCCGACCCGGTGCGCCAGTTGCTGCTCGCGCACAAGGAGCGCGGCGCGCTGCGGCTGGCCGGGCCGCTCGGCGAGGCGCTCGGACGGGCGGTGCGCTCCGCCCTCGGGGCCCGGGCCGGGGGCGCGCCGCTGCTGCTGGTGCCGATGCCCTCGGCCCGCGCGGCCGTGCGCGCCCGCGGCCACGACCCGACGCTGCGGCTGGCCGGGGCCGCCGCCCGGTCGCTGCGGCGGGCCGGCCTGGACGCCAGGGCCGCGCCGCTGCTGCGGCACGCCCGTCCGGTCGCCGACCAGACCGGGCTGAACGCCGCCGAGCGTCGGCGCAACCTGCACGGCGCACTCACCGTCCTGCCGCGAGCCCGCCACGGCCTGGCCGGCCGTCAGCCGGTGCTGGTGGACGACCTGGTGACCACCGGGGCGAGCCTGGCCGAGGCCGCCCGGGCGCTGGCCGACGCCGGACTGCCCGCCCGGGCCGCCGCCACGGTCGCGGCCACCGCGGTGCAGCCGGCCGGCTGAGGCCCGGTCGGGGCACGGGGCGGCGCACCGGCGGCCGGCCCGCCGGTTCACCCCGCCGGTTCAAGCCGCCGGTTCACCCCGCCGGTTCGACCCGTCGATTCAGCCGACGTAGAAGTACGAGCGGGCCTTGTCCACCAGCTGGGCTTCCCGCCACTGGTTGTTGACCAGCCGGTAGACCGTCCCGCCCGCCACCGCGAGCACCGGCCACGGCTGGGCCAGGAGGTACCCGCGGGACTCCGCCGACGAGATGGACTGCGGGGAGGACGGCAGTCCGTTGCCGGTCTGCAACTGACTGTCCGTGCTCTGCGAGCCGTCGGTGCTGATGTAGTACAGCTGCTGGGGGCGGTCGGCCTCCTTGCCGAGCACCAGCAGCTGGTCGGTCTCCGTCCAGGACACCGAGGTGACGTCGGTGAGCGAGGGGGCCCCCGGGCGCACTGCGATGATCCTCGCGGTCGGTGCACCCGGCGTGCCGCCGTGCTCCACCAGCCCGAACTCCAGCGAACTGCCCGACACCCCGGCCGACTTGACCACCAGTGCGATCCGGGCGCCGTCCGAGGAGATCTTCACGGCCTGCACCGTCTGCCCGGCCAGCAGTCCCTCGACCGACACGCCGTACGTCTTGCCGCCGCGCACCAGGACCACCCGCGGGGCCTGCGGGTTGCGGTCCACCACCCAGAGGTCGCCGCGGCCGTCCCAGGTCGGCGAGGCGAGGCCGTCGTCCTTGGTGCCGCCCTTCACCGGCGAGCTGAGCACCGGTTCGGGCAGCGTCGTCGTGCCGGCCGCCAGCGGCACGGTGTAGAGCTGGTGGCCGTCGTCCGAGAGCGCGGCGGCCTGGGAGCCGTCCCGGCTGACGGCGACCGTGCCCAGCTGGGGCGTGCCGTTCGCGTGCGGCTTGCCGAGCACCCCGGGCACCGGGTCGCCGCTGCGGCCCTCGTCGGCCACCATCAGCACGCCGTTGTCGGCGCGCTGGTAGTACTGCTGCACGGGCAGCCGGCCGGCCAGCGCGCCGGGGCCGACGGCCTGGTCGTCGCTGCGGCTGGCCGTGCAGGAGCCGCCCTGCCCCTTCAGCTCCAGCCGGTCGATCTGTCCCTTCCCCTGGTCGGCGAAGGTGTAGTAGAGCTGGGTCGCCATCCGGCGGCAGGCCCTCGCGTCGCCCAGGTCCGGCCCGCGGAGCTGCACATGGGCGACCCGGCTGTCGTCGATGGCCACCTTGTCGACCGTGGTGCCGCTCGGGAAGGCCGTCCGGGCCACCGGCGCGAGCCAGTGGGAGGGCCCGGCGACCAGCGCGTTGGCGGCCGCGGTCAACGGGTCGATCCGCCGCCGCAGGTAGATCGGGTCGGCGATCAGCACCTCCTGGCCGTCGCCGGAGCCGGAACCCGGTACGGACGGGTCGGGGGCGGTGTAGAAGAAGCGCTCGACCTGCCGGAAGCTGTTCCGGAAGTTGGTCTCGTTCATGATCACGCCGGCGGGCAGCTGGGCGATCCGCCACTCACCGTCCTCCCGCGTGAACGTGAAGTCGAGGACCTTGTTGTTGTTCTGCCCCGCCACCATCACGTACGAGCGCTTCTCGTCGACCGTGGCCAGCAGCTGCCCGGACACCGTCTCGGAGTACTCGGTGTCCTTGTCGTTGACGACCTGGTCCGGCGCGATCTGCGTGGCGGAGAGCACCTGTATGCCCGCGTCCGGGTTCCAGGTCGCGGCGGCGTGCTCGGTGAGGTACTTGCGCGCGGTCTCGTACCCCTCGTCCGCGGTCACCGCGTCCAGGAACCCGGTCAGCAGCTCGCGCGGCTTGGCGCCCTTGGTGGGCGCCACCGGGAACACCCTGGCCTGTAGGTTCTTGTCGGCCGAGCCCTGCGACAGCTCCACCTTGGTGATGCCGCCGGAGTCCGGCATGGCCGCGCAGCCGCTCGCCACCAGGGCACCGAGCACCGCGCCGGCCACCGCCACGAGCCGCGGCTCAGTCCTGTTGCTCGTCCTTCGCACGCTGCGACCCCTCCAGGTCCGTCCCACCCGTCGCGTCCGGTTCCGCCGTCCGCTGTGCCACCGACGGCCGCCCCGGCGTCGGGTCCACCATGACCTGGGCGCCGGTGGCGCCGTACCCGGCCCCCGCCGTCCGCACGTCCGAGGGATCCGAGCGCGGGCCCTCCGGCAGCCGGTTGCGGCCCAGCCCGGGGCCGATGTTCAGCACCCCGCCGAGCCCGCTGCCCAGCCCGTTGCCGGCCCCCTCCGGTGCCTCGCCCTGCTCCTCGGCGGCGGCCATGGCCGTCGAACCGGTCGGGGCGATCGCCCGGCGGTACGGCGTGCCGTACGCGCCCAGGCCCCGGTTGTTGCGGGAGTCCTCCGGCTCCAGCCGGAACGGCGCCCGGTTGATCTCGCCGCCGCGGGTGCGCGGCAGGGTCAGCCGGAAGTGCGAGCCGCCACCGGGCTCGCCCCAGGCCTGGAGCCAGCCGCCGTGCAGGTGGGCGTCCTCGACCGCGATGGACAGGCCCAGGCCGGTGCCGCCGGTGGTGCGCACCCGGGACGGGTCCGCCCGCCAGAAGCGGTGGAACACCCGGGACGCCTCGCCCGGCTTGAGGCCGATGCCGTAGTCGCGCACGCCGACCGCGACCGCGCCGTCCGCCGAGCCCAGCCGGACCACCACGTCACGGCCCTCGCCGTGCTCCAGCGCGTTGACCACCAGGTTGCGCAGGATGCGCTCGATCCGGCGGGAGTCCACCTCGGCCAGCACCGGCTCGCCGTCGCCGCGGATCACCACGGTGCTGCCCTTGGCCTGGGCCAGCGGGTCGGCGGCCTCCACCACCCGGCCGACGATCTCGCGCAGGTCGACCGGCTCGGCGTCCAGGATCGCGGCGCCGGCGTCGAAGCGGCTGATCTCCAGCAGGTCGGCGAGCAGCGACTCGAAGCGGTCCAGCTGGCCCTGCAGCAGCTCGGCCGAGCGGGCCGCCATCGGGTCGAGGTCCTCGCGGCTGTCGTAGATCAGGTCGGCGGCCATCCGGACCGTGGTCAGCGGGGTGCGCAGCTCGTGCGAGACGTCCGAGACGAAGCGCCGCTGCACCCGGGACAGCTCCTCCAGCTGGCGGATCTGCGCCTGCAGGGCGTTGGCCATCCGGTTGAAGGACTCCCCGAGGCGGGCGATGTCGTCCGTCCCGGTCACCTTCATCCGCTCTTCCAGGTGCCCGTCGGCGAGCCGCTCGGAGATGCCGGCGGCCATCCGCACCGGGGTGACCACCTGGCGCACCACGACCCAGGCGATGCCGCCCATCAGGATCACCACGAAGACACCGGCGGTCGCCAGGGTGCCGGTGATCAGGTTGAGGGTGTCGGTCTCCTGGCCGAAGGAGAACACGTAGAACAGCTGGTAGCTGGTGTTGGCCGGGCCGACGAACTGCATGCCGAGGGCCAGTCCGGGCTCGCTCTTGCCGCCGCCCTCGGGCGAGCGGTGGATCCGGGTCGGCTGGTCGAACATCTGGCCGGGCTCTTCGATGAGCTTGGCGCGCAGGGTGTCCGGGACGCTGCTGGGCTGGATGTCGCCCGAGTAGCGCGGCGCGAAGCCGGAGCTGTCGGGGACGACCGCGCCGGTGCCGGGGGCCATCGCGATCACCGAGTAGACCGTCTGCCCGCTCGCGGCCAGGTCGTTGACCTGGCGCAGCAGCCAGGTGCCGGTCTCGCCGGTGCTCGGGTCGACGGCGCCCCGCAGGGTCTGGTCCCGGGCCTCGTTGATCTTCTTCTGCTCGACCTGGAAGCCGATCCGGGCCTGCGCCCGGGCGGCGTCGATCTTGGTGTCGAGCAGGCCGTTGCGCACCTGCGCCACCACGACCACGCCCAGCACCAGGACCACCGCGATGGAGGCCAGCAGGGACACCGCGACCACCCGGACCTGGATCGACCGGTGGTACAGCACGGCCACCTTGCGCGCCGGGCGGCGGAGCTGACGCCTCATCAGGCCGAAGATCCCGGAAGGCCCGCGACGGTGGCGGGTGGTCGAACTCAGCACGTCCCCGCGCACGGCCTCCGCCCCGTCGGTCGCGGAACCCGACGGGGTGCCCTCAACCCGGTCCGTCACGTCAGCTGGGTCCGGCCTTGTAGCCGACGCCGCGGACGGTCACCACGATCTCGGGGCGCTCCGGGTCCTTCTCGATCTTGGAGCGCAGTCGCTGCACGTGGACGTTGACCAGGCGGGTGTCCGCCGCGTGGCGGTAGCCCCAGACCTGCTCCAGCAGCACCTCGCGCGTGAACACCTGCCAGGGCTTGCGGGCCAGCGCGACCAGCAGGTCGAACTCCAGCGGGGTCAGCGGGATGCTGCGCCCGTCCCGCTTCACCGAATGGCCGGCCACGTCGATCACCAGGTCGCCGATGGTCAGCTGCTCGGGCGTCGGCTCCTCGGCGCGGCGCAGCCGGGCGCGCACCCGGGCCACCAGCTCCTTGGGCTTGAACGGCTTGGTGACGTAGTCGTCGGCGCCGGACTCCAGGCCCACCACCACGTCGACCGTGTCGGTCTTCGCGGTCAGCATCACGATCGGGACTCCGGACTCCGCCCGGATCTGCCGGCACACGTCGATGCCGTCCCGGCCGGGCAGCATCAGGTCGAGCAGGACCAGATCGGGCTTGCTCTCCCGGAACGCGGCTAGCGCCTTGTCCCCATCCGCGACGAAAAACGGCTCAAAACCCTCACCACGCAGCACGATGCCGAGCATCTCGGCCAGTGCGGAGTCGTCATCAACGACGAGGACGCGTCCCTTCATGCGTCCATCTTCTCATTACCGGATTGTGACCTGCCGCACAGCAGTGCCAATGCTCCACAACGGCCAACTCGCCGGCCGTCGAATTCCGGCCATACCGGGCGAATAGCCCTAGCCGGAGGGCCTCCGAACGGTCCGGAACCCGCCGTCCGACCCCCCGGCGGCCCCCGTTGCCGATCAGCAACCGGATACCCCTGGGGCGTCTCCGGGCCCCATGGCACGATGGGCGCTGCGCGCGGGCGGAAGATCCGCCCGGATCCGCGCCCAGGACGGCCCCTCCGAGGAGCAGTGATGACCGACACCCCGGGCTGGGCCTCGCCCAGCTCGTCCGAGCCGCCCCGCGACGGCGCCCGGCCCCCGGCCGACGCGCCCGCCGCCGTGCCCGGGCCGTCGGCACCCCCTCAGACCACCCCCGGCTGGGGCGCCCAGTACGGACAGCCGAACCGCGGCGCGCAGCCGCCCGGCCGCGACCCGTACGGCTGGGACGCCGCGCGCAGCCCCCGGCCCGGCGTCATCCCGCTGCGCCCGCTCAGCGTCGGCGAGCTGCTCGACGGCGCCGTCACCACCGTGCGCCGGCACTGGCGCACCGCCCTCACCCTCTCGCTCGGCATCGCCGTCGTCGACCAGGCCGGCGCCTTCGTCGCCGAGCTGCTGGTCAAGGGCCGGACCGGCGCCTCCACCCAGCTCCTCACCCTGCTCGCCAGCCTGCCGCTGACGCTGCTGCTCGACGCGCTCGCCGTCGCGCTGCTCACCGTCGTGGTCAGCCGGGCCGTCCTCGGCCGCTCGGTGACCGCCGGGGAGACCTGGCGCGACGCCCGCCCCCGGCTGCTGCAGCTGCTCGGGCTCACCGTGCTCACCACCCTGATGAGCGGCGGCGTGGTGGTGCTCGGCTTCACCCCGCTGCTCGGCTACCGGGCCGGCGGCGCCGACGCCCCCGCGACCGTGTCCCTGCTGTTCCTGGTCGGCCTGCTGACCGTGCCGGTCGGCCTCTGGCTGCTGATCCGCTACAGCCTGGCCGCCCCCGCGCTGATGCTGGAGAAGCAGGGCGTGGTGACGGCGCTGTCGCGCTCGCGCCGACTGGCCCGCGGCTCCTGGTGGCGGATCTTCGGCATCGTCCTGCTGAGCCGGCTCCTGGCCGGGATCGTCGGGGCCACCCTGGTCATCCCGTTCCGCTTCATCGGCCTGGTGCTGGGCTTCGGCTCCATCGACCGCTTCGGCGACTCCTCCCAGCAGTCGATCGGCATGATGGTGCTGACCGCGATCGCCGGGATCATCGCCTCCTCGCTGACCACCCCGTTCCTGGCCGCCGTCGGCGTGCTGGTCTACATCGACCAGCGGATCCGCCGCGAGGCCCTGGACATCGAGCTCGCCCGCGCCGCCGCCACGCCCGAGCAGGGCGGCAGCGGCGGGACCGGCCAGGCCGACCAGACCCCGGCGAGGCACTGAACCGGATGCCTATCTGGGGGGACAGGCTTCTCGCCGCCGGCGGCGCCCCGGTCACCGTTCCGCGTGACCCGGCCCGCGACGCCGCCCGCGACGAGCTGCTCAACGCCGAGTACCACAAGAACGACCCGACCGTCCTGGAACGCGTCGTCGACTGGATCTGGGACCACATCGACCGCGCCATGGGCAGCATCTCCGGCGACGGCACCGACGGCACCACCGGACTGGTGCTCTTCCTGATCGTCGCCGTGGTGATCGGCGCCGCCCTCTGGTGGCGCCTCGGCGCCCCCAAGCGCGCCGCCCGCACCGTCCTGGGCGTGTACGGCTCCGACGGCCCGCGCAGCGCCGACCGGTACCGCGCGGACGCCGCCGGGCACGCCGCCGCGGGCCGGTGGTCCGAGGCCGTCCGCGAGCAGATGCGCGCGCTGGTCCGGGCCCTGGAGGAGCGCACCCTGCTCGACGCCCGCCCGGGCCGCACCGCCGACGAGGCCGCCGCCGAGGCCGGCCGGGCCCTGCCCGAGCACGCCGCCGCGCTGGCCGCGGCCGCCCGTACCTTCGACGACGTCGCGTACGGCGAGCGCACCGCCGACCAGGCCGCCTACCAGCTGCTGCTGGACCTCGACCGGACACTGGAACGCACCCGCCCGGTGCTCGCCCACGCCCCCGTCGCGGCCGCCGTCCCGGCCCCGACCTCGACCACGGGAGGAGCGGCATGACCAGCACCGCCCCGGCTCCCCCCGCCGCCGAGCAGTCCGCCGGACGACCCGCCGCCGACGCCGCGCCGACCAGCCTCGCCCCCACCGGGCGCCGCCTGGCCCGCCGCGCCCGCTGGTACCTGGTCTTCCTCGCCGTCCTGCTGGTCGCCGCCGTCGGCATCGCCGTCCTCAACCGGGGCCACCGCTACCCGCCGAACGACCCCCGCTCCTACGACGCCGACGGCTCCCACGCCGTCGTCGCCCTGCTCGAACGCCAGGGCGTCACGGTCGAACTGGGCACCGACCCCACCGCCGCCGCGAACGGCGCCGACACCCTGGTGCTGCCCGAGCCCGACCTGCTCAGCCCGGCCCAGCTGCGCGCGATCGCGGCCGCCCGGCACCAGCGGCTGGTCCTGATCGCCCCGGGCCCGGCCGCCCTCGGCGCCCTCGCCCCCGGCGTCCGCGCCGCCGACGAGGCCGGCGGAGCCCCGTTCGCGCCCGTCCGCGGCACCCAGCCGGGCTGCACGCTCCCCGAGGCCCTCCGGGCCGGCAGCGCCGCCATGGGCGGCATGCTCTACACCAGCGGCAGCCGCGGCGACGGCTGCTACCCGCACGGCCGCGACTACCCGCTGGTCCGCACCCCGAGCGGGGGCGGCGACGTCGTCGTGCTCGGCAGCGGCCAGTTCCTGCGCAACACGGAGCTCGCCGAGGACGGCAACGCCTCGCTCGCGCTCGGCCTGCTCGGCTCGCAGCCCCGCCTCACCTGGCACCTGCCCGACTACACCGCGCCGGTCGCCGAGGGCACCCAGCGCAAGTCCTTCGGCGACTACATCCCGAAGGGCTGGCACTGGGCCTTCTACCAACTCGCCGTCGCCGCAGTACTCGCCGCCCTCTGGCGCGCCCGCCGCCTCGGCCCGGTGGTCAGCGAGAACCTTCCGGTGGTGGTCCGCGCCGCCGAGACCACCGAGGGCCGCGCCCGGCTCTACCGGCGGGCCAAGGCCCACGGCCGCGCCGCCGAGGCCCTGCGCCGCGCCGCAGCCCACCGCCTCGCCCCCGCCCTGGGCGTCCCGCTCCAGGCCGGCGCCCCCGACCCGGAAGCACTCTGCGCGGCCGTCGCCGGCCGCCTCCCCGAACGACCCGCCGGGGACGTCCGGGCCCTGCTCTACGGCCCGCCCCCGACCGACGACGCCGCGCTGCTGCGGCTCGCCGACGACCTCGACGCCCTCGAAAGGCAGGTACGGAACCCGTGACCGAACAGGCGACCGCCCAGCTCCGCATCACCCCCGGCACGGCACCCGCCACCCCCGCCACCGACCCGCGCACCGCGCTGACCGCCCTGCGGGCCGAGATCGGCAAGGCCGTGGTCGGCCAGGACGCCGCCGTCACCGGCCTCGTGGTGGCCCTGCTCTGCGGCGGTCACGTGCTGCTCGAAGGCGTCCCCGGCGTCGCCAAGACCCTGCTGGTCCGCACCCTGTCCACGGCACTCAGCCTGGAGACCAAGCGCATCCAGTTCACCCCCGACCTGATGCCCGGCGACGTCACCGGCTCGCTCGTCTACGACGCCCGGACCGCCGAGTTCTCCTTCCAGCCCGGCCCGGTCTTCACCAACCTGCTGCTCGCCGACGAGATCAACCGCACCCCGCCCAAGACCCAGGCCGCCCTGCTGGAGGCCATGGAGGAGCGGCAGGTCACCGTCGACGGCGAGCCGCGCGCGCTGCCCGTCCCGTTCCTGGTCGCCGCCACCCAGAACCCGGTCGAGTACGAAGGCACCTATCCGCTGCCCGAGGCCCAGCTCGACCGCTTCCTGCTCAAGCTGATCCTGCCGCTGCCCGACCGCGACCAGGAGTTCCAGGTCCTGTCCCGGCACGCGTCCGGCTTCGACCCCAAGGACCTCGCCGCGGCCGGCGTCCGCCCCGTCGCCGGGCCCGAGCACCTCGCCGCCGCCCGCGAGCAGATCGCCGCACTGACCGTCTCCCCCGAGGTCCTCGCCTACATCGTCGACCTCTGCCGGGCCACCCGGCAGTCCCCGTCGCTGTCCATCGGCGTCTCCCCGCGCGGCGCCACCGCCCTGCTCGCCGCCTCGCGCGCCTGGGCCTGGCTCGCCGGACGCGACTACGTCACCCCCGACGACGTCAAGGCACTCGCCCTGCCCACCCTGCGGCACCGCGTCGCGCTGCGCGCCGAGGCCGAGATGGAGGGCGTCACCGCCGACTCCGTCATCCAGGCCGTCCTCGCCCAGACGCCCGCCCCCCGCTGACCCACGCCCACCGGCGTACCGGGCGAGCCGCCGCCACCGAACCCCCGGCCCCTCCGACCACGGGCTTCCGAAGGAGCGCACCCGCATGGCCCTCACCGGGCGAACCGCCCTGATCGCCGCGCTCGGCGCGCTCTTCGTGGGCCTCCTGCTGCCCTCCTGGGCCGGGATCGGGGCCGTCACCGGCGCGGTCCTGCTCGCCGTCCTGGCCGACCTGGTGCTCGCCGCCCCCGTCCGCAGCCTGCGGATCGTCCGGGGCGGCACCACCACCGTCCGCCTCGGCGACACCGCCTCCGTCGAACTGACCGTCACCAACCCCTCCGGGCGGCCCCTGCGCGCCCTGGTCCGCGACGCCTGGGCCCCCTCCGCCTGGCGCCCCGGCACCGCCGAGACCGCCTCCCGGCACACCCTCACCGTCCCCGGCGGCGAACGGCGCCGCGCCGTCTCCGTGCTCGCCCCGAGCCGCCGCGGCGACCACCACGCCCACCGGGTGACGGTCCGGTCGCTCGGCCCGCTCGGCCTGGCCGGCCGCCAGGGCTCCCACCACGTCCCCTGGACGGTCCGCGCCCTGCCCCCGTTCCACAGCCGCAAGCACCTGCCCTCCCGGCTCGCCCGGCTGCGCGAACTCGACGGCCGCACCTCGGTGTTGACCCGCGGCCAGGGCACCGAGTTCGACTCGCTGCGGGAGTACCTGCCCGGCGACGACGTCCGCTCCATCGACTGGCGCGCCAGCGCCCGCCGCCACACCGTCGCCGTCCGCACCTGGCGCCCCGAACGCGACCGGCACATCCTCGTCGTCCTCGACACCGGCCGCACCTCGGCCGGCCGCGTCGGCGACGCCCCCCGCCTGGACGCCGCCCTCGACGCCGCCCTGCTGCTCACCGCTCTCGCCACCCGCGCGGGCGACCGGGTCGACCTGCTCGCCCACGACGCCCGCAAACGCGCCGCGGTCGTCGGCAGCGCGCCGAACGAGATCCTGCCGGCCTTCACCAACGCGATGGCCCTGCTGGAACCCGCGCTGCACGAGACCGACATGCGCTCCCTTGTCTCCACCGCGCTCAAGATGGCACCGCACCGCTCGCTGATCGTCCTGCTCACCGGCCTCGACGCGGCCCCGGTCGAGGACGGCCTGCGGCCCCTGCTGCCGCTGCTCACCAAGCGCCACGAGGTCGTCCTCGCCTCGGTCGCCGACCCCCACCTGGACGTGCTGGCCGCCGGTCGCGGCACCGTCGAGGCCGTCTACGGCGCCGCCGCCGCCGAACAGACCCGCGCCGACCGCCGCCACACCGCCGACCGCCTCACCCGGTACGGCGTCACCGTCCTGGACGCCCCGCCCGCCGGGATCGCCCCAGCCCTGGCGGACACCTACCTGGCGCTGAAGGCCGCCGGCCGGCTCTGAACCTCAGTCCCTCCCAGGGGAGTTGAACCGCATGTTGAGCCGGGCCGCCTGACGCGTCAGGTGGTCGCGCTCGGCGAGGTTGGGCGCCCGCCGGGCCGCCTCGACGTACAACCGGGCCGCCGTCGCCAGGTCCCCGTCGCGCTCGTGGAGGTACGCCGCCACCGCCGCGTACCTCGGCAGGGACTCGTCCACCGCCCCCAGCGCCGCCAGCCCGGCCCGCGGCCCGTCCGCCTCACCGACCGCCACCGCACGGTTCAGCCGGACCACCGGACTGTCCGTCAACCGCAGCAACTCGTCGTACCACTCGACGATCTGCACCCAGTCGGTCTCCCCGGCGGTCGGCGCGTCCGCGTGCAGCGCCGCGATCGCCGCCTGGGCCTGGAACTCGCCCAGCCGGTCCCGGGCGAGGGCCGCCTGGAGGATCCCGACGCCCTCGGCGATCAACCCGGTGTCCCAGCGGCCGCGGTCCTGCTCGGCGAGCGGCACCAGACTGCCGTCGGGCGCCGTCCGGCCGGGCCGCCGGGCGTGGTGCAGCAGCATCAGCGCCAACAGGCCCGCCACCTCGGGGTGGTCGATCGCCGCCGCCAGCTGCCGGGTGAGCCGGATCGCCTCGGCGGCGAGGTCGACATCGCCCGAGTAGCCCTCGTTGAAGACCAGGTAGAGGACCCGCAGCACGGTGGCGACGTCGCCCGGCCGATCGAACCGGGCGGCGGACACGGTCCGCTTCGCCCGGCTGATCCGCTGCGCCATGGTCGCCTCGGGCACCAGATAGGCCTGAGCGATCTGGCGGGTGGTCAGCCCGCCGAGCGCGCGCAGGGTGAGCGCGACCGCCGAGGACGGCGTCAACGACGGGTGGGCGCACAGGAAGTAGAGCTGCAGCGTGTCGTCCGTCGCGGCCGCGGGCCCGGGCTCCGGCTCCTGGTCGACGAGGTCCTCCCGGCGGCGGCGGGCGGTGTCCGCCCGGGTCGCGTCGAGGAACTTCCGCCAGGCGACGGTGACCAGCCAGCCCTTGGGATCACGCGGCGGATCGGCTCCCCAGCCGCGGACCGCCTCGATCAACGCCTCCTGCACGGCGTCCTCGGCCGCCGCGAAGTCTGCTCCGCGGCGGACGAGGATGCCGAGCACGGCGGGCGTGAGGCTCCGGATCAGGGCCTCGTCCACCGCGTGGCTTCCGGTGGCCTCCGTCATCGGAGATGGCACTCCGTGGTGGTCGACGGCATGGCCAGGAACGGGCGCAGTTCGAGCCACTCGTGGATCGGCTTCCCCCCGGCTCCGGGAGCGGCCGACAGCTCTCCGGCCAGTTCGACGGCGCGCTCGTAGCTGTCGACGTCGATCACCATCCAGCCGGCGATGAGGTCCTTGGTCTCGGCGAACGGACCGTCGGTCACCGGCGGACGGCCCTCGCCGTCGTACCGGACCCACGTCCCCTCGGGCGCGAGCGCCTGGCCGTCGACGTACTCGCCGGTCTTCTCCAGCCGGGCCGCGAAGTCCTGCATGTACGTGATGTGCGCCGTGACCTCCTCCGGCGTCCACTGGTCCATCGGCGTGCAGTTGACCGCGGTCGGAGCGCCCCGGTAGTGCTTGAGCAGCAGGTACTTGGCCATCGTCTTCTCCTCGGTGCTGATGCGACCCATTGTGGCCGCGTCCACCCCAGGGACGGAGCCGGTCACGGGTTCTCGACACGGCTGACCAAGATTTTTTTCCGGACGTGGCCGACCTCGCCGAACGTGGCCGACCTCGCCGGCCTCGGCTCGGTGGCCCCGGCCTCAGTGGCCTCGGACTCGGTGGCCCCGGAAATGCGAAAAGCCCCTGATCCATTGGATCAGGGGCTTTTCTGAATGATTGTTCGGCGGCGTCCTACTCTCCCACAGGGTCCCCCCTGCAGTACCATCGGCGCTGTGAGGCTTAGCTTCCGGGTTCGGAATGT
>NZ_JBVJLM010000014.1:0-162578 GCF_055584725.1 Kitasatospora sp. NPDC101108
GGGGGGGGGGGGGGGGGGGGGGGGGGGGGGGGGGGGGGGGGGGGGGGGGGGGGGGGCCCGGGGGGGCGGGGGGGGGGGGGGGGGGGGGGGGGGGGGGGGGGGGGGGGGGGCCGCCCCCCCCCCCCCCCCCCGCCACGGGGTGTTACGTGTTACCGCTTGCCGGGGTGCTGGGCGCCGTTGCCCTTGACGGCGTCCTTGCCGGGCACCGGGATTCCGCTGCCGGGCACGAGGGACTTGGCGGCGGGCTTGCGGGTGGTGTCGCCGGGGCCCGCCGGGACGGGGGTGGCGACGCCCTGCGGCACGACCTTCTTGTCCGCCGGCGCCGGTGCCGGGACGGACTTGGCCGCGACGCTCGGCGCGACGGCGGCCGGGGCGGCCGGTGCGACGGCGGTCGGGATCTGCAGGGTGACGCTGCTCTGCAGGGCGCCCGGGGAGGCCCAGCCCGAGAGCGTACCGGCGTAGGCCGAACCGAAGGCGGCCGTACCGATGGCCATCTTCTGAGCAGTTCCGGTCGGCATGGTGGCCTGGACCTGAACACCGGCCGGCGCGCTGACGGTGACGGTGTTGCCGATCCGGTAGGCGGTGACCTGGCCGGAGGCGAGGGCGTTGTTCCACGCCGCGCGCTTCTGGAACTCCTGGCCGATCTCACGCTCGCCGAGGTTCATGATCGGGGTGCTGTCGGCGAACAGCGAGCGGTAGTTGCCGAGGATCTTCTCCAGCACCGGGTACAGGATCCGGCCCTCGGAGAGGTTCGACTGGTGCACGAAGTGCGGGCGCGGGTCGTTGTTCAGCACGTGGCCGAGGTCGATCCGGGCCTCCAGCGGCACGATGTACGACTGGTAGCCGGTGGCGGTGTCCAGCGGCTGGGGCAGGCAGGTGGAGTTGGCGTTGTTCTCGCAGACGCCGCTGCCGCCGTTGGCCTTGCTGGTGTAGATCCAGTTGTACTCGTCGGTCTCCTCCTGCGCCGAACCGGCGTTGTAGAAGACGTTCATCGGGTACCGCGGCACGGTCAGCGTGGACGAGCCGACGGCCCGCTGGGCGGGCTCGCGGGAGGCGTCGCTGCCGGTGAACCTGATGCCGTTGGCGGCCAGCGCCGGCGCCAGGTTCGGGTTGTCGCTGGTCTCCTGGGGGGCGGTGAGCAGACCGGAGTGCTCACCGGTGACGAGCACCTGCGGGTCGGCCTTGAGGCCGTTGGCGGTGGCCCAGTCGAAGTTCTGCTTGATCTGGGTGGAGATGGTGTTCTGGTCGGTCCAGACGGTGTTGCCCGCGGCGTCCTTGGAGCACTTCCACGGCACCACGCTGACGTCCTGCACGCAGCCCAGGTACGGGTGGGAGTAGGTGTGGTTGACCCAGCGGTAGCTGTTCTGGTCGGCGATCATCTGGCTGGCGGTCGGGTCCACCGTGGCCTGGTGGTCGGACTTCCAGTCCTCGCTGCCGCCGCCGTTGAACAGCATGTCCAGCGTGAAGTTGTTGGTGGTCTGCCACTGCTTGAGGACCTGGGCGTCGGCCTGCGTCATCCGGATCGGGTTGCCCGTGTCCGGGGTGCCGGGCGGGCAGGTGACGTCGCCGGGGGTGCACTTGAGCGTGGTGCTCCAGCGGTCGTCGGCCAGGAAGACGTCGTCGACGTGGGTGGCGAAGTAGTTGCGGTCGTAGCCGAGGTGGACGCCCTGGGTGATCCAGTCGACCATGCCGCGGGCCAGCAGCCGGTACTGCTGCTGGTACTGGTTGTAGACGAAGGTGACGACCAGTTCCTTGCGGCCGTCGTGGGTGTACTCACCGACCAGCGAACCGCGGCTGGTCGTGTTCGGTATCGCCGCGTCGACCAGCGGGACGAAGGACGCGCCGGACGGCAGGTTGGCGAGCGGGGTCGCCAGGTAGCCGTAACTCTCGCTCACGTTGGGGTCGTTGTCCTCGAACGGGACGCTGCCCTTGAGGTACCCGAACGGACCGGAAGTCCCGGCCGAGGTGGTGGCCGCCTGGAATCCGTCGAGGGTGCCGACGAATCCCGGATTCTGGGCGTAGTTCAGTCCGACCGCCGGACTGGCCCACGTGTACGCGTCGATCTGCCGGACGTTGAAAGCGGCTTCGTACGTGGCGATCGCCGTCATCTCGGCGGCGCTGTTGGGGAAGGGGTTTTCGTTGGGCAGCACGATGCCCTGGTACTTGCCCCGGGGGGACCCGTTCACCGTGTCGCTCAGGAAAGCCGAGTTGATCACGGGGCGGTTGGGGTCATTGAGGGTGACGACCTTGTACGGCGTGCCCTGGCTCTTCAGCTCGGCGGTGATCGCCGCGACGGACGGTCCCCCGTCGTCGATGACCAGGACGGTGAGGTCGATCCTGGGCGGCGTGGTGTCGCCGTGGGCCAGGGTGGTCTGCAGGCCGCTGGCCAGCAGAACTGCCGCTGCGCAAGCGGCAAATCTTCGGGTCGCGTGACCCATGTCTGATCCTCCCCTTGGGTCAGGCACCGCGCTGCTCGGCGCTCGCCTGCCCGTGTAGCTGTTCGCGGGCAGCAGGCTGCCCGGCGCCCATCCTGGTCGAGGGTCGACGGTGCGAGGGACCAATTGGGCGAGAGTGCAGCGAACCTGTTACCAACGTTCATGGTGAAGCCATGGAGGCGCTGATTGTGACCGCATCCGGACCGCCCGCGCAAATAATGAATTGAAAATGAAAAACCGGAAGCCGACCGCTACAGCTGGTTACCGACAGTGCGGCTCACACGGATCCGTGGGACACCTACACTGTCGTCGTTGCGCCAGACACTCTCGCACATCTCGCCGCCCGAATGGGCAGGTTCATGCAATATCGAGCACCGCTGTGCCATGTGACAGTCCGAATATGCAATGGAGGCTCACGGGTGACGGAAGGTCGGATCGCGTCCGAGCGAATCGGGGCCGTACGGAATGTGCTCCCGGAGCCGGACCGGGCGGTCCTGGCCGGACGCAGTCTCGGCCTCCGCGGTGCGGTCAACGCCCGGGACCTGGGCGGCTACCGGACGGCCGGAGGGCGGGTGGTGCGCGGTGGCGCGGTCCTGCGCAGTGACGGCCTGAACCATGTCACCACCGAGGACCTCGACCCGCTGGGCGCGCTCGGCCTGCGCGCGGTGGTCGACCTGCGCAGCGCCGAGGAGGTCCGCGAGGCCGGCCCGGACCGGCTGCCGGACGGCGTCGCGACCCACCACCTCCCTTTGTGGGCAGCGGACTTCGACATCAACGCGACGCTGCGCGACGCCCTCGCCGACCGCAGCGCGCGCCGGCAGCGCAGCCTGCTCGGCAACGGCCGGGCGGCCGCCATGATGACCGGCCTCTACCGCTGGTTCGTCACCGACCCGGTGGCCCGCGAGCGGTTCGCCGCCCTGCTGCGGCTGCTGGCCGACCCGGACGGCGTCCCACTGCTGTTCCACTGCTCGGCCGGCAAGGACCGCACCGGCTGGGCGGCCGCGCTGGTGCTGACCGCCCTGGGCGTGGAGCGCGAGACGGTGTTCGCCGACTACCTGCTCACCAACGAGCGCTCCGCCGCCGTGGTCGAACGGGTGCTGGCGGACTTCGGCAGCCGGGGCGTGATGCACGAGCCCGAGCTCCTCCTGCCGGTGTTCCGGGCCGACCGCGGCTACCTGGACGCGGCCTTCGCGGAGGTCGAGGCCGGCTGGAGCGGCTTCGACGCCTTCTGGCGGGAGGGGCTCGGGCTGGACGACGAGGTGCTCGACGGGCTGCGCGCCAACCTGCTGGACGGCGCGGGGTGAACCCGGCGGCGGTCAGCCCTCGCTGATCAGCCCCTCGCGGAGCTGGGTGAGCGTCCGGGTGAGCAGCCGGGAGACGTGCATCTGGGAGATCCCGATCTCCTCGCCGATCTGCGACTGGGTGAGGTTGCCGAAGAACCGCAGCATGATGATCCGGCGCTCGCGCGGCGGCAGCTTGGCCAGCAGCGGCTTGAGCGACTCCCGGTACTCCACGCCCTCCAGCGCGAGGTCCTCGTAGCCGAGCCGGTCGGCCAGCGGACCCTCGCTGTCCTCCTCGCCGGGGCTGGAGTCGAGCGAGCTGGCGGTGTAGGCGTTGCCCACCGCGAGGCCCTCGACGACGTCCTCCTCGCTGACCCCGAGGCAGGCGGCCAGCTCCGCCACGGTGGGGGAGCGGTCCAGCCGCTGGGACAGCTCGTCCCCGGCCTTGGTGAGCGCCAGCCGGAGCTCCTGCAGCCGACGCGGCACCCGGACCGACCAGCTGGTGTCCCGGAAGAAGCGCTTGATCTCGCCGACCACGGTCGGCATCGCGAAGGTGGGGAACTCCACCCCGCGCTCCGGGTCGAAGCGGTCGATCGCCTTGATCAGGCCGATGGTGCCGACCTGGACGATGTCCTCCATCGGCTCGTTGCGGCTGCGGAAGCGCGCCGAGGCGTACCGGACCAGCGGCAGGTTGAGCTCGATCAGGGTGTCGCGGACGTAGGTGTGCTCCTCGCTGCCCGGGTCCAGCGCGGCCAGCCGCAGGAACAGCGAGCGGGAGAGCGTCCGGGTGTCCAGCCCGGAGCCGGGCGGTGCCTGGGCCGGCGCCCCGGAGCCGGCCCGTTGGAGCGGGATCCGGTCCTCGGTGACCGTCGTACCCTCGGCCTGACCAGCGTGGATCTCCGCAGTGCCCAGCTCTCCGGACATGCGCCCACCCCCTTGTGACTGACAGTTGAACGGGGGCCGTCGCACGGAGGTTCCCGGCGGGGGCCCAACCCCCTCCATACCGGAACACGGTGCACGGCAAACCCGAACGTCGCAAGATGTCACGCGGGGGTAACGCGCTGCAATCTCATTCTTCCCAGGAGTTGCCGGTCCGAAGCCTCGTCAGGATCCGGGAGAGCAGTCGGGACACGTGCATCTGGGACATCCCGAGCTCGGTGCTGATCTGCGACTGGGTCAGGTTGGCGAAGAACCGCAGCATCACGATCCGCCGCTCCCGCTCGGGGAGCTGGACCAGCAGGTGGCGGACCATGTCGCGGTGCTCGACCTCGGCCAGCGCGGCGTCCTCGTAGCCGAGCCGGTCCAGCAGGGCGAGGCCGCCCTCGTGCTCCTGGGCGGCCTCCAGGGAGGCCGCGTTGTAGGCGCGCCCGGCGTCCAGGCAGGCCCGGACGTCCTCCTCGGGGATCCGCAGGCTGGCGGCGATCTCGGGCACCTTGGGGGCCCGCCCGTGCAGCACCGTCAGCTCCTCCATGGCGCCGCTGACCTGCACCCACAGCTCCTGGAGCCGGCGCGGGACGTGCATGGTGCGGACGTTGTCCCGGAAGTAGCGCTTGATCTCGCCCAGGATGGTCGGCAGCGCGTAGGTGGGGAACTGGACGCCCCGGGTCGGGTCGAAGCGGTCGATCGCGTTGATCAGGCCGATGGTGCCGACCTGGACGACGTCCTCCATCGGCTCACTGCGGCTGCGGAAGCGGGTGGCCGCGTAGCGGACCAGCGGGATGTTCACCTCGATCAGCGCGGCCCGGACCCGCTCCCGTTCGGGGGCGTCCGGGGGCAGCTCGGAGAGCCGCTCGAACAGCACCCGGGTGAGCGTCCGGACGTCCACGGCGGGTCGGCCGCCGGGGCCGCGCAGCCCGTCGGGGCGGAGCTCCCCGGCCGGGCTGATGATCGCAGCCAGCACCTCGTCCACGGACACGTCACCCCTCCCAAAGTCTCGTCAACGGCGGGCCCTGCGGATCGGGTGTCGGGGCTGGTTCACACCTCGCCATGTCCGGCAAAACCGGTCATAGCATCACAAGGCGGGCGCAGGTCGGGCAAGCACCCGGCGGAGGTGTGTTGGTGGGGTGCCCGATCTCCGCGGCGCCCGTCGACGAGGCGCCGCACGGGTCGTTCCCGGACAGAGCAGAACGCCCCGCCCGGAGGCCGGGCGGGGCGACGCGGGCCGTCCGGGGGACGGCCGGGCGGGATCAGACCTCGATGTCGGCGATGACCCAGGTCGCGAACTCGCGCCACTGGCCGGCCGCCGCCTGGTGGGCGGGGTGGGTCAGGTAGGCCTGGAGGGACTTGCCGTCCTCGACCAGGCTGTTGATCGCGTAGTCGTACGCGATGTCGCGCTCGGTGGTGTTCCAGCCGCACTCCCACTCGCGCAGCTCGGGGATCAGCGAGCCGAGCTCGGCGAACGCCTTGGCGCCGGCGAGGACGCGCTGGTCGTCCCTGGCGACGCCCTCGTTGAGCTTGAACAGGACGAGGTGGCGGATCACGATGGCCGCTCCTTACTTGATCAGACCGGTCATGAAGGTGCCGACCGCCTTGGCCGCGTTCGAGATGCCCTCGAAGCCCAGCTGGACGAGTTCGGCGGACCGGGCCGGTGAGGTGATGATCGAGTAGAGCACGAAGATGAGCAGGAGGGCCATGCCGATCTTCTTCGCCTGCGCCATCGTGACCTTCCTCCCTGCGGTGGGCCGCCGTCATCCGGGTCCCCGAGCAGCCCTGCAGGGCAGCTTATCCACCGGACGGGCTATCAAGTGTGCGGCGCGTTGGCCCGGCGGGACGAAGGTCCCCGTGAGTGGGGCCTTTCTCCGGGTGCCCGGCCGCCGGCCGGGCGGCAGGATGGATGGCGTGCCGAGGGTCTGGCAGGAATCCCCGGCACGTGGATCCGGAGATCCCCGCTGTGGGACCGGTCGTCGCGACTCCCCCCGACGCGGCACCGGTTGTGGGACTCCGCCGGGGGAGCGGTCAGTCCCCCGAGCCGCTCCCCCTCCAGGCTCCGTACGAGCCGGGCCGTGGTGGTCACGGGCCCGGAGGTGCGGAGCCCTGTCCGCGTCCGAGGGTGCGCGGAAACGCCGAGGGCCCGTCCGGATCGGACGGGCCCTCGGGCTTTCAGCGGTAGCGGTGGGATTCGAACCCACGGTGGAGTTGCCCCCACACACGCTTTCGAGGCGTGCTCCTTTGGCCGCTCGGACACGCTACCGAGGGGAACTCTACCGGACGGGTGGCGCGGTCACGAAATCCGTGTCCGCGGGCGGCCCCTGGCGGGGTCAGCGGTGGGTGTCGAAGAAGGCGCGCAGCTGCTCGCCGCACTCCTCGGCGAGGACGCCCCAGATCACCTCGGGCCGGTGGTTGAGCCGGCGGTCGCGCATCACGTCGAAGAGCGAGCCGGCCGCGCCGGCCTTCTCGTCGAGGGCGCCGTAGACCACCCGGTCGATCCGGGACAGCACGATGGCGCCGGCGCACATCGTGCAGGGCTCCAGGGTCACCACCAGGGTGCAGCCGCTGAGCCGCCACTCCCCGATCTTCTCGGCGGCCTGCCGGATCGCGACCACCTCGGCGTGCGCGGTCGGGTCGCCCACCGCCTCGCGCTCGTTGTGGCCGCGCCCGAGCACCTCGCCGTCCGGGCCCAGGACGAGCGCCCCGACCGGGACGTCCCCGGTGGCCGGCGCCAGGGCGGCCTCGGCGATGGCGAGGCGCATCGGCGCCGCCCAGCGGTCGCGGACCGGGTCGGGGCGGACGGGAGCGGGCAGCGGGGGGACGTGCGGGACGGTCAGCGGGGTGGATGCGGGCTGCATGGCATCCAGTGTCGGGCATCCGGTGGTGGACACCGGCCTGACCGGTGCCGCTACCGGACCGCCTCCAGTACCTCGCCGCAGCCCAGGGCCTCGGCGATCTCCTCCAGGGCGTCGCCCGGCACCGCACCCTCGCCGCTGAGGGCGAGCAGCTCGTCGGCGGCCAGGCCGAACTCGGTGAGCAGGTGGGCGTCGCCCAGCGGGCCGACCGGGACGCCGCCGCGGCCGTCCGCGTCCTCGTCGGCCTGCTCCTCGGCCTCGGCCTCCTCGTCCAGCAGGTGGTCCAGGTCGCCGAACTCGCTCTCGCCGGCCTGGTCGACCAGCTCGTCGGTGAGGACGGAGCCGTAGGAGCTGCGGGCGGCGGCGGCGCCGTCCGACACGAAGATCCGCGGGTCGTCCTCACCGTCCACCCGGACGATGGCGAACCAGGCGTCCTCCTGTTCGATGAAGATCAGGACGCTGTCGTCGTCCTGCGCGGCGTCGCGGGCCAGATCGGTCAGATCGGCCAGGGTTTCGACGTCGTCGAGCTCCGTCTCGCTCACATCCCACCCGTCCTCGGTGCGAGCAAGCACTGCAGCGAAGTACGCCACCAGGGACACTCCCAAGATCATCGGTCTCGGCTGTCGGCGCGCTCGGGCGACGCGAAAATCTGGCCGCCCCCGCGCCAGAGGCGGTCCGCTTGTTCGGACCGTCCCATCGGAATCGTGACAGAAAGCCCGCCGTTGCGGGGGGTGTTCGGCAGCGCGTCTTTGCAGGTCGTGTCGGAAGGGCCGGGCGGTGGACGGCGGAGCCGGGCCGGGGCCCGCCGAAGCCGGTCGAAATTTGGCCCGAACGCCTGTCGGACCGCCGAGGGACGGGGACGGGGTCGGGTCGCGGGAGTGGGGAACCGGGCCGGGCCCGGGTCAGATGCGGAAGGTTCGCATCCGCATCGCCTCGCGCATCCGGCGTTCCTTCGTCCGCCGGGGCTGGACCCGCTCCCTCAGCTCGCGGGCCTCGGCGAGCTCACGCAGGAAGACGGCCCGCCGTTTGCGGCGCTCCGACTCGGTCTCCGGGGGGTCCTGCGGCGGGCCGGCGCGAAGGGCCGCTCCGCCGACGGGCTCGTCCTCCGAGCCGTCCCCGGCTTTCGGGTTGCTCGTCATAAGACGTGACATTCCCAGAACGGCCGGGTTGATACCACAGGAACCGGTTCGGTCCGGACATTCGCCCGCCGTCACGGCGTGTCACGGACAGGTGACCGCAGCCGGTGGGCGGCCTGGCACGGCGTGTCGTACAGGCGTCCAGGACCGGGCTAACCTCGGTACATGCGTCTCCACGTCGTCGACCACCCCCTGGTCGCCCACAAGCTCTCCACCCTGCGCGACGAGCGCACCGACTCGCCGACCTTCCGTCGCCTGACCGACGAGCTGGTGACCCTCCTCGCCTACGAGGCCACCCGGGACGTCCGCACCGACGAGGTGGAGATCACCACCCCCGTGGCGGTCACCCTCGGCACCCGGCTCAGCTACCCGCGTCCGCTGGTCGTGCCGATCCTGCGGGCCGGTCTCGGCATGCTGGACGGGATGACCCGCCTGCTGCCGACCGCCGAGGTCGGCTTCCTCGGCATGGTGCGCAACGAGGAGACCCTGGAGGCCTCCACGTACGCCACCCGGATGCCGGACGACCTCTCCGGCCGCCAGGTCTACGTGCTCGACCCGATGCTGGCCACCGGCGGCACCCTGGTCGCGGCGATCAGGATGCTGATCGAGCGCGGCGCCACCGACGTCACCGCCGTGGTGCTGCTGGCCGCGCCGGAGGGCGTCGAGGTGATGAAGCGCGAGCTGGCCGACCTGCCGGTCACCGTGGTCACCGCCGCGCTGGACGAGCGGCTGAACGAGAACGGCTACATCGTCCCCGGCCTGGGCGACGCGGGCGACCGGCTGTACGGCACGGCCGGCTGATCCCCCGTCCGAACGTCCGAGAGCCCCCGGCACTGCGTCTGCCGGGGGCTCCGTTCTTGTCCGGTCCTTCTTGCCGTCTTCCTTGCTGTCGTGCGGTCAGCAGCTGCCGGTGGCACTCGGGGTGGGGGAGGGCTTGGTGGCCAGGGCGAGGGCGGCGGCCGCCTGGGTCTCGTCCAGCAGGGCGTTGTAGCTGTCGCCGATCACGAAGTCCACGCTGGCGTCGGAGCGGGCGTCGGCGGTGACGGTGGCCCCGGCGATCTGGGAGCTCACCAGGGTGCCGGCGGCGGCGCCGGTCGGGCCGGCGATCACCTGGGCGGTGCCGGGCACCTTCTTGTCCAGTTCGGCGGGCGCGTTGCCGACCTTGCCGATGACGAAGCCGCGCTTCTTGAACTCCTCGGCGGTCCGCCCGGCCAGGCCGGCCTTGGTGGTGGCGTTGTAGATGTTCACCGTGACGGCCGTGGGCGCGGGGACGGCGTGCGGGTCCACCGGGGCGGCCGGGGCACCGGAGGCCGCGGGCGCGCCGGAGGCCGCGGGTGTGCCGGGGGTGGCGCCCGGGGTCGGGGCGGCCAGCGGCTTGCCGGACGGGTTGGCGCAGGCCCGCGCGGCGGAGTTCCCGGACCTGCCTCGGAAGATGTCGTACAGCTGCATGCCGCCGAGGCCGATCAGGGCCAGGGCGAGCAGGGCCGCGAGCGCGGCGATCACCTTGCGACTCTTCTTCGGGGGCCGGCCCAGCCGTGGGTAGGCGTTGCCGGTGACGCGGTACTGCTTCCCCTTGAGGCCTTGGGGAGTCAACATGCTCACGGTTTGTCTCCCCCTCGTCGGGGTGGGGTCGGGATGACGGGTGGACCGGGCAGAGGCGTCCTCCCGGTGCGGGCGGATCCCCTGGTCGCGGCCGTAGTCAGCAGCGTAGTGCCGGACGGCTGCGAAGGTACTAAACGATCATCATCTGGAGTACCCCGGTACCCGAAAGGAGGTACCCGGGTACGCGCGGACCGCCCTCCGCCGGGTGGCGAGGGGGCGGTCCGGTGAGGTCGACGCGCGGCCGTCAGTCCATTTCGAGGACGCGGGCGTGCAGCACCTGGCGCTGCTGCAGCGCGGCCCGTACGGCCCGGTGCAGCCCGTCCTCCAGGTAGAGGTCGCCGCGCCACTTCACCACGTGGGCGAAGAGGTCCCCGTAGAAGGTCGAGTCCTCGGCCAGCAGGGTTTCCAGGTCGAGTTGGCCCTTGGTGGTCACCAGCTGGTCGAGCCGCACCGGACGTGGGGCGACGTCAGCCCACTGGCGGGTGCTCGTCCGGCCGTGATCCGGGTACGGCCGCCCATTGCCGATGCGCTTGAAGATCACACGGAAAGCCTACCGTTCGGACGGCGGATGGCCCAGCAGCTGCGGGGGCGCCACGCGCACGGTTGTGAGCTGCGGGTGGGCGATTGCGGCTGTTTGATGGGAAATGTCGTGAACATCGCCCGGTCGCGGCCGGGTTCAGGCCGTGCTTCCGGCCTCCGATCCCGTCCAGGAGCGTGCACCGATGTCCTCCGCCCCCACCCCGCAGACCGTCCGGGAGATCGCCGACGGGTCCGCGCCGTCCGGACGGGCCCGGCGGGAGGAGACCGCGGGGGTGGGCGGGCTGCTGGGGTCGCTGCTCAGCAACCCGGCGGTGAAGTCCTTCGCCCGCTCGGCCGGGAGGCAGCTCGGGCAGGAGATCTCGCGCAGCCTGTTCGGGACGTCCAAGCGGCGGCGCTGAGTCAGCTCCCGAGGGCGGCGCCGATCCGGTCGAGCGAGGACAGCCGCATCAGGCCGTAGTGGTAGAACTCGACCTCGGGGACGCCGAGCCCGCGCAGGACGGCGATCTTGGCGGCGAGGTTCTCCGGGCCGTCGCAGTCCGCGGCCATCGGGCGCAGGATCACCGCCATCCGCTCCGGGCGGACGCCGTGCAGGGCGAAGGCGGCGAGCTTCTCCCGAACGGCCTCCGCGGTCCCGGCGTAGCCGAGGGTCTCGATCTGGTCGGTGGCCCCGGCGAGGGCGGGCAGGTCGATGCCGGCCAGCCAGCCCCTGCCGGGGCCGCCGCCGTCCATGAAGCTCAGCCGCATGCCGTGGTGGCGGGCCCGTTCGGTGAGTTCGGCGGCGAGCGAGGTGACGGTGGCGGCGGAGGCGTCCACGTAGGCGGCGAAGGCGCCGTCGGCGAGGGCGCTCAGGTCGGTGGGCTCGGCGGCGGCCTCCTGGTCGGCCAGGCGGCGGCGCAGCTCGGTCCGGACGGCCTCGGCGACCAGCTCGGCGGGGACGCCCGCGCGGGTGGCGGCGGCGCGGCAGTGCGGGCAGAAGCAGACGCCGAGCAGCGCCTCGGCGGTCGGGCCCAGTTCCTCGAAGTAGCGCTCGTGGTGGTAGCCGTGGCGCAGGCCGTGGAAGTGCAGGGACTCGGCGCGGATCGCGTCCACGCCGTACCGGGCGAGCTCGTCGACCAGGGTCAGGGCGTACTCGCGGACCTCGGGGTGGGCCGGGCAGAGCTCGGTGAGGTGGCGGTCGCCGAAGGCGTTGGCCGGCGCGCAGTCGGGGTGGGCGAAGCCGAGCCGGTCGTTGTGGCAGAAGACCGTCCAGGCGTGCAGTTTGAGGCCGCGGCGGCCGGCCTCGGCGGCGGCCTCGGCGAAGGGGTCGCGCTCGCCGATCGCGCCGGACGGGGCGGGGGAGAGGCGGCGGCCCGTCCAGCGGGCCGGGTCGGGGCGGAAGTAGGCGGCGCCGGGCTCCAGGTAGCGGATCACCCGGCGGGGGTTGTGCGGGAAGACGTCGCGGGCCTCGTGGTAGACGGCGGCCAGGGTGACGCCGCCGACGCCGGCCCGGTCGGTGAGGTTGCCGAAGAAGGTGTCGGCGCCCTCGTCGAGCAGGTCGGTGGCGAAGGCGAGGACGGACGACTCCACGGTGCGGCTCCGGAGCTGGGGGCGGGTGCGGCGTTCACGCTAGCCGGAGGGGCGGGAATGGTCTATACCTGGCGCCCCGTTCGGGTCACAGGCCCAGGTCGTCCAGTTCCTTGAGCAGGGCGGCGTTGGGGCCGGTGGGGGCGGGTGCCGCGGGGACCGGCTCCGGCCGCTCCCGGTCGCGGAGCTGCGCCGGGTTGCGGAGCAGGTAGGCGGCGGCCAGTCCGCCGAGCAGCCCGCCGAGGTGGCCCAGCCAGCTGACCCCGTGGGACACCGGCAGCAGGCCGATCAGGCTCGTCCAGTAGACGGCGGCGACGCCGAGGCCGACCACCGCGTCCAGCACGTTCCGGTCGAGGACGCCGCGCAGCACGACGTAGCCCAGGTAGCCGTAGACCATGCCGCTCGCCCCGGCCGTCACGGTGTTCGAGCTCTCCAGCAGCCAGATGGTGAGCCCGCCGGACACCGTGATCACCAGGCTGGCCAGCAGGAACTTCCGCATGCCGCGGTAGGCGGCCAGGAAGCCGAGCACGAACAGCGGCCAGGAGTTGGAGATGATGTGGTCCCAACCGAAGTGCAGGAAGGGCATGGTGAACATCTCGGGCAGGTCGTCCACCCGCTCGGGGCGCAGGCCGTACTCCTTGGACAGGTCGTAGTCGTCCAGCCAGTTCACCACCTGGAGGGACCAGATGACGGCCTGGAGGCCGAGCATGGTCAACAGCGCGCGGCGGGAATCCGAGAGCAACTGGGCGAGTTTCGAGGCCATGACGCCGACTGTAGGGGCGGCCTGATCGGTCGTGCACCCCATTACAGTGATCAATGTCATTCCGACCGTGAGAGGTGCACCCCATGAGTGTTCGTCCGCCGTTGCCGTACGAGTTCCTGCCGCAGGTGCCGTCCTTCGAGCTGAGCAGCCGGGACATCACCGAAGGCGGCACGCTGGGCCAGGAGTTCATCCACGGCGGCGGCAACCTCTCGCCGCAGCTGGCCTGGTCGGGCCTGCCGGAGGGCACCCGGAGCATCGCCGTCACCTGCTACGACCCGGACGCGCCGACCGGCTCCGGCTGGTGGCACTGGCTGGCCCTCAACCTGCCCGCCGACACCACCGAGCTGCCGCGCGGCGCCGGCTCCTCGGACGAGGCCCTGCCGGGCGCGGCCTCCTTCCACGGGCGCAACGACTTCCCGGACAACAAGTACGACGGCGCCGCCCCGCCGCCCGGGGCCCCGCACCGGTACGTGTTCGCGGTGCACGCGCTGGACGTGGAGAAGCTGGACGTCACCGCCGACACCCCGGCCGCCCAGATCGGGTTCAACCTCACCTTCCACACCCTCGGGCGGGCGCTGCTGACGGCCGAGTACGGGGTCTGAGTCCGCTTTTCGCACCGGGGTCCGTCGTCCACGGCGGGCCCCGGTTCGACTTCCCCGGCGGGACCTGCCCGGCGCGACTTCCCCGGCTCAGCTCTGCCGGTTCAGGTCTCCCGGTTCGCCGCGCGGCCGGCCCTGGCCGCGAGGGTGCGCAGCTGCTCGCGCAGCTCCGGGGGTTCGTGCACCTCGAAGTCGCAGTCCAGCATCAGCAGTCCGGCCGCCAGCCACTTCAGGGATTCGGCCCGGGAGCGCAGGCGGCAGCTGTGGTCGTCGATCGGTTCGATCTCGTAGTCGCCGGTCCAGGGCATACAGCCGTCGACCTCGGCGGCGGGGCGGTGGACGGTGGCCACCATGGTGTGGGTCGGTGATCGGCGGCGCAGCCGGCTCGCCACGAACACGGCGGCGTCCTCGGCCGGGAGCGGGCGCGGGGTGAAGCGGGCGCCGGTGGCGAACGGTTCGGTGATCCGGTCGACCCGGAAGAGCCGCCAGTCCTCCCGGTCCAGGTCGTAGCCGATCAGGTACCAGCGGCGGCCGGTCGAGACGAGCCGCTCGGGCTCGACGTTGCGCCTGGTCTCGGCGCCGTCGCGGGCCCGGTAGGCGAAGCGCAGCCGCTCGTGGTTGGTGACGGCGCCGGCGAGCAGGGTCAGGGCCTCCGGGTCGACGGTCGGGCCGTCCCCGGTGAGCAGCGGCACGGTGGCCGTGTTCAGGGTGCCGACCCGGTGCCGCAGCCGGCCCGGCAGCACCTGGAGCAGCTTGCCGAGCGCCCGTACCGAGGCCTCCTCGATGCCGACCACCGCGTGCCCGGCGGCCGCCCGCAGGCCGACCGCGATGGCCACCGCCTCCTCGTCGTCCAGCAGCAGCGGCGGCATCGCGGTGCCCGCGACCAGCCGGTAGCCGCCGACCGCGCCCATGGTGGCCTGCACCGGGTAGCCGAGGTCGCGCAGCCGGTCGATGTCCCGGCGGATGGTGCGCGGGCTGACGCCGAGCCGCTCGGCGAGTTCGCTGCCGGGCCACTCGCGCGGGGTCTGCAGCAGGGACAGCAGGTTCAGCAGCCGGGCCGGCGTGTCGCTCATGCCCTCCAGCATGCCGGAGCAAGTGGGACAGGACCTGACCTATATGGCCCGTACCGTTCCGGACGTGCAGCAGCGGACGAGTGAGGAGAACGGCATGAGTACGGCGGGAGCCGACCGGCGGAGGTGGATCGCGCTGGCGATCGTGATGGTCGCCTCCTTCATGGACCTGGTGGACGTCACCATCGTCAACATCGCCATCCCGAGCATCCAGCAGGACACCGGCGCCTCCTTCAGCGCCATCCAGTGGGTCACCGGCGGCTACGCGCTGGCCTTCGCGATCGGTCTGATCACCGGCGGGCGGCTCGGTGACATCCACGGCCGCAAGCGGCTGTTCCTGCTCGGCATCGGCGGCTTCACGCTGGCCTCGGCGCTGTGCGGACTGGCCTCCGGCCCGGAGATGCTGGTCGCGATGCGGATCCTGCAGGGCGGGACGGCGGCCCTGATGGTGCCGCAGGTGCTGTCGATCATCCACGCGACCTTCCCGGCGGAGGAGCGCGGCAAGGTCTTCGGGATGTTCGGCGCGGTGGTCGGGCTGGGCGCGGTGTCCGGTCCGATGATCGGCGCGCTGCTGACCGAGTGGGACCTGCTGGGCCTCGAATGGCGGCCGATCTTCCTGATCAACCTGCCGGTCGGGATCGCCGGGCTGCTGCTCGGGCGCCGCTTCATCGACGAGTCCAGGGCCGAGCACGCGCTCAAGCTGGACCTGGTCGGCGTGGCGCTGGCCAGCCTCGGTCTGCTGATGCTGATCTACCCGCTGACCCACGGCCGGGAGGCCGGCTGGCCGCTCTGGGGCTACCTGTCGATGGCCGGGAGCCTGCCGGTGTTCGTGCTCTTCGTGGTCTACGAGAAGGCCAAGACGCGGCGGGACGGCTCGCCGCTGGTCGAACTGTCGCTGTTCCGGGTGAAGAGCTTCGCGGCCGGGATCTGCGTCCAGCTGGCCTTCGGTGTCGCGCTCGGCATCTTCTTCCTGGTCTGGACGCTCTACATGCAGGTCGGCCTCGGCTGGAGCCCGCTCAAGGCGGGCGCCACCGGCATCCCGTTCTCGCTCGCGGTCTCCACGGCGGCCGGGATCTCGGTGCAGAAGCTGGTGCCGCGGTTCGGGCGCAAGGTGCTCCAGGCGGGCGCCCTGATCATGGCGGCGGGCGTGCTCACCTACATCGGGGAGGCGCACCGGTACGGGACGGGCATCGAGCCCTGGCAGATGGCCCTGCCGCTGGTGGTGATGGGCCTCGGGATGGGGCTGATCGTCGCGCCGATCACCGACGCGATCCTGTCCGAGGTGCCGCGCCGGCACGCCGGGTCGGCCTCGGGGCTGATCAACACCGTGCAGCAGGTGGGCAACGCGCTCGGGCTCGGGCTGGTGTCGGTGGCCTTCTTCGGGGCGATGGACGACGTGGTCGCGCCGGACGCGCTGGGGACGGCCTTCGGCGGGGCCTTCGTGCACGCGATGTGGTGGGTCGCGGGGGTGCTGCTGGCGGTGTTCCTGCTGATGTTCGCGCTGCCGCGCGAGCGGGGGGTGGCGGCCGGGGCCGGTGACCCGGACGGCGCGGAGCGGCGGGAGCCCGTCCTGGTGTGACGGGTCCGGCTCCGGGTTCCCCGGGACCGGCCCGGAGCCGATGGTTCCGGGGTGAGGGCCTCGGTCGCGCTGCGCGGCCGGGGCCCTCATCGCACACTGGGAGGGTCATGGACCGTACGGCGGTGGACTCCTCGGTGCTGCGCTCGGTCGGGTACGACCCGCGGGCGCGGGTGCTGGAGCTGGAGTTCACCGGAGGGCCGGTGTACCGGTACGCGGACGTGCCGGCCCGGGTGCACCGGGAACTGCTCGCGGCGGAGAGCCACGGACGGTACTTCGTCCGGTCGATCCGCGGGCGGTACGCCTACGCCCTGGTGTCCGGGCGCGGCTAGCCGCTGCTGTCCCGGGGCCGTGGCCTCAACGGGCCGCGGCGGAGGCGGCGGTGGCGGTCCGGGTGGTGGTGCGGGGCTTGGCGGCGGCCTTCGCCTCCTTCGCCGCGCGCTTCGCCTCCTGCTTGAACTCGCGTACCAGGGCGAGGGATTCGGGGCCGGTGATGTCGGCGACCGAGCGGTGTGCGCCCTCCTCGCCGTACACGCCGGCCGCCTCGCGCCAGCCCTCGGGCCGTACCCCGTACTGCTTGCCGAGCAGGGCCAGGAAGATCTGCGACTTCTGCTTGCCGAAGCCGGGAAGGGCGTTGAGGCGGCTGAGCAGTTCCTTGCCGGTGCGGGCGTCCTTCCACAGCGCGGCGGCGTCGCCGTCGTACTGCGCGACGAGGAACTGGCACAGCTGCTGCACCCGTTTGGCCATCGCGGCCGGGTAGCGGTGGACGGCCGGTTTCGCGGAGAGCAGCGCGACGAACTCCTCCGGGCTGTAGGTGGCGATCTCGTGGGCGTCGAGGTCGTTGCGGCCGAGGCGCTGGGCGATGGTCAACGGGCCGGTGAACGCCCATTCCATCGGCACCTGTTGGTCCAGCAGCATGCCGACGAGCGCGGCGAGCGCACTCCGTCCGAGCAGTTCGTCGGCCTCGGGCTGCTGGGCGAGCCGGACGGTGACGTTCATGAGGTTTGGCCTCCTCGGAGTTGACGTCGGTCGGCGCCCAGTCTGGATGACGCGGCGTGGACGGACCCGGTCAACACGCCCGTATCTGAGGAAGTCTTGGTGTTTCCAGCCCTTGTCAGTCCTGCTTTGTTCGTTGGCGGAGCGGTTGTTGAAAGTTCCCCCGAGTCGGCGCGGAAACATTTTTGTCCGCGGCTGTCACATCCGCCGGGCGCTCCGGGTCAGTGCTGTGTCCGACCGGATCCGACCGGCCCGGATCGACCAGTCACCGAACGGGGAGCACTCCAATGTCCGTCGCCCACACCGTCGTCACCGTCCTCGGCGCCCTCATGGTCGGCTTCTCGGCGTACTCCGTCTTCGCCGGCGCCGAGTACGTCGTGGGGCCGCTCGCCGAGTACGGCGTCCCGCGCGCCTGGTGGACCTGGCTCGGCGTGGCCAAGGCCGCCGGAGCCCTCGGGCTGCTGGTCGGTCTCGCCGTCCCGGCCGTCGGCTACGCGGCCGCCGTCGGCATCGTTCTGTACTTCCTCGGCGCCGTGATCACCGTCGCCCGCGCCCGCGCCTACGCCCACATCCCCTTCCCCCTGATCTACCTGGCTCCGGCCGCCGCCTCCCTCGCCCTGGGCCTCGCGGCCTGACCGGCCACCCGCCGCAGGGGCGGGCCGCCATCCGGTGGCCCGCCCCTGTTCGTTGTCAAATGGGTCATCTCATATGACTGTTGCTGTTGTTGCGGTGAACCGAGGTGACGTGGCGTCATCCTTGGTCCAATCGACGTGTCCAGAAAGGCTCGCCCGCCGTGACCCAGCCGTTCGAACTGCCGTCCTTCTACGTGCCGCACCCGGCGCGGCTCAATCCCCATCTGGACGGGGCACGGGCCCACTCCTCGGAATGGGCGCGGGAGATGGGCATGTTGGAGGGATCCGGGATCTGGGAGCAGACCGACCTGGACGCCCACGACTACGGGTTGCTCTGCGCGTACACCCACCCCGACGCCTCCGCCGAGGCGTTGTCGCTCGTCACCGACTGGTACGTCTGGGTGTTCTTCTTCGACGACCACTTCCTCGACATGTACAAGCGCACCAACGACCGGCGGGCGGGCAAGGCGCACCTCGACCGGCTGCCGCTGTTCATGCCGGCCGATCCGGAGGCCCCGGTGCCGGAGCCGGAGAACCCGGTCGAGGCGGGGCTGGCCGATCTGTGGCGGCGGACCGTGCCGGTGATGGGGGAGGACTGGCGGATCCGGTTCGCCGAGAGCACCCGCAACCTGCTCAACGAGTCGCTGTGGGAGCTCGCCAACATCGACGCGGGCCGGATCGCCAACCCGGTCGAGTACATCGAGATGCGCCGCAAGGTCGGCGGGGCGCCGTGGTCGGCGCAGCTGGTCGAGTACGCGGCCGGGGCCGAGGTGCCGAAGGAGGTGTCCGGTTCGCGGGCGCTGCGGGTGCTGATGGACGCCTTCTCCGACGGCGTGCACCTGCGCAACGACATCTTCTCGTACCAGCGCGAGGTCGAGGACGAGGGCGAACTGAGCAACGGCATCCTGGTGTTGGAGCGGTTCCTGGAGTGCTCCACCCAGGAGGCCGCCGAGGCGGTCAACGACCTGCTCACCTCGCGGCTGCAGCAGTTCGAGAACACCGTGTTCACCGAACTGCCGGTGCTGTTCGCGGAGACCGGGCTCGACCCGGCGGGCCGGGCCCGGGTGATGGCGTACGTCAAGGGGCTGCAGGACTGGCAGTCGGGCGGGCACGAGTGGCACATGCGGTCCAGCCGGTACATGAACGGCGGTGGGGCGGCGGCGGGTTCGGCCGGTGAGGTGGCACCGGGCTCCGGCGGGGAGCTGCCGGGGGCGCCCGGGTCCGGCAACTGGTGGGACCAGTACGCGATCGGCGGGATCGGGACCTCGGCGCTGGACGTGCTGCGCAAGGGCGCCGGGACGCCGCAGGCCCCGGCGGCTCCGGCCGTACGGCGGGCGCGCTCGCACGGACATGTGCCGTTCCGGCCTGTCGGGCCGTCCCGGCTGCCGGAGTTCGAGCTGCCGTTCGCGCTGTCGCTCAGCCCCCACCTGGACGGCGCGCGGGAGCGGGTGGTCGAGTGGGCCGAGCGGGTGGGCCTGCTGGCCGAGCACCCCGGAGTCCCCGGCTCGGGCATCTGGGACGCCGCGGCGATGCGCGACTACGACCTGCCGCTGTGCGCGGCCGGCATCCACCCCGACGCCACCGCCGACCAACTCGACATCAGCTCAGCCTGGTTGGCCTGGGGCACCTGGGCCGACGACTACTACCCGAGGATCTTCGGCCGCACCCGCGACCTGGCGGGCGCCAAGGCCGCCAACGCGCGGCTGCCGCTGTTCATGCCGGTGGACGGCGAGCCCGTGCCGGAGCCGGCCAACGCGCTGGAGCGCTCCCTCGCCGACCTCTGGGAGCGGACCGCCGGCCCGATGACCGTCGAGAACCGGGGCGCGCTGCGCGAGTCGGTCGAGGTGATGACGGCCGGCTGGATCTGGGAGTTGGGCAACCAGATCCAGAACCGTGTGCCGGATCCGGTCGACTACCTGGAGATGCGCCGCTCCACCTTCGGCTCCCAGCTCACCTCGATGCTCGCCCGGCTCGGCCACGGGAGGACCGTCCCGGCGGAGGTGCGCCGGCACGGCTCGATGCGCGCGCTGGAGAACTCCGCGATGGACTACGCGTGCATGATGAACGACGTCTTCTCGTACCAGAAGGAGGTCGAGTACGAGGGCGAGCTGCACAACGCGGTGCTGGTGGTGCAGAACTTCTTCAACTGCGACTACCCGTCGGCGGTGCGGATCGTCGACGACCTGATGCGCTCCCGGCTGGACCAGTTCCAGCACGTCGCGCGGCGGGAACTCCCGGTCATGTGCGAGGACCTGGAGCTCGGCGCGGAGGCCAGGGAGCTGCTCGACGGGTACGTGAAGGAGCTGGAGAACTGGCTCGCGGGCATCCTGAGCTGGCACCGGGGTTGCCGCCGGTACCGCACCGAGGACCTGGAGCGGCACTTCGGCACCGGGCGGGACCTCGCGGGCGCGGTCCGGGCCCGGGCGGCGGCAGCGGTCGAGGCCGGGGCCGGGGCGGGGACCGGAGCAGGGGCGGTGACGGGCGCGGTGCCGCTCGGCCCGACCGGCCTGGGCACCACCTCGCTGCGCCCGCCGGTGCGCGGGGCCGTGCCGGCGGGCTGAGCCGGGCACCGCGCCGCGGGAGCGCACCCGCGCGGGCCATCCCGCGCGGGTTCGCCGGACGCGCCCTAGGCTGACCAGTCGGGGGCCGTGCGCGCCTGACGGCGCGCGTCCGCACCGTCATGGACGAGGGCTGAGAGATGGCTGCGCTACCTGAGGGCACACCCTGTTGGGCCGACGCGATGTTCAGCGACGTGGAGGGCGCCAAGGCCTTCTACGGCGACGTGCTGGGCTGGACCTTCGGCGAGAGCTCGTCGGAGTTCGGCAACTACACCCAGGCGTACTCGGACGGCAAGGCGGTCGCCGCGATCGTGCCGCCGATGCCGGGCAGCCAGGCGCAGTCCGCCTGGTGCCTCTACCTGGCCTCGCCGGACGCCGCCGCCACCGCCGAGCGGATCCGCACCCATGGCGGCGAAGTGGTGATGGGCCCGATGCGGGTCGGCGACTTCGGCACCATGGTGATCGCCAGGGACCCGGGCGGAGTGGTGTTCGGCGTCTGGCAGGCCGGCATCCACCACGGCTTCGAGAAGCAGGGCGAGCCCGGGGCGTACAGCTGGGCCGAGATCGTCACCCGCGAACCCGGGAAGGCCGACTCCTTCTTCCCGGCGGTCTTCCCGTACGGCACGCAGAAGATGGACTCCGAGCAGATCGACTACCGGATGTTCCTGGTCGGCGGCCGGCCGGTGCTGGGCCGGATGGGGGCGGTGGGTGACTTCCTGCCGCCCGAGGCGCCCTCGTACGTGAGCGTCTACTTCGCCGTGGACGACACCGACGCGGCGATCGAGCGGCTGAGGAAGCACGGCGGCAAGGTGTACTTCGGGCCGATGGACAGCCCGTTCGGGCGGTTCGCGGCGGTCGGCGACCAGCAGGGCGCGGCCTTCGGGCTGATCGACCTCGGCCGGACGGAGGGCGAGCGGCCGCCGACCGTGGACGTCTGATGGGGGAGCGCGAGGACCTCGTCGAGACCCTGGACAAGCACCGGAACCTGCTGCGCCGCACCCTGCGGGACCTCACCGACGAGCAGGCAGCCCGGCGCACCACGGTCAGTGCGCTGTGCCTGGGCGGCCTGGTCAAGCATGTGGCGGCGGTCGAGGCGCGCTGGGTGCGGTTCATCACCGGCGGCGCGGAGGCGATGCGCGGCGGTGAGGGCGAGGGGGACTGGGCGGAGCAGTTCCGGATGACGGAGGGCGACACGCTGGCCGGGCTGCTCGCCGGGTACGAGGCGGTGGCGCGTGGCACGGACGAACTGGTGCGGAGCCTGCCCGACCTCGACGCCGCCCACCCGCTGCCGTCGGCGCCCTGGTTCGAGCCGGGGGCGAGCTGGTCGGCCCGGCGGGTGCTGCTGCACCTGATCGCGGAGACCGCGCAGCACGCCGGGCACGCCGACATCATCCGGGAGGCGCTGGACGGGGCGAAGTCGATGGGCTGAGCGGCCGCTGTCGCGAGTGGTCTCAGGACACCTCGACGCCGAGCAGCTCGTGCAGCGTCCGGCAGCCGCCCGGCGTGACCTTCAGGGCCCGGCCGGAGCCGATCGGCTCGACCCAGGCGCGGTCCAGCGCGGTGCGGCACAGGGCCGCGCCCAGCGCGCCGCCGAGGTGGCTGCGGCGCTCCGTCCAGTCCAGGCAGCTGCGCACCACCGGGCGCCCGCCCGGTCGGCCGGCGTGCGGCGGCAGTGCGATCGCCTGGGCGGCCAGCCAGCTGTGGCCGCGCTCGGTGACGGCGAGCCCGGCGCGGTCGGCGACCAGGCCGCGGTCGAGCAGGGCGTCGGCGACGGCCACGCCCAGGCGGCCGGCCAGGTGGTCGTAGCAGGTGCGGGCGCGGGCCTCGGCGCTCTGCCGCGTGGCCTGGCGGAGGTTCCGGGGCTCCGGCCGGCCGGTGCGGCTGGGAGCGCTGCCCGCGGGAGCGGTCCGGCCGGGCGCAGCGGCCTCGGCCGTGGCCTGGGCGAAGACGGCGAGGTCCTCGATCATCGTCGCGACGGCGGCGGAGGCCAGCCGGACGTACCGGTGCCGCCCCTGCCGCGCCTCGGCCAGCAGGCCGCCCGCGATCAGCCGGGACAGGTGCTCGCTGGCCGTCGACGGTGCGACGCCCGCCGACCGGGCCAGCTCGCCCGCCGTCCAGGCGCGGCCGTCCAGCAGCGCGCAGCAGAAGGCGGCGCGGGTGGGGTCGGCGAGCAGCGCGGCGAAGGCGGTGAGCGCCGGGCCCCGCGGGTCCACTGTCATGCGTCCATGGTCGGCCATGCCTCCAGGGTCGACCCGGCACTGTTCGGCCGGGACCGAAACGACCCGGGGCCACGATGACGGCATGAGCGATCCGAGGACCCAAGATCCGACGTGCCCCGCACTGACCCTCTCCCGCCACGAGGACGTGACGGCGGCCCTGGCCGACCCGGCACTGGTCCCGCCGCCCGCGACGCCCGGCCCGTACGGCACGGTGGCCTGGCTGCGGTCCACCGTCGCCCGGTTCAGCGCGGGCGAGCCGCACGCCCGGCGCCGGGCGCTGGTGGTGGCCGACCTGGAACGGCTGGACTCGGCCGAGCTGCGGGTCCTGGCCGCGGGCGGCTTCGACCCGGACCTCCGGCTGCGGGTGGTGCGGACGCTCGCGCGGGCGCTCGGCCTGGCGGACCCGGAGGCCGTCGCCCGGGACGTGAAGGCGGTCGCCCGGGCGTACTTCGAGCCGGCGCCCCACGATCCGGCGGCGGACGCGGCGGTGGCCCGGCTGCTGCCCGCGATGGGCGACGACGACCCCGAGACGGCCGCCAACCGGATCGGGCTGCTCGTCCAGGCCTGCGAGGCCACCGCCTCCCTGGTCGAGCACGCCCGGCGCAGCGGTGGCGGACCGGCCGACGCCCTGCGGGACGATCCGCCGGTCCGGGCGATGCGCCGCTTCGCCGCCCGGGCGACCGAGGTCGGCGGGATCGCGGTCCCCGCCGGGACGCACGTGCTGCTCGACCTCGACGCCGCCCGGGAGCCGGGCCGCGAGCCACTGGCCTTCGGTGCCCCGCCCCGGCTATGCCCGGGCCGCGCGCAGGCGCTGGTGATCGCCGAGGGCATCCTCCACGGCTCCTCCGATCCGGCGGACACCTCCCGGCCGCCCGCCGAGGAGCCCCTCGACCAGGCCGAACTCGCCGCCCTCATCCCGGAGATGATCGACCACGTGCTCGCCCTGGCGGACACCTGGACGGCCTGGGACGGCCGCCCGTTCCGCTCCGACGGCCGGACCTACACCCCGCACAAGGCGATCCGCCGGGTCACCGACCACCTCCTCGACCACTGGGCCGAGTGGGAGGCCCGGCTGGCCGGCGAGCCGGCCCCCGCCGACCACTGGCACGCCTCCAACGTCACCACCCCGGCCGACCTGGCGCCGTTCACCACCGCCGACCTGGACGAGGCCCGCAGCCGCCTCACCCGGCTCGGCCGGATCTGGTCCCTGCGGGTCGCCGCACTGCCGGAACGGCAGTTGGACGACTCGCCGGGGACGGGCTGGAGCTTCCGGCACATCGTGTGCCACCTCGCCGGGGCCGGCTTCTACTACGCGGACTCGGTGGGCCCGATCGAGCGGACGGAGGCGGCGCGATGACGCCCTCCGTCCCGACGGCCGCCTTCGCCGCCCTGCACCACCGCCCCGGCCGTCCGCTGCTGCTCCCGAACGCCTGGGACCACGCCTCGGCCGCCGCCCTCGCCGCGGCCGGCCACCCCGCGATCGGCACCACCAGCCTGGGGGTGGCGGCCGCCGCCGGACTGCCCGACGGCGCGGCCGCCACCCGCGCGGAGACCGTACGGCTGGCCCGGCGGCTGGGCCGCGACGGCTTCCTGCTGAGCGTCGACGTGGAGTCCGGCTTCAGCGACGACCCGGCCGAAGTGGCCGCTCTGGCCGTGGAGTTGGCGGAGGCCGGCGCGGTCGGCATCAACCTGGAGGACGGTCGGCCGGACGGCGCGTTGGCGCCGTCCGCCGTCCACGCGGCGAAGGTCGCGGCGGTGAAGGCCGCCGTGCCGGAGCTCTTCGTGAACGCCCGCACCGACACCTACTGGTGCGGCACCGAGGACCCCGAACCGGAGACCGTACGGCGGCTGGACGCCTACCGGCGGGCGGGCGCGGACGGGGTGTTCGTGCCCGGGCTCGCCGATTCGGCGGTGATCGCCCGGCTGGTCGACCGGCTGTCCGTCCCGCTCAACATCCTCTGGACGCCGACCGGTCCGGGCCTCGCCGAGCTGGCCGGGCTCGGGGTGGCCCGGGTCAGCCTGGGCTCGCTGCTGTACCGCTCGGCGCTGGCGGCGGCGGTGGCGACGGCCGCCGCCGTGGCCTCGGGGGGATCGGTCGCTCCGGTGCCGGGTTACGCGGAGGTCCAGGCGCTGAGCGGGAGTTGACGGCGCGTGGTCGGGGGAGGCGGTCCGGGCTCAGCGCGCGGGCCGCCTCGCCTCGATCCCGTCCAGGATCATGTTGAGGCCGCGCAGGAAGCTGCTGTCCCGGCCGGCCTCGATCTCGTCCGGCACCTGGGTGGTGTACAGGCGGTGCAGTCGCGGGTGCGTCCTGGTGGCCTCGACGACGGCGGGCAGCAGCTGCTCCATGAACTCCTGCTCGCCCTGGCCGCTCCTGGTCAGCGCGCTCAGCCAGGCGGCCTCCACGCTGGCGGTGCCGATGGTGTAGCCCATAACGACGCCCATCACGTCGTTGGCCTCGCCGATCTCGAAGCCGGCCGTCTCCATCAGGGCCAGCAGGGCCTCGGAGATCCGCATCCAGTTGGGGCCGAGGTAGACCATCCCGACGTCGCCCATCACGGCGACCATCCAGGGGTGGCGCACGACGGCGGCGCGCATGGCCTGGGTGCACTCGACGATGGCCGCGCGCCAGACCTGCGGGTCATCGGCGCCCTCGGCCCGGGCCAGCGGGAGTTCGCCGAACACGTGGTCGACGACCAGGGCGAGCAGTTCCTCCTTGTTGGCGACGTGGGTGTAGAGCGAGGTCGCGCCGGCGTTGAGGCGGGCGCCGAGCTTGCGCATGCTCAGTGCGTCGATGCCCTCGGAGTCCAGCAGCGCGAAGGCCTCGGCGACGATCTGCTCGCGGCTGAGGGCGGGCTGGGTCCGCCGTTTCTGCGGACGGTTCCACGGCGACGGGATGCCCGGCTGGGTACCGGTGCGTCGCTCCGGCGCGGTGTCCTCCGACTTGGCCGTCATCAGGCCCTCCATTCCACGTGCCCCCTGGTCGGGGGCGGTGCGTCCAGCATAGGCCCCGGCTCCGCACAGCGTACGGCCTTGCGAACGGTGTTCGGTCTCCGTACAGTGTTCGGCGTGGCGCACACCGTTCGGTCAGGGACGGGCGAACGGTGTGCGCCACGAGGGACTTCCGCGCGGCTCGTCGCCGACGCGAGGACGTGCGCGGGGCCGTGGCCGACGCGCCGAAACACAAGGGGGGATCGCGGTGGACCGTCACCCGCGTCGCTGGCTCATCCTGGTCGTGCTCTGCCTCAGCAGCCTGGTGCTGGTGATCGACAACATGGTGCTCACGGTGTCCATCCCGCCGATCGCGGAGGACCTCAAGGCCGGGGCGCAGGACATCCAGTGGATCATCGACTCGTACATCCTGGTCTTCGCCGGTCTGCTGCTGACCTCGGGGAGCCTCTCCGACCGGTTCGGCCGACGAAAAGTGATGATCCTCGGGCTGGCGCTGTTCGGTGCCGCCTCACTGGTCGCGGCGGTCGCCGGGAGCCCCGGTGAGCTGATCGCCGGCCGGGTGCTGATGGGCGTGGGCGGCGCCCTGGTCATGCCGAGCACCCTCTCCATCCTGATCACCGTCTTCGACGACGAGGAGCGGCCCAAGGCGATCGCCGCCTGGAGCGCGGTGGCCATGATCGGCCTGGTCGGCGGCCCGGTGCTGGGCGGCGCCCTGATCGCGCACTTCTGGTGGGGCGCGGTGTTCCTGCTCAACGTGCCGGTCGCGGTGGTGGCCATCGTCGCGGCGGTCGTGCTGATGCCCGAGTCCAAGGGCCCGTGGCGCAAGCCCGACCTGCCCGGCATGCTGCTCTCGATGGTCGGGATGACCGCCCTGGTCTGGTCGATCATCGTCCTCCCGAGGGACGGCTTCACCCACGTCGGCACCCTCGGCTCGATGGCCGTCGCGGTCGCCGCGCTCACCGGCTTCGGCATCCGGCAGGTCCGTACCGACTCGCCGATGGTCCCGCTCCAGCTGTTCCGCAACCGGGTCTTCACCGGCGCGAGCTTCTCCCTCGTCCTGCTCACCTTCGCCACCGGCGGCCTGATGCTGGTGCTCACCCAGTACCTGCAGTTCGTCCTGGAGTTCACGCCCACCGACACCGGCCTGGCCTTCATCCCGCTGGCCGTCGCCTCGCTCGCCTTCAACGTGATCGGCGCCGCGCTCGGCAAGAAGCTCCCGGCCCGGGTGCTGACCGCCGTCGGCATGGTGATCATCGCGGCCGGCTTCGGCCTGCTGGCCACCCTCTCGGTCGGCGACGGCTTCGCCAAGGTGGCCCTGGCCATGCTGGTGCTCGGCATCGGCTCCGGCCTGGGCATGCCGGCCGCCGCCAACGCCCTGATGGGGGCGATCCCCGGCGAGCACGCCGGCGTCGGCTCCGCGCTCAACGACACCATCCAGCAGTCCGGCGCCGCGCTCGGCGTGGCCGTCCTCGGCACCGTGCTCTCCAGCACCTACACCGGCTCGATGCCCGCCGACGCCCCCGCTCCGGCCCGGCACGCCGTCACCGACGCCCTCGCCCTCTCGGCCGGCAGCGGGGACACCGCCCTGGCCGGGGCCGCCCGGGCGGCCTTCAACACCGCCACCTCCACCACCTTCACGGTCGGCGGGATCGCCGTCCTGGTGGCGGCGGTGCTCACCCTGGTGCTGATGCGGGGCACGGCGGCCGCGGAGGCCCCGGTCGAGCCCGCCGAGGCCGCCGAGCCCCCCGTCGAGGCGGTGGTCTGAGCCCCTTCGAAGCGGCCGGTACCCCGCCGGCCGTAACCCCCCACCGGCCCCGGCTGCCCAGTGCAGCCGGGGCCGGCGGGCTTCCCGGGGCGCGGGCCTTCCCGGGGCCCGCAGGCTTCGCGGGGGGCGCGGGTTCTCAGGGCGCACGGCCCGTCCGGCCCGCGTAGCCTTCGGAACATGTCCACCCACTACGCGGAGCGCCCGTCCCGTTTGCCCGGAGCGGTGCTGTGGACGAAGACCGGCGCGGGGACCGACGGCGCAGCGGACGGGCTGGTGCTGCCGGACGGGTGCATGGACCTGCTGTGGACGGAGGGCCGGCTGCTGGTCGCCGGGCCGGACACCCGGGCGTTCCGGCCCGGACCGGGGCTGCGCGGGCCGTGGGCGGGCGTCCGCTTCCGCCCCGGGGCGGCGCCCGCGCTGCTCGGCGTACCGGCGCACGAACTGCGGGACCGCCGGGTCGAGTTGGCGGACCTGTGGCCCGGCCGCGAGGTGCGGCGGCTGACCGGGCGGATCGACGCGGCACCCGACCCGGCCGCCGCGCTGGAGGAACTGGCACTGCGCCTGGCGGCCGCGGCGCCGCCCGAGGACCCGCTGGTACGGGCGGTGGCCGCCGCGCTCGCGGCCGGGCACGGCGTCGCGGCGACGGCCGGGGCCGTCGGGATCGGCGCCCGGCAGCTGCACCGCCGCTCGCTGGTCGCCTTCGGCTACGGCCCCAAGACCCTCGCCCGGATCCTGCGGCTGCAGCGCGCCCTGGGGCTGGCCCGTTCCGGCGTCCCGCTCGCCGAGACGGCGGCCCGGACGGGCTACGCGGACCAGGCTCACCTCGCCCGCGACGTACGGGAGTTGACCGGGACGCGGGTGACGGCGCTGCTGTGACGCGGGGCGCTACAGCGGTGCGAGCAGGTCGACCCCGTTGCCGTCCGGATCGCGCAGCGAGGCGTACCGCTGACCCCAGAAGGCGTCCCACGGCTTCAGCTCCCCGTGGTACCCGGCGTCCGTCAGCTCCCGGTACACCGCGTCCACGTGCGCCGGGCTCTGGCAGCGGAAGGCCAGGGCCGCCCGGGCACCGCCGGTCGGCGGCTGCCAGCCGGGGTGGAACGAGCGGATGGTCGCCTCGGCGTCGAGGACCAGGAGCAGCCCGCCGGGCAGCTCGGTCTCGACGTGCGGCTCCTGCTCGGAGCCCTCGGGGAAGACGAGCCCCAGCCGCCGGTAGAAGGCGACCGAGGCGGCCATGTCGGCGACGGCGAGGCCGACGAAGGCGAACTGCGGTGCGGGTGTGCTGTCCATGCCCGCCACGGTAGGCGGGGAGCGGGCGGGCGGTCTTGAACGAATCGGACGTCCACGGGCAGTACCCAGCGGCCGCCGGGGAGTCGCTGAGCGCCCGCCGGGGAGTCCGGGGCCGGGCGGGGGCCGGGAGGCCCGTTGTCAGTCGTTCCTTGTACCGTCGATCACGGCAACAGTGGTCTTTGCACGGGGGTGTGACGCATGTTCAGGACGGATCCGGAGACGCCGGACGTCTTCCGCACGCCGGTCGACGAGGTCTTCGTCCGCAGTCACCTGGGCCGGTACCCGCGGCTCGGCCCCGCCGCCTGGACGCTCACCGTCGAGGGCCTGGTGGAGCGGCCGCTGCGGCTGGACTTCCGGGATCTCGAACGCCTGCCGCAGACCGCCTTCACCGCCGTCCACGAGTGCTTCGGCAATCCGCTGCACCCCACCGTGCCGACCCGCGCCGTCACCAACCTGGAGTGGGCCGGCGTCCCGCTCGCCGAGGTGCTGGCGCAGGCCGGTCCGCTCCCGGAGGCCCGGCACGTCTGGCTGGAGGGCGCCGACCGCGGCGACTTCGCGGGGGAGAGCGACGTCAGCTACCTCAAGGACCTGCCCCTGGAGGAGGCGCTCGCCGAGGTCGTCCTCGCCCACACCATGAACGGCGAACCGCTGCGCCCCGACCACGGCCACCCGGTGCGGGCGGTGGCGCCGCGGATGTTCGGCACCAACTCGGTCAAGTGGCTGACCCGGGTCGTGCTGGCCGCGGAACGGCCCGAGCACCTCTTCACCACCCGCCTGTACACCCGCGTCCTGCCGGGGGAGAGCGAGTCGCGGCCGGTCCGGGAGAAGGACGTCAGCAGCAAGCTGCTCAGCCCGGGGGACGGGCGGTCCGTCCCGGCCGGGAACTGCGAACTGGCGGGCTACGCCTGGAGTTCCACCGAGGTGACCGCCGTCGAGGTCGCCGTGGACGACGCCGACTGGCGGCCCGCCGAGCTGGACCGGCGCGGCCCCGGCCTCGGCTGGCAGCGGTTCCGGCTGCGGTACGACCTCACCCCGGGCCCGCACCGCATCCGCTGCCGGGCCACCGACTCCGCGGGGCGGGTCCAGCCGCTCACCGGGGACCGCAACGCCGTCCACGAGATACGGGTGACCGCGGAGGTCAGCGGGCGGCCGGCTGCGCGGTGACGGCCGGGCGGACGCGGGTGAGCATCAGGTCGAGGAACTGGTCGGGGTGGCGGAAGCTCGCGAAGTGGCTGGCGCCGCGGATCAGCGCGAACTCCTTGACCGGGGCGGTGACGTCGTCGAAGAACCGCCTGGCCGGCGCGGGCGGGGTCAGGACGTCGCTGTCGCCCTGGAAGACGAAGAACGGGATCCGGAAGTCCGTCCCCTCCGCCCGCTCGTCGACGGCGGCGGCCTCCAGCTGGAGCCGCTCGGAGAACTCCATGGCCTTGAGGTAGGACCGCAGGCCGCGCAGGGTGTGCAGGGGTGAGAACCAGAGCGAGCGCATCACCACGGTCTTCATGGTGTCGTAGGAGAGCGGGTCGCTGGTGAGGACCAGCTTGTTGAACTCGGCGAGGTCCTTGGTGGTCCACTTCGAGCGGTCGGGGCCCATCGCCACGGCGGTGGCCAGCTCCTTCTCCTTCTTCCGGCCGGCCGCGCGCAGCCGGGCGAGCAGGGCGTCGTAGGCGGTGCGTTCCCGGCCGCCGTCGATGATGTTCTGGTCGGTGCCGACGTAGCCGGAGTACAGCTCCGGGTGGTTGCGGGCCAGCCGCAGGCCGAGGACGGTGCCGAAGGAGTTGGCGACCAGCAGCAGCCGGTCGACGCCGAGCCGGGCCCGCAGGTGCTCGGTGACCTCCAGGGCGTCGCGGTACAGCTGCCGGTAGGTGAGCTCGCCCTGCCCCTCCGGGCCGCCCGCGGCGAAGGTGAAGCCTGCCCCGCGCATGTCCCAGCGGACGATCGTGAAGTGCTTCTCCCAGACCCGGGTGCGGGGGAGGAAGACCAGGTTGGAGGCGCCGGGGCCGCCGAGGATCTCCAGGACGACCGGGTTGCGGCGGTCCTCGCCGCGGATCGAGACCCACTGGTCGATGCCGCCGATCCGGACGAAGCCGGACTCCTCGATGCCCGTCGGGGCGGTGATCCGCAGCCTCCTGGCGAACGCGGCGCGCTTGAGCTGCCGGTGGCCCAGCAGACCGGCGACGGGAGCGGCGAGGGCGGCGGCGGAGACGGAGGCGATGGTGGCGAGCATGGTGTATCCCCCAAACTGTTTATCGCGTCAGCAGATGCGTTTAAGGTATATACAGTTCTGGGTGCTGTCAACGGGCGGCGCCCGGGATCCGTCGAGGACCGTCGAGAGGGAGGCCGGGATGGCCAAGGAGAAGGCACGCGACCTGCGCGCGGGCATCGCGCTGCTGTGGGGCGAGCAGGACCAGCCGACCCGGGGGCCCAAGCCCAGCCTCACCCCGCAGCGCATCGCGGCCGCCGCGGTGGAGATCGCCGACACCGAGGGGCTGGACGCCGTCTCGATGAACAAGGTCGCCGTCGGGTTCGGCGTCTCCGCGATGGCGCTCTACCGCTACGTGCCCGGCAAGACCGAACTCGTCGAACTGATGGTCGAGTCCGTGCTCGCCGAGGTCCCCGACCTGTCGACGGCCGGCGCCGACTGGCGGGAGCGCGTCGCCGCCTGGGCCCGCCGCTCGGCCGAGGTCCACCGCGCCCACCCCTGGCTGCTGGCCGTCACCGCCATGCGCCGCCAGGTCATGGGCCCCAACCAGCTCGGCTGGCTCGACGCCGCCCTCGCCGCCCTGGAGCCCAGCGGGCTCACCGCGGCCGAGCAGCACCGGGTCTTCGTCCTGGTCGCCGGCCTGGTGCGCACCGTCGCCCAGCAGGACGCCGACTTCGACGAGCAGCACAACCGGGAGTGGAACCTCCTCACCGGCGAGCTGCTGGAACGCCACGCCGACCGCTTCCCCACCCTCACCCGCGCCATCGCCGCCGGCGCCTTCGCCCCCGACCCGGTCGACCCGCTGGAGTTCGGCCTCGCCCGCATCCTGGACGGCGTCCAGCTCCTCCTCGACCGGCCCGCCGACCGCACCTGAGGCACCCGGGCCGCCGCCACAACGCCGACGGCCCGGACCGCTGCTCTACGGCCCGGGCCCTCCGGGCGTGGTGATGATCCGTCAGAAGATGCCGAGGTCGCCGATGCCCGGGCGGTCGGTGGCCCAGAGGTGGGCGTGGCGGGCGAGTTCGACGCGGGAGCTGAGGCCGACCTTCCGGAAGATGTTGCGCAGGTGGTAGTTGACGGTGTGGGGGGAGCGCTGGATGCGGGAGGCTACCTGCTGGTTGGTGAGGCCCTGGCTGACCAGGTGGGCGACGGTGCGTTCGACGTCGCTCAGGGTGTCGGCGTTCTCCTCGGCCGCGCGGGCCGCCGGGTCGGGCGCGGGTGTGACGGGCGGGACGGCCGTCACGGGCGGGACGGGTGCCGGGGCCGGCGCGGGGGTGGCCGGTGGGGCGGGCAGCCCGGGCCGGGCCGGGGCCTCGGCGAGGGCGTCGGCGGTGGCCTGGGCCGTACGTCGGCGGGACCGGGTGTCGAGCAGGGCCGCCAGGTCCTCGGCCGCGGCGGTCCGGGCCCAGTGGTGGCCGTGCTCGGTGGCCGCGCGGACCAGCCCGTCCGGGTCGCCGTGCAGCAGGCCGGCGGCGTGGACGGCGGAGGCCGCGAGGGTGGGGACGCCGGGGTTGTCCTCGGCGAGCCGCTCGGCCTCGTGGGCGGCGACCGCCGCCCAGTGCGGGTCCCCGGCCTCCAGGGCGGTGCGGACGAACCAGGCGGCGGCCTCCGGGTGGCGGGTGAACAGCGTGGCCCGCGGAGCCGGGTCGGCGTACCGCTGGTCCATCTGGGTCAGCGCGGCGTGCGCGCCGTGCCGGGCCGCCGTGACCTGCAGCTCGACCCAGTCGTAGACCGGTGAGGGCATCCGGCCGGCGCCGTCGGCGAGGGTCCGGCGGTAGCGGCGGACGAAGGCCTCGGCCCCGCCGTGGTCGCCGAACCGCAGGGCGAGCTGACCGAGCGTGGCCAGCAGCGGCGGCACGTACAGCAGGGTGCCCCGGCACATCGCGGCGGCCAGCGCCTGCTGGGCCTCGTCGCGGGCCTCGGCGAGCCGGCCCCGGTGGCTGAGCAGCCGGGCCCGGTGGAGGGCGACGATCGAGTCCATCCCGCCGCCGCCCAGCCCGATCAGGTCGGCGACGGCGGCCCGGCCGGTGGACTCGGCCTCGCCGTACGCCCCGACGTCGAGGAGCCGGTCGGCCAGCACCAGGTGCAGGTAGGCGCGCCAGACCGGTGACGGCATGGCCCGGGCGCCGTCCACGGCGGCCCGGGCCAGCCGGAGGCCCTCGGTGAGGCGCCCGTCGGACAGCACCCGGTCGGAGAGGACGGCCATGGCGGCCAGTACCTCCGCGTCCGGGGCGATCCGGTCGTCGTACCCGCGCAGCACGGACTCGGCGTGCCGGCGGCCCCGGTCGGGGTCCTGGAAGTGCCGGCCGAAGGCGCGGCCGGCCAGTACGGCGCTGCGCACGGTGGGCGGCAGCTCCGGCGTGCCGGGGGCGCCGCGGCCGAGGATCTCCTCCGCGGTGGCGAGGGCGAGCCGGACCTCGCCGGCGGCGAGCCGCAGTTCGACGAGCAGGCAGCGCAGCCGGGCGTTGAGTTCCGCGGGCAGCCCGAGGGTCAGGGCCGTGCCGAGGAGTTCCACGGCGCGGTCGACGGAGCCGACCGAGGCCAGCGCCCGCAGCAGCCCCAGCGGGTCGGTCACGAGGGCGCGCAGCAGTGCGGCGATCTGGTCGGCGCTGCCCTGGGTGGCGAGCAGGCGGGCGGAACTCAGGAGGGTCGAGTCCGCGCGCTTCTCGGTGATGCCGACGAGCGGGTCGGCCGCTCCGGTGGGCACGGCCGACGGTAAGGACAAGGACAATGGGTTCACACCGCTCTCCCCGTGTCCGCGGCGCGCGCGTGGTGGCCGCGGATCGATCGTCTCGCGCTGGTTCACCATGTCATCCGCGGCGTTGTGGAGCCGCGGACACGCAACGGATTCTACGGTCCTTGATCCGCCTTTGGTGTGAACACGACGTTAAAGGACACGGGGGGAGCGAACGGGCGTGCGTCTCAAGGAGCGTCCGTGGGCGCCTCCAACGGGGCACCGTGCGACCGGTATTCGGCCGAGGCGCTGACGAGGGTGAGCAGCAGGGTCAGCGCCGCGCCGCACAGCACGGCCGTACCCGGCTCCGCGTTGGCGAGGATGACGGCGGCGAGCGAGGCGGTGAGGCTGTAACCGACGCCCTGCACGGCGTACATGAGGGAGTACCCGGCCGCGAGCATCCCGGCGGGTACCCGCTCCCGCAGCGACAGGTTGCGGGTGACCATCACCCCGGACTTGAACGCGCCGGCCAGGACCAGCCCGACGGCGATGCCCACCAGCCCGGGCAGCACCGCGATCAGGGCGACGAACGCCGCCATCGCGACCAGCAGCACCAGGCTCTGCGCGCGCGGTCCGCCGGGCCAGCGGCGGGCGCCGTACAGCAGGCCGCCGACCACGCTGGCGACCGAGAACACCGTCAGCAGCGGACCGGACCAACTGACCGGCAGCCCACGGGACTCCAGCAGTGCGGGCAGCACCAGCTCGGCGGTGGCGAGCAGCGCCATCGCGGCGGCGCTGGTCAGGTAGACCGGCCAGCCGGCCGCCAACGCCCGCCCCCGGGACGGCGGTTCGCCCGCGCCCTGGCCGGCCTGCTCCCCGTCGGTGCCGACGGCGGGCAGCAGCCGGACCCCGGCCGCGGCCAGCGCGGCGCAGCAGGCGGCGAGGCCGAGCGGGGCGCCTGGCGCCGCGCCGAGCGCCAGGAACGCCACCGCGGCCGGGGCGACGGCCCAGATGCCCTGGGTGAGCGTGGTCTCCACGCTCAGCGCCCGGGCCACCCCGTGCTCCGGTACGGCGGCGACCAGCAGTGCGCGCAGTCCGCCGGCGTGCGCGGCGGGTGCGGCCCCGGCGAGGAAGGCCAGCACCACGGCGAGCGCGGGCGGCGCCGAATGGCAGAAGGCGAGCCCGGCGAAGGCGCCCGCGCCGCCCAGCAGACCGAGGGCGAGCTCGCGCCGCAGCCGGGTGCCGTGCAGCCGGGCACCGAGCAGCGGCGCGCCGACGACCTCGCCGACCACGTACGCCCCGCCGAGCACGGCGCCCAGGGTGTACCCGCCGGGGGTCTCGCGCACCAGGAACACCAGGGCGAGCGGCGCCATGGCGACCGGCAGCTTCGCCGCCAGGGTGACCAGCAGCCAGGGGCGTATCCCGGGGCGGCCCAGCAGTTCCCGGTACCCCATGGCCGGGGGCTCGACCCGGTCCTGCTGCTCCAGCGTGCTGCCCTCGGCGGCGCTGCGCCGCTCGCCCTCGCTCACCGGCGTTCTCCTTCACTCACTGCTGTTCTCCTTCCGGACCGGTTCCCGGTTCCGGGTTCCGGGTTCCGGGTTCCCGCCGGGCGTCCCCGGTTCCCGCCGGACGTCCCGAATCACTCGCCCGCGGTCCCGAACAGGGCGTCCACTTCCTCCTCCAGTACCCGCGCGGCGGCGTCGTCCTCCGCGATCAGGCAGCAGCCGCCGAATCCGCCGGTGCGGCCGTTGTCGTGGACGGTCACCACGACGCCGGTGCGCCGGGCCGGGTCGAAGGCCAGTGAGGTGGCGGTGAGCTTGTCCAGGGTCGTCCGGAAGTCGGGGAAGGCGACCCGGCGCTTCTCGATCAGGACGCGCTCACCGGTGTAGTCGCCGCCCACCAGCTCCTCGCCGATCCGGTGGATGTGCGCCGAGCCGACGACCCGGCCGTTGATCTCGTTGACGAGGACGGTGTCGTCCGGGGTGACGATCGCGTCGACGCTGAGGCTGCCCCGGTAGCCCATCCGGTGGAGCGTCTCGGACAGCCGCCGGGAGTCGTCGAGGAAGTCGGCGAAGGCGGGCAGCCGGACCGAGGGCGCGGGCACGATCAGCCCGTTGATCACCGGCTTCATCCGCATCTCGCCGTGGCCGACGAGCCGTACGCCCTCGTCGGTGACCAGCAGTTCGGAGTAGATGGCGGGTGACTCGGGGGTGTAGTGCTCCAGGACCACCCGGCCCCGGTGCGGGCCCGCGTAGTGCGCCCAGCGGCGGTCCAGGTGGGCGGTGAGCGCGGCGCGGTCGGTGATCAGCTCGGTGCCGGTCGCCCCGATCGGGCGGATCCCGGGCACCGGACTGACGATCTCGTTCCCGATGCCGCCGACGTGGAAGTCCTGCTTGACGATGACGGGCTGCCCGTTGCCGATCGCCTCCCAGAGGAACTCCTCGGCCTCCTGCCGGTCGTCGGTGACCGTGCCGAACGGCACCGGGATGCCGTGGCCGACGGCCAGCGCCCGGAAGGCGGCCTTGCTGTTGAGCAGGGCGGTGCCGCTCTGCGCGGCGAACGGGAAGCCCGGGGTGTGCCGGTCGAGCCCGAGGGCGCGGGCGAGCCGCACGCTGACCCGGTCGAAGTGGAACGGCAGGATGGTGCTGACTCCGTGGTCCCGTACGGCGGCCTTCAGCCGGGCGAGGAACTCCGGGTCCTCCAGCCGGTCCCGGGAGAGCACGTCCTCGCCCAGGCCGCCGACGGGCGGCACCACGACGGCCCAGGAGCCGCGGTCGATGCCCTTCAGCGCGGCGACGTAGGAGAGGAACTCCTCGTCCAGCTCGACCGGGAGGACCAGGACGTCGCCCGCGTCGGCGAGCCAGACCATCCGCTGGGCCTGGCCGGCCACGTAGCGCCGGTACTCGGGGGTCAGCGAGCCGAGGTCGCCGATCATCTCGTCGGTCCGCTGGTTGCTCACGATCAGTTTCGGCATGACGGGTCCTCTCCGGAGGGGGATGGGTGGGGCGCTCAGACGGTGTGTGCGACGACGGCCGGGGCGGTGGTGACGGCGGACGGTACGGCGGCGGGCGGGACGGCGGCGGCGGTCGGAACGTCGGCAGCGGCGGCCGGGAGGCCGAGCAGCCCGGTCACGGACTCGCGCAGGACGTCGAAGCCGTCGGTGCTCAGCACGGACTCGGGGTGGAACTGCAGCGAGTGGAAGTGCGGTCCGCGCAGGCCGTGCACCTCGCCGGTCCCGGGGTCCCGGCTGACCGCGACGCTCCCCGCCAGGGTGGGGGGCGTGAAGCCGTCGCCGTCCGCGACGGCCGCGAAGCTGTTGTAGAAGCCGACCCGGCGCTGCCGGCCGAACAGGTCGACGACCTGCTGCCGCCCCTGGTTCGGCTGCGGCTTGCGGACCAGGGGCAGCCCGAGCTCGCCCGCCAGCACCTGGTGACCGAGGCAGATCGACAGAAACGGCCGCTCCCCGCCGAGCAGTTGGCGGGTCAGCGCGCGAAGGGTGGCGATCTTGGCGTCGCCGACCTCCCGCGGGTCGCCCGGCCCCGGGCCGACCACCACTAGGTCGGCCCCGTGCAGCTCGACGCGGCCGTCCGGACCCCGCACCAGGTCGTCCCAGCGGCGGATCTCCGGCTCCAGCCCGAGCGCGGCGAGTTGGTGACCGATCATCGCGGTGAAGGTGTCCTCCGCGTCGACCAGCAGCACCCGGCCCCGGACGACCCCGTCGGCGACGCCGTCCGGCCGGCTCAGCCAGAACGGCGCGAGCTGGGCGTTGCGCCCGGCCAGCGCGGCCCGGATCCGGGCGTCCCCGGCCCAGGCCGAGGTGTCGACGGCGGCCGGGGCCGGCCCGGCGGCGTCCGGCGTCCCGCGGACGGCGGCGAGCATCCCGGCCGCCTTGGCGTACGTCTCCGCGACCTCGGCCCGCGGGTCGGAGTGGCGGACCAGCGTCGCGCCGACGCCCATCCGCAGCCGGCCGTCGCGGTCGATCCGGGCGGTGCGGATCAGGATCGCCGAGTCCAGCCAGCGCCCGCCCGCCGCGTCCCGGCCGACCAGGGCCAGCACGCCGCTGTAGTAGCCGCGCCCGCCCGGCTCGTAACGGCTGATCAGCTCGCAGGCGGACTCCAGCGGGCTGCCCGTCACGGTGGGCGCGAACAGGGTCTCGCGCAGGATGTCCGGTATCGGCCGGGTGCTGTACCCCTCGATCAGGTACTCGGTGTGGGCCAGCCGCGCCATCGGCTTGAGGTACGGGCCGACGACCCGCCCGCCGCCCTCGCAGATCCGGCCCATCATCTTGAGTTCCTCGTCGACCACCATCAGCAGCTCGTCGGTCTCCTTGCGGTCCGCGAGGAAGTCGAGCAGCCCGGGCACCGACGGCCCGCCGGCCGGGTAGCGGTACGTCCCGCTGATCGGGTTCATCACCACCTCCCCGTCGATCGCGCTGACGTGCCGCTCCGGCGAGGCGCCGACGAAGTAGCGGTCGCCCGCGCGGACCAGGAACGTCCAGTACGTGCCGCGCTCCTGGGCCAGCAGCCGGCGGAAGACGGACAGCGCCGCCCGCGCCCCGAAGCCGTCGATCTCGGCGGTGAACGGTCGCTCCAGGACGAAGTTGGCGCCGCGCCCGTGGCCGATCTCCTCGGTCAGCACGGTCCGGACGAGCTCCGCGTACGCCTCGTCGTCGAGGGCGAACTCGGCGTTGCGGACGGCGAGTTCGTCGTCCGGCAGCAGGCGCAGCGCATCGGCGAGGCCGACCGACTCCTGGTCGGTGACCCGCAGCGCGAGCAGCGGGGCGCCGTCGTCGGGGGCGGCGAAGCCGCGCTCCGCGACCTGCCGGAACGGCACGACGACCAGCAGCTCGTGCCGGGGGCCGGCGGGCCGTACGGGGCCGTCCTCCAGCGGGAGTTCGGCCAGTGAGGCGAGCTCGGCCACCTCGCCGACCACCACCTCCACCCGGTCGGCGGCTCCGCTCTCCGGCCGGTGCAGCAGGGCGTACGCGGCGGGCTCGCGGCCCGGTGCGAGCAGCGTGCCGAGCAGGCCTCCCGGGGCCTCGTCGTACAGCGGCCGGGTGTGCCCGGTCATGGCGCCTCCTGGAACGGCTGGAGCGAGCGGAAGGGGGGATGGCAACGACACTTCCGCACGGCCGGGAGGCCCACAACTACTCGAATTCGCAGGTCAATCGAGGAATGCGGCGATCGGGTGGGGCGGACCCACTCGGTCGAGTAGTTCCGCCCGTGTCGGCGCCGCGGCTAGCGTCGAACTCGATCACCTTCGCGACGGACCTCCCGGCAACGGAACACCCGGCGCCCTGCGCCCCGTGAGGATCCCCGAGGCTCCCCCGAGATCTCCCGAGAAAGGGACGCCAGTGTCGGTCGCACACCAGGACCGTGCCGAAAGGCTCACCGAGGACGAGATATTCCGGGCCCACCGGGGCGGCAAGCTCCGCACCCAGGTCCCCATCACACCGCTGGACGCCCGCGCGCTGTCCGCCATCTCCACCCCCGGGGTCGCCCACGTCAGCCGGGCGATCGCCGAGGACGGCCGACTGGCCGCCGACTACACCTGGGCGCACCGGCTGGTGGCCGTCGTCAGCGACGGCACCGCGGTGCTGGGCCTGGGCGACGTGGGCCCGGCCGCCGCGCTGCCCGTCATGGAGGGCAAGGCGGCGCTGTTCAAGGCGCTGGGCGGGCTGGACTCCGTACCGCTGGTGCTGGACACCCGGGACGTGGACGAGATCGTCGAGACGCTCGTCCGGCTGCGCCCGTCGTTCGGCGCGATCAACCTGGAGGACGTCGCCGCGCCGCGCTGCTTCGAACTGGAGCGCGCCCTGGACGCCGCGCTGGACTGCCCGGTGATGCACAACGACCAGCACGGCACGGCGATCGTGGCGCTGGCCGCGCTGCGCAGTTCGGCCGACCTGCTCGGCAAGCCGCTGCCGTCGATGCGGGTGGTGGTCTCCGGCGCCGGCGCGGCGGGCACGGCCTGCGCCCGGATGCTGGTCGCCGCCGGGGCGGGCGAGGTCGTCGTACTGGACTCGCGCGGCATCATCCACCAGGGGCGCTCCGAACTCTCCGCTCCGAAGGCCCAGTTGGCCGAGCTGACCAACCCGCGCGGACTGCGCGGCGGCCTGGCCGACGTACTGCCGGGAGCCGACGTGTTCATCGGCGTCTCCTCGGCGACCGTGCCCGAGGAGCTGATCGCCGCGATGGCGCCCGGCGCCGTGGTGTTCGCGCTGTCCAATCCCACCCCCGAGATCGCGCCGGAAGCGGCCGCCCGGCACGCCGCGGTGGTCGCCACCGGGCGCAGCGACCACCCCAACCAGATCAGCAACCTGCTGGCCTGCCCGGGGATCTTCCGCGGCGCCCTGGACGCGGGGGCCACCCGGATCACCGAGCGGATGATGCTGGCCGCCGCCGACGCCATCGCCGCCCTGGCGGCGGAGGACCTCGCCCCGGACCGGGTGGTCCCCAGCGTGCTCGACCCGCGGGTCGCCCCGGGCGTCGCCGCCGCGGTCGCCGCGGCCGTGCGTGAGCCGGGTGGCGCACGTGAACCGGGCGGCGTACGGGAGCCGGCCGGCGCACGGGAGGCGCTCGTCGCCGGTGCGCCGCTCGCGGCAGGCCCACCGCTCGCCGCAAGCGCCCCGCTCGCCGCCGTTCCGTCTTCCGTTTCCGTCGAGGAGCGACCGTGATCGACCGCACCAGCACCCTCACCGCACTCGACTCCTTCCGCGCCCCCCTGGCCGAGGAGGAGTTCCTGCCCTACCGCAGCCGCCCCGCCGGGCAGCAGCCCGACTGGGGGGACGCCTGGCTGGTCGACAAGGTGCGCGCCGACCTGTCCGCCCTGCCCGGCCTGGTCGCCTGGGACGAGGTGCGCCAGCTGCGCACTCTGCTCGCCGAGGCGGCCGCCGGACGGCTGCTGGTCGTCCAGGCCGGCGACTGCGCCGAGGACCCGGCCGACTGCACCCCGGAGGCGATCTCCCGCAAGGCCGGACTGCTGGACGCGCTGGCCGGCGTGCTGCGGATGAACACCGGACTGCCGGTCGTCCGGGTCGGCCGGATCGCCGGCCAGTTCGCCAAGCCCCGGTCCCGCCCCACCGAGGTCGTCGACGGCGTCGAACTGCCGGTCTTCCGCGGCCTCATCGTCAACGCGCCCGACCCCCAGCCGATGGCCCGCCGCCCCGACCCGCTGCGCCTGGTCACCGGCTACCGCGCCGCCGCCCGGGCGATGGCCCAGCTGCGCCGGCACGAGGAGACCTGGTCCCCGCTGCCCGACCCCATGGTCTGGACCAGTCACGAGGCCCTGCTGCTGGACTACGAACTGCCACTGCTGCGCCGCTCCTCCGACGACCGGCTGCTGCTCACCTCCACCCACTGGCCGTGGATCGGCGAGCGCACCCGCGAGCCGGACGGCGCCCACGTGCGGCTGCTGGCCGACGTGGTCAACCCGGTCGCCTGCAAGGTCGGCCCCGGCTGCACCCCTGCCGAACTGCTGGAACTGTGCCGCCTCCTGGACCCGGACCGGGTGCCCGGACGGCTCACCCTGATCGCCCGCTTCGGCGCGGGCCGGGCCCCCGAGCGGCTGGCGGACCTGGTCCGGGCCGTGCGCGAGGCCGGTCACCCGGTGAGCTGGCTGTGCGACCCGATGCACGGCAACACCGTCGGCGCGCCCGACGGCCGCAAGACCAGGGCGGTGTCCGCCGTGGTCCAGGAGGTCGGCGAGTTCCTGACGGCCGTCCGCCGCGGCGGCGGCGTCGCCGCGGGCCTCCACCTGGAGGCGACGCCCGACCCGGTCGCCGAGTGCGTCGCCGACACCGCGGCCCTCGCCGACGCCGGCCGGCTCGGCCCGTACACCACGCTCTGCGACCCGCGGCTCAACCCGGAGCAGTCCCTCACCGTCGCGGCGGCCTGGCGCCCCTGACCCTCACCGCCGACCGACCGCCGCCGCGCCCCTTCCCACCCCCGCCACCACACCCCGACGAGGTCCCGCCTTGAGCATCAGCCCCATCCCGCCGTACCCCATGCCCACCGAACGCGACCTGCCGGAGAGCCGGGTGCCCTGGACCCCGGACCCGGACCGCGCCGTCCTGCTCGTCCACGACATGCAGGAGTACTTCCTGCGCCCCTTCACCGCCGACCGCTCGCCCGCCTCGGAGCTCCTGCACAACTGCCGCCTGCTCCGCACCCGTTGCGCCGACCTCGGTGTCCCCGTCGTCTACACCGCCCAGCCCGGCGACATGGACGACGAACAGCGCGGCCTGCTCAAGGACTTCTGGGGCCCCGGCATGCGCGCCGAACCGGGCGACCGCCGGATCGTCCCAGCCCTCACCCCGCAGCCGCGCGACCACGTCCTCACCAAGTGGCGCTACAGCGCCCTGCACCGCTCGGGCCTGCTCGAACTGCTCCGCGACAGCGGCCGCGACCAGCTCATCCTGTGCGGCGTCTACGCCCACGTCGGCGTCCTGATGACCGCCGTGGACGCCTTCTCCCACGACGTCCAGCCCTTCCTCATCGCCGACGCCGTAGCCGACTTCTCCCTCGACCGGCACCGCATGGCCCTCTCCTACGCCGCCAACAACTGCGCCTCCGTCACCACCACCCGCACCGCCCTCCTCGCCCTCGGCGCCACCGCCACCGCGGCCCTCCCGGTCTCCTGACCCGACCGCACGGACCGCCCCGGAGGTCCGGACCGCTGATCGGTCCGGGCCTTCGCTAAGGCGGAGGCCACGAGATCCGAACTCGTGAGGGGTCCCGCCCGATCCGGCCCTCTTGTGGAACCCGCCGGGGGACACGGGCCGAGCCGGCGGCGAGCACATGGCAGGCCTTTTCGCGTCAATCAGCGCAGTGCGAGGACCTGGCCGGGCAGGATCAGGTCGGGGTCGTCGCCGATTGTGTGGTGGTTGAGTTCGTAAAGGGTCGGCCAGCCCCCGGGGTAGCCGAGCTCCTGTGCGATGCCCCCGAGAGTGTCGCCGGGACGCACGGTCCAGCTGCCCACGTCGGCTCCGTCCGCGTCCGTGCCTCCGTCGGTGGCTGCGGGTACGTCCGCCGGGACGGTGCGGTCGGTACGCGGGGTGGGCGCGGCGGGAGCGTGCGACCGGGGCTGTGCGGGGCGGTGGCCCCGGGCATGGGCGCTGGTGTGACTGTTCGAGCGTTCGCCGCCGTGGCCGGTACGGGCCGCGCAGACCGGCCACGGGGCGAGGCCGCGGCTCGCGGTGAGGTGCTCGGCCACAGCGATCTGCTGTTCGCGGGTCGCCCCGTCCGGGCGGGGAGCGTAGGCGAGGCCGCCGTTGGCGCGCCAGGTCGCCGTGTTGAACTGCAATCCGCCGTAGTAGCCGTTCCCGGTGGCGGCATGCCAGCGCCCTCCGCTCTCGCAGTGGGCCAATGCCTCCCAGTCCACCCCCTCGGCGCGGACCCCTGCGGGCACCGCAACAGCGGACGACTCCTTGGCGGCGCCGAGGACGGTGGCGAGAGCGAGCAAGGGGAGCAGCAGAGCGACGACAAGGCGACGGACCACGGACAGCGACGGCATGAACACTCCGCACCTCAGGGAACAGGGGCCAGGCGCTGAAGCGCCTTCTCCACTCATGCGTCACGCGAGCACGGACGGTTGCCAGGGACACCGCAATCTCGCTCTGTCGGCGGCCCGACACCACTCGAACGCTCTGGACGTCGCCATCCGTCAGGCGATCGCGGCTGGGGAATCCGCGGGAGATGTCGGAACTGCAGCCACGGAACGACGAAGGCCCGGGCCGCTGAGCGGTCCGGGCCTTCGTGAAGGCGGAGGATACGAGATTCGAACTGAATGAGACCAAAACTGAGACCAGAGCCAGGCCGGGCTCTCCCAGGTCCATCGGCAGACTCCGTGCGAGCTGCGCCATCCGTCCCCGCCTTCGGCCGGGAGGTGCCTCCCCATGCCGCTCGGATGGCCGGGTCGATGCCCGTGACGTTGTGACGTTGTGGAGTCGTGGGGGCCGGTCACGTGACCGGTCCCGGGCAGGGGACAGCGACTTCGCGCGTCCTGCGTTACCCGTGTTCGGTGGTCAGCCGGCCTTGCCGTCGTCGTCCTGCAGGAGTTCGACGATGATCTCGATGCCGAGCGCGTAGGCCGGCGTGCCCGAGGTGATGAGCGCGGTCTCGGCGACTCCGATGAGGTCGGCGATGCCGGCGCCCGCGTGGAGTGCTCCCCGGGCGTGGATCCGGGCCGGTTCTGCCCGGCCGAGAGCCAGCAACTGCCCGAAGTGGACCAGTTGTTGCACTCGACCGCCGAGCGGGCTGTCGGCCAGAACTATGTGACGCAGGGCCGTGAACGCCTCCTCCGTGGGGAGCCGGCCGAAGGCCTGGGCCACCCGCAGACGGTCCTCCACTGCGCGAGGGACGGCTCCGAGCGTCGTGCGGTAGCGATCCCGCAGGGCTTCGGAACGTTCGGCGAAGGTGTGGTCGGTCATGACGAGACCCGTGAGATCGAGGCCTGGACAGCCTTCAGGGCGCCCTCGGGGAAGTCCACGGCCCCGCCGATCGCCGCGGCGGCGATCTCGGCCTCGGCGCTTTCCTCGATCGCCACCACGAGGTGGCCGGCAGCCGCCGCGTCCGGGCCGAACACCAGCAGCCCGTGGTTGGCCAGGAGGACCGCGGCCGTCGTCGGGCGTCGTTCCAGGACCTCGGCGATGCCCCGGACCGACACGTCCGACCCGCGCGGCCCCCAGGGCACCACCGGTACGTCCTCGGGCTGTCCGAAGCGCAGCATCGGTTCGGTGCGGCACGGCAGCGGCCGGTGGGCCACCGCGAAGGCCGTGGCGGCGGGTGAGTGGGTGTGGATGATCGCGCCCACGTGCGGGCGAGCACGGTAGACGACGCTGTGCATGGCGATGATCTCGACGCTGACGGAGCGCAGTTCTCCTTCCAGAACCTGCCCGTCGAGACCGACGGTCGCCAGCTGGTGGGGCTGCAGGTCGCGGACGAACCCCGGAGTCAGCAGGAAGCGGTCGGCGTCGAGCCGAACGCTCAGGTTGGCGTGCCCGGAGTGCGACATCACCCCCGCCGCGAAGAGCTGCCGGGCAGCCTCGACGAGCTGGTGGGCCCGGCTCTTCAACTCAGGTGCGTCTGCCATCTCTTCATCTCCCAATTCCCTGTCGGCGGTGGCCGGTTCGCCGCCGCTGCACGTGCCGGCCACTCTGCGACTTGAACTAAGGTTCAAGTCAAGCGTCAGGCCGGCACGGCGAGACGACGAGAGAAAGAGGAGGGGCGGAGCATGCGCATGACGATCGGTCAGCTTGCCGAGATCACCAACGTTCCCGCGTCGGCCATCCGGTTCTGGGAGCGCCACGGTCTGTTGCCTGCGCCCGAACGCCAGAGTGGGCAGCGACGCTATCCGCCGCAGGCCGCAGAGCGGATCGTGCTGCTTCGCAAGTTCCAGCAAGCCGGGCTGAGTCTGGCCGAGGTCAGGGAGTTCCAGCAGGACCAGCCGCGGAGGCAGGCGATGATCCGCGCCAAGGTCGCCGAGATCGAGCAGCGCATGGTCGACCTCGGCCACGCCCACCAGCTCCTGACCCATGCCCTCCAGTGCGGCAAGACGGACATCGTCAGCTGCCCGACCTTCCGGGAACAGATGGCGACGTGGAGCCAGTCCAGCTGACGGCAAAAACCGCAACCACGAGACGACGAAGGCCCGAACCGCTTCGCAGCGGTCCGGGCCTTCGATCAAAGGCGGAGGATACGAGATTCGAACTCGTGAGGGGTTGCCCCCAACACGCTTTCCCATTCGATCGAACCCCGTCCGCCAAGGTTCACGGTGATTCTGACCTGCGGCGGAGCGAACCGCCGGGCAGCGGCTGAACTCGGTCGGACGGGGGTGAATGAGACCAGAACTGAGACCAGCGCGCGTGTCCCTCCGGTGATCTCGGGCTCTACTTGCCGTAGTGGTAACGGCATGCGATGACGCACAGGGCGTCGGCCTGCTCGTCAAGAACGTAGACCAGGCGGTGTTCCTGATCGATCCGGCGGGACCAGGCCCCGGCGAGCTCGTGCCGCAAGGGTTCGGGTTTGCCGATGCCCTCGTTGCCGTTTTGGCGGATGTCGTCGATCAGCAGATTGACGCGCTTGAGGAGGCGGCGTTCGTCGGCCTGCCAAGACAGGTAGTCGCTCCAGCCGCGCTCGGTGAACTGGACCTTCACGCGAGCTGCTCGGTGAGGTCTTCGGGGTCGATCAGTTCGCGGGCCACCGCACGGCCCTCCCGGTACTCCTGCAGGGAGCGGCGAAGGTGGTCGGCGTTGGCCGGGGAGCGCAGCAGGTAGTCGGTCTCGCGGAGCGAGGCGTACTCGGCCAGCGAGACGACGACCAGCGGCTCATGGCCGGCGCGTGTGATGACGAGCTCTTCGGCGTCGCTCTCGACGGCATCGAGCGCGGCGGCGAGATTGCCGCGGAGCTCGGTGGCACTCATCGTCTTCATGTTGTACAGAATAACGTACATCGATTGAGCGGTGCCAGAGGGCAAACGACGAAGGCCCGGGCCGCTGAGCGGTCCGGGCCTTCGTGAAGGCGGAGGATACGAGATTCGAACTCGTGAGGGGTTGCCCCCAACACGCTTTCCAAGCGTGCGCCCTAGGCCTCTAGGCGAATCCTCCGTGGGAGAGCTTAGTACATGTTTCGGGGTGCTCGCGACCAGCTATCCCGCAGGCCGGAGGGCGGGGGTGGCCTGTGGATCGTGGGGGCCGGGATCCGGTAGTGTGGGGGTCAGCCCCTCGTGTGGCGTCATCTCTCTGAACCCCCCCAGGGCCGGAAGGCAGCAAGGGTAGGAGGGCTCTGGCGGGTGCACGGGGGGTCTTTGCGTTCCCGGGGCGTCCCGGGCGGGGGCCGGGGGAGAAGGGGCGACGCGTTTGTCGGCCCGTCCCGATATCGTCGGTGGTGTGTCCCTAGCCCTGTACCGCCGCTACCGCCCCGAGACCTTCGCGGAGGTCATCGGGCAGGAGCACGTGACCGCTCCGCTCCAGCAGGCCCTGCGCAACAACAGGGTCAACCACGCGTACCTGTTCAGCGGGCCGCGCGGCTGTGGCAAGACGACGAGCGCGCGCATCCTGGCCCGTTGTCTGAACTGTGAGCAGGGGCCGACGCCGACGCCCTGCGGGGAGTGCCAGTCCTGTCGGGACCTCGCGACCGGCGGGCCCGGCTCGATCGACGTGATCGAGATCGACGCCGCCTCGCACGGTGGTGTGGACGACGCGCGCGAGCTGCGCGAGCGGGCCTTCTTCGCGCCGGTGCACAGCCGGTACAAGATCTTCATCCTGGACGAGGCGCACATGGTGACCTCGGCCGGCTTCAACGCGCTGCTCAAGGTGGTCGAGGAGCCGCCGGAGCACCTCAAGTTCATCTTCGCGACCACCGAGCCGGAGAAGGTGATCGGGACGATCCGGTCCCGCACCCACCACTACCCGTTCCGGCTGGTCCCGCCCGGCACGCTGCGCGACTACCTGGCGGAGGTCTGCGGCCGCGAGGGCATCCAGGTCGAGGACCCGGTGTTCCCGCTGGTGGTGCGGGCCGGCGCGGGCTCGGTGCGTGACTCGATGTCGGTCATGGACCAGCTGCTGGCCGGTGCCGGCGAGGGCGGTGTCACCTACCAGATGGCGACCGCGCTGCTCGGGTACACGGACTCGGCGCTGCTGGACGAGGTGGTGGACGCCTTCGCCGCGCAGGACGGGGCGACGGTGTTCCAGGTGATCGACCGGGTGGTCGAGGGCGGGCACGACCCGCGCCGCTTCGTTACCGACCTGCTGGAGCGGCTGCGCGACCTGGTGATCCTCGCCACCGTGCCGGAGGCGGGGGAGAAGGGGCTGATCGACGCCCCGGCGGACCGGATCGCCGTGATGCAGGCACAGGCGGACGCGTTCGGCGCGGCCGAGCTGAGCCGGGCGGCCGACATCGTCAACACCGGGCTGACCGAGATGCGCGGCAACGCGGCGCCGCGGCTCCAGCTGGAGCTGATCTGCGCCCGGGTGATGCTGCCGGGTGCGTACAGCGACGAGCTGTCGCTTCAGGCGCGCCTGGACAAGCTGGAGCGCCGGGCGGCCGCGGGCGGCTTCGCCGCGCCGGCCGGGATGGCCGGGATGGCACCGATGGCTGCCGCACCGATGGCCGCCGCACCGATGGCCGCGCCCTCGGTGGACATGCCGACGGAGCGGCCCGCCCCGGCGGCCGCCTCTGCCGTCGCGCCCGTCGTCCCGGCACCGGCCCCCGCGCAGGCGACCCCGCCTCCGGCCCCCGCCGGGCCCGCCCCGGGTGCCTGGCCGATTCCCCGCAGCTTCCCGCCCGCAGGCGGCGCACCCGCCCAGCCGCCGCAGCAACCGCAGCCGCAGGCGGCTCCGCAGCCCGCGCCCACCCCGCCTCCGGCCCAGCCGACCGCCCCCGCCGCCCCCGCGGCCCCGGCCGCCGTCCCCGGCGGCCAGCCGTCCGCGGCCGCCCAGCAGGGCGCGGCGCAGGTCCGGCAGCTGTGGCCGCAGATCCTGGAGGCGGTGAAGAACCGCCGCCGCTTCACCTGGATCCTGCTCAGCCAGAACGGCCAGGTGGCCGGGTTCGACGGCAGCACCCTCCAGGTCTCGTTCATCAACGCGGGCGCCCGGGACAGCTTCGTCGGCAGCAACAGCGACGACGTGCTGCGCCAGGCGCTGTCCGACGCACTGGGCGTGGACTGGCGGATCGAGTGCATCGTCGACCCGTCCGGTGGCGGAGGTGGCGGAGGCGGCGGCACGGCCCCGACCGCGACCGCCTCGGCCGGTGGCGGCTGGGGGGCCCCGGCCCGTCCGGCGGCCGCCGCGCCGCCGATGGCCGCCCCCGCCCCGGCGCAGCCGCAGGTGCAGGCGCCCGCCCCGGTCCAGTCGCAGCCCCGGCCGTCGGCCCCGGCCCCCGCGCCGGTGCAGGCTCCGCCGCCCGCGGCGCCGGTGCCCCCGGCCCGCCCGGTGCAGTCGGTGGCTCCGGAGGACGACATCCCGGAGGAGGACGACCCGGACCTCAACGAGGAGGCGTTCTCCGGCCAGGAGCTGATCATCCGCGAGCTGGGCGCCACGGTGCTGGAGGAGATCCACCACCGGGGCAACTGAGCGGGCCGGCCGGGCGACCCCCTGTGCGGTCCCCACGGGCGGCCCCGGCCCCGTAGGCTCGGCCGTGACGAACGACGTACCGCGTGACAGCAAGGAGTGAGCCGTGTTCCCCGGTGGTGGTCAGCCCAACATGCAGCAGCTGCTCAAGCAGGCGCAGAAGATGCAGCAGGAGCTCGCGAAGGCCCAGCAGGAGCTGGCCGAGGCGAAGGTGAACGGTACGGCCGGCGGTGGCCTGGTCGAGGCCACGGTGACGGGCTCGGGCGAGCTGGTGGCGCTGACCATCGCCCCGGCCGCCGTGGACCCGGAGGACACCGAGACCCTGGCCGACCTGATCCTGGCGGCCGTCCGGGACGCGACCCAGGCGGCCCAGAAGATGCAGGCCGAGCGGATGGGCCCGCTCACCCAGGGTCTGGGCGGCGGCGGCATCCCGGGTCTGCCGTTCTAGGGCCTGTCCCAGGACCTCCCGGTCCGGGAGGTCCTTCCGGGAGCCCTTCCGGAAGGGTCTCCGGGATGTCCCTTCCAGGACGTTCCTCATGTGATTTCTGTGGGAGTCGGGCGTCGGCCGGTGTGTCCGGCGCCCGATTCGTTGGATGATGGCACCGGAGCACCTCCGACCAGGAGCACACCGACCATCCGAGGGAAGGCGCGACGTTGTACGAGGGCGTGGTTCAGGACCTGATCGACGAACTGGGCAGGCTGCCCGGCGTCGGGCCCAAGAGCGCCCAGCGGATCGCCTTCCACGTGCTGCAGGCCGACCCGGTCGACGTGCGCCGCCTCGCGCACGCGCTGCTGGAGGTCAAGGACAAGGTCCGCTTCTGCGTGGTCTGCGGCAACGTCGCGGAGGCCGAGCAGTGCCGGGTCTGCCTGGACCCGCGCCGCGACCTCGGTGTCATCTGCGTGGTCGAGGAGCCCAAGGACGTCGTCGCCATCGAGCGCACCCGCGAGTTCCGCGGCCGCTACCACGTGCTGGGCGGCGCGATCAGCCCCATCGAGGGCGTCGGCCCGGACGACCTGCGCATCCGCGAGCTGCTCACGCGCCTCGCGGACGGCACGGTCACCGAGCTGATCCTGGCCACCGACCCCAACCTGGAGGGGGAGGCGACCGCCACCTATCTGGCCCGGCTCTGCAAGCCGATGGGCCTGAAGGTGACCCGGCTGGCGAGCGGTCTGCCCGTCGGCGGGGACCTGGAGTACGCGGACGAGGTCACCCTCGGCCGCGCCTTCGAAGGGAGACGACTGCTCGATGTCTGACCGGACGATCAACCAGCAGCCCAAGGGCCCGCAGCCCCAGCCGGGGCCGGAGGCCCACGCCCCGCACATCCACGGCACCCACGGCCCGCACACCCACGGCCACGGCTCCGAGCCCGACGACCTCGCCGTGCAGATCGCCGACTCGGTGGAGAGCTTCGTGCTCGCCGTCACCGAGGTCGCCAAGGGCGACGAACCGGGCAGCGCGGTCTCGCTGCTGCTCCTGGAGGTCTCGCAGCTGCTGCTGGCGGGCGGCCGGCTGGGCGCCATCGAGGACGTCGTCCCGGAGGACCGCTTCGAGCCCGACGCCGGGCCGGAGCCGGACGGTGAGCAGCTGCGCGAGCGTCTCGCCGAGCTGCTCGCGCCGATCGACGTCTACCACGAGGTCTTCGACCCGTACGGTCCGCCGGAGAAGCCGAACGCCTTCCGGATCTCGGACGACCTGGCCGGTGTGGTCAGCGAGCTCCAGCACGGTCTGACCCACTACCGGGAGGGCCGGGTCAGCGAGGCGCTGTGGTGGTGGCAGTTCTCGTACCTCTCCAACTGGGGCACGACCTGCACGGCGGTGCTGCGGGCGCTGCAGTCGCTGATCGCCCACGTCCGGCTGGACAGCCCGATCGGTGCGGCGCCGGACGGCGCGGACACCGACGACGACGGGCTCACCGACGAGCAGCTGGAGCAGCAGGCGGGCGACCTGATGGCGGCGGAACTCGGCCTCGGCCGGTAGGTCCGGAGCCCGGCCGGTGATCCGCAGCAGTCCGAGGCGGATTGTGACGAATGCCTCAGCGATCCGCCCGGAGAAGAAATCCGATCGCGGTGGGGGGCATTCGTCCGAGGATTCTGCGGAACCGCGCCGAATGCCCCGCAGACCTGCCGGTGGGACCACCGGGGAATACCGACCACCTGCTGAAACTGCAGTCTCATCATACGGAAGGCGCCGGTCGGGACACCCCTGCTCGGTAGACTGGCGCGGACCGCACCCCCCTCTTCCCAGGGGGGTACGGGGGCCTGGCGCCCCCGGAAAACGACACTAGTCGAGGAGCGCACGTGGGCCTTGTCGTGCAGAAGTACGGCGGCTCATCCGTTGCGGATGCCGAAGGCATCAAGCGCGTTGCCCGCCGAATCGTTGATGCCAAGAAGGCCGGCCATGAGGTCGTCGTCGTGGTGTCCGCGATGGGCGACACGACGGACGAGCTCATCGAACTCGCGGAGCAGGTGTCACCGCTCCCTGCCGGCCGTGAGTTCGACATGCTGCTGACCGCTGGAGAGCGCATCTCCATGGCGCTGCTGGCCATGGCGATCAAATCGCTGGGTCACGAGGCCCAGTCCTTCACGGGCAGTCAGGCCGGTGTCATCACCGACTCCGTCCACAACAAGGCGCGCATCATCGACGTGACGCCGGGCCGCATCCGCACCGCCCTGGACGAGGGCAACATCGCGATCGTGGCCGGCTTCCAGGGCGTGTCCCAGAGCAGCAAGGACATCACCACGCTGGGCCGCGGCGGCTCGGACACCACCGCCGTCGCGCTGGCCGCCGCGCTCAAGGCCGAGGTCTGCGAGATCTACACCGACGTGGACGGCGTGTTCACCGCCGACCCGCGCGTGGTGAAGAAGGCGCGCAAGATCGACTGGATCGCGTACGAGGACATGCTGGAGCTGGCCTCGTCCGGTTCGAAGGTGCTGCTCGACCGCTGTGTGGAGTACGCCCGCCGCTACAACATCCCGATTCACGTACGCTCGTCCTTCTCGGGTCTTCCCGGGACGATCGTCAGCAACGACAACCCGAACAAGCCCGAAGGGGGCGAGATGGAGCAGGCCATCATCTCCGGAGTCGCCCACGACACCTCCGAGGCCAAGGTCACGGTCGTCGGCGTCCCCGACAAGCCGGGCGAGGCGGCGCGCATCTTCCGCGCCATCGCCGACGCCGAGGTCAACATCGACATGGTGGTGCAGAACGTCTCCGCCGCGTCGACCGGCCTGACCGACATCTCCTTCACCCTGCCGAAGACCGAGGGCCAGAAGGCCATCGACGCACTCGGCCGGGTCAAGGAGGGCATCGGCTACGAGTCGCTGCGCTACGACGACGCGATCGGCAAGATCTCGCTGGTCGGCGCCGGCATGCGCTCCAACCCGGGCGTCACCGCCACCTTCTTCGAGGCGCTGTCCGCCGCGGGCGTCAACATCGAGCTGATCTCCACCTCGGAGATCCGCATCTCGGTGGTCACCCGCGCCGACGACGTGCCGGAGGCGGTCCGCGCCGTGCACAGCGCTTTCGGCCTGGACAGCGAGAGCGACGAGGCCGTCGTCTACGGCGGCACCGGGCGATGACCCGGCAGCCGGGCAGGGGCCCCCGGAAGTGACCCGGCGGCCCAACCTCGCCGTCGTCGGCGCCACCGGCGCTGTCGGCGAGGTGCTGCTCGGCCTGCTCTCGCTCCGTCAGGACATGTGGGGCGAGGTCCGACCCGTCGCCTCCCCGCGCTCGGCCGGCCGTACGCCGCTGGTGCGCGGGGAGCCGGTCGAGGTCGTCCCGCTGACCGAGGAGGCCTTCGCGGGGATCGACGTCGCCGTGTTCGCCGTCCCCGACGCGGTCTCCGCCCAGTGGGCGCCGATCGCGGCGGCCAAGGGCGTCGTGGTGGTCGACGACTCGGCCGCCTTCCGCACCGCGGGGGACGTGCCGCTGGTCGTCCCCGAGGTCAACGCGGCCGCGCTGCGGATCCGTCCGCGCGGCATCGTGGCCAGTCCGGCCGGCACCACGCTCGCGCTGGTGGCGGCGGTCGGCGCGCTGCACGCCGAGTACGGGCTGGAACAGCTCGTGGTCGCCACCTACCAGGCCGCCAGCGGCGAGGGCCGGAACGGCGTGGCGGCGCTGCGCGAGCAGACCGCCCTGGTGGCCGGCACCGAGGTCGGCCGGCAGACCGGCGACCTGCGCGCGGTGATCACCGACGAGGGGCCGTTCGCCGCCCCGCTCGCCCTCAACGCCGTGCCCTGGACCGGCGGCCTGTGCGAGGGCGGCTGGTCCGCCCAGGAGGTGGGCCTGCGCGACGAGACCCGCAAGGTCCTCGGCCTGCCCGCCCTGCGGGTCTCGGCGACCTGCGTGCGCATCCCGGTCGTCCGCACCCACGCGCTGGCCGTGCACGCCCGCTTCGAGCGCGAGGTCAGCCAGGAGCACGCCCAGGACATCCTGCGCGAGACGCCTGGCGTGGTCCTCTACGACGACCCGGCGGCCGGGGAGTTCCCCACCCCGAACGACGTGGTCGGCACCGACCCGGTCTGGGCCGGGCGGGTGCGCCGGGCGCTGGACGAACCGGACGCGCTCGACCTCTTCCTCTGCGGCGACAACCTGCGCAAGGGCGCCGCGCTCAACCTGCTGCAGATCGCCGAGCTGGTGGCCGGCGAGCTGACGGTCGGCCTGGACTGACGGTCGGCCTGGACTGACGGTCGAGGAGCCGGGGATCCGTCACCGGCCCGGTTCCGAGGGCCCTTTGTGCCCGAGGATGTCCGGACCTGTGTCCGCTCCTCGACACAATCCGTCCGGAATCCCGTGGGAATCCCCTGGAGGCCTCTTCGGCCGATGCGGAAGAATGGGCCCCGGGCTGGGCAACCATGACAGGGGATCGAGTGTCCAACGGGCGTGGCGAACGTGATGGTGGGGGCAAGGGCGGGCATCCCGGCGAGGGCCGTGGTGACCTTCCCGACGCGCGCCCCGTGGTCGTCGAGTAGGCCGGAAGAAGACCAGATGACGGCGGCCGCACCCGGTGCGGCGGACTCCGGTGCCGGTACCGACGCGGGTACCAGCGAGGACCTGCTCACCGCGACCTACCAGGCGCACTACCGATCCCTGCTGCGGCTCGCCGCGCTGCTCCTGGACGACCTCTCCACCTGCGAGGACGTCGTGCAGGAGGCCTTCATCCGGGTGCACGCCGCCCGGCGCCGGGTGCGCGAGCCGGACAAGACCCTGGCCTACCTCCGGCAGACGGTGGTCAACCTGTCGCGCTCCACGCTGCGCCGCCGCATCCTCGGTCTGCGGCTGCTGCCGAAGCCCATGCCTGACATGGCCAGTGCAGAAGAAGGTGCCTACGATGCCCTGGAGCGCGACCAGCTGAAGGCTGCGCTGCGGAGTCTGCAACGCCGTCAGCGGGAGGTTCTGGTGCTGCGTTACTTCGTGGACATGACGGAGGCGCAGGTCGCCGAGACCCTGGGCATCTCACTCGGTTCGGTGAAGGCGTACGGCTCACGCGGACTCGCCGCCCTCCGGATCCAGATGGAGGCCGGACATGGCTGACGGCGCCTGGCAGCGGCCCGAGGACGACGACGTACCCGGCCTGTCCATCGAGGAACGGGCGTTGCGCGAGCTGATGCGGCACGCGGTGGCCGGCATCCAGCCCGGGGCCGGCGCCCTGCCCCGGATCCGGCAGGCCGTACCCCGGCGCCGGGCCGCCCGGCGCGGGGCCTGGACCGGCGCGGCGGCGCTGGCCCTGGCGGTCGCGATCGCCCTGCCCGTACTCCACGAGGGCGACCACCTCGGACTCTCCGGCGGGCCCGGCTCCACGACCGCCGACGGCGCGACCCTCGCGGCCCCCAGTGGTACCCCGGTCGGCGGCGAAGCCACCGGCACCGGAGTGCACACCGGCAGCGGCGGCGGCACCGCCTCCGTGCCGGGCGGCGGCCCCGCCTCCCCCAGCCCCGGCGCGGACGCCACCCGACCCGGTACCGCCACCCCCACCGGGGCCACCGGCACCGGCGAGAGCGGGATCCTCCCGCTCTGCACCCGGACCGATCTCGGCCAGGGCGCCGTCAAGGTCGGTCCGGCGGACGCCCAAGGTCGGATCTACGGCTCCTTCACGGTGTACAACGTCTCCGGGCACAGCTGCCGCCTCGGCGGGCCCGGCGCGGTGACCGTCACCGACGTCAGCGGCACCGACCGCGGCCGGGTCCGCAACGCCGACCACGCCCCGGGCGACCCGGCGGCCGGCCTGCCCGCGATGGACGCCGAACCGCCGGTGCTCGCGCCGCAGGCGGGGTACCGGGTGCCGTTCGCGTGGATCCCCGACCAGGGCTGCGGCTCCGGCGGCGCCACCACCGCGCCGAGCACCGGCGCCAACCAGGTCTCCCTGACCACCCAGGCCCCCGCCGCCGCCTCCGACGCCGCCCCGGCCTCCGGCGCCTCGGCCGCGCCGAGCGCCAACCCGCACGCCAGCTCCTCGCCCACCTCCGGCACCACCTCCGCGCCGAGCCCGACGGCCACCCCGAGCGGCAACCCCACCTCCGCGCAGGCCACCGCCACCATCGCCCACACCCCGGCCCCCGGCAGCCCGGCGGCCGCGACGGCCTCGCTGCCGGTCGGGTGCGGCGGGACGCTCTACCGGGGCGGCGTGCAGCCGGCCGCCGGCTCCGCGGCCCAGCCGACCGGGACGCCCGCGGCGGGCTGAGCGGACGCCCGCCCGGGCCGGCGCGGCGACCGGCGGCGGACCCTGTGGTCGGGAGCCGTGTGAGGAATGGTTACCGTGGGGGGTGTGTACCGGTTCCTCCTGACTCCGCGCTGGCTGGGCGGCACCGCCCTGGCGACGGCGGCCGTGGTGGTGTGCGTCTGGCTGGGCTCCTGGCAGCTCGGCCGGTTCGAGGACCGAGTCTCCACCCACCAGGAGACCAAGGCGTCGCTCACCGCTTCGGGTGACGCCCGGCCGATCGACGCGCTGCTCGGCCCGGCCACCCCGCAGGTGAGCACGGAGACCGTCGGCAAGCCCGTCACGGTGACCGGGACCTTCGACGCGGAACACCAACTCCTCGTCCCCAACCGGTTGCTGGACGGCAAGCAGGGCTACTACGTGCTCACCCCGCTGCGCACCGCCGACGGACACGCCGTCGCCGTGGTGCGGGGCTGGGCGCCCGGCGCCCCGTCCGGCTCGGCCCCTGCGGCCGAGGCCGCGCCCGGCGGGCAGGTGACCGTCACCGGGCGGCTGCAGGCCAACGAGTCGGTCGGCAGCAACGGCGCCGTCGCGGGCGGGCTGCCCGCCGGGCAGCTCGGCATGATCAACCGGGCCTCGCTGCTGAACGTGCTGGAGTACGACGGCTGGTACGACGGCTGGGTGGCCGCCGACCAGGTGCCCGCCGGGCTGACCGCGGTCCCGACCGTGCAGCCCCAGGGTGGGGACGGGCTCACCCTGCGGGCGTTCCAGAACCTGGGCTACACCCTGGAGTGGTTCGTCTTCGGGGGTTTCGTGATCTTCATGTGGTTCCGCCTGATGCGCCGCGAGGCGGAGGCGGAGCAGGACCGGGCCCTGGGTCTGGACCCGGTCCTGGACTGACCGGCCTGCGATCGACCGGCTTGGCGCTGACCGCTTATCTGGACGGCTTGCCGGTCGGAGTGGGCAGCGGCTTGGCCGGGGTCGCGACCGGCGTCGGCACCACGGTCGGCGTCGGCGTCGGCGACGGCGCCTGCGACTGCGACTGCGACTGCGAGGGGGCCGTGTCGTCGGCGTCCACCGGGGCGGAGCCGCCACTGCAGTGGCCGTTGCCGACCACGGTGTTCGTCGAGTCGTGGTGGTCGATGTGGTGGTGCGTGGTGCCGCCGCTCTTCGAGCCGGACGAGCCCTTGGAACCGGACGAGCCCTTGGAGCCGCTCGAACCGCCGGAACCGTGCGACCCGCCGGACCCGCTCGACCCGTGCGAGCCGGACCGGCCGCGCTCGGCCGCGTCCTCCTCCCCGCCCGAGGACTCCGTCGGGTCCGCCTCGTACGACGCCCGAACGACGACCGAGCCGTCGACCGAGCCGCTGCCCAGTGCGCTCGCCTTCGTCGCCGAACCCGTCGGAGCGACGGCCGTCGCGGCCGTCGCGGTGGCGGTCGCTGTCGGCGAGCCCGCTGTCGGCGAGCCCGCCGTCGGCACGCCCGCCGCCGGGCCCGCCGGCCGCGGTGCGACCGGCGGCGGGCAGTCCGCCTCGTCGCCGTGCGAGCCCGAGCAGCCGCTGAGCACCAGCGCCCCGGCCACAGCCGCCCCCGCGAGCGCCAGCAGACGTCTCACCCGGCCCCTCCGTTGCCGCCGCCCGGAACGCCGAGGTGCCGCCGGACGAAGTCGATCTCCAGCCGCAGCTGCTTGATCCGCTCCTCCACCACCAGCGAGCCGTGCCCGGCGTCGAACCGGTACACCTCGTGCGTCTTGCCGAGCTGTTCCAGCCTCTCGACGTAGTTGTCGATCTGCCGGATCGGGCAGCGCGGGTCGTTGACCCCGGCGCTGATGTAGACCGGCACCCGCACCTGCTCGACGTAGGTCAGCGGCGAGGAGGCGGTGAAGCGCTCCGGGACCTCCTCCGGGGTGCCGCCGAAGAGCGTGCGGTCCAGCGACTTGAGCGCCTCCATCTCGTCGGCGTACGCGGTGTGGTAGTCCGCGACCGGTACGGCGGCGACGCCCAGCGACCAGCTGTCGGGCTGCACGCCCAGGCCGAGCAGGGTCAGGTAGCCGCCCCAGCTGCCGCCGGTGAGCACCAACCGCTGCGGGTCGGCCAGGCCGCTGGAGAGCGCCCACTCCCGGACGGCCGCGATGTCCTCCAGCTCGATCAGGCCGACCCGCTCGTGCAGCGCGTCGGTCCAGGCCTGGCCGTAGCCGGTCGAGCCGCGGTAGTTGACCCGGACCACCGCGAAGCCGTGGTCCAGCCAGGCGGCCGGACCGGCCGCGAAGGAGTCGCTGTCGTGGTGGGTCGGGCCGCCGTGGATCTCGAACACGGTCGGGTACGGGCCCGGGCCGGCCGTGCGCGGGCGCTGCACCAGGGCGTGCACCCGCCCGCCGGGCCCGTCCACCCAGACGTCCTCGACCGGGACGGAGCCGGGCGGCACCGGGCCGGGCGCCCGCAGTACGACCGCCCCGGCGGTGGAGCGGACGGCGGACGGCTCGGCGGCGGAGGACCACAGGTACTCCACGGTGCCGTCCGGACGGGCGGTGGCGCCGCCGACGGTGCCGCGCGGGGTCTCCAGCCTGGTCAGCCGGCCGTCCGCGAGGGTGTACGTGAACAGCTCGCTGCGCGCCTCGTACTCGTGCTCGACCAGCAGCTCGGTGGCACCCGGGCGCCACTGCGCGGAGACGTCGCCGGGCAGCTCGCGGCCCTGCTCGTCGCGCAGCGGGAGGGCGGTCTCGGCGCCGGTGGCGACGTCCCAGATCATCGGCTCCCAGCGGCCGGTGCGCTGGTGGGCGACCAGCAGCCGGGTGTCGCCCTCGACCGGGGCGAAGCCCAGACAGGCGACGCCGCGCGGCTCGTCCCGGCCGGTGACCTCGTCCAGCTCGGCGACGGTCTCCACCCCGTCACCGGTGAGCCGGACGACCCGGATCGCGGAGTGCATGGCGTCGCCGTGCTCGGTGTGGTCGATGGCGAGCAGGGTGGCGTCGTGGCTGAGATCGCCGACGCCGCCGTACTCCTCGTGCCGGTAGATCTCGACCGGCTCGGCCGCGCCCGGGCGGCGCAGGTGCAGGGTGGTGCCGTCCTCGTCGGTGGACCGGCCGACGACCACCGTGCCGTCGCGGCCGAGGGCCAGGCCCGCCGAGTAGGAGGGGGCGAGGCCGGGCACGGCCTCCTCGTCCGGGCCGCCCGCGAAGGGCTGGCGGCGCCAGACGCCGAACTCGTCGCCGTCGTGGTCGTCGAACCACCAGATCCACTCGCCGTCCGGGGACAGCTCGGCGTCGGTGGTGCCGTTCGGGCGGTCGGTGACCCGGCGGTGGGTGCCGGTGGCCCGGTCCCAGGCGTAGACCTCGTAGGTGCCGGTCGCGTTGGACACGTACAGCGCCCGGTCGGGGGCGTCCTCGGCCCAGTCGGGCAGTGACACGCGTGCCGCCCGGAACCGCTGCTCCCATGCCGGTACGGCGCTCTTCTCCTCGCTCATCCGACCATCCAACCCGATCGGGGGGACGGAACGGAACGGGCGGGTGGGGGTAACCCCCACCCGCCCCGGCTCCCGCCCAATTCGCGTGCTGTGTTCACGAACCGCACGGACCGCACGGACCGTACGGACCGCACGGACCGCACGAAGTGCACGGAGATCGCGGAGTTCCGTAGTTCGCGGAGTTCCGAGGTTCGCGGAGTTTCGGAGTCCGGAGTTCACGGACGGCGCGGCAGCAGCCCGACCAGTCCCACCAGCACCAGCTCCAGCACCGCCAGCGCGGTCACGCTGCGGCCGAAGGCGGCGGCCGGGTCGCCGGCGCCGTAGTAGACCAGGCCGATCAGCGCGATCCCGACGGCCCCGCCGACCTGCTGCACGGTGGCCACCACCCCGGCCGCCGCACCGGCCAGTCGGGGCTCGACGGCCGCCAGGGCGACGGTGGTGACCGGCGCGATCACCAGGCCCATGCCGAAGCCGTCGACGAACAGCCCGGGCGCCAGCCACCAGACGCTCGCGTCCGCCGCGTCGTAGGCGGCGAGGGCGAGCAGGCCCAGCCCCGCGGCCATCAGCAGCCCGCCGACGGTGATCGTGCGGCGCTCGCCGAGGCGGGCGGTGACCAGGTGGGTGGCGTTCGAGGTGAGCAGGTAACCGAGGCCGATCGCGGTGAACACCAGCCCGGAGCCCAGCGCGTCCAGCCCGCGGCCCAGTTGCAGGTGCAGGGCGAGGACCAGGAAGAAGGAGGCCTGGCCGAGCCAGAAGGCGAGCTGGGCGAGCAGCCCGGTGCGGAACGCGCCGCTGCGGAACAGCCGGGTGTCGACCAGGGGGGTGCCGTGGGCGGCGGTCGCGCGGTGCTGGTGGACGGCGAAGGCGGCGAGCAGGACGCCGGCGGCGGCGAGGCAGAGCACCGTCCACAGCGGCCAGTGGAGTCCGGGGCCCTGGATCAGCGGCAGCACCAGGGCGGTCAGCGCGGCGGACACCAGCAGCACCCCGGCCGGGTCCAGGCCCGGCCGCTGCGGGGCGCGCGACTCCGGCAGGCAGCGGCGGACCGCGGCCAGGGCGGCCAGGCCGATCGGCAGGTTGATCAGGAAGCAGCTGCGCCAGCCGAGGCCCAGCAGGTCCGCGCGGATCAGCAGGCCGCCGATCAGCTGGCCGAACACCGCGCCGACGCCCATGGTCAGCCCGTACCGGGCGAAGGCCCTGGCCTGAGCGGCGCCGCTGAACGCCGTCCGCAGGATCGCCAGCACCTGCGGGCCCATCAGCGCGGCCGCCAGGCCCTGGGCGACCCGGCCGCCGACCAGCGCGGCGGCCGTCGGGGCGAGGCCGCAGCCCGCCGAGGCGAGGGTGAACAGGGCCAGGCCGAGCGCGAACACCCGTCGGCGGCCGTAGCGGTCGCCGAGCCGTCCGGCGGTGACCAGCCCGACGGCGATCGCCAGGCCGAACCCGGCCATCACCCACTGGACGACCGCCGGGCCGGCGCCCAGGTCGGCCTGGACGGAGGGGACGGCGACGTTGACGACGAAGGTGTCGAGGGCGGTCATGAAGGTGGCGGTCAGGACGACCGGCAGCAGGCCCCTGGGGGCGGGTGGCTGCTCCGTCGGGGTGGCGGCCGGGGCTTCTTCCGGGGCCTCCGGGGCTCCGTCGGGCCGCCGGGCGTCCAGGGCGGTGCTCATCTCGGGCTCTCCTCCGTCGGGCTCTCGGCGATCGGGTTCTCGTCCGGGGGGCTCTCTCGGCCACCGGGCTCTCGCTCACCGGACTCTCGTCCAGGGGTGGGGCGCCGCCGTGGGGGGTGCGGCGCCCCGGTCGAAGGGTTCGCGGACCGCTCAGGCGCCCGGCACGCGGTCCAGGAAGCCGTGCACGGTGGCGATCCGGCCCTCCGGGGTGGCCGCCAGCACGTCGAAGCCGATCACCACCGGCTCGGCGCCCGCCGGGCCGAGGTTCCAGGTGAACCGGGCGATGTCGTGGTGGGCGTCCACCGGGCCGAGGGTGAACTCCAGCCCCGGGAACTGGGCCTGGGCCGCGCCGATCAGCGCGTCGATCGCGTCCCGGCCGACCACGGCGGCCAGCGGGTCGGTGTAGCGGCCGTCCTCGGCCCACACCTCGTCGACCAGCTTGCGGCGGGCCGCCGGGTCGGTCTCGTTCCACACCGCGAGGTAGCGCTCGGCGAGCTGCTGGAGGGTGGCGGCGGTGATCTCGGTCATGGTCATCTCCCGTGTCCCGGTGGGCGGTTGGCGGGTCGTTCCCGCTGCTCACAAAGGTAGGGACGGACGGCCGCGGGCGAATCGGTCACGTATCCGTACCCGCCTACGTAGGTATCGCGCCCGGGTACCGGCGGCGGCTCGGTAGGGTCGGGACATGCTGCACGGGAGGGAACACGAACAGGCCGCCGTCGACGGCCTGTTGGCGCGGGCACGGGACGGACGCAGCGGAGCGCTGCTGCTCCGCGGTGAGGCGGGGATCGGCAAGACCGCCCTGCTGGACGACGCCGTCGCACGGGCCGGGCAGGGGTTCCGGGTGATCCGGGCCGCCGGCGTCGAGTACGAGGCCGAACTTCCCTTCGCCGGGCTGAGCCTGCTGCTGGCGTCCGGACTGGACCGACTGGACGCGCTGCCAGGGCCGCAACGGCGGGCCCTGGAAGCGGCGTTCGGCCTCGGCGACGGATCGGCCGGTGCGGGGGCCGAACCGGCCGTCGGCCCCACCGACCGGCTGCTCGTCGGCCTCGCCACCCTCGGCCTGCTCGCCGAACTCGCCGCCGACCGCCCACTGTTGTGCGTGGTCGACGACGTGCAGTGGCTCGACAAGGCCTCCCTGGACGCCCTGCTGCTGGCCGCCCGACGCCTCCAGGCCGAAGGCGTCGCCCTGCTGCTCGCCGCCCGCACCGAGGGCGGCGCCCCCGACGAGCGCCCACTCGGCCTGCCCGAACTGCGGGTGGCCGCCCTGACCGAGGCCGCCGCCAGCCGGGTGCTGACCGAGCGGGCCGGCCCCGACCTGCCCGCCGCCGTCCGTGACCGACTGCTCTCCGAGGCCGCCGGGAACCCCCTCGCCCTCACCGAACTCCCCGTCGCCACCGGCCCCCAGGCGCACACCGCGGGCGGTCTGCCGCTCACCAACCGGCTGCTGATCGCCTTCCACGGCCAGGTCACCGGTCTGCCCCCGGCCACCCAGACCCTGCTGCTGGTCGCCGCCGCCGAGGAGAGCGGCGAACTCGACGTCGTACTGCCCGCCGCCTCCGCGCTCGGCGTCGGCGCCGAACACCTCACCCCCGCCGAGGAATCAGGCCTGGTCACCGTCACCACCGACCGCCGGATCGCCTTCCGGCACCCGCTGCTGCGCTCCGCCATCCTCCAGCGCGCCCCGCACCACCAGCGGCTGACGGCCCACCGCACCATCGCCGAGGCCCTCCCCGAGGGCGACCGCCGCACCTGGCACCTCGCCCTCGCCGCCACCGCCCCCGACGCCGCCCTCGCCGACGCGCTGGAGCGCACCGCCGTCCGGACCGGAAGGCGCGGCGGCCACGGCGGCGCGGCCGCCTACGAACGGGCCGCCCGGCTCACCCCCGACCGCGACGGCGCCACCCGCCGCCTCGTCCTGGCCGCCGAAGCCGCCACCGAGGAAGGCGAGTTGGCACGCGCCGAAGCCCTCGCCGACGAGGCCTCCGCCCGTACCGACAACCCCCTGGCCCACGCCCTGCTGGACCACGTCCGGGCCACCGCGCACTTCTGGCGCGGCTCGTACCCGACGGCCTACCGGCTGCTGCTCGACGCCGCCCTCGCCGTGGACCACGCCGCCGCGAACGGCACCGCCGCGGACGGCTCCGCCGTCGAACCCGCCCACGCCGCCCGGATGCTGTTCCAGGCCTTCCACGCCGCCTGGTACGCGGGGGAGGAGTCGGTGGCCGACGTGCTCGACCGGCTCGCCGCCCTCCCCCTGGCCGCCGACGACCCCGTCGCCCCGCTCGCCCGCTACCTGCCCGCCGCCGTACTCCCGGCCCTCGGCCGTCCCGCCGCCCCCCTGCCGGCCGCCCGCGAGGCCGTCGAAACCGCCCGCCGCGCGGGCGCCGATAGCCCCGCCGACCTGGTCCAACTCTGCGGCGCCACCCTCGTCCTCGGCCGCGACGAGGAGACCGTCGACCTCGCCGGCGAACTGATCGCCGAGGCCCGCGCCAAGGGCACCCTCGGGGTGATGCCCACCCTGCAGTTCTTCCTCGCCGAGGCCGAACTCTTCCACGGCCGCCACGCCGACGCCGAACTCACCGCCACCGAGGCGCTCGCCCTCGCCCAGGACACCGGCCAGCACCAATGGGTCAGCCAACTCGGCGCACTGCTCGCCTACCTGGCCGCCCTCGACGGCCGCGCCGACCGCTGCACCGAACTGGCCACCACCGCCCTCGCCACCACCGGCCCGCAGACCGCCGCCCCCGCCGCCGGCCACCCCTGGGCCCACTGGGCCCTCGCCCTGCTCGACCTCGGCCAGGGCCGCGCGGCCGGCGCCGCCGACCGCCTCCACGCCCTCACCACCGGCCCGCACCGCCACCACGTCAGCGCCACCCGGGCCGTCCCCGACCTGGTCGAGGCCGCCGTCCGCCTCGGCACCCCGGACCGCGCCGCCGAACCCTACGAACGCTTCGCCCGCTGGACCGCCGCCGCCGACCGCCCCTGGGCCGAAGCCCTACGCCTGCGCTGCCAAGCCCTGCTCGGCCCCGACGAACTCGCCGAAGGCGCCTACCTCGCCGCCCTCGACCTCCACGCCACCGCCCACCGCCCCTTCGAACACGCCCGCACCGCCCTCCTCTACGGCGAATGGCTCCGCCGCACCCGCCGCCGCACCGACGCCCGCCCCCACCTCACCGCCGCCCTCGAAACCTTCGACCGCCTCGCCGCCCACCCCTGGTCCGCCCGCGCCCGCACCGAACTCTCCGCCACCGGCACCCTCGCCCCCCAGGCCCCCCTCCCCCAGACCCCCGCCACCCCCCTGAACTCCCTCACCCCTCAGGAACTCCAGATCGCCCGCCTCGCCGCCCAGGGCCTCACCAACCGCGACATCGCCGCCCAACTCTTCCTCAGCCCCCGCACCGTCGCCCACCACCTCTACAAGGCCTACCCCAAACTCGGCATCACCTCCCGCACCGCCCTCCCCACCGTGTTCTGACCGCTCAGCCGGGGAGCACCAGCCGGTAGCGGCAGATCAGGAAGCCCGACCGCCCCCTCTCGAACCAGCACTCCTTGACCCGCGAGGGTGGTGAAGTCGTTCGACAAGGCCCCGGACCTCCCAGGTGGCGGGCGTCTCTGCCGGGCGGGTCTCGCCCGGTTCACGGGGATTCTTCCGGACACGACGTCAGCGGGCCCGTCGGATCTCTCCGACGGGCCCGCTGCACCGGGTCGGGGTGGCGGGCTCTGAACCCACGGCCTCTTCGTCCCGAACGGCGTGTACCGGTTGCGGTCAGGCGAGGTCGGCGCGGAACCAGTTCCAGCTGCCGTTGACCTTGTCGTTGTTGTCCCAGGTGTTGACGGGGGTGTTGAGGGTGGAGCCGTTGCTGGCGAACTTGTAGAGGGTGACGAGGCTCTTGCCGGAGGCGTCCTGGCCGGCGTTGTACATGACGGTGAGGTCGGTCTTGCCGGTGCCGCTGAACTTGCCTGCGACGAGCTTGGCCTTGTCCCAGGTCCAGCTGCCGTTGACCTTGTCGTTGTTGTCCCACACGTTGACGGGGGTGTTGAGGGTGGAGCCGTTGCCGGCGAACTTGTAGAGGGTGACGAGGCCCTTGCCGGAGGCGTCCTGGCCGCTGTTGTACATCACGACGATGTCGGACTTGCCGGTGCCGCTGAAGTCGCCCGCGACGGCCTTGACCGAGTTCCAGTTCCAGCTGCCGTTGACGTTGTCGTTGTTGTCCCACATGTCGACGGGGGCGTTGAACGTCGAGCCGTTGCTGGCGAACTTGTAGATGGTCAGCATGTTCTTGCCGGAGGAGTCCTGGCCGCTGTTGTAGAGGACGCCGATGTCGTCCTTGCCGGTGCCGCTGAACTTGCCGACCACGGGCTTGATCGCGTTCCAGTTCCAGCTGCCGTTGACCTTGTCGTTGTTGTCCCACACGTTCACCGGGTTCAGGACGCCGCCTGATCCGTTGTTGGCGAACTTGTAGATGGTCAGCATGTTCTTGCCGGAGCTGTCCTGGCCGCTGTTGTAGAGGACGCCGATGTCGGCCTTGCCGGTGCCGCTGAAGTCTCCGACGACCGGCTTGAGGTTGTTCCAGTTCCAGCTGCCGTTGACGTTGTCGTCGTTGTCCCACATCTTGACCGGGTTGAGGAAGCCGCCCGAGCCGTTGTTGGCGAACTTGTAGAGCGTGGTGAGGTACTTCCCGGTGCTGCTCTGGCCGCTGTTGTACATCACGACGATGTCGGACTTGCCGGTGCCGCTGAAGTCGCCTACCAGGATCTTGGCGTTGTCCCAGGTCCAGCTGCCGTTGACCTTGTCGTTGTTGTCCCAGGCGTTGACCGGGGTGTTGAACGTGGCGCCGTTGCTCAGGAAGGTGTACAGCGTCACCAGGTTCTTGCCGGAGGCGTCCTGGCCGCTGTTGTAGAGGACGGCGATGTCGTCCTTGCCGTCACCGTTGAAGTCACCGGTGGTCGTGGTCGCCGTACCCCGGTTCGCCACGAAGAAGGTGATGGGTGTGGATGCGGTACCCGCCGCGCCGGCGGCGTTCTTCGCGCTGACCGTCAGGGTGTGCGGGCCGTCGCCCAGCTTCCTGGTGTCGAACGGCGCCGAGTAGTTGGGGCCGGAGCCCGTGGCGGAGGCGACCGGGTTGCCGTCGATCGAGAAGTCGGCTTCGGTCGGCGTGCCGGCGCTCTCCGACACCGACGCGGTCAGGTTGATCTGGCCGCTGACGATGGTGCCGGCGGAGAGGCCGGTCACCGAGGCGACGGCGGGGGACGCGTCGTCGGCGATGTTGTTGTAGCGCAGCGCGGTGTAGTAGTTGGTGGGCCAGCCTTCGACGGTGGAGTTGTTGATGTTGGCGGAGGACGGCCCGTGGGTCGGGTTGTGGGAGTTGCTCTCCGCGTAGTAGGTGAAGTCGCCGCTCGCCTTGTTGGTCCAGTTCGCGAACAGGAAGGTGTGCTCGGCGGTGTAGTCGAGCGCGTCACCGGGCTGCAGGTCGGAGAAGCTGATCGAGGTGGAGACGTCGGGCAGGGTCTGGGTGACCAGGCTGTCGGTCAGGTGCCAGGCCATGGATATGAACCCCGAACAGTCCTCGCGGTACGTGCCGTTGGCGTCGGTCTTGTAGCCCGACTGGTTGTAGGGCACGCCCTCGTCGACCCAACTCTGGGCGCGGGCCAGCACTTCGCCGCGGGAGATCGTGCCCCCGGCGCTCGAAGCGGCGTGGGCGGCGGGCATGGCGATGAAGAGCGAGGAGGCGGCACAACCGGCCACGACGACGGCGGTCGAGCGGAGGGCGGCACGGGAGATACGGGACATGGCGATGTGGTCCTGACGAGTGGAGGGAAGGTCTTCGGCGTGCTGCGAGCTACTTCGTGGCGCTCGCGGAGTTCATCTGGTCGGCGAGAGCGGTGAGCGCCGACTGGTCGTCCTTGGTGGCGTACTTGGCGCCGTTCTCGGCGAGCTCCGGGAACTGCAGGGCGGTCAGCAGGTTTCCGCGCTGGACGAGGTAGATGTGGCTGGTCTGGGGCCCGGCTGCGGACATACCGCCGACCGCGGTCCACTGACGGGCGTAGGCGGTGCCGTCGCCGGTGGTGGCGGTCCGGCTGACCTGGGCGTCGGCGTTCACGCGGGCCTTGGCCTGCAGAGCGCGGGAGGCGTCCTGGCAGGCATCCATCGCGGCCGTCAGCGACTGGTAGGCGCGCTGGGCGGTGGCGGAGTCGGCGAAGCTGAACGAGTCCTGGACCGCGGGGGTCTTGAACGCACTGACGTAGCCCTGCTGCTGCCAGGTCAGGGCGCCGTGGACGGACGCGCACTCGTTGAGGCCGATGTCATGGGTGACGGGCTGCGTGTGCGGGGGGGCCATCGGCTTCCAGGAGGCTGCGGCGCTGTCCGGCAGCTTGGCCGGCGCCAGCGGCGGCGGCGGGGTCGTGGCGCTCGGCGCGGCCGCGGGGGCCGCGGTGCCGCCCGGTGTCGACGGCGCGGCCGTCGCGGAGGTGGGCGCGGCGGCAGAGGCTACGGCGGAGGCGGAGGCGGCGGCCGAGGCAGCGGCGGGGACAGCGGAATCGCCGGGGGCGATGGCGGAGGGGGAGCCGGAGGGCGCGGCGGAGGCGGCCACCGGTTGATCGGGCGCGGCGGCCGGGTGGCCGGGCGACGCGTCCGCGAAGCCGCTCACGGTCAGAACCGCAGCGACCAGGGCCGGGGCGCCGGCGAAGAGAGCGATGCGCCGGATGCTGTGCTGAGACATGGGGAATTTCTCCGTGAGCGACCGGGAAAAGACCGGATTCATGGGGTGGCGGAATTCAGCTGTAGATTCCTGGAATTCCGTAGAGGGACAGCGCCGTGGCGTGCCGCGCTCTGCGCAGCAGGTCCTCGGACTGCGTCTTCGCCTGTTCCTGACCGCCGACCCCGCGGCCGAGGAAGAGCGTCAGGTCGATTCCGCCCGCCTCGGCCCGGGCCCGGACGTGCTCCAGCCGGTCGGCCGGTGTGGCGTGCGCCCAGAGGACGTCGTGCACCAACTGGGCGTCTGCGTCCGTGGGCTCGTCGGCGGTGACGGCCGGTTCCAGACGGGCAAGCGCGACGAACATCCGCTCAGTCCCAGCCGATGCCCGCGGCCCGGGCCTGGACGGTGCTGGCGCCCGCCGGGGCGACGTCCCAGCCGATGCCGCTCAGGACGCTCGCGGCCGGTGCGGCGGAAATCATGAGCGCGCCGGCCGCGGCGAAACCGGTGACAATGCGAGCGACCCTGGACATGGCGGTACCCCCGTACGAAATCGAATGGATTGGCTGTGCGGATATTCCGCGGCTTCCGTCGGTTCCGGTCTTTCCTCGTCCGGCGTTCCCGACGAGGAATACTCTGCCGGACCGGTAGGCCGCTGGGGAGGGGTTTCCGCTGTCACCAAGCGTCCTGGCACCTTGGTGCCAGGACGGCCGCACCGGCAACCGCCGTGCAGGCATTCTGGGTGGATTCGCCCCTTGAATCCGTTTTCTTGCACGGCCTGTATGCGACTGAAATGATCATCAACGCACGGGCACGGACACCGTGCCGATCGGGGGGATCTTGATGCAGGACGTACTGGGCCTTCTAGGGCTCGAAGCCACCGTCACCGCCGTCTACGAGACCATGCTCGCCTGCCCCGCCCACGGGGTGGCCGAGCTGAGCGCCCGGCTGTCCATGCCGGAGTCCCAGGTCCGCGACGCGCTCGACCAACTGGCCGACAGCGAGCTGCTGCGGCCTTCCCGCGACGCACCGGGCACCTTCCGGGTGGTCAGCCCGGAGCTGGCCCTGGAGGCCGCTCTGCGTCGACAGGAGCAGGAACTGCTCCGCCGCCAGCAGGAGCTGGTCGCACAGCGGGCCGCCGCTGCCCGCGCGGTCTCCGAGTACGCCGACCGGCGCCCGCTCGCCGAGCACGAGGGCAGTGTGCGCCTGGTCGGACTGGACGCCATCCAGGCCCAGTTGGAGGCGCTGGCGCGGGAGCTCAGCACCGAGTGCCTGAGCGTGATGCCGGGCGGTGCCCAGTCACAGGCCAGCCTGGACGCCTCCCGCCCGCTGGACGAGGACGCGATGAGGCGGGGGATCTCGCTGCTGACCCTCTATCAGAACAGCGTCCGCAATGACGCGGCCACCTTCGGCTACGCGCGCTGGATGACCGGGCTGGGCGGGCAGGTGCGGACCGCCCCGGTGCTCCCACCCCGGCTGCTGGTCTTCGACCGGAAGGTCGCCGTCGTCCCCATCGACCCCGCGAACACCCGGCGGGGCGCGCTGTGCACCCGCGAGCCGGCCATCGTCGCCAATCTCGTCGCCCTGTTCGAGCAGACTTGGGAAACCGCCGTCCCCCTCGGCGCCGACACCACCTCCGGCTCCGAGGTCGAGCCCGGGCTCAGCCCGGTCGAGAAGGAACTGCTCAAACTGCTCGCGACCGGACTCACCGATGAGACCGCGGCCAAGCGCCTGGGCGTCTCGCTGCGCACCGTCCGCCGGCAGATGGCCGCGCTGATGGAGCGCCTCGACGCCAGCAGCCGCTTCGAGGCCGGCCTGAAGGCGGCCCGGCTGGGCTGGCTCTGACCACCCCCGAAGGCTTGCCGCCCTCGGCGACCGGCTCAACCGCCACCCTCGCCGGACGCTCGGCTGGGAAACCCCAGCCGAGCGTCCGGCGGAGCGGGAGCACGGCTACGCGGCGAGCGGCATCAGGACCTGGCACAGCACGCTGCACCTGGTCCTCGGGGATGAGCGGAGTACTCCCGGCCCTGCCGGCCGGGCGGATCCAGGAGGCGCTCGCCGTCCGTCGGCGGATGTGTCCCCGCCCACCCGTGGCTGTGCTCGACGCCCCGCTGAAGGGGGGTCAGTGGAAGCCGGGCCGGAGCGGCCTTCCGTGATCCACTCCCGGCACACTCCCCAGCGGCCCCCCGAGGGGTCGAAAAACCAGTCAGGGCCGGTCTCCCTTGCGGGAGACCGGCCCTGAGCTGGTCCTACTGGGTCGGGGTGGCGGGATTTGAACCCACGGCCTCTTCGTCCCGAACGAAGCGCGCTACCAAGCTGCGCCACACCCCGGTCTTTCTTTTGCCGCTCCGTCTCCTTCGCGACGAGTAGAACTCTACCGGACGCTCGCCGAGACACGAAATCCGGTTTCGGGCGGGCGTCCGGCCGGGGTCAGCGGGGGGTGGGGGTGAGGGTGAGGAGGGTGGCTTCCGGGGGGCAGGCGAAGCGGACCGGGGTGTAGCGGTTGGTGCCGCAGCCTGCGGAGACGTGGAGGTAGGAGCGGTGGCCGCCGGCCTGGTGGGTGGAGAGGCCCTTGACCCGGCGGGTGTCGAGGTCGCAGTTGGTGACCAGGGCGCCGTAGAAGGGGATGCAGAGCTGGCCGCCGTGGGTGTGGCCGGCCAGGATCAGCGGGTAGCGGTCGGCGGTGAAGGCGTCGAGGACGCGCAGGTAGGGCGCGTGGACGACGGCGAGGGAGAGGTCGGCGTCGGCGGAGGGGCCGCCGGAGACCTCGGCGTAGCGGTCGCGGCGGATGTGGGGGTCGTCGAGGCCGGTGAACTCCATGTCGAGGCCGTTGACGGTGAGGCGGCCGCGGGTGTTGGTCAGGTCGAGCCAGCCGGCCGCGTCGAAGCCGTCGCGGAGCTTCTCCCAGGGGTTGTGGACGGCGCCGCTGATGCCGCGGTTGCCGGTGCCGTCGGGGTTGTTCATCCCGTGGACGCCGCTGCGCATGGCCTGGAGGTAGCGGGCCGGGTTCTTGCGGGCCGGGCCGTAGTAGTCGTTGGACCCGAAGACGTAGACGCCGGGGAAGTCCATGAGCGGCCCGAGCGCGTCGAGGGTGGCCGGGACGCCGAGCGGGTCGGAGAGGTTGTCGCCGGTGTTGACCACCAGGTCGGGGCGCAGGCCGGCCAGGCTCTTCAGCCAGCGCTGCTTCTTGCCCTGCCCGCTCACCATGTGGATGTCGGACACCTGGAGGATCCGGACGGGCTTGGCGCCGTGCGGCAGGACGGGGACCTCGACCCGGCGGAGCCGGAAGGCACGCACCTCGTACCCGACGGAGTAGGCGAGGCAGGCGGCGCCGGCGGCGGCGACACCGAGGGGAACGGAGTACAGCGGTCGCATCAGCCCATGCTCTCAGACGGTGGATCAGCTGGTGAACGTCCGGTGGCCCGCTGCGGGCACGGCCCCCGCGCCGGGCTCCTCGGACTCCCGCCGGGCGCGCAGGGCCCGGACCTTGTTGCGGTTGCCGCACCGCTCCATCGAGCACCAGCGCCGTCGCCCGGGCCGCGAGGTGTCGACGAAGACCAGCCGGCAGTTGTGCGCCCCGCACTCCCGGATCCGGTCCGCGTACGGGCCGGTGAGCAGGGCGATGGCGTCCCGGGCGAGGGTGGAGACCAGCTGGGCCCCGTCGGCGGGCAGCGGGGCGGCCGCGGTGCCGTCCGGGGCGATCTGCGGGACGAGCGGCGGGTGGGCGGCGGCCCGGTTGAGGGCGGCGTGGTCCGCCGCGGGACCGGTCGTGCCGTGGGCGCGGGCGGCGGCCAGCCGCCAGAGGGCGTCGCGCAGGGTGCGGGCGTCGGCGAGCTGCTCGGCGGTGATCCGTACGGCTCCGGCGGGCAGCCCCAGCCGGGAGCGGGGGAGCCAGTCGGCGAGGTCGGACGGGCGGTGCAGGACCTCGTAGCGGGCGAGGTCGCCCGGGCCGCCGGTGGTGAGCAGTTCGAGGCAGAGGGCGCCGGGGTCGAAGAGGAAGCTGCTGCCGCCCGGAGTGGTGAGGACCAGGCCGGGGGCGGGGTCCGGTGCTCCGTCTCGATCAGTCATGTAACCAGGGTAAGTGGTTACAGGTCGGGCACACGGGGCCCGGCGCTTAATGGCAAGCGACCGAACGGCGCAGGTGGGAGACTCGTGGCCATGACGACGCTCAAGGAGCAGCTGCAGGAGGACCTCACGGCTGCCATCAAGGACCGGGACGAGCTGCGCTCGTCCACCATCCGGCTCACGCTGTCCGCTGTCACCAGCGAGGAGGTGGCGGGCAAGGAGAAGCGCGAGCTGTCCGACGCCGAGGTGCTCAAGGTGATCACCCGCGAGGCGAAGAAGCGCCGCGAGGCGGCCGAGGCCTTCGACCAGGGCGGCCGGGTCGACCAGGCCGCGCGGGAGCGTGCCGAGGGCGAGGTGCTGGCGGGGTACCTGCCCAAGCAGCTGTCGGACGAGGAGCTGGCCGCGATCGTGGCCGCCGCCGTGGCCGAGAGCGGGGCGAGCGGCCCGCAGGCGATGGGTGCCGTGATGAAGCTGGTGAAGCCGAAGGTGGACGGTCTGGCCGAGGGCGGCCGGGTGGCCGCCGCGGTGAAGGCCGCGCTGGCCTGAGCGGGAAGCGCCGCACGCCGACGCACCGGCCCGCCGACCCGCCGACGCGCCGGCCCGCCGACCCGCTGACGCGCCGGCCCGCCGACCCGCTGACGCACCGGCCCGGCGACCCGCCGACACGCCGAAGGGGCGCCCCCCGGAAGATCCGGAGGGCGCCCCTTCGCCGTTCCTGCGGGTGAGAGGCGGGGCAGCCCCGGTCAGCCGTTGCCGCCGCCGTGCTTGCCGCCGTTGCCGTTCCCGTTGCCGTTCCCACCGCCGCCGATCATGCCCGGCGGGAGGGTGAACCCTCCTCCTATCACCCCACCGGGCCCGTTCCCAGGACCGGCCGGCGGCGGGTTCTGGGGCGCCGGCTGCTGCGGCGGCTGGGCGTTCGGGTCGGTCGCCGGGGGAGAGGCCGGCGGGGGCGTGGTGGCCTGGGGGTCCGGGATGTTGGTGGTCTGGATGGGCTCCAGGGGCGTGCCCTTGAGCGCCTGGTTCATCGCCATCTGCCAGATCGGACCGGGGCCGTCGGCGCCGAACACCTCGTCGAAGTGCTTGCCGCCGATGTTGATGTTCTTCATCTTGACGCCGCCGGCCGGGCCGCCGAGCCAGACCGCGGTGGCCAGCGACGGGGTGTAGCCGTCGAACCAGGCGGCCTTCTTCTCGTCGGTGGTACCGGTCTTACCGGCGATCTTGCGGCCGTCGTCGAGGCCGAGGGCGGCCGCGGTGCCCTTCTCGGTCACGTTGAGCAGGACGGTGTTGAGCGAGTCCGCGGTCTGCTCGGAGAAGACCTGGTTGCACTGGGACTGCGGGACCTTGAGGTCCTTGCCGTCGACCGTGGTGATCTTGTTGATCGCGATCGGGGTGCAGTACTTGCCGCGCGCGGCGAAGGTCGCGTAGACGTTCGCCATGGTCAGCGGGGAGAGCTCCAGGGTGCCGAGGACCATCGAGGGCACCTCCTGGAACGGGTCACCCTTGGCGGACTGGGTGATGCCCAGCTTGTTCGCCATCTGCTTCATCGCGCAGAGGCCGACCTGCTGCTCCATCTCGACGAAGTAGGTGTTGACCGAGAGCGCCATGGCCTGCTTGAGCTCGTACGGCCCGACCTCGCCGGCCGACTCGTTCTTCACCGTGGCCTTGGGCTTGTCGGTGTTCTTCCAGGTGCCGTTGCAGGTCGACACCTGGGGGTAGTCGATCTTGTTCTCGGACGGGAACGACTGGGTGTTCGACATGCCCGCCTCCAGCGCCGCCGCGGCGAGGATCGGCTTGAAGGTCGAACCGGTCTGGAAGCCGTTGCCGCCGCCCATCGAGGCGTCGACGTTGAGGTTGACGACGGTCTGGTTCTTGTTCGGGTCCAGGCCGTACGGGCGGGTCTGGGCCATCGCCAGGATCTTGCCGGTGCCGGGCTCCATCATGGTCGCCGCGGCCGACACCGGGTCGGTCACGTTGACCTTCTTGGTGACGGCGTTCTGGGCGGCGGCCTGCTTGTCCGGGTCCAGGGTGGTGTAGATGTTCAGGCCGCCGGTGTCCCAGAGCTTCTTGCGGTCGTCGGCGTTCTTGCCGAAGACCGGGTCCTGCTTGATCACGTGGCGGACGTAGTCGCAGAAGAAGCCCATGCCGGCCTGGGCGGTGATGCAGCCGTTCTGCGGGTCCTTGTACTTCAGGCCCAGCGGGGCGGCCTTCGCCTCCTTCGCCTGGTCGGCGGTGATGTGCTTGTTCTCCAGCATCTTGTCGATGACGACGTTGCGGCGCTTGATGGTGTTGTCCGGGTAGCGCACCGGGTCGTACTGCGACGGGTTCTGGACCAGACCGGCGAGGGTGGCGGCCTCGGCGACGGTCAGGTCCTTGTTGCTCTTGCTGAAGTAGCGCTGGGAGGCGGCCTCGACCCCGTAGGCCTGGTGGCCGTAGAAGGTGATGTTGAGGTAGTTGGTGAGGATCTGGTCCTTGGTCAGGTCCTCCTCCAGCTTGATGGCGACCTTGAGCTCCTGGATCTTGCGGCCCAGGGTCTTGCGCTGGGCCTCCAGGACGGCGGCCTGGTCGTCGCCGGCCTTCTCCACGTTGACGTTCTTCACGTACTGCTGGGTCAGCGTGGAGGCGCCCTGGGAGGCGGTGCCGCTCTCGGCGTTCTTGCCGACCGCGCGCAGGATGCCCTTGAGGTCGACGGCGCCGTGCTCGTAGAACCGGGCGTCCTCGATGTCGACCTGGGCGTGCCGCATGTACGGCGACATCTGGTCGGCAGCGAGCACGGTGCGGTCGCGCTCGTAGACCTTCGCGATCAGGCCGCCCTTGGCGTCGAAGATCTGGGTGGCCTGGGTGAGCGGCGGGGTCTTGAAGTCGTCGGGGATGTTCTGGAAGCTCTCCGCCGTGTCCTTGGCGGTCAGCCCCATGGCGCCGACGGCCGGCAGGGCGAGGCCTGCCAGCAGGACTCCGGAGAGCACGCTGACGCCCAGGAACTTCACGCCGTTGCCGACGTGGTCCATCGGTGATCCGCTGCTCCTGCGGCGCGGAGCTCCGGGGTTGCCTGGGGGCTGGGGGGCCGGTGGGCGCTTCGGTGCCATGGGGAGAACCCTACGTCCCCGAATACCGCACACAGGGGCAGGTGTTCGCCTAGGCTTGTCACAAGCTTGCGACAGCTTCGGTGCGTCAACATCACTCACTCTTGTGAGTGCGGAGACTTGCCCGAATTGCCCGCTGTTGCGCGGGTTTTGAGGCGGCTGAAGCCTGCCGCGTTCGAGTGGTCGGTCGCTCTCCGTGACGACGTCTGTGGCGAGAGTGCGGGCCTCCGGTCTGGCAAGGCCCGCGACCTGCGATCACTCCAACGAGTGAGATGACCGATACCCATAGTCCGATCGGGTCATTCGAGATTGAGCCCGAAGGGGCTGTTGCGCGCTGTCCTTCTTCCGTAACGTCCTCAACTGGCAACGGTGAATATGCCGTTGCCGCCGTGGGGGAGCCTCGAATCATCGGGAGAGGACGGCGCCGGCATGGGCTGGGTTGACGACTGGAGTGCGCAGGCCGCCTGCCGCACGAGTGATCCGGACGAACTGTTCGTCCAGGGGGCGGCACAGAACCGGGCGAAGGCGGTGTGCAGCGGCTGCCCCGTCCGTACGGAGTGCCTCGCGGACGCGCTGGACAACCGGGTGGAGTTCGGGGTGTGGGGCGGGATGACGGAACGCGAGCGCCGGGCGCTGCTGCGCCGCCGCCCGACGGTCATCTCGTGGCGCAGGCTGCTGGAGACGGCCCGCACCGAGTACGAGGAGTCCCTCGCGACCGGCGTGATACTGACGGACTACGCCCAGGCGGGCTGAGCCCGGCGGCAGCACGCCGTCGGCACCGGCCCCCCGGGGCGCTCACGCCGCGCCGCTGAGCCGCTCCCCGATGGCCCGCAGCCCGTCCAGGTCGTGCACGTCGCCCGGCAGCGCGGCCACCTCCACGATCGGCACGTCCGGGTACACCGAGACGAAGCGGTCCCGGGTGCGCCGCTCGCGCCCCATGATCTGCATCCGTTCGGCGTGCAGCCGCAGCAGTCCGGCCGCGAGCAGCTCCGCCTCGGGCGAGGAGTGCTCCGAGCCGTTCTCCTCCAGGGCCTCGGCGGCCGCCAGCGCCCGCTCCGCGGTGAGCTGCGGCGCGCCCGTGCTGTGCACCCGGTTGAGCACCAGTCCGGCCAGCGGCATCCGGTCCGCGGCCAGCCGGTCCACGAAGTACGCCGCCTCGCGCAGCGCGTCCCGCTCCGGCGCCGCCACCACCAGGAACGCCGTGCCCGGCGCCTTGAGCAGCTGGTAGGTGCGGTCGGCGCGCTCGCGGAAGCCGCCGAACATCGAGTCCGTCGCGCTGACGAAGGTCTGCACGTCGGTGAGCAGCTGGGCGCCGAAGATCTTGCCCAGGGTGCCGGTGAGCAGGCCCATCCCGGCGTTGAGGAACCGCATCGCGCTGCGCCCGCCGACCTTGGCCGGGGCGGTCAGGATCCGGATCACCCGGCCGTCCAGGAAGGACCCGAGCCGGTTGGGCGCGTCCAGGAAGTCCAGCGCCGAACGGGACGGCGGGGTGTCCACGACGATCAGGTCCCACTCCTCGGCGGCGCGCAGCTGCCCGAGCTTCTCCATCGCCATGTACTCCTGGGTGCCCGCGAAGCCGGCCGACAGGGACTGGTAGAACGGGTTCTCCATGATGGCCCTGGCCCGTTCGGGCTCGGCGTGGGCCAGCACGACCTCGTCGAAGGTCCGCTTCATGTCGAGCATCATGGCCTGGAGCTCGCCGTCGCCGGTGACGCCCTTGACCACCCGGGGGGTGTTGTCCAGCTCGGTCAGGCCCATCGACTGGGCCAGCCGCCGGGCCGGGTCGATGGTCAGCACCACGACCTTGCGGCCGCGCTCGGCGGCCCGCAGGCCGATCGCCGCGGCGGTGGTGGTCTTGCCGACGCCGCCGGATCCGCAGCAGACGATGATCCTGGTCCTCGGGTCGTCGATCAGCCCGTCGACCGCCAGCCGACTGCCGGTCGACGCCATGCCGTTGTCCGCCGCGGTCACGCCGCCCCCTGCCGCTTCAGTTCGCCCGCCAGCCGGTACAGCCCGGCGAGGTCCACACCCTCGCCCAGCAGCGGCAGTTCGTACGTCGGGATCCGCAGCTGCTGCAGGTCGGTGCGCTGCTCGCGCTCCAGCTCGACCCGCTCGGCGTGCTCCCTGGCCTGCTCCAGCAGCGGGTCGATCAGCGGCTCCACCGCGGCCCGCACCGTCTCCGCCCTGCGCGAGCGGCCCCCCAGCCCGGCCTCGCCGAGGGCCAGCGCCACCTCCTCGCGGTGGTCCCCGTCCACCGCGGAGACCGCCGCCGCGTCCAGCACCGGCGGCCGGACCATGTTGACCATCACCCCGCCCACCGGGAGCTTCGCCTCGCGCAGCTCCGCGATGCCGTCGACCGTCTCCTGCACCGGCATCTCCTCCAGCAGGGTGACCAGGTGCACGGCGGTCTCCGGCGACCTCAGCACCCGCATCACGGCCTGCGCCTGGGTGTGTATCGGGCCGATCCGGGCCAGCCCGGCGACCTCGGAGTTGACGTTCAGGAACCGGGTGATCCGCCCGGTCGGCGGGGCGTCCATGACCACCGCGTCGTACCGGCGCCGCCCGTCCGGGCCCTTGCGGCGGGCCGCCTCGCAGGCCTTGCCGGTGAGCAGCACGTCCCGCACGCCGGGGGCGATGGTGGTGGCGAAGTCGACGAAGCCGACCTTCTGCAGCGCCTTCCCGGCCCGGCCGAGCTTGTAGAACATCTCCAGGTATTCGAGCAGCGCCTGCTCGGTGTCGATCGCCAGCGCGAGCACCTCGCCGGCGCCCGTCCCGCCCGCGGGCGCCTCCCCGGCCGGCAGCCCCAGCTGGGACCGGGAGACCGAGGCGATCCGGCGCTCCTCGTACGGGAGCGCGGCGATCCCGAACAGCTCGGCGATGCCCTGCCGCCCCTCGACCTCGATCAGCAGCACCCGACCGCCGTCGGCGGCCAGGGCCAGGGCCAGCGCGGCGGCCAGTGTGGTCTTCCCGGTGCCGCCCTTGCCGCTGACCACGTGCAGCCGGACGCCTTCCCAGTCGGGGTCGCGCCGGGCCGCCTGGCCGGGGGTGCGTGCCACGCTCCGTCTCCGTCCGTCTCCGTCCCTACGGGCTCCCCTCCCGCGGGGCTCCCCTGTCGGGGGCCCGCGCGCGGACGGGGTCCCCCTCCATGAGGGTGCCCTCTCGCGAGGGTAACCAGGGAGCGCTCCCGATGCCTGGAGCACCCGGGGTGCCAGGACTGAATCATGCCCCCTTTGTGCCCCACCTCACACGCCGGTCGGCGGGCGGCGGCGATCGCCGGGACGCCTCGTCTAGAGTCTGGCCATGACCAAGTGGGAATACATGACGGCGCCCCTGCTCGTGCACGCCACCAAGCAGATCCTGGACAACTTCGGCGAGGACGGCTGGGAGCTCGTCCAGGTCGTGCCGGGCCCGAACCCCGAGCAGCTGGTGGCCTACTTCAAGCGGGAGAAGAACGCATGAGCCAGGTCGAGTCGAAGCTCGCCGAGCTGGGTCTGACCCTGCCGCCGGTGGCCGCCCCGGTCGCCGCCTACGTGCCGGCCGTGCAGTCCGGTGAGTTCGTGTTCACCTCCGGCCAGCTGCCGGTCGTCGGCGGCAAGCTGCCGAGCACCGGCAAGGTCGGCGCCGAGGTGTCCGCGGAGGAGGCCAAGGAGCTCGCGCAGACCTGTGCGCTGAACGCCCTGGCCGCCGTGAAGTCCGTGATCGGTGACCTGGACCGGATCGAGCGGGTCGTGAAGGTCGTCGGTTTCGTCGCCTCCGCCCCCGACTTCCACGGCCAGCCCGCCGTGATCAACGGCGCCAGCGAACTGCTCGGCCAGGTGCTGGGCGAGGCCGGCGTGCACGCCCGCAGCGCGGTCGGCGTCGCGGTGCTGCCGCTGGACGCCCCGGTCGAGGTCGAGATCCAGGTGCGCGTCAAGAACGCCTGAGTGTGATCGCGGAGGCGGGGTCGGGCCTGTCCAACCCCGCCTCCGTGCGCTTAGCATCCGGGCATGGACCATCGAGCTACGGCGCTCCCGATGCCGCCCGGCTGGCCCGCCCGGATCCGGGCGGTCGACTCCGGCCTGCTCACCCCGGCGGTGGCCAGGCCCGCCGCGACGGTCGTGCTGCTGCGCGACTGCCCCGACGGGCCGGAGGCCTACCTGCTGCGCCGTCGCACCTCGATGGCCTTCGCGGCCGGGATGTACGCCTACCCGGGCGGCGGGGTGGACCCGCGGGACGCCGAGGTCGAGCCCGGCTGGGCCGGGCCGTCCCCCGAGGAGTGGGCGCGCCGCCTCGGGGTGGACGCCCGGACGGCGCGGGCGGTGGTGTGCGCGGCCGTGCGCGAGACCTTCGAGGAGGCCGGCGTGCTGCTGGCCGGCCCGGACGCGCACAGCGTCGCCGAGCCGCGTGACTGGACCGCGGAGCGGGCCGCGCTGGAGGCGCACGAGCTGTCCCTCGCCGAGTTCCTGCGGGACCACGGGCTGGTGCTGCGCAGCGACCTGCTGGGCGGCTGGGCCCGCTGGATCACCCCGGAGTTCGAGGAGCGGCGCTACGACACCTGGTTCTTCGTCGCCGCCCTGCCGGCCGGTCAGCGCGCGGCGCTGGAGGTCGGCGAGGCCGACCGGGTCGCCTGGCTGACGCCGACCGAGGCGGTCCGGGGCTACCACGAGGGCCGGTTCGGCATGCTGCCGCCGACCGTGACGGTGCTGCGCGAGCTGTCGTCGGTCCGGACGGCCGCCGAGGCGCTGGCCGCGGCCGCCGGGCGGCGGCTGGAGCCGGTGCTGGGCCGGGCCGAGGTGCGCGGCGACCGGATGACGGTCCGCTGGCCCGGGTACGACGAACTGACCATCGACGGGGAGTTTCCCGAGGACTCCTGAGCCGGGGCCGCTGTTCCCGGGGCCGCTGACCACCACCGACCCCGGGGCCACTGACACCACTGACCACCGCTGAAAAGATGCCGATCAGACGATCAGAAAGGACCGATGACCGATGAACCACAACGACGTGGCTCGCCGGACGGCCCCCGAGCTGCCCGCCCGCCGACTGATCCCCCGTTCCCCGGCCTGCACCACCCAGGTCCCGTTCGTCGAGGTCGCCCAGCGCGCCCTCGTCCGGGCCCTGCCGCTGCGGGCCCTGCATCGCGACGGCGAGGGCGGCCGGTGAGCGAGCGGCGCGAGCGAACCACCGAGGGGTACGCATGAGCGGCCTCCTGCCGGGTGACCCCGCCGCCGTGGTCGGCGGCGAGGCCACTTCCCGGGCGCTGTGCGTGCTGGCGCCGAACCCGTCACCGATGACGCTGGACGGCACCAACACCTGGCTGCTCTCCGAGCCCGGCTCGGACCTCGCGGTGGTGATCGACCCGGGCCCGCTGCACGAGGGCCACCTGCGCCGGGTGATCGACCTCGCCGAGGAGCGCGGCAAGCGGATCGCGCTCATCCTGCTGACCCACGGCCACGCCGACCACTCCGAGGGCGCGGCCCGCTTCGCCGAGCTCACCGGCACCGAGGTGCGGGCCCTGGACCCCGCGCACCGGCTGGGCTCCGAGGGCCTGGTCGGCGGCCAGCGGCTGGACGTCGGCGGCCTCGACCTGCGGGTGGTCGCCACCCCCGGCCACACCTCGGACTCGCTGACCTTCCACCTGCCGGACGACGGCGCGGTCCTCACCGGGGACACCGTGCTCGGCCGCGGCACCACGATGGTCGCCCACCCCGACGGCCGGCTCGGGGACTACCTGGACTCGCTGCGCCACCTGCACACCATGGCCTCCGCCCACGGCGTCCGCACCGTGCTGCCCGGTCACGGGCCGGTGCTCGCGGACGCGCTCGGCGCCGTCGACTACTACCTGGCGCACCGGGCGACCCGGCTGGCCCAGGTGGAGACCGCGGTCGAGGCGGGCTGCCGGACGGCCGCCGACGTGGTCGCCCGGGTCTACGCCGATGTGGACCGGGCGCTCTGGCCGGCCGCCGAGCTGTCGGTGCGCGCCCAGCTGGAGTACCTGGAGGAGCACGGGCTGATCCCGGACCAGGACTGATCCGGGGCCCGGGCGTGCCCCGGGCCGGGAACGCCGAAGGGCCCGTCCGGTGGGACGGGCCCTTCACGGTGCTCGGGGCGCTCGGGGTGCTCGGACCCGCTGGACCCGCTCGGAGCGTCAGCGCGAGCGGCGGGACAGCCGCTCGACGTCCAGCAGGACCACCGCGCGCGCCTCCAGCTTCAGCCAGCCGCGGCCGGCGAAGTCGGCGAGCGCCTTGTTGACCGTCTCGCGGGAGGCGCCGACCAGCTGGGCCAGCTCCTCCTGGGTGAGGTCGTGGGCGACGTGGATGCCCTCCTCGGACTGGACGCCGAAGCGGCGGGAGAGGTCCAGCAGGGCCTTGGCGACGCGGCCGGGCACGTCGGAGAAGACCAGGTCGGACATCACGTCGTTGGTCCGGCGCAGTCGGCGGGCGATGGCCCGCAGCAGCGCGATCGAGACCTCGGGGCGGGCGTGCAGCCAGGGCTGCAGGTCGCCGTGGCCGAGGCCGAGCAGCTTGACCTCGGTCAGCGCGCTGGCGGTGGCGGTGCGCGGGCCCGGGTCGAACAGCGACAGCTCGCCGATCATCTCGCTGGGGCCGAGCACGGCGAGCATGTTCTCGCGGCCGTCCGGCGAGGCACGGTGCAGCTTCACCTTGCCCTCGGCGACGACGTACAGCCGGTCGCCCGGGTCGCCCTCGTGGAACAGCGACTCACCACGGGCGAGGGTGACCTCGGTCATGGAAGCGCGCAGCTCGCCGGCCTGTTCGTCGTCGAGTGCCGCGAAGAGTGCGGCGCGCCGCAGAACGTCGTCCACGTGCTTCCTCCTTCTCGGCCGTCCGGCGGGTGGGCCGTCCGGCGCAAGTTCCGTTCAGTGTTCTGCATCACCAAGCATGGCGCATGTCGCTCCGATCATATGAGGAGGGGGTGTGTCCGGGGGTGCGGTGCGGGGCCATTCGTACCGGCGGGTCACGGGGCGGGGCGCCCGGCGGGCGTCACCCGGTCGAACGTCTGCCCGTCGTGATCGAACAGGGAGTCGCCCACCGCCGTGCGGGCGGAGAGGACGGCGTGCCCGGCCCGGTGGGCGCTGGTCAGGCCCGCCGCGCGCAGGGCGGTGAGGTGCTGGGAGACGGCGGCCGGGGACAGTCCGGTCCGGCGGGCCAGCTCGGTGGTCGAGGCCGGGGAGTCCAGCTCGGCCAGCAACTGGGCCCTGGACCGGCCGAGGACGGCGGCCAGCGCGTCGGTGCGCGCCGCCGAGCCGGGCCGCTCCTCCCACAGCGTGGCCGTGCCGCGGGCCGGGTAGACCAGCTGCGGCGGGTCCGGCGGCAGCACCCGGGTAAGCACCCGCGGCCAGGCGAAGGCCGAGGGCACCAGCAGCAGCCCGGCCCCGGCGGTCAGCCGGGTGACGGCGCAGTGCCGCCGCTCCAGCCGCAGCGCGGTGCCGTCCCAGCGGACCGTCTCGTGCAGCTCGTCCAGCATCCGCGCGGGGCCGTGCTCGGCGGCCTGCCGGGAGCGGTGGAAGACGTCCGCCGCCAGCAGCGCCCGGATCCGCGCCCAGTACGGGGCGAGCGCCAGCTCCCAGTACGCCTCGATCTCGGTCGCGAGCCGGGGCAGCTGGCCGGACGGGTCGCGGTGCAGCGGCACCAGCGCGGAGGGCAGCCGGCCGCCGGCCTCGGCGGCCAGGATGTCGAGGTCGGCCCGGACCTGCTCGGCGCCGGTCGTGGTGATCACGGCCAGCTCCTCGGCGAGCGTGGTCGAGCAACCCGCGGGGGCGGGGTTGAGGAAGTCGGGCAGGTGGCCGTCGGGCGGGACCATCGCGGCCAGCCGGCCCCGGTCCAGCCCGGCGGCGGCCAGCCGGGCGCGCACCTGCCCGGCCCAGCGGCGGTGCAGCGCGGGGACGGCGGAGTGGGCGAGCGCGCGCAGGCTGGTCACCACCTCCTGCATGGGGCTGACGGCGAACCGGGTCAGTGCCAAGTCCTGGGTGGAGAACTGGAGTTCCGTCCGCATCCGCGGGCCCCCTTCGGAAGATTCGGCCCCAGCTTAATCACTGGTGGCGGCCTGCGGCCGGGGCGCAGGATGCCTGCGTCCCCACCGATCCGCACGAAAGCCGGTGACCCGATATGTCCACCACCCCCGAGGCCCGCGAGCGGGCGCTGCGGCTGCGCGAGCTCGTCGCGGAGGGCGTGCTCGTCCTGCCCAACGCCTGGGACGCGGGCAGCGCCGCGGTGATCGCCTCGGCCGGCGCCCGGGCGATCGCCACCACCAGCGGTGGCGTCTCCTGGTCGCTCGGCCACGGCGACGGCCAGCGGATGGACCGGGCGGCGGCGGTCGAGGCGGCCCGCCGGGTCGTCGCCGCGGTGGACCTGCCGGTCACCGTCGACGCCGAGGGCGGGTACGGGCCGCTGCCCGCCGACGTGGCGGCGACCGTCACCGAACTGGTCGGCGTCGGCGCGGCCGGGGTCAACCTGGAGGACTCGACGGCCGTCGGCGGGCCGCTGTTCGCGGTGGCCGAACAGACCGAGCGGCTGCGCGCGGCCCGCACCGCGGCAGCGGCGGCCGGACTGCCCGAGCTGCTGGTCAACGCCCGGACCGACGTGTTCCTGTTCGGTCTGGGCGGGCTCGACGACGTGCTGGCCCGGGCCGAGGCCTACGCCGAGGCGGGCGCCGACGGCCTGTTCGTCCCCGGGCTGCTGGACCTCGACGCCCTCAGCGAGCTGTCACGACGCTCCCCGCTGCCGGTGAACGCGATGGCCGGGGCGGGCGGTCCGAGCGTCACCGAACTCGCCGCCACGGGGGTGCGGCGAGTCAGCGTCGGCACCGGCCTCGCCCAGGCCGCGTACACCACGGCCCACCGGGCCGCCGTCGAACTGCTCGGCGCCGGGACGCTGACGGAGCTCGACGGGGCGCTCGGCTTCGGGGAGCTGAACGGGCTGTACTGAAGCGTGGGTTGCGGCGGCGTCAGCCGGTGCAGCCCAGTTCGGCCGGGCGATTCGACCCAAGGACAGCCGAGGCGTCGGTCAGGCGGAGGGTCGGACCCCCCGAGCGATGCCATCCACATCCTCACAGTCAGGCGTAGAACTTCAGCAGCTCCGGCACCAGTACCTCGGCCGCGACCTCGTGGGTCTGGTCGGCCAGCGTCCGGTACTCGGCGCCCGGCACGGCTTCGGCCACCGCGCGGGCGGGGGCCCGCAGCAGCTCCGGGCTGGCGCCGCCGTCCAGGACCAGGGTGGGCACCGCGACGGTGGCCAGCAGCTCGACCGGCACGGCCGCACCGGTCCGGGCGCCGAGCGCCGCCGCGTCGTACGCCAGGGTCGGCGCGACCGCCTCGAAGACCGGCCAGATCGGGGCGGAGCGCATCCCGTCCACCATCTCCCCGGGCATCCCCACGAAGGTCATGAAGGCCGCGACGGCATCCCCGCTCCGCCCCTCGGCGAGTGCTCCCTCCAGCTCGGTGACGTACCCGACGAAGCGCTCGGCCTGGCCGTCCTCGGTGCTGAACGGCGGCTCGTAGACGGCGAGTCGGGTCATCCCGACGCCCGCGGCGGCGGCCCGCAGCGCGAGTGCGGCGCCCGAGGAGATGGCGAAGACGGCCGCCGAGCCGCCGGCCGCCGCGACGACGGCGGCCAGGTCCTCGATCTCCCGCTCCACGGCGAACGGCGCGGTGTCCCCGCTGCCGCCGCGGCCGCGCCGGTCGTAGGCCCACACGGTGTGGTGCGCCGAGAGCTGCTCGGCGACCGCGACGCCCGGGTCGAAGGCGCGGTGGCCGATCGCCCCGTCGACCAGCACCACGGCCGGGCCGGAGCCGGTGACGGTGCAGGCGATGGTGGTGCCGTCGGCGGAGATCACGGTGCTCATGGGGGAGTTCCTTCTGTCGTCGTGCGAGTCGGTCATGGGGGTAGACCGGGGGTCACCGCAGAACTCATCGCTCCGGGAAGAAAATTTTTCCCGGCCCCCACGAGCAAACGTTTCACAGGTAAATTACCTGCTAATCTTCTTTCATGGCCACACCCGCCCAGTTCCGGCAGGCCCTCCGGGTCGGCCCGCCCGGGGACATCTGGCACAAGCCCGCGCTCAGCGCCGTCGTGACCCTCGGCCTCCTCAACCTCACCCTGCTCGCCCTCGGCCGACTCGACCTCGCGCTCTACACCTCGGCCGGCGGCCTCGGCGCGCTGTACGGCCACGGCCTGCCCTACCGCGCCCGGGCCCGCACCCTGGCCGGCGTGCTGCTGGGCACCGTGCTCAGCACCGCCGCCGCGCTCACCGCCTCCGCGCTGACCGGCGACGCCGTGGTGCTGGTCGCGGTGACGGCCGTGCTCGCCGCGCTGCACAAGCTGGGCTGCGACGCCGCCCGGATCGGGCCACCCGGCAGTCTGATCATCACCTTCACCACCGCCAGCTGCGCCTTCGTCCCGCAGCACCCCGCCGACCTCCCGCCGCACCTGGCGCTCACCGCGCTCGGCGCCGCACTGGCCTGGCTGGTCGGCATGGCCCCCGCGCTGCTGCGCCCGTACGGGCCCGAGCGGATCGCCACCGCCCGCGCGCTGGAGGCCGCCGCCCGGCTGGTCCGCACCCCGCCCGGCGCACCGGACGCGGCCGCCCGCACCGCCCTGGTCGGCGCGGTCGCCGCGGCCCGGCAGAGCCTCGCCCTCTCCTCCCCGACCCGGTGGCGCGCCCTCGGCGACGCGCCCGAGCGGCTGCTCGTCCACGCGGAGCGGGCGCTGGCCGCGCCCGCCGGGCGGGGCGACGAATCCGCTGGCGCCGCCGTCGCCGAGCGGTACCAGGCCTGGGCCCGTGACCTGCGCCGGGGCCGCCCCCTGCCGCTGCTCGACCTCACCGAGGCCGAGGCCGCCGAACTGCGCGCCCACCGCCCCGGCCCCCGCCCGCCGCTGCACCGGGTGCTGGGGCCGGGCTCGGCGCTGCTGCCGATCGGCCTGCGGGTCGCGGTCGGCTGCGCCGCCGCCGGGTGGATCTCGCTGGCGCTCGGCGTCGGCCGCCCGTACTGGGCGGTGGTCACCGCGGCCTCGGTGTTCCAGGCCAACAGCACGCTCTCCTGGCAGCGCGCGCTGCAGCGGGTGCTGGGCAACCTGATCGGCCTGGTGCTGTTCACCGCCGTGCTGCCCCTCGCCCACTCGGGGCAGCCCGCGATGATCGGGCTGGGGCTGCTGTGCCAGGTCGGCGCCGAGGCGACGATCGCCCGCAGCTACTGGCTGGCCACCGTCTTCGTCACCCCGATGGCCCTGCTGATGACCGAGTTCGCGGGCCTCCAGCCCGCCCGGACCCTGGTCGCCGACCGCTGGCTGGACACCTGCGTGGGCGCGTTCACCGGCCTCGCCGCCTGCCTGCTGGTCACCAACCGCCGCACCGCCACCCGGCTGTCCCGCGCCCTGGCCGCAGCCGAGACCGCCACCCGGGAGGCCCGGGCGGCGGTCGCCACCGCCGCGGCCGTCGGCTCCGGGTCCCTGGCGGCCCGGACCGGACTGGCCACCGCCCTGCTGGAACTGCGCGAGGCCGCCGACGCCGCCATCGGCGAGTGGCGCCGCCCCGCCCTCCCGCACCGGCGCACCGCCGACACCGAGCAGCACGCCCACCACCTGCTGGCGGCCCTCCTGGAGCGACGCGGCTCACCGGACACGCCCTAGGATCGACGGACGGTCGATCGCAGAACGGGAGCAGCGCACGTGGAGGACGTCGTCGCAGGTGTGCTGCGCCAGTGGGAGCGCGCCTACCCGGGCCTGGACACCGGGCCGATCGCCGTCCTCGGCCGGATCAACCGCTGCGCCGCGCTGCTCCAGCAGACGCCCGACCCGCTCACCCGGGCCGGCCTCACCCGCGCCGAGTTCGACATCCTCGGCGCCCTGCGCCGGGTCGAGGTCGAGCTGACGCCCACCCAGCTGGCCCGCGAGAGCTTCGCCTCCGGTGCCGCCGTCACCAAGCGCCTGCGACTGCTGGAGGAGCGCGGGCTGGTCAGCCGCCGCACCGACGAGCGGGACCGCCGGGTCGCCCACCTCTCGCTCACCGACGCCGGGCGGGAGCTGGTCGACGGCCTGATCCAGGAGCTCATCGCCTACGACCGGGCGCTGCTCTCCGGCCTCACCCCCGACGAGCAGGACCGCCTCGCCGAGGCCCTGGCCGGCCTGCTCAACACCCTTGAGGGCACCATCGGCCGCACACTGCGGTGAACGCCTCCCGGCCTCGGCCTCATGCGGCGTCAGCGGGTTCTCCCGCACCCCCAGCGCGGCGACGACCGTCAGATCGGCCTCGTACCCGAGCGGGGCGATCAGCCCCTGCCGCACGACGGTCATATTCTCGGCCAACAGGACCCTGATCATCCTTTCTCCCCCAGCCGGACCGCCCCCGTCGCACAACAGCCGCCCCGGCAGTCACTTCTTCCGTCCTTGATCGGCCCCGAGCGGTCCGCCGCTCGGCGTAGCCTTCGTGCATGGCAGAGAGCAAGGCCCGGAAGACCGCGACCGAGCCGGCCGCGGAGCCGGACGTGAAGCAGGCAGCGAAGCCTCCCGTGAAGCGGGCCGCGAAGGCTGCGAGGCCGGCCGCGAAAGCTGCGAAGGTTGCGCAGCCGGCCGCGAAGCCGAGGAAGCCGGAGTCGCACCTGGCGATGGTGCGGCGGGCCCGGCGGATCAACCGCGAGCTGGCGGAGCTGTACCCGTACGCCCACCCGGAGCTGGACTTCGAGAACCCGTTCCAGCTGCTGGTGGCCACCGTGCTGTCGGCGCAGACCACCGACCTGCGGGTGAACCAGACCACCCCGGCGCTGTTCGCGAAGTACCCGACGCCCGAGGACATGGCGGCGGCGAACCCGGAGGAGCTGGAGGAGGTCATCCGCCCGACCGGCTTCTTCCGGAACAAGGCGAAGGCGCTGATCGGCCTCTCCACCGCGCTGCGCGACGAGTTCGGCGGCGAGGTCCCCGGCCGGCTGGAAGACCTGGTGACCCTGCCCGGCGTCGGCCGCAAGACCGCCAACGTCGTGCTCGGCAACGCCTTCGGCGTCCCCGGCATCACCGTGGACACCCACTTCGGACGGCTGGCCCGGCGGTTCGGCTGGACCACCGAGGAGGACCCGGTGAAGGTCGAGCTGGCCGTCGCCGAGATCTTCCCGAAGTCGGAGTGGACGATGCTCTCGCACCGCGTGGTCTTCCACGGCCGCCGGATCTGCCACTCCCAGAAGCCCGCCTGCGGGGCCTGCCCGATCGCCCCGCTCTGCCCCGCCTACGGGGAAGGCGAGCTGGACCCGGAGAAGGCCCGCAAGCTGCTCAAGTACGAGATGGGCGGTCAGCCCGGCCAGCGGCTGAAGCCGCCGTCGGACTTCCCCGGCGAGGCCGCCGCCCGCGCCGACGCGGCCGCCCACCAGGGGCGGATCGCGGACCTGGGGGTGGACGCGTGATCAGGGGAGCCATCGAGCGGAGCGGCCTGCCGGGCTGGCTGGAACCGGTCCGGGACGCGGCCGAGCGGGTGCTGCCGGAGCAGCTGAGCCGCTTCCTGCCGCCGCGCGAGGGCGGCCGGGCGGCGGCCGTGCTGATGCTGTTCGGCGAGGGACCGGACGGACCGGACCTGCTGCTGATCGAGCGGGCCCGCTCGCTGCGCTCGCACGCCGGCCAGCCGTCCTTCCCGGGCGGCGCGCTGGACCCGGAGGACGGCGACCCGGACGGTCCCGGCCCGATCGCGGCGGCGTTGCGCGAGGCCTGGGAGGAGACCGGCCTGGACCCGGCAGGGGTGCAGGTCTTCGCCGCGCTGCCCCGGCTGTACATCCCGGTGAGCAGCTTCGTGGTGACCCCGGTACTGGGCTGGTGGCGCGAGGAGTCGCCGGTGCGCCCGGTGGACCAGGGCGAGACCGGCGCGGTGTTCCGGGTGACGATCGCCGAGCTCGCCGACCCCGCGAACCGGGTCCGGCTGCGGCACCCGTCCGGGCACATCGGGCCGGCCTTCGCGGTCGCCGGGCGGCTGGTCTGGGGGTTCACCGCCGGGGTGATCGACCGGGTGCTGCACCACAGCGGGCTGGAGCTGCCCTGGGACCCGTCCCGGATCGTCGACCTCTCGGACGACGCGCTCGCGCTCGTCCAGGGTGACCTCGAACACTCCCGTGCCCTGCCGGGCGGCGACGCCGCCGGCTCGTGACGGACCGTCGGCGCGGCACGGTCGCGAAGCGTGGGAGGGTGTCCGGGTGAACGTCCTGGATGTGCTGCTGATCCTCGCCGCTGTCGGATTCGCCGTTTCGGGCTACCGGCAGGGCTTCGTGGTGGGCGTCCTCTCCCTCGTCGGCTTCCTCGGCGGCGGCCTGCTGGCCGTCCAACTGCTGCCGCTGCTGCTCGACCACCTCAGCCCCGGCACCACCGCCTCGGTGGTGGCCGTCGTGGTGGTGATCGTCTGCGCCGCGATCGGCCAGGCGGTCACCGCCCACTTCGGCTGGAAGCTGCGGGGCCACATCGACCGCCGTCCGGCCCGGCTGCTGGACGCCTCCGGCGGCGCGGTGGTCAACGTGATCTCGATGCTGCTGGTGGCCTGGCTGATCGGCTCCGCGCTGGCCGGGACGTCGCTGCCGACGGTCTCCAAGCAGGTCCGGTCCTCGGCGATCCTCGGCGGCGTCCAGGACGCGCTGCCCGGTGACGCGCCGAACTGGTTCTCCGACTTCTCCAAGGTGCTCGCGCGCAACGGCTTCCCGCAGGTCTTCAACCCCTTCGAGCACGAGCCGATCACCCAGGTCGACACCCCCGACCCGGCGCTGGCCAACAGCCCGGCGGTGGCCAAGGCCCGGCAGAGCCTGGTCAAGGTGGTCGGCACCGCGACCTCCTGCGGCAAGACCCTGGAGGGCAGCGGCTTCGTCTTCGCCCCGCACCGGGTGATGACCAACGCCCACGTGGTGGGCGGCGTCGACGAGCCGACCGTGCAGATCGGCGGCGTCGGCCAGCTCTACGACGCCACGGTGGTCCGCTACGACTGGCAGCGCGACATCGCCGTCCTGGACGTGCCCAAGCTGAACGCGCCCCCGCTGACCTTCGCGGGCGAGGCGCGGACCAACGACAGCGCGATCGTCGCGGGCTTCCCCGAGAACGGCGCCTTCAACGTCCAGCCCGCCCGCATCCGCGGCCGGATCCAGGCCAACGGTCCGGACATCTACCACCGCGGCCAGGTGGTGCGCGACGTTTACTCGGTGCGCTCGCTGGTCCGCCAGGGCAACAGCGGCGGCCCGCTGCTCACCCCGGACGGCCAGGTGTACGGCGTGGTGTTCGCGAAGTCCCTGGACAGCGCGGACACCGGGTACGTGCTGACCTCGGCCGAGGTGCGCGAGGACGCGGTGGCGGGCGGCGGCGCGACCACCAGGGTGGACACCCAGGGCTGCGCGCTCTGACCTCCCGTCGTCCCGTGGGCGGTCGGTTCCGCGGGCGGTCAGCTCTGTGGGTGGTCGGCTCTGTGGGCGGTCGGTTCCGTGGGCGGTCGGTTCCGTGTGCGGCCGACGCGGGATTGCTGCCGGTGCGGGATTGCTGCCGGTGCGGGATCCGTCGAACCGTCAGTCCGCCCTGGTAGCCTCGGCCGCGCTCACCCGTTCGGCTCAACCGGGTTGCCGTCCCGGAGTGAGTCAACGGGAGGTCGTGGCAGTCCGATGATGGGTCATTCACACGCGGTGAGCGGGGCGATGCTGTACGCGGCCTCGGCCCCGTTCCTGCCTCCGCTGCTGCTGCACACCACGCTGCAGCCGGCGGACATACTGATGGGCACGGTGCTGTGCGCGGGCGCGGCGCTGCTGCCGGACCTCGACCACCACGACGGCTCGATCGCCAACTTCCTAGGCCCGGTCTCCAAGGCGCTCTGCCGCTTCGTGGCCTGGGCCTCCGGCGGGCACCGGCACGCCACCCACTCGCTGCTGTTCGTCGCGCTGATGGGCGGTGGCACCTGGGCGGGCGTCACCTTCCTGGGCCGCTACTTCACCCTTTCGGTGACGTTCTTCCTCCTGGCGCTGGCGATCCGGGCACTGCGACTCTGCCCGCCGAGCAACGGACCGGAGGCGTGGATCACCGTCATAGGCCTGGCCGCGCTCGGCACCTTCGGGATGAACACCTGGATGCCCAACTCTCCCGGCTGGCTGCCGTACGCGGTCGGACTGGGCACGCTGGCGCACCTGCTGGGCGACTGCCTGACCAAGAAGGGCGCGCCGCTGTTGTGGCCGCACAAGGAGCGCTACGAGATCGTGCTGATCAAGCGCAGCGGCAACAACGTCGAGACCAAGGTGCTGGTGCCGATCATGTCGGTGGCGACCTTCGTCCTGCTCTGGTTCACCGCGCTGTCGCCGCAGATCGTGAACTGAGCGACTGAGCGACTGAGCGGCTGTCCGGCTGTCCGGCTGAGTGACTGACCGGCTCAGCGGCTGCCCGGCCGTCGTCCGGTCGGTGGGAGCGGGGGAGCGGCGCGAGGCCTCAGGTCTCGCGCCGCAGTCGTGCGCCCACCCACCGGGCGCGCCGGCCGAGGATGCGCCGGATGCCCATCTGCCGTTGCACCCCGCGCTGACGGCGGTCGAGGCCGTCGAAGCCGAGGTCCTCCGCCCGGTCCGGGCGGTGTGCGGAGCGCTGGGGACTGCTGTGGCGTCGGCCGCGCGGGGCGTCGTCGCGATCGGGCATCCAGGTCATACCGGAATGGATGCCCCTGGGCCGGTGGGAGTAACCGCCCGGACTCGCCGAAACTGGCCTATGCGCTTGTCATATGAGCGCAACATCAGGGGAGTTGGGACGTTCGGCCCTTCCCTGGCGACCCTCTGCCGGGCCTTCCGGCCGTCACTCCTTGTGGCGGTCGACCCAGTCCAGCAGCTCGGTGGTGAACTCCTCCGGTGCCTCCTCGTGCGGGAAGTGCCCCACCCCCGGCATCAGCCGCCAGCGGTACGGTGCCGCCACGTACTCGCCGCCGCCCAGCGCGGTGTGCGACAGCAGCACCGGGTCCGAGGCGCCCTGGACGTGCAGGGTCGGCGCGGTGATCGGCTTCTTCATCCGCCGGGCGAACTGGATCCCGTCCGGGCGCGCCATCGAGCGCAGCAGCCAGCGGTACGGCTCGATCGAGCAGTGCGCGGTGCTGGGGATCTGGATGGCCTGCCGGTACGCGTGCACGGCCGCCTCGTCCAGCTTGTTCGGACCGGTCCACTCGTCGAGGTAGCGGCCGACCAGCGCGGCGTCGTCGGCGACCAGGCGGCGTTCCGGTATCCACGGCCGCTGGAAGCCCAGCACGTGGTCGAAGGCGGCCATCTGCTTGCGGTCCGTCAGCAGCGCCCGGCGCAGGTCCCGGGGGTGCGCCGCGGAGACCACGGTGAGGCTCTGGATCACCGACGGGCGCATCACCGCCGCCACCCAGGCCAGGGTGCCGCCGGACGCGTGCCCGACCAGGTGCGCCCGGCGTTCACCGAGCGAACGGATCACGCCGGTGATGTCCAGGGCCAGGTTGCCCGGGTCGTACCCTCGCGGGGTGCGGTCGCTGCCGCCGATGCCCCGCAGGTCGAGCGCCACCGCGCGGTAGCCGGCCGCGGCCAGCGCGGTCAGCTGGTGGCGCCAGGCCCACCAGTACTCGGGCCAGCCGTGCACCAGCAGCACCAGCGGGCCGGAACCCAGCTCGGTGATGTGGAAGCGGGCGCCGTTGGCCGCGAGGTCGCGGTGCGTCCACGGGCCCGGCTGCCGGATGCTCCAGGCCTCGGCAGCGCCGCCGCCGGAGCCGGGACCGGTGCCGGAGTCGGGGCCGGAGGTGGCGGACGGCTGCGCGGGCACGGGCGTCTGGTCGAGCGGCATACCGAGAGCGTGTCACATCCGCGAGCCCGACACGTGCCAGGTGCTCGTTGTCGGTGGGTTGGAGCCCCTCCCGCGGGTTACGGGATGCGGCCCAGAGCCCGGTCGATCTCCTCCTGGGTGGCCGGCCGCGGCCGGGCGTTCTTCAGCACCTCGGCGGTCTTCTGGACGCCCTCGATGGTGCGTTCCGGCTTGCTCACCTTCTTGAAGATGCGCACGGCAACGAAGCCGACCAACGCCGCGACGATCACGTGGAGGACGAACGAGATCGCGAACGACCAGCCCAGCGGCACACCCAGCCAGTGGAAGAAGAAGGCGATCGCGATGCTCGCCATCGGAATGCCGGCCAGGCCGATCACCCCGGCCACGACGAAGAAGATGCTGCCGGCGGCGCCGCGCTTGACGTCCGTCTTGATCTCGGCCTTGGCGAGCGCGATCTCGTCGTGGACCAGCGAGGACAGGTCGGCGGTGGCCGCCGCGAACAGCTGCCCCACCGAACGCTCGCCCTCGTAGGGCGCCCGGCCGTTGCTGGACGGGTCTGCGGCTCCTGCGGGCATCAGCGGTTCTCCTCTGCGGCTGTTGTGGCGTGACGCCGTCGCGGTGTGCGGTTTCCGGGGCCGGTGGGGGGTCCGGAGGCGTCAGTGGTGTGTCGACAGCTCAGAATCATGCCCCTACCGGTGAGTCGGACACCACTCCGGGGCCCCGGCGGAGGGACGTGTCCTGGCTTCGGAAGGCGTGCGGGACCCCTTCCGGGGGGCTTCAGCCGTCGGTGCCGTACCCCTCGCCGGGCAGGCGCCGGGCCGGTTCGGTGGTGGGCGCCGCGTCGGCTGCCGGTGTCGGGTCCGTGGTCGGCGTCGGGTCGGTGGTCGGTGTCGGATCCGTGGTCGGCGTCGCGCCGGTGGCCGGCGTCGCGCCAGCGGTCGGCGTCGGGTCGGTGGTCGGTGTCGGGTCGGCGGTCGGCCTCGGGTCGGCGGCCCGGGCCTGCCAGGCCGGGTCGTCCTGCTGGTGGACGTCCGGTACGCCGTCGCCGTCCACGTCCTGGTCTTCCTCCTCGCACAGCGCGCGGTAGCGCCGGTTGCGCAGCTTGAGCAGCACGGTGGCGACCGTCGCGCAGAGCAGGGAGCCGACCAGGACGGCCGTCTTCGAGCGGTCGGCGAGCGCCAGATCGTGCGGGAACGCCAGTTCGCTGATCAGCAGCGAGACGGTGAAGCCGATGCCGGCGAGCACCGAGACGGCGAACAGGTCGGCCCACTTGAGCTGCGGGTTCAGCTCGGCCCGGGTGAAGCGGGCGGCCAGCCAGGTCCCGCCGAATATGCCCACCGTCTTGCCGACCAGCAGCCCGGTCACGATGCCGAGCGGGGTGGCCTGGGTGAACACCTCGCGCAGCGCCGGGACGGAGATCGTCACCCCGGCCGAGAACAGCGCGAACACCGGGACGGCCAGCCCTGCCGAGAGCGGGCGGATCAGGTGCTCGATGTGCTCGCCGGGGGAGTGCTCCTCGTCGCCCTCCCGGTGGCAGCGCAGCATCAGACCCATCGCGACGCCCGCCACCGTGGCGTGGATGCCGCTCTCGTGCATCAGCGCCCAGACCACGACGGCCAGCGGCACGAACAGGTACCAGCCCTTCACCCCGCGCCGGTGCAGCAACCAGAACAGCACCAGGCCGGCGAAGGCCAGGCCGAGCGCCCAGAACTTGATCCCCGAGCTGTAGAAGATCGCGATGATCAGGATCGCGATCAGGTCGTCCACCACGGCCAGGGTGAGCAGGAAGGCGCGCAGCGCCGAGGGCAGGTGGGTGCCGACCACGGCCAGCACGCCGAGCGCGAAGGCGATGTCGGTGGCGGTCGGGATGGCCCAGCCGCCGGGGTGGCCGCCGCTGCCGGAGTTCATCAGGGCGAAGAGGATCGCGGGCATGGTGACGCCGCAGACGGCGGCGATCACCGGTAGCAGAGCGGCGCTCGGAGTGCGCAGCTCGCCCGCGACGAACTCGCGCTTGAGCTCGATGCCGGCCACGAAGAAGAAGATCGTCAGCAGGCCGTCCTTCGCCCAGGTGGCCAGGGTGAGGTCGAGGTGGAGCGGGGCCGACGGGCCGATCCGGTAGTCGAGCACGCTCTCGTACGCCTGCGGCCAGAGGTTGGCCCAGATCAGGGCGATCACGGCGGCGGTCAGCAGCAGCATGCCGCCGACCGTTTCGGCGCGGAGCGCGTCGGTGATGAAGGTGCGCTCGGGCAGTGACAGCCGGCCGAGGAACTGCCGGCGGCGGGTCGTCGGCTCGTGGACGGGCGGCTGGTCGGTCACGCGGGACCTCCTGGGGCGGGGAGCGGCAACGGATGCACGGGTGGTGCAGTTGCCGACCAGACTTCCCGGCGCGCCCTGTGACGCCCGCGACTCCTGCTCAAGGATCTTGATGCGTCCTTAGCAGTCTAACGAGACTTTCGGGTGACATCGGGATTGTCCTGTTAAAGGACTTAAGCCCTTCAGGCCGGTTCTGCACCCCCAGGGAACAGCGGACCGGCACCCGAACGACCGGGCCGAGCGCATCCGGGCGAACGCCTCCCCTCGCCGGTCGCAGCCCCGGACTGGTCGGGGCAGGCGCGCGGTGATCCGCGGCGACGAGCGGACGGTCGCCCGCCGGGCCACGCCGACCGCCCCGGCCGGTATCGGGCTGCTGCCGATGGCGGCCCCCGCCGGATCAACCGTCCGTACGCCACCTCCGGCCCGGCGCACCTGCTCAGGGCGCTGCCGCAGACCTCCGTCCGGGGAACGCCGGGCACCCGGGCGCACCCCTTCCTTCTCGGCTGCGGACCGCCGCCGACACGCCGTACGAGCCGTCGGCGGGCGCTACCGGCCGTGCGGGGGTGCAGGTGGGGCGGCGGGCGGCGGGCACGGCGGACGCGATGGCGTGCCCTTCTCCGCGGGCACGACGACGGGGCCCCGGGCGGTGGGAACACCACCCGAGGCCCCGCCGCAGCTTCAGCGCGTCGCGCCCGCTGCGCGCTCCGCCGTCAGCGCCGCACTCAGCCGTTGCTGCCGTTCGGCGGCAGCTGGGCCTGGATCTGGCTCATCACCGTGCTGTCGGCGAGCGTGGTGGTGTCACCGACCTCGCGGCCCTCCGCGATGTCCCGCAGCAGGCGGCGCATGATCTTTCCGGAGCGGGTCTTCGGCAGCTCGCCGACCACCTTGATCTGCTTCGGCTTGGCGATCGGGCCGAGCGTGCGGCCGACGTGCGCCCGCAGCTCCTCGACCAGCTCGGGGCTCTCGGTGACGCCGCCGCGCAGGATCACGAAGGCGACGATGGCCTGGCCGGTGGTGACGTCGGCGGCGCCGACCACCGCGGACTCGGCCACGGACGGGTGGCCGACCAGGGCCGACTCGACCTCGGTGGTGGAGATGTTGTGGCCCGAGACCAGCATGACGTCGTCCACCCGGCCGAGCAGCCAGATGTCGCCGTCCTCGTCCTTCTTGGCACCGTCACCGGCGAAGTAGCGGCCCTGGAAGCGCGACCAGTAGGTGTCGATGTAGCGTTGGTCGTCGCCCCAGATGGTGCGGAGCATGGACGGCCACGGCTCGGTGAGCACCAGGTAGCCGCCGGAGCCGTTCGGGACCTCGTTGGCCTCGTCGTCCACCACGGTGGCCGCGATGCCCGGCAGGGCGCGCTGGGCCGAGCCCGGCTTGGTCTCGGTGACGCCCGGCAGCGGGCTGATCATGATGGCGCCGGTCTCGGTCTGCCACCAGGTGTCCACGATCGGGCACTTGCCGCCGCCGATGTGCTCGCGGTACCAGACCCAGGCCTCGGGGTTGATCGGCTCGCCGACGCTGCCCAGCACCCGCAGCGAGGACAGGTCGAACTTCGCGGGGATGTCGTCGCCCCACTTCATGAAGGTGCGGATCGCGGTCGGCGCGGTGTAGAGGATCGTCACGCCGTACTTCTGGACGATCTCCCAGAACCGGCCCTGGTGCGGGGTGTCCGGGGTGCCCTCGTAGATGACCTGGGTGGCGCCGTTGGAGAGCGGGCCGTAGACGATGTACGAGTGGCCGGTGACCCACCCGATGTCGGCGGTGCACCAGTAGACGTCGGTCTCCGGCTTGAGGTCGAAGACCGCGTGGTGGGTGTAGCTGGCCTGGGTGAGGTAGCCGCCGGAGGTGTGCAGGATCCCCTTGGGCTTACCGGTGGTGCCCGAGGTGTAGAGGATGAACAGCGGGTGCTCGGCCTCGTGCGCCTCGGGGGTGTGCTCGGTGGACTGGCGCGCGGTGATCTCGTGCCACGAGACGTCGCGGCCTTCGGTCCAGGGGATCTCCTGCTCGGTGCGGCGGATCACCAGGACGTGCTCGACGCCTTCGACCTTGGTGAGCGCCTCGTCGATGGCCGGCTTGAGGGCGGAGGGCTTGCCGCGCCGGTAGCCGCCGTCGGCGGTGATGACGAGCTTGGCCTGGGCGTCCTGGATGCGGGAGGCGACGGCGTCGGCGGAGAAGCCGCCGAAGACCACCGAGTGGGTGGCACCGATCCGGGCACAGGCGAGCATCGCGACGACCGCCTCGGCGATCATCGGCAGGTAGACCGCCACCCGGTCGCCCTTGCGGACGCCGAGTTCCAGCAGCGCGTTGGCGGCCTGCGAGACCTCGTCCTTGAGCTGGGCGTAGGTGATCGAACGGCTGTCGCCGGGCTCGCCCTCGAAGTGGATGGCGACCCGGTCGCCGAGGCCGTTCTCGACGTGGCGGTCCACGCAGTTGTAGGCCACGTTGAGCTTGCCGTCGGCGAACCACTTGGCGAAGGGCGGGTTGGACCAGTCGAGCGTCTCGGTCGGCTCGACGGCCCAGCTGAGGCGGCGGGCCTGCTCGGCCCAGAAGCCCAGCCGGTCCTCGGAGGCCTGGGCGTACGCGTCAGCGGTGACGTTGGCGGCCGCGGCGAGCTCTGTCGGCGGGGCGAAACGCCGCTCCTCCTTGAGCAGGTTGGCCAGGCTCTCGTTGCTCAACGCGCACTCCTCATCGAGTCATGATCTCGGGCGATCCCGTGCGTGGGGATTGTCCCGTGTGTCCCAGCGCACAAGCTCACCAGGCGAACGGGTCAGTTGACAAGAGGCTCCCTGTAATTGGTGTAGACCTATGACCGAAGATCGAACGACCGGCCGCGCGGTCCGCCGCGCGGGGCGGTGGACCGCACGGCGGCCGGTGGGCCCGTGCCCCGGCCCGCCCGGCGGGGACACGGGCCCGGCTCTCAGGCGGCCAGCTGGGGGCCCTCCTCGCTTCCGTCGGCCGGAACCCGGCCGTCCTTTCTCACCCGTTCGGCCGACTCCCCGTCGGCTCGCGCGTCCGGCCGGGCACCGGCGCAGGCTCCGGTGGGGGCTTCGGCGCGGGCCTCGACCGGACTGAACGTCCCGGCGGCGCGGTCGAGGACGTAGGCCTGGGCGGTGGCGAAGTCGAAGTACATCCCGACCAGCCGCAGGCTGCCCTCCTCGACCCGGCGCTCCACCGCCGGATTCGCCATCAGCTGGTCCAGCTGCTGCACCACGTTGGTGATGCAGAGCTGCTCCACGAGGTCCACCACCGGCCGGTCGGCGAACTCGGCCGGGACCCGTCGCAGCCGGTCCAGCGAGCCGCGGCCGTTGCGCAGCCAGCGGGTCAGCGGGGTGGGCGATCCGCTGCGCTCGTGCACACCCTCCAGCAGGGCCTTCATCGCGCCGCAGCCGGAGTGGCCGCAGACCGTGATCGAGCGCACCTCCAGGACCTCGACCGCGTACTGCACGGCGGCGGCCACCGAGTCGTCGGCCGCGCCGGGCTCGAACGGGGCCGGCACCAGGTTGCCCACGTTCCGGACGGCGAACAGGTCGCCCGGCCCGCTGTTGGTGATCATGCTGGTCACCATCCGGGAGTCGGAGCAGGTCAGGAAGAGCTGGGAGGGTGTCTGCCCCTCCCGGGCCAGCCGGGCGAGTTCGGGCCTGATCAGCGGAGCGGTGTGCTGCTGGAACACCCGGACGCCGTCCAGCAGCCGGCCGTGCGGGTCCTCCTGCTGCTCGATGCAGTGGTGGCCGACCCAGGGCGTCCAGGCCCGGCAGCGGTGCGGGCCCGGTGAACTGCCGGTACGGACCGTGCCGTCGGGGTCGAGCACCTCGTCGTCCTGGCGCCGCGTCACCAGCGCTGCCCGACCGCCCGCGGCCTGGTGGTTCGTCCGCCAGTCGTGCAGCGTCTCGTACGCGGCGTGGTCCAGGAAGGAGCCGTCGTGCACCACGGTGACCTCGGCGGACACGGGGATCCCGGCCAGCACCCGGCTCAGCCGGGGAACGGCGGTGAAGGTGAGCGGCCCGTGGGTCTGGACGGTGACCGAGCCGTCGGGGCCGGTCTCGACGTCCACATGGGCGCGGGTCAGCCGGTAGAGCGCGAGCAGGACGGCGGTGGCGGCGCCGAGGCCGACGCCCCACAGCACACCGGAGGCGACCACGGCGAGCATGGTGATCAGGTAGACCGGGAACTCGCGGTGCCGGTGCACGTTGCGGATGTGCGCGAAGCTCACCATCTGCAGCCCGACCACCAGTACCAGCGCGGCCAGGGCGGCCAGCGGGATCCGGCGCAGCCCGCCGGTCAGTGCCAGCGCGGCCACGAGCACCCAGACGCCGTGCAGCACCGAGGCCCACCTGGTCCGCCCGCCGGCCCGCACGTTGGCGGTGCTGCGCACGGCGCCGCCGGCGATCGGCAGTCCGCCGACCAGCCCGCTGACCAGGTTGGCGAGGCCCTGTCCGCGAAGCTCGCGGTCGAGGTCACCGGTGCGCTGGGACATCCGGTCCACCGCCACGGCGGACAGCAGCGACTCCACGCTCGCGACGGCCGTGACGGTGAGGACGGCGGCGAGCACTCCGGCGAGCGAACCGTGCGGCAGTGCGGGCACGAGCGACTGCGGTTGCCAGGCGGGCAGTTCGATGTGGGCGAGCCGCAGGTCCAGGGCGAGGGCGAGTGCGGTGGCGGCGGCCACGGCAGCCAGCGGGCCGGGCACCTTGGTCAGTCGGGCGCCGAACTCGCCCGCGCGGCCGGGGAGTCGGTCGAGCCGGGGCCAGCCGAGCAGCACGACCACGGTCACCGTGCCGGCCAGCATCGCCGGTGGGTGCGGACCGGCCAACTGCCCCGGCAGCGCCAGGATGTTGGCGATCGCCGAGCTCTGCGGGGAGCCGCCGAGGACGACGTGCAGCTGCGCGATGGCGATGGTGAGCCCGACCCCGGCCAGCATGCCGTGCACGATCGCGGGCGAGACGGCGAGTGCCGTTCGGGCCACCCGGCGTGCTCCGAGCAGCAGTTGGAGCAGCCCCGCGGCGACGGTGACTGCGCAGGTGGCCCGCCAGCCGTACTGGGCGATCAGCCCGGCGGTGATCACGGTCAGCGCGGCGGAGGGGCCGCTGACCATCAGCGGGGTGCCGCCGGACAGTCCGACCACGATGCCGCCCACGGCCGCGGCTGCCAGTCCGGCGGTGAGCGGGGCGCCGGTGGCGAGCGCGATGCCGAGGGAGAACGGCACGGCGATCAGGAAGACCACCAGGGAGGCGGAGAGGTCGTGGGCCCAGCGGATCCGGGGGCCGGGGGCCGGTGGCGCGTGGTCGGTGGTGTCGGAGGCGATGGGGGCACTGGAGATGTCGAGGGTCATGGTCTTCCCGTCTGTCCGGGGGAACGAACGCAGTCAGGTCCGGTGGTGAGCCCGGGGTCGGGCTCCGGGGCGGATCGGCTGTCGTGGGTCGCGACGGTGTGGCGGGATGGCGTGGGCGCGGCGGGGGAGTGCGGGTGTCACCGGCCGGCGTCGACCATCTGACCCGCCGAGGGCCTGGGCGAGATGCGGGATGTCTCGCCGAGGGCCGTGGGGGCGGGCCGTCAAGGCTCGGTAAACCGAGGGTAATGAAAGCTTTGCACAGCGTCGTTCGCGGAGGGAAGCGGAAAATCGCCGGTTCACTCCATTGGGTGGAGCTCGAAGCGACGGGAATTCGCTGGTGAGCGGCCGTGCGGCGCCGACACGGCGGACGGGCCGCGGGCTCCCCTGGGTGGAGGGGAGCCCGCGGCCCGTCCGTACGGCGGCCCGCGTCTTCGCGCGCGGGATCAGGCGGTGGCGCCCGCCGGGGCGGCCGACGCGCCGTCGGTCGCGAACTCGCTCGGGAACCCACCGAGCACGAAGCCCTCGTCCACCTGGCTCGCGAGGTCGATGCCGACCTTGGCGTTGGCCCAGCTCTCCGCGTTGCGCCGGTGGAAGAGCACGGCCTGCTCGGTGTAGCGGCGCGCGTCGCGCAGCCCGTACGCCGCCTCGGCCTCGGTCCGCAGTTCCTCCAGCACGGCCCGGTTGGCCGGCTCCAGGGACTTCAGCGGAGGCTCGGCGCCCTGCTCCAGCCGGCGCACCCAGTCCGACTGCCCGAAGGTGGTGAACAGGTCCTCGCCGACCTCGCGGCGCAGGAACGCCAGGTCGTCCGGGCCCTGCACCTTGTTGCCGATCACCCGCAGCTGGACGCCGAAGTCCCGCGCGTAGTCCTTGTACTGGCGGTAGACCGAGACGCCCTTGCGGGTCGGTTCGGCCACCAGGAAGGTGAGGTCGAAGCGGGTGAAGAGGCCGGAGGCGAAGGAGTCCGAACCGGCCGTCATGTCGGTGACGAAGTACTCGTCCGGGCCGTCCAGCAGGTGGTTGAGCAGCAGCTCCACCGCGCCGACCTTGGAGTGGTAGCAGGCCACCCCGAGGTCCTCCTCGGTGAACGCGCCGGTGGCCAGCAGCCGGACCGAGCCCTCGTCCAGCGCGATCGGGCGGGCGCAGGCGGCGTAGACCGGGTTCTCCTCGACGATCCGCAGCAGGCGCGAACCGCGGCCGGGCGGCGTGGTCTTGATCATCTCGTCGGCCGAGCGGATCAGCGGATTGCTGCCGCGCAGGTACTCCTTGATCTCCGGCAGGTGCCCGCCGAGCGGGGGCAGTTCGGCCGCCTGGGCGTCGGTCAGGCCGAGGGCCGGGCCCAGGTGTTGGTTGATGTCGGCGTCGACGGCGATGACCGGCCGGCCGATGGCGGCCAGGTGGCGGATGAACAGTGCGGACAGCGTGGTCTTCCCGCTGCCGCCCTTGCCGACGAAGGCGATCTTCATCTGGGGCTCCGGCTCTCGCTCTGGGCCCTGGGGGCGGGCCGCGTGCTCAGGGGTGCGTGTGGGGGCACCCGTAATTGGAAATCGTTATCGTCTCCGATAGTGGCCATGCTAGCGGGGGTTTGCGCGCCGCCGGGGGAGGGAAGTGAGGATTGCCTCGAACGGGTGATGCGGGGTTGCTGTTCCGGGAGGGGCGGGCTGTTCATTACTCTCGGGTAGGTGAGCACTGGAACAGATCCCCTCGCCCCGCTGGCCCAGCTCCCCGGGGTGCCCGACGCCGTGGCCGAGGTGCGCAAGGCCGTCGACCGGCTTTACGGCCACCGGGTGATGCGCCGCCGCGCGGCCGAGGTCACCTCCGAGTCCGCGCTGCGCGGCGCCCGCGCGTCGGCGGCCGTGGCCGGGGCCGACTGGCCGCTGGAGGAGGTCCGGCGCCGTACCGACTTCAGTCTGGACGCCGAGGCCCGCACGGTCGGCGCGGCCCTGCGGATCGCCGCCGAGGCGGGGCAGCTGCTCAGCGTCTGGCGGCACTCGCCGCTGCAGGTGCTGGCCCGGCTGCACCTGCTCGCGGTCGGCGACGCCGACCCGTCCGCCGGTCGGCCGCGCCGGGCGGGGGAGCACGCCGAGGAACTGTTCCCGCTGGAGCTCAAGCCGGTGGAGAGCGTCGAGGTCGAGGCCGCGACGGGGCCGCTGCCGGTGCTGCCGCCCGCCCCGGGCGCGGAGGAGGTCGCGGCCCGGCTGGACCAGCTCTCCCGGCTGCTGGTGGCCCGCGCGGAGGGCCACGGGGTGGGCACACCCGCCCTGGTGGTCGCCGCGGTGGTGCACGGCGAGCTGCTGGCCCTGCGACCGTTCAGCGCCCACAACGGGCTGATCGCGCGGGCCGCCCAGCGGATCGTGCTGATCGCCGAGGGCCTCGACCCGAAGGCGATCTGCCCCGCCGAGGTCGGCCTGGCGGAGCTGGGCACCGACGCCTACCGTCGCGCCCTGGCCGGCTACCTGGCGGGCACGCCCGGGGGGATGGCGGCCTGGATCGGGCACTGCGGGAGGGCGCTGCGGCTCGGCGTGCGCGAGAGCACGGCGGTCTGCGAGGCGATGCAGCGCGGCATGGCCTGAGCGGGCCGAGCCTCCTCGCCCCGACGGGGCTGCGGGCCTGGTGGGCGCTGCCGGCCGGCGGGTGCCGCGGGCATCGTCGACCCCGCGAACACGAAGATGCGGCGGCACCTGATCCTGCTGGGTGCCGCCGCTGGTGCAGATACCGGGTGACCAAGCATGCACCGGAAGTGCCGATCAGACGGGGATCCTGCCCGTTCGTCTGGTCCGGCGGCCCGACAGCGGGTCGGCTGCATGTGGGTGCTCGGATATCTGTACGTGCGGTCCGTGGGGCCTGAACTGCGTTGTCGGTTTGACCTCTTCGGTCCTGACCGGGTCTCGCGGGCCGTGCTTCATTTGTATCGCGTTTCGGCCGAAAGGGGAACCCGAAACGAGAAGTCTGTGCCGATTGCCCGTTTCAGCGGCTTTCGTGCTTGATCACGGCTTCCGTCAGGAGCCCCGGACGGTGGGCCGGCGCCGACGCGCCAGGTACCAGATGACCCCGGCGGTCACCGCGGCCGTCCCGATCGCCACCGCGGTCAGCACCGAGCCGCTCGGCGCGGAGAACTCGGGCAGCCGCCGTCGCAGTTGCACCGGCCGGTCGAAGACCAGCACCGGCCACTCCCGGGCCTGCGCCTCCTTGCGCAGCGCGCGGTCGGGGTTGACGGCCGAGGGGTGGCCGACCGCCTCCAGCAGCGGCAGGTCGGTCGAGGAGTCGCTGTAGGCGTAGGACTCGGCCAGGTCGTAGCCCTCCGCCCCGGCCAACTCCCGGATGGCGGCGGCCTTGTTCTCGGCGTAGGCGTAGTACTCGATCTCGCCGGTGTAGCAGCCGTCCTCGACCTTGAGCCGGGTCGCGATCACGTGGTCCGCGCCGAGCAGCGCGCCGATCGGCTCGACCACCTCGGAGCCGGAGCTGCTGACGATCACCACGTCCCGACCGGCCGCGTGGTGCTGTTCGATCAGTGAGGCGGCTTCGTCGTAGATGATCGGGTCGATCAGGTTGTGCAGGGTCTCGGCGACGATCTCGCGGACCTGCTGGACGTTCCAGCCACGGGTGAGCGCGGAGAGGTACTCGCGCATCTTCTCCATCTGGTCGTGGTCCGCGCCGCCGACCAGGAAGACGAACTGGGCGTACGCACTGCGCAGTACGGCCCGACGGTTGATCAGGCCGCCCTGGTAGAAGGGGCGGCTGAAGGCCAGTGCGCTCGACTTGGCGATGATGGTCTTGTCGAGGTCGAAGAAGGCGGCCGTGCGCGGCCCGGTCGGCCGGGGACGGGCGGGCGAGGTCGGTTCGTCGGGCCCGGTGGGGCCGCCCTGGGACTCGTCGGCGTGGTCGTCGGCGTTCTCGGTGGTGTCCACGGGAACCGAGGATAGAGGGAGCCAGAAAACACCCCGCCATTCGGTGTACTCGTGGGCGTGCGGGTTTGTGTTTCTGGCCGCTCGGGTACACCATGGAAGTCACGGATCGTTCGCGACCGTGCTAACCCGGTCCGGCTCCTCCCCCCCGAGTCGGGCTGTGGATAGACGACCCCCGCTCTCCCCCCCGGCGGGGGTCGTCGCACGTCCGGGGCCATTTTCAGGGCTTGAAGCCCGTCGTGGCAGCTTCCGCGAAGCCTCGTCGTCGGGGTGCGGGGCTTGTCGACAGCTCCGTCCGTTCACCACCTTTCGTCACTCTGCGTCGCCGTTTGCTCATGCGGGCGCCTCGGGCGCGGTGCGGTTCCGATCCGGCCCGGAGGCCGCTCCGGCGGGGTGCGGAGGAAGCGGCCGCGCGGGTGTCGGTGAGGCGGCCGGGCCGAGGCAGACGGAGACCTGTTCATCTCCGTGACCCCCTTTCGTCAATTCTTCGCCGAATAGCCCCCCGCCCGGGTGAACGTTTTCGTCCACAGCCCCCGAGTTATCCACAGGCAATCGGAACGTGGATGACGGAATCGTGATCTCCCCCCCACCGTGATGGTCGGCGGCGGTCGCCGGGCAGGGCCTCATCCCCCTTCTTCGAGAGGTCCGCTCGGCGGCCGTCCGTCGGAACCGTCCGACGTGCGTCGTGGCCGCCCCGGTGGCCCGCGGCGCAGAGGGGAGAGCACCATGTCGACGCCGATCGCCGACCACGTCACCACCGAAGGCCCCGCGCCCGCCGGGCCGCTCGTCGTCACCGAGGACGAGGGCCTGGCCGAGCACCTGCTGCGGCTCTGCGCGGCGGCCGGCACCGAGCCCAGGCTGATCAGGGGTACGTCGCCGCCGCGCGAGCTCTGGGAGGCCGCCCCGCTGGTCCTGGTCGGGGACGACCAGGCCGAGCGCTGCGCCGGGCTGGGCAGGCGCACCGGGGTGCTGTTGCTCGGGCTGGACCTCGACGATCCCGGGGTGTGGGTCAGAGCCGTCCAACTGGGCGCCGAGCACGTGCTGTTCCTGCCCGACGCCGAGGCCTGGCTGCTGGACCGGATCGCGGACGCGGCCGAGGGCGTCGGCTCGCCGGCGGTCACCGTCGCCGTACTCGGCGGCCGGGGCGGTGCCGGGGCCTCGACGCTGGCCTGCGCCCTCGCGGTCACGGCCGCGCGGACCGGGCGGCGGACGATGCTGCTCGACGGTGATCCGCTGGGCGGGGGCCTGGACGTCCTGCTCGGCGGGGAGACGGCGCGCGGGCTGCGCTGGCCCGACCTGGCCGGTGCGCGCGGGCGGGTCAGCGGAGCCGAGCTGGCCCGGGCGCTGCCGGCCCTCAAACGGCTCTCCGCGCTGTCCTGCCTGTCCTGGGACCGCGGCGACACCCTGACGGTGCCCCCCGAGGCCATGCGCAGCGTGCTGGCCGCCTCCCGGCGGCGCGGCGGGCTGGTGGTGGTCGACGTGCCCCGCCATCTCGACGCGGCCGCCGGGCAGGCGCTGCAGCAGTGCGACCTGGCCCTGCTGGTGGTCCCGGCCGAACTGCGCGCGGTGGCGGCCGCCGATCGGGTCGCGGCGGCGGTCCGGATGCGGCTCGGGGACGTCCGGGCCGTGGTCCGGCCGATGCGGGTCGGCGGGCTCCCCGCGCACCGGATCGCCCGTGGGCTGCGGATGGAGCTGGCCGGGGAGTTGGAACCGGAGCCGGGCCTGGCCGAGGACGTCGAGAAGGGCGTCCCGCCCGGCATGAGGGACGGCGGCCCGCTCGCGCGCTTCTGCGCGACCTTCCTGAACGAAGTGCTGCCGCCGGTGTCGGCGGTCGGAGGAGGTGTGTACTGATGGTCCGTCTGCGCAGAACAGGTCTTCGGAGCGGTGCCCCGGGCCCGGGCGACGGTGTGCGGGAGCACCGGCCGCTCAGGAGTGTGCCGCTCAGTGGCGCGCCGCTCAGGAGTGTGCCGCCGCCCGGTGGGCCGCCGTCGGCCGAACACGGGCCCTGCCCGTACGGCCGGACGGCCCGCGAGGAACGGACTGCGGAGCTGGTGGACGCGGTGCGGCTGCGGCTCGCCGAGTCGGGGGCCGCCCCGACGGCGGGGTCGGTCGCGGCCGTCCTGCGGGCCACCCGGCCGCCGCTCGGCGGGGACGAGGTGCTGGACACCGTGCGCTCGTTGCGCGCCGAACTGGTGGGTGCGGGCCCGCTGGAGCGGCTGTTGTCGGCTCCGGACGTCACGGACGTGCTGGTGAACGGTCCGGAGGAGGTGTGGGTCGACCGTGGCGGCGGCCTGCACCGAGCCACCGGGATCCGGTTCGCCGACGCCGAGGCGGTACGGCGGCTGGCCCACCGGCTGGCCACCGCGGCCGGACGGCGGCTGGACGACGCCCGGCCCTGGGTGGACGCCCGGCTGCCGGACGGCACCCGGCTGCACGCGGTGCTGCCGCCTATCGCGGCCGGCTGCACGCACATCTCGCTGCGGGTGTGCCGGCCCCGGCCGTTCACGCTCGACGAGTTGACTGCGGGCGGGGCGCTGCCGCCGGAGGGCGCCGAACTGCTGGCCGGCATCGTGCGGGCGCGGCTGTCGCTGCTGGTCTCCGGTGGGACGGGGTCGGGCAAGACCACGCTGCTCGCGGCGTTGCTCGGCCTGGTCGGGCCGGACGAACGGATCGTGGTCGCCGAGGACTCCGCCGAGCTGCGGCCGGCCCACCCGCACGTGGTCCGGCTGCAGAGCCGACCGCCGAACCAGGAGGGGCTGGGCGAGTTCACCCTGCGGGACCTCGTCCGGCAGGCGCTGCGGATGCGGCCGGACCGGCTGGTGATCGGCGAGGTGCGCGGGGCCGAGGTGTCGGACCTGCTGGCCGCGCTCAACACCGGGCACGAAGGCGGCTCCGGGACCGTCCATGCGAACACCGCGTCGGACGTGCCGGTCCGGCTGGAGGCGCTGGGCTCGCTCGCCGGGCTCGACCGGCCGGCGCTGCACAGCCAACTGCGCGCCGCGCTGGACGTGGTGGTGCACCTGGTCCGGGACCCGGGCTCGGGGCGCCGCCGGGTGGCGGAGATCCACACCCTGACCGGGGACCGTGACGGGCTGGCCGTGACCACTCCGGCGGTGGAGTTCCCCGCGACGGGCGGCCTGGTGCCCGGGGCGGGCTGGGAGCGGCTGGTCAGGCTCCTGGCGGCGCGCGGGGTGGTGCTCGGGGCGGTGGCGCCATGAGTGCGGCGGCGGTGGCGGAGGTGTCGGTGCTGGTCACGTCGGTGTCGACGGCGTCGGCGGCTCAGGCGGAACGGCAGCTGCGGTTGGTCGAGATCGGTTTCGTGCTGTTGCTGGCCGCGTGCGCGACGGTCGCTGTGGTGCTGCTCGGCTCGTGCGGCCGGAAGGGGCGATGACATGGAGGTGAGGGACATGGCGCAGAGTCAGGTTGCCTTGTGCTGGGCGGCGGTGCTCTGCCTGCTGGCTGTCGCCGGGTGGCGTGCCGTCCAGGATCAGTTGCCGGGTGGGCGTCGCTCCAGGCTGGTGCTGGCGGGCAGTGGGCCTCCGGCCTGCGGGCCGGAGCCGCAGGCGGCGCGCTGGGAGCGGGCTCGGCTCCCGGGGCTGCTGGTGCCCGAACTGCTGCTCCTGCCGGTGGGCTTGGCCTTCGGGCTGGCCACCGCCTCGCCGGTGCCGGTGCTCGCGGCCGTACTGGCCTTCCTGCCGGTGCGGCGGTGGCGGCTGCGGCGGCGCCTGGTCGTGGAGGCCGGGCAGCGGGCCGCGGCGGTGGTGGAGCTATGCGCCGCGTTGGCGGGCGAGTTGCGCAGCGGCGCGACCCCGGAGCAGGCGCTGCACCTGGTCACCGTGCGGCTCGCCGCGGAGCCGGACGGACTGCGCCGGCTGGGCGCCGAACCGGTGGCCCGGCTGGCGGCGGGCCGCTACGGCGGGGACGTTCCCGCCGCGCTCCACCTCCTGGCGGAACTGCCCGGCGGCAGCGGGGCGGCGGCGATCGCGGCCTGCTGGCGCGTCGCCTCCGACGGCGGATCGGGGCTGGCCGCGGCGCTGGACCGGGTCGCGGAGGCGCTGCGCGGCGAGCGGGCCCTGGCGGAGGAGATCGCCGGGGAACTGGCCGGGCCGCGGACGACGATCGCGGTCCTGGCCGCCCTGCCGGGCGCGGGTCTGCTCCTGGGCAGCGGACTCGGGGCCCGCCCGCTGGAGGTCCTGCTGCACACCTCGGCAGGGCTGGGCTGCCTCGCGGCGGGGGCGGTCCTGGAGGGGCTGGGGGTGCTCTGGACGGCCCGCATCGTCCGGGTGGCGGCCCGGGGCGCCCTGGAGGCCCCGCGAAGCGCTGAGGGGCCGGGCGGCGGCGGTGATGGGCGTCGAGGACTCCTGCGGGCGCGGGCGCGGCCACGGGCGCGGACGGCATTCGGTGCCGGGGCGGGGATGGCGTGATGCGGGGCCTCGGATGGCTGGCGGCCGGGCCCCTGGTCGCGGCGGTGGCGACCTCGGCGGCCATGGCGGTGGAATCGGTGCGGCGCACCGCCGAGCGGCGGACGTTCGCCTGGGCGTCCGAACGTGAAGAGGTGCGACGGAGAACGCGCTTGAGGAGCCCGGGCGTTGGGGCATGGCGGCGATTGCTCTCGGCAGTTGGCGCGGGGCTGGCGGTGGCGGTGCTGGTCGGGGGTGTCGTCGGCGCTGCGGCCGGGGTGCTGGCAGCGGCGGGCGTCCATCGGTGGTCGGCCCGGGCCCGGTCGCCGACGGATCGCCGGGCGGCGCTGGAGGAGGAGCTGCTGACCAGGCAACTCCCGCTGGGTGCGGAACTGTTGGCGGCCTGCCTCGGATCGGCGGCGTTGCCCTCGGTGGCGGTCTCGGCGGTGGGCCGAAGTGTGGGCGCACCGCTGGGGCCCAGGCTGGTCGCGATCGGGGCCGAACTGGCTCTGGGTGCACCGCCGGAGCTCTGCTGGACCAGGCTGGGCGAACAGCACCCGGCACTGGCTCCGCTGGCGCGTTGCCTGGTCCGGACGAGCCTCGGCGGGGCTCCCGCGGCCGATCCACTGATCGGGTTGGCCCAGGCGCAGCGAACGGCGGCCGCCAGGGCGGCCCATACCCGGGTCCGCCGGGCGGCGGTGCTCGCCACCGCTCCACTCGGGCTGTGCTTCCTCCCGGCCTTCGTACTGATCGGGGTGGTGCCGGTGGTGATCGGCCTCACCAGCCGTTTCGCCCAGGCCATGTGAGTGCACGTCGGCTCCCGGATCACCGGAGCCGCCGGAGCCACGGGAAGACCGGAACGAACCGGAAGAAGATTCCAGACAGGAGAGTAATGATGGCTGCAGTGCTGATGATCAAGGCCGGGGCCGGGCAGCCGCTCCGGCAGCTGCTCGGGGTGTGGCGACGGAGGGGTCGCGGTGCCGACGGCCGGGTACGCCGGGCGCTCCGGTCCCGGGGCCGGTCGGACGCCGGAATGACCACCGCCGAATACGCAGTGGGGACGCTGGGCGCGTGTGCCCTCGCGGCCGGGCTCTACAAGGTGGTGACCAGTACGGCCATCACCGGAGCGCTGACCGAGATGCTGGAACGGGCACTCCATGCGACGTAGACGTACGGGCAGGCCGGTGCCTCGTGCCGCGCCCGCCCTCCGGGCGGCCGGCGGGAGTTGCGGGAGCTCGGCGGCGGTACGACGCCAGGCGGTGCGGCGCCCAGCCCGGCGGCCGCTGCGGCGCGGGGACGGTGGCTTCGTCACGGCGGAGACGGCGGTGGTCCTGCCGGCGCTCGTCCTGCTCGCGGCGATGCTGATCTGGGGCGTGCTCGCGGCGGCCGCGCAGATCACCTGCGTGGACGCGGCCCGGATCGGTGCCAGGGCGGCCGCGCGCGGCGAGGCGGACGCCGTCGAACTCGCCCGCGCGGCGGCCCCGCCGGGAGCACGGGTGCGGTTGGCGGTCGCGGCGGACACGGTGCGGGTCGACGTGGACGCCCCGTGCGCGGCGCCAGGCCGGCTGGGCGGTCTGCTCGCGGTGCGGGTCGGCGCGATGGCCGTGGCCGCCAGGGAGGACGTACTGGGCACCACGGAGGGAGGTGGAGGCCCGTGGCCCGCCTGACCGGCCCCTGGCACGCGGCGGAGCGGCTGGGGCGGGTCCGTACTGCTCGGGCCGCTGCCGCCGGCCGGCGCGGGTACGGGTCGGACGCGGGCTCGGCGACGGTCTGGCTGCTGGCCCTGGCGATGCTGGGCACGGTGGCCTTCACCGCGACGATCGCGGTCGGTGCGGTGGTGGCCGCCCGGCACCGGGCCGAGTCGGCCGCCGACCTGGCGGCCCTCGCGGCAGCGGACCGGTTGCTGCTGGACCCGGACGGGGGCTGTAGTCGGGCCGCCAGTATCGCCGCGACGCAGGGCGCCGCTCTGGCGTCCTGCGCGGTGGACCGGTCGGCGGACGCCGTCGAGGTGGTGGCCGAGGTGCCGGTCGGCGGGCTCCCGCTGCGGCTGCCGGTCGGTCCGGCGCGGGCGAGGGCCCGGGCCGGACCGGTTCGGGCTCCGGTCACCGCGGCCGACGCCGAGGCCGGCGCCGGCGCCAGTCCCAGTGCCAGCGCCAATCCCAGTGCCAGCGCCAGTCCCGGCGTCGGTCTCAATGCCGGCGTCGGCACCAGCACCGGCACCAGCGCCAGTGCTGCTACCGACGGCGTCCGGAGCAGCCCGGGCGGTGCGGCGGTGGTGTCATGAAGCGGCCGGCGCTCCACCGTCCGGGCCTGCCGCGGCGTCGGGCCCCGGCGCCCCGGCCAGCAGGACGTCCAGCAGCCGGACGGCTGCCGCCTTGTCCAGTGGGTCGTTTCCGTTGCCGCACTTGGGCGACTGGACGCAGGACGGGCAGCCGCGCTCGCACTCGCAGGAGGCGATCGCGGCGCGGGTGGCGGTCAGCCACGGGACGGCCCGCTGGAAGCCGCGTTCGGCGAAGCCGGCCCCGCCCGGGTGGCCGTCGTAGACGAACACCGTGGGTAGCCCGGTGTCGGGGTGCAGCGGGACCGAGACGCCGCCGATGTCCCAGCGGTCGCAAGTGGCGAACAGCGGCAGCAGGCCGATCGAGGCGTGCTCGGCGGCGTGGGCGGCGCCGGGCAGCCGGTCGAGCGGGAGGTCCGCGTCGAGCAGTTGCTCCTCGGTGACGGTCCACCAGACCGCGCGGGTGCGCAGGGTCCGGGGCGGGAGGTCGAGCTTGCTCTCACCCATGATCTCCCCGGTGGAGATCCGCTTGCGGAGGTAGCCGACCACCTGGTTGACCACCTCCACCGAACCGAAGCTGAGCCGGCCCTCGCCCCACCGGACGGTGGTGTCGGTGTCGAGGACGGAGATGGAGGTGATGTCACGGGCGGCCGTCGTGTACGGCGGGTCGGCCGGCTCGACCAGGGCGACCGAGTCCTCCAGGTCCAGCTCCCGGACCAGGTAGGTGCGGCCCTGGTGGAGGTGGACGGCGCCGGTGTGCACGGTGGTGTGGGCGGCCGCGGCGTCCACCGTGCCGAGCAGCCGGCCGGTGTCGGCCTCGACGATCTGCACCGGGCTGCCGCCGCTGCCGCGCAGGTCGACGGCGTCGGCGGCGCGCTCCCGGCGGGTCCAGTACCAGGAGCCGTCGGCGCGCCGGCGCAGCAGGCCGCGCCGTTCCAGCACCGGCAGCAGCGGTGCGGTGGAGGGGCCGAACAGCTCCAGGTCGGCGTCGGTGAGCGGTAGTTCGGCCGCCGCCGCGCACAGGTGCGGGGCCAGCACGTGCGGGTTGTCGGGGTCGAGCACGGTGGCCTCGACGGGCGTCGCGAACAGTGCCTCCGGGTGGTGCACCAGGTAGGTGTCCAGCGGGTCGTCCCGGGCGATCAGCACGGCCAGCGCGCCCTGGGCCTCACGGCCCGCCCGGCCCGCCTGCTGCCAGAGCGAGGCCCGGGTGCCGGGGTAGCCGGCCATCAGGACGGCGTCGAGTCCGGAGATGTCGACGCCGAGTTCGAGAGCGGAGGTGGAGGCGAGCCCGAGCAGTCGGCCGGAGTGCAGGTCGCGTTCCAGGGCCCGGCGTTCGTCGGCGAGGTAGCCGCCGCGGTAGGCGGCCACCCGCTCGGCGAGCGGTCGGCCGAGCTGGTCCTGGGCCTGCAGGGCGACGAGTTCGGCGGCGCGGCGGGAGCGGACGAACACGACGGTCCGGGTCTGCCGTTCGACCAGGTCGGTCAGCAGGTACGCGGCCTCGGCGGTGGCGGTGCGGCGCACCGGGGCGCCGTGCTCGCCGACGTTCTCGGTCAGCGGCGGCTCCCAGAGGCCGAAGACCATCGGCCCGCGCGGTGAGGCGTCCTCGGTGACGGCCACGGCGGGCAGGCCGGTCAACCGCCGGGCCGTCACGGCCGGGTCGGCGGTGGTGGCGGAGGCGAGCAGGAAGGCGGGTGACGAACCGTAACGGGCGCAGATGCGGCGCAGCCGCCGCAGCACCTGGGCGACGTGCGAGCCGAACACGCCCCGGTAGCTGTGGCACTCGTCGACGACCACATAGCGCAGCGCCTTGAGGAAGGAGGACCAGCGGGCGTGCGCGGGAAGGATGCCCCGGTGCAGCATGTCCGGGTTGGTGAGCACGTAGGAGGCGTACTGGCGGACCCACTCGCGCTCCTCGGGCGGGGTGTCGCCGTCGTACAGGGCGGCCCGGACCCTCGGCGGGGCGAGTTCGGCGGCGCGGCGGCGCTGGTCGGCGGCCAGCGCCTTGGTCGGGGCCAGGTAGAGCGCGGTGGCGCCGCGGCCGTTGCGGGCCTCGGTGCCCTCCAGCAGGTCGCTGAGTACCGGCGCCAGATAGCCCAGCGACTTGCCCGAGGCGGTGCCTGTGGCGATGACCACAGTCTGGCCGCTTTTGGCCAGGTTCATCGCTTCTGCCTGGTGCGCCCAGGGCTGTTCCACTCCGACGTCCAGGGCCGCGGCGACGATCTCCGGCCGGATCGAGTCGGGCCACGGTGAATAACGTGCAGGTCGGGCGGGAAGGTGCTCCGTATGGGTGAGCCGGTCGGCCCGCCCCCGACCGGTGGACAGGGTCGTGAGCAGTGCCTCGGGCAGGCTGTGTCGGGGCGGCATGAGGACCCAGTGTGTCACCGGCGTGACGGAGAATCGTCGTAAGCCATCGTGCGGGCATGGTCGCAGGTGGTTGAATGTGGCCGTGACGGCCGTACGGCCGTGGGTCGCAGCGCTGAGGCTTGCCACGCTCTGGCTTGGCGCGCCTGGCCTCGCGACCATGCGTGGCGGCCGCCCGGCCGAGGATCGCACATGACGTAGCAAGGCAAGGTGCTGGAGGTTCCGTGGACCTGTCCCTGTCGACCCGTGCAGTCGGCGATCGTACGGTCGTCGAGGTTGGCGGCGAGATCGATGTGTACACCGCCCCGAAGCTGCGGGAGCAGCTGGTCGAGCTCGTCAACGACGGCAAGTACCACCTCGTCGTCGACATGGAAGGCGTTGACTTCCTCGACTCGACCGGCCTGGGCGTGCTGGTTGGTGGCCTGAAGCGGGTGCGTGCCCACGAGGGCTCGCTGCGACTGGTGTGCAACCAGGAGCGCATTCTCAAGATCTTCCGGATCACCGGTCTGACCAAGGTCTTCCCGATCCACACCTCGGTGGACGACGCGGTCTCCGCGACCGACTGACGCGTCCGGGCCGGTCCACGCGGCCGGCCCGCCCGTTCCACGCGTCCGGGGCGCAGGGGCCCGCGAGGCCCCGTGCTCCCCGGACGCCTCAGGGCCGGTCGAGTGCCGGTCCGCGGGGCCGCACCGTCGGCCCCGGTCGGAGCACCCCGAGGGGGAGAGATGGCAACCGTCGAACTTCGATTCAGCGCGCTTCCCGAGCACGTGCGGACGGCCAGGCTGGTCGCCGCGGCCGTCGCCAGACGGGCCGGGGTCGACGAGTCGGTGCTCGACGAGGTGCGCCTCGCGGTCGGTGAGGCGTGCTCGCGTGCGGTGGGTCTGCACCAGCGCGGTGGTATCGGCGGTACGGTGCGGGTCGCCCTGACCGACCAGGAGAAGCGTTTCCTCATCGAGGTCGAGGACGAGGCGGGCCCCGCCGCAGTCCCGGCCCCCGGCGCCGCCGAGGGCGGCGACCCGGACGAGGACACCCTGGGTCTCGCCGTGATCTCCGGCCTGGTCGAGGACCTGGAGGTCAGCAACGGCGCCGACGGCGGCGTGATCCGGATGAGCTGGCCGGTCTCGGTCGCCTCCGTCGCGGTCTGACACCGCGGTCTGCCGGGCGTACCGGACTCCTCTCGCCGCGACTCCCTCGCTGCGATCCGTCTCGCAGCGATTCCTCTCGCGCAGGTCCTCTCCGCGGCGTTCTCTTCATGGCGTTGCCCTCCGGGCATTCCGGCGTTCCGCCCTCCGGGCACTCGTTGACAAATTGTTGAGCCTGGCGGTTCGCTGCTTCCGGCACGACCGGGTCCGATCCTCGATCGGACCAGTCGCGGAAGAGGAAGCACATGCGGATTCGCATCCTGTGGCCGGCCGGGCAGGCCACCGCCACGCTGGCGGCCACCCCCACCACCGAGGCGCTCTGGGCCGAGCTGCCGATCAGTGCGACGGCCAGCACCTGGGGCGAGGAGGTCTACTTCGGCACGCCCGTCAGCGTGCCGCGCGAGGACGGTGCCCGGCAGGTCGTCGAGCCGGGCACGGTCGCGTTCTGGACCGACGGCGACAGCCTCGCGCTGCCGTACGGCCCGACCCCGATCTCGCACGACGGCGAGTGCCGACTGGCCAGTCCCTGCAATGTCCTCGGTGCGCTGGACGAGGACGCCGGGGTGCTGCGCACCGTCCGGCCGGGCGACCCGATCAGGGTCGAGCGGGCCTGAGCAGCAGCGAGGGCATGCTCCGAGGGCGTGCTTCGAGGGCGTGCCGGGGGCGGGAGTTCGGGCAGGGGCGATCCGGGAGGCGGGCAACCGGGAACCGGGCGCCCGGTGACGGCCGTGTAGGTTCGACGACCGAAGACGACCGAAACCGAAAGGCTTCTCCCGGTGAACAAGCGACTGCTGGCCGTACCCGCCCTCGGCGTGCTGCTCGCGTTCGGAGCCGTCGGCTGCGGCGGCGACGACAACAGCAAGCAGCTGGAGTCCTGGGCGTCGAACGTCTGCGGCGCGGCCAAGGACCCGATCGCCCAGGCGCAGACCGCCCTCGCCGACACCGGCCAGGTGAAGACCGGCGAATCCCCGGCCGACCTGCAGAAGCGGCTCTCGACGGACATCGGGCGACTCGCCAAGACCAACCAGGACATCGCCGCCGCCATCGACGCCGCCGGTGCGCCGAAGGTGGACAACGGTGCGACGCTGCAGAAGGACACCGTCGACGAGCTGAAGAAGGCGTCCGACGGCTACCTGGACGTCCAGAAGAAGCTGGACGGTCTGCCCAGCAACGACCAGGCGAAGTTCGCGGACGCGCTGCACAGCGTCGCCGACCAGCTGCAGCGGCTGTCCTCGCTGTCCACCCAGGCGCAGGCCAAGCTGCAGCGCGGCGACCTGGGCGCGGCGATGGCCAAGCAGGAGGGCTGCAAGCCCACCCAGGCCACCCCGAGCGCCGGTGCGAGCGGCAGTGCCGGTGCCAGCGGCAGTCCCGGGGCTTCCCCGGCCGGTGCCGGCGGCGCGAGCGGCACCCCGAGCGCCGGTGCCTCCGCCTCGGCCGGTGCCCCCGGCGGCACGCCCGCCCCGGGCGCGACGGGCACCGCGAGCCCGTCGGCCACCTCCTCGGCGGGCGCCGGCACCACTCCGGCGGCCCCGGCCACGACCCCGGCCACCCCGGCACCCAGCGCGAGCTGATCGCGGGCGGGGAGACCTTGGAAGAAGGCGCAGGGGTGGGGGCCGTTCCCTCGAACGGCCCCCACCCCTGCGTCGGCGTCTGGCTTTCCGGTTCGGCCGGTGGGGCGCCTCGGCCGCGGTGGGGGCGTGCGGATGATCGCTCGCTCCCGGTGAGGGTCGGGACCCGGGGCCGGGGCCGGGCGGCGAGGTGGTGGTTCCCCCGTCGCCCCGGAGTCTGACCGGCGGCCGGGGGCGGCCCCTCGCCCGTCCCGTGCGGGCCGGTGGGGCCCGTGCGGGCCGGTGGAGCCGGGGCGGGGCGGGCCGGGGGACAATGGCGGGGTGATCAGTAGCCCCGTTCTCGACCCGACCCGTCTGGCCAAGCTGCGCGAGGCGCTGCTGGCCGCCTCGTTCACCGCCGATGGGTGCCTGGACCTGCTGGGGCCCACCGGCTACGCGGCGTTGGCCCGTAGCGAGGCGGTTCCGGCGCTGCGTGCGACGCGCGGCGGCAGCCCGCTGGAGACGCTGGTGCGGCTGTTCCTGCTGCAGCAGCCGGTGCCGTACAAGGCGGCGGCCGCCGCGCTGCCGGTGGAGGACTGCCTGGCGGACGGCTGGCTGCGCCCGGACGGCGATCTGGTGCGCGCCACGGTGGACGTCCGGCCGTACGCCAACGAGGTCGCCGGGCTGCCCAGTTCGGATGCCTGGGTGGTCTCCGACCTGGGGTGCGCGGTGGGCGGCGCGGGCGGGATCGGCTCCGGCGAGACTGCCCACGGGGTGACCCGCAAGGACCTGGTGCTGGGGGTCGGCGGGGCGTCGACGACGCTCGCCAACATCACCGTGCGCCGGCCCGTCCGGGCCGCGCTGGACCTCGGTTCGGGCTCCGGCGTGCAGGCGCTGCACGCCGCCCGGCACGCCCGTAGCGTCACCGCCACCGACCTCAACCCGCGCGCGCTGCGGTTCACCGAACTGACCCTGGCGCTGTCCGGGTTCGAGAACACCGAGGCGCTCACCGGGAGTCTCTTCGAGCCGGTCGGGGAGCGGAAGTTCGACCTGATCGTCTCCAACCCGCCGTTCGTCATCTCGCCGGCCGGCCGGTTCACCTACCGCGACGGCGGCATGGCCGGGGACGACCTCTGCCGCAGCCTGGTGCGCTCGGCCGCCGAGCACCTGGAACCGGGCGGCTACTGCCAGTTGCTAGCCAACTGGCAGCACGTCAGGGGCGAGGACTGGCACGAGCGGCTGGCCGGGTGGGTGGCGGGCACCGGGCTGGACGCCTGGATCGTCCAGCGCGAGGTCCAGGACGTGGCCCAGTACGCCGAGTTGTGGCTGCGCGACGGCGGTGACCACCGCGGTCCGGGCGGCGACTACCAGGCCCGGTACGGCGAGTGGCTGGACGCCTTCGAGGCGGGCCGGGTCGAGGGCATCGGCATGGGCTGGATCACCCTGCGGGCGGGCGGCGCCGAGCGTCCGACCGTCCGGGTGGAGGAGTGGCCGCACCCGGTGGAGCAGCCGCTCGGCCCGCACATCGACGAGTGGTTCGACCGGCAGGACTTCCTGCGTTCGCACGACGACGCCGGCCTGCTCGCGGCCCGCTACGTGCTGGCCGACGAGGTGGTCCAGGAGCAGGTCGGCGCGCCGGGGGCGGAGGACCCGGAGCACGTGGTGCTGCGGCACAACCGGGGCATGCGGCGGGCCACCAAGGTGGACACCGTCGGCGCCGGGTTCGTCGGGGTCTGCGACGGGACGCTGTCGGCGGGCGAGATTGTGGACGCCATCGCGCACCTGCTGGGCGAGGACCGGGTGGTGCTGCGGGACCGGGTACCGGAGTCGCTCCGGCTGCTGACCGAGCAGGGGTTCATCAACCCGGTCCGGTAGGCCCACGCGGCGACCCTCGGTTCACCCGCCCGTACCTTCTGGTTCGCCCGGCGGTCCCTGTCCGGCCGCCCCCTGTTGGCCGGGCACTGCGAGGCTCTGTCCACAGGCTGTGGACAGAGCTGGGGAGCCGGGGGCCAGGGGTGGACACGACGACGGCGGCCGTGAGCGGGCTGGTGCTCGCGCTCTTCGGTGGCGTGTTGTTGCTGTGGTGCGCCGCCGAAGTGCGCCTTCGCCACCGGGTGCGCCTCCGGGGGGTGCCGACGGTGGCCACGGTCGTCGCGGATCACGACGCGCACGGTCAGCTCGACAGTGCGCCGCTGCTCTCCTTTTCCGTGCTGCCGCCGGCGGTCGGCGCCGACGGCTCCGGGGCGGCCGGCCGGATCGCGGAGCTCGTGCTCACCCGGCCGCGCGGGTGCACCCCGCTGCGCCGACCGGAACGTTTCGCCCCCGGCGCCCCGGTGCGGATCTGCTACGACCCGGACCGCCCGTGCCGGGCCGTGCTGGCGGTCGGCGAGGCCGACGGGACGGCGGTCGTCGACCTGCTGTGGAGCGCCCTGGGCACGGCCTGTCTGCTGGCGGGCGCCGGACTGCTGGCCGCAGCCGGCCGCTGAGACCCCGACGCGAACCGGGCAGGAGCCGGACGCGGGCGCGAACCGGGCACGGAGCGGGCGCGAACCGGGCAGGAAACCGGACGCCGGGCGCGAACCGGGCGAACCGGAGAGCGCGATACCGCAAGCGCGCCGATTTTTCCGTTGACAGATCTTGAAATCCGTCATTCCATCCTCCGGAACCTGCCGAAGCCCCCCTCCACGGGGCGCGAACCTCCGTCATCGGGTTACCGTTCGAGTGGCGTCGGTGAGCGCGGCAAGCGAAAAAGCGGGATCCGTCCGTTTGACAAGGGTGGCCGGGGTACGGTCACACTCCGCTGGTGGGGTGTCGTTCAGCGGCGGCCCCGGGACGGTGGAGGGGTCGGGCGGAGCGCAGCCCGTGCTGCCAGCGCCGACCAGCCAATAAGGACCGGGAGAGAAGAGCGAAGGTGTCCCCGAGCAGCGAGACCGCGCACGGACAGCGACTCGTCATTGTCGAGTCGCCGGCCAAGGCGAAGACGATCAAGGGCTACCTTGGCCCCGGCTACATCGTCGAGGCGAGCGTCGGGCACATCCGCGACCTGCCCAGCACCGCGGCCGAGGTACCGGACAAGTACACCGGTGAGGTGCGCCGCCTCGGGGTGGACGTCGACCACGACTTCGCGCCCATCTACGTGGTCAACGCGGACAAGAAGTCCCAGGTCAGCAAGTTGAAGTCGCTGCTCGCGGAGTCCGACGAGCTGTTCCTCGCCACCGATGAGGACCGCGAGGGCGAGGCCATCGCGTGGCACCTCCAGCAGGTGCTCAAGCCCAAGGTGCCGGTGCACCGGATGGTGTTCCACGAGATCACCAAGACGGCGATCCAGGAGGCGGTGGCCAACCCGCGTGAGCTGAACCAGCGCCTGGTCGACGCCCAGGAGACCCGCCGCATCCTCGACCGCCTCTACGGCTTCGAGGTCTCGCCGGTGCTGTGGAAGAAGGTCATGCCGAAGCTGTCGGCGGGCCGGGTGCAGTCCGTGGCGACCCGGCTGGTGGTCGAGCGCGAGCGCGAGCGGATTGCCTTCCGCACCGCCTCGTACTGGGACCTGGTCGGAACCTTCGGCACCGGTCGCACCCCCGCCGACGCCGCCAACCCGGAGACCTTCGGCGCCCGGCTGGCCTCGGTCGACGGCAAGCGGATCGCCAGCGGCCGCGACTTCGGTTCGGACGGGCAGCTCAAGGCCGGCAGCACCAACACCCTGCACCTGGACGAGCAGGCCGCCCGCCAGCTGGCCGCCGCCCTGGCGCAGACCGCGTTCAGCGTCCGCAGCGTCGAGTCCAAGCCCTACCGCCGCTCGCCCTACGCGCCGTTCCGCACCACCACGCTCCAGCAGGAGGCCAGCCGCAAGCTGGGCTTCGGCGCCAAGCGGACCATGCAGGTGGCCCAGAAGCTGTACGAGAACGGCTTCATCACCTATATGCGCACCGACTCCACCACGCTGTCGGACACCGCGATCGCCGCCGCCCGCGCGCAGGTCACCCAGCTCTACGGCGCCGACTACCTGCCGGACGCCCCGCGCACCTACGCCAGCAAGGTCAAGAACGCCCAGGAGGCGCACGAGGCCGTCCGTCCCTCCGGCGACCGCTTCCGCACCCCCGCCGAGACCGGCCTGAGCGGCGACGACTTCAGGCTGTACGAGCTGATCTGGATGCGCACCGTCGCCTCCCAGATGAAGGACGCGGTCGGCCAGTCGGTCACCGTCCGGGTCGGTGGCGCCTCCGCCGACGGCCGGGACGTCGAGTTCTCCGCCTCCGGCAAGATCATCACCTTCCACGGCTTCCTCAAGGCCTACGTCGAGGGCGCCGACGACCCGAACGCCGAGCTCGACGACCGCGAGCGCCGGCTGCCGCAGGTCGCCCAGGGCGACCCGCTGGCCGCCGACCGGATCACCCCGGAGGGCCACGCCACCAAGCCGCCGGCCCGCTACACCGAGGCCTCGCTGGTCAAGGAGCTGGAGGACCGGGAGATCGGCCGCCCCTCCACCTACGCGTCGATCATCGACACGATCATCCAGCGCAGGTACGTGTTCAAGAAGGGCACGGCGCTCGTCCCGTCCTTCCTCTCCTTCGCCGTGGTCAACCTGCTGGAGAAGCACTTCGGCCGACTGGTCGACTACGACTTCACCGCCAAGATGGAGGACGACCTCGACCGGATCGCCGCCGGTGAGGCGCAGTCCGTGCCGTGGCTGAAGCGCTTCTACTTCGGCGAGGGCGAGGGCGCGGCCGGTGCCGCCGCCGAGGCCGGCAACGGCGACGGCGACCACCTGGGCGGCCTGAAGGAACTGGTCACCGACCTCGGCGCGATCGACGCCCGGGAGATCAGCTCCTTCCGGATCAGCGAGGACATCACCCTGCGGGTCGGCCGCTACGGCCCGTACGTCGAGCGCGCCTCCACCGTCGAGGGCGAGCCCGGCCAGCGCGCCGACATCCCGGACGATCTGCCGCCGGACGAGCTGACCGTCGAGCTGGCCGAGGAGCTGCTGGCCAAGCCCAGCGGCGACTTCGAGCTCGGCCCGGACCCGGTCACCGGCAACATGCTGGTCGCCAAGGACGGCCGCTACGGCCCGTACGTGACCGAGATCCTGCCCGAGGGCACGCCGAAGACCGGCAAGAACGCGGTCAAGCCGCGCACCGCCTCGCTCTTCAAGACGATGTCGCTGGACACCGTCACCCTGGAGGACGCCCTGCGGCTGCTCTCGCTGCCGCGCGTGGTCGGCACCGACCCCGAGGGCGCGGAGATCACCGCCCAGAACGGCCGCTACGGCCCGTACCTCAAGCGGGGCACCGACTCGCGCTCGCTCACCAGCGAGGACCAGCTCTTCACGATCACCCTCGAAGAGGCACTGGCGATCTACGCCCAGCCCAAGCAGCGCGGCCGGGCCGCCGCCGCCCCGCCGCTCAAGGAGCTGGGCACCGACCCGGTCAGCGAGCGTCCGGTGGTGGTCAAGGACGGCCGGTTCGGCCCGTACGTGACCGACGGCGAGACCAACGCCACGCTGCGCAAGGACGACGACGTCGAGACCATCACGCCGGAGCGCGGCTACGAACTGCTCGCCGAGAAGCGGGCACGCGGACCGGTGAAGAAGGCGGCGAAGAAGGCCCCGGCGAAGAAGGCCGCGGCCAAGAAGACGACCACCACCAAGACGGCGGCGACCAAGACCGCCGCCAAGAAGACGGCCGCGAAGAAGACCACCACCGCCAAGACGGCGACGGCGAAGAAGACGGCCGCGAAGAAGACCGCGGCCGGCAAGGCCGCCGCCACCGACGAGGGCTGATCCTCCGACAGCGGTACTCCGGGCCCGTGCCCCCGTCCGGGGGTGCGGGCCCGGGTCTGTGCAGGGATCGTCACAGGGCGGTGATGAGGGGGAACCGGAACCCCGTTCATCTCAATCGGGCAAAGCCCAGACCGCTACGCTGACCGTATGACGAGCGAGGAGCAGCCCACCCCCAGCGCCGCCCCGGCCGCCAGCGCCACCGGTCCCGACCTGCCCGAGGTCGCGCCCGCCGGAACCCCCGTGGACCGGGCCCGGGCGCTGTTGCGGACCAGGTCCTACCGGCGCCTGTGGACCACCCAGCTGATCGGCGGCACCGCCGACCGGCTCGGGCTGCTGGTGCTGCTCGCGCTCACCGTGATCGCCGCCGCCCAGGCGGGCCGGCTCGGCGACCTGCCCCGCAGCCTCGCCTTCGCCACCGCGGCCGTCCTGGCCGTGCGGGTGGCGGCCACCGGGCTGGTCGGCGTGGCACTGCTGGAGCCGGTGCACCAGCTGGTCGCCGGGAAGCTCGACCGGCGCTGGACGCTGTTCGGCGCGGACGCGCTGCGCGCCCTGCTGATCGGCGTCGCCCCCTGGTGGACGGTCTGGCTGGGCTCCGGATCGAAGCCCTCCGGCGCGGCCACCTACGTGCTGCTCGCCACGGTGTTCCTCACCGGTGCCGCCGAGCGGGTCTGGGGGATCGCCAAGGACGCCGCCGTCCCCGGCCTGCTGCCGCCGGCCAACCCGTACGCGCCCGCCGCCGAGCAGCGGCCGGCCGCCGCCAACCTGGACACCGTCCGGAGCATCGACCGGTTCACCGGCTGGGTCACCGTGGCGCTCGGCGCCGTCGGCCTGGTCGGCTTCACCCTGGTCAACAACATCGGCGCGGCGCTGGGCTCGGACTGGCTGCGCGCCCACCAGCTGACCTTCGCGGCGCTCGGCGCGGCCGGCCTGTTCGCCGCCGCGGCCGTCCGCGGCTACCTCCAGCAGCTGCCGGGCGGTCCGGTGGCCGTCGCCCCGCACTCGCCGCTGACCGGCCTGCGCGCCCCGACCGACGCGGCCCCCGGCCCCGCCCTGCGCAAGGGCCGCACCGGCAGCGCCCCGTACTTCACCTTCGCCGTCGCGGCCGGCTTCGCCTCGATGGCGGGCGTCGCCGCGCTGGCGCTGCTCACCGCCGCCGAGCACCGGGCCGGGCCGATCGGCTACGGCCTGATCGTGCTCGCCGCGGTCGCGGCCCCCGCGTTCGGCGCCGGGCTCACCCGGGCCGTCCTGCCCTCGCTCTCCCGCCGCCGACTGCTCGCGCTGGCGCTGCTCACGGAGGGCGCCGCGCTGATCCTGGCCGGGCTGGTGCTGGACTTCGTGCTGGTCCTGCTGCTCACCGTGCTGGCCGGGCTGGCCGCCGGGATCGTCATCTCGGCCGGGCGCACCCTGCTCGCCCAGGAGGTCGAGGAGGCCCGGCTGCCCAAGGTCACCGAGCACCTGCACGCGGTGCTGCGGACCGTGGTCGCCGCCGCGCTGGTCGCCGTCCCGCTGATCGCCGCGGCCTACGGGGACGTCGAGTACGGCACCGCCGAGCCCGGTTCCTTCACCTTCATCCACGGCGGGGCCGCCCTCGCCGTCGCCACCTCGGGGCTGCTCACCCTGGTGCTCGCCGCCGTCGTGCTGCTGCGCACCGACGACCGGCGCGGCACCGTGCCGTTCGGCCGGGACCTGGTGGACGCGGTCCGCGGCGGCAGCGGCCCGGTGCCGCACCGGGGCGCGGGCACCGGCTTCTTCATCGCCCTGGAGGGCGGCGACGGCGCCGGCAAGTCCACCCAGGCCCAGGCGCTCGCCGAGTGGATCCGCGGCAAGGGGCACGAGGTCGTGCTCACCCGCGAGCCCGGCGGCAGCCCGGTCGGCCAGCGGCTGCGCGGGCTCGTCCTGGACGTCGGCAACACCGGCCTGTCGCACCGTGCCGAGGCGCTGATCTACGCCGCCGACCGGGCCGAGCACGTCGAGAACGTCATCCGCCCGGCCCTCGCCCGCGGCGCCGTGGTGATCACCGACCGGTACATGGACTCCTCGATCGCCTACCAGGGCGCCGGGCGCGACCTGGCCGCCACCGAGGTCGCCCGGATCTCCCGCTGGGCGACCGGCGGGCTGCTGCCCGACCTGACCGTGGTGCTGGACGTCGACCCGACCAAGGCCCGGGAACGCTTCACCGAGGCGCTGGACCGGCTGGAGTCCGAGCCCACCGAGTTCCACCAGCGGGTCCGGTCCGGCTTCCTCGCCCTCGCGGCCGCCGACCCGGCGCGCTACCTGATCGTGGACGGCAGCCAGGCCCCCGGCTTCGTCACCACCGCCATCCGGCACCGCCTCGACCGCGAGCTGCCGCTCTCCGAGCAGGAGAAGGCCGCCCGCGCGGAGCAGGAGCGGCTGGCGAAGGAGGAGGCCGAGCGGCGCGCCGCCGAGGAGGCCCGCAAGAAGGCCGAGGAGGAGGCCGCCGAGCGCAAGCGCCAGGAGGTGCTGGCACAGCTGCGCGCCGAGCAGGCCGAGAAGGAACGGCTGGCCAAGGAGGAGGCCGAGCGGGTCGCCGCCGAGGCCCGGCGCAAGGCCGAGGAGGAGGCCCGCCGCCGCGCGGAGGAGGAAGCGCGCCGCCGCGCCGAGGAGGAGGCCCGTCGGCGGGCCGAGGAAGAGGCCCGGCTGGCCGCCGAGGCCGCCGAGCGCCGGCGGATCGCCGCCGAGGCGGCCGCCCAGGCGGAGCTGCAGCGGCAGCGGGAGCTGGCGCGCGAGGAACAGCGGCGCCGGGCGGAGGAGGCGCTCCAGCGGGCCGAGGAGGCCCGGCTGGCGCAGGCCGCGGCGCTGGCGGCGGCTGCCGCGGCGGCGGAGACGGCTTCGGACCGGGCGGCTTCGGGCTCGGGCGCGGCTTCGGGCTCTGCGGCCGGTTCGGGTTCGGGCTCCGGGGCCGGTTCGGGTTCGGATCGGTCGGCTTCCGGTCCTGCGGGTTCGGGTTCGGGCTCGGGTCCTGCGGGTTCGGGTCCGTCGGCCGGGGATGCGGTCACGACGGAGCTGCGGGCGGTCCCGGAGGCTCCGCAGGGCGCGGTGGACGGCATCGGAGACGAGGCGACGCGCGAGCTGACGCTGCGCGACCGGCAGGCGGCGGCTTCGGCGGCGGAAGCCGCCGACGCGACCGCCCGGCTGCCCAAGGTTCCGCCGGCGGACGAAACGGCGGTGCTGCCGAGGGTTCCGGCGGCGGACGAGACGGCCGTGCTGCCCAAGGTGCCCGCCGTGGACGAGACCGCGGTGCTGCCGCGGGTCGAGCCGGGGCGCCCGGGGGAGCGGGCGGACAGCACCCGCGAGCTGCCGGTGGTGGACGGTCGGTCCGCCGCCGAGCCGCTCGCCGCCCCGCCCGCGGTCGACCCGCAGTCCACGGCCGAGCGGCCCCGACCCGAGTGGGCCGAGGAGACTCCGATGGACGACCTGCCGAGCCTGACCGACACCCTGCTCGGCTCGCGCGACGAATGGGCGCGCTGGGAGCAGGGCGGCGGTGACCAGGGTGAGCCGGGCGGGCATGAGGGGGACGACCGGCGCGGCGGGGACGACCGCGGTGAGGGCGGCGGCAAGGGCAAGGGCCGTCGCTGGGGTCGCCGGGGCTGAACCGGCACGGACGACGGACGGGCTGACGGGCGGCATCGTCGGGGCACTGGTCCCCGGGGGGCGCCGCCCGTCGCCGTACTGCCGTACTGCCGTACTGCCGTACTGCCGTACTGCCGTACTGCCGTACTGCCGGCTGGGTGGCCGGGTGGCCGGGTGGCCGGGTGGCCGGGTGGCCGCGTTGCTCCGGGGCTCCGTGGCTGCGCAGGCGCCGTGGTCGCGCGACCCGTGACCGCGCAGCCCTGTGCCCCGGACGGAGCAGTGGCTGTCGGAGCGGAGACGTATGCTCGACGGCGGGGAATCGGCGCCGGGAGCGCTGCCGTACGGAGCTTGGGAGCAGCAGTGGCCGTCTGGGACGACCTGGTGGGCCAGGATCGGGTGGTCGACCAGCTGACCGCCGCGGCCCGGGCGGCCTGGGCGACGGTCGAAGCCGGCCGCGGCGCCGCTCCTGGCCAGGGCGGGAACGCCTCCCTGATGACCCATGCGTGGCTGTTCACCGGCCCGCCCGGGGCGGGGCAGGTCACCGCGGCGCGCGCCTTCGCGGCCGCCCTCCAGTGCACCAGCCCCGACCTCGCGCTCGGCGGCACGCCCGGCTGCGGGTTCTGCGACGGCTGCCACACCGTGCTGGCCGGCAGCCACGCCGACGTCAAGTACGTGCGGACCGACGGCCTGTCCATCGGCGTCGGCGACATGCGCGACCTGGTGCTGCGCGCCTCCAGCTACCCGACCGGCGGCCGCTGGTCGGTGATCCTGGTGGACGCCGCCCACCGGCTCACCGAGGCCGCCGCCAACGCGCTGCTCAAGGGCGTGGAGGAGCCCTCCCCGCGTACCGTCTGGCTGCTCTGCGCCCCCTCCGTCCAGGACGTGCTGCCGACCATCCGCTCGCGCTGCCGCCTGCTGGTGCTGCGCACTCCCGCCGCCGACGCGGTCGCCGACATGCTGGTCCGCCGCGACGGTGTCGACCCGGAGACCGCCCGGCTGGCCGCGCTCGCCGGGCAGGGCGACATCGAGCGCGCGCGCCGCCTCGCCGTCGACGAGCAGGCCCGCACCCGCCGCGCCGAGGTGCTGCGGATCCCGCTGGAGGTCGCCGACATCGGGGGCTGCCTGACCGCCGCCCAGCGCCTGGTCGACACCGCCAAGGCCGACGCCGAGGCGCTTGCCGAGACCCAGGACGCCAAGGAGACCGGCGACCTGAAGGCCGCCTACGGCGCCGCCGAGGGCGGCAAGGCGCCGCGCGGCATGGCCGGGGCGGTCAAGGAGCTGGAGAAGCGGCAGAAGAGCCGCGCCACCCGCACCCGCCGGGAGACCCTCGGGGTCGCGCTGCTCGACCTGCTCGGCTTCTACCGGGACGTGCTGGCGATCCAGCTCGGCTCCACCGGCGCGCTCGCCAACGAGGACCAGCGGCAGGCCCTGAACCGGGTCGCCCAGGCCGGTCCGGTGGAGGGCACGCTGCGTCGGATCGAGGCGGTGCTCGCCTGCCGCACGGCGCTGGACCGCAACGTGGACCCGCTGCTCGCGGTCGAGGCGATGACGGTGGCGCTGCGGGCCGGCTGAGGCCGCCTCTTCCGCAGGCGCCCGCGGGCGGGCCCTCCCCGCGCCGTTCGCCCTCCCCCGCGCTGCTCCGGTTCCCCGCGCCGTTCGCCCTCCCCGCGCCGCCCGCTCTTCCCGAGTCGCCCCGGCTGCCCGTCGTAGGCCTCCCGGAGTCGGCCCGGCGTCCCACCTTCGAGTGAACGGGCGATACTCGCCGGGCACACCCGCGTGTGACGGCGCACCCGTTGTGCACGCTGGGGGCCGACTGTGCCCCGGCCGCACCGGGCCTCCCCGTCCGGGAGGGCCCGCCGCCGGAGCGGTCGCCTCCCGTACGGCACCGGGTCCGGTCCGGCGTCGGCCCTCCTCCCGAGGTGGTGCGTTCCGTGGTTCGTCCGCTCCTCGTCATCCCCCTGTTGGCCGCCGCCCTCGGCGGGATCTGGCTGGCGCGCGGTGCGCTCCAGCGCTGGCGCGACCTGCGGGCCGCCGAGACCTACGAGCTGGCCGGCGACCGGTTGCCGATGCTGGTGCGGGCGGGCGGGGCGATGATCTGCGGGGTGTGCGTCACCGCGCTGACGCTGCTCACCGCGCTCGGGGCGTTCGGCGGTCTGAGCAGGAACCGAGCGGGGGCGGATCAGGCGCAGTCCGCCGTGGACGCGGCCGGGGCGGGCGCCTGGCCCGGGTCGGCCCCGGGTGCGGCGGTCCGGCAGCAGGCGGCGCCGCCCACGGCCCCCGGGTCGGCCGCCGCGACGCCGGCCGCGAGCGCGGCACCCGCCGGGGCGTCCGTCGTGGCCAGCCGCTTCGACAGCGTCGGGCACCCGGGCGGCGGCGAGCTGCTCCAGTCCGCCGTGCTCGGGCCCGACGGGAAGCCGCGCAACGTCCGGGTCTGGCTGCCGCCGCAGTACGCCAAGGAGTCGAACGCGCGCTTCCCCGTCGTGGTGATGCACGCCGCCACCCCCAGCAAGACCGCTGACGCGGAGGTGCCGGACGTCTTCGAGGGCGTTGGCGCCGCCCTGCAGACCGGTCGTGTCCGGCCGTTTATCCTGGTCGCGCCCGAGGCACCGAACGGGACCGCGCACCCCTGCGAGCTGGTCGCCGCCGCCCCGGCCGCCGTCGCCGACGACGCGACGCTGCGGGCCACGGTCGCGGCCTCCTTCCGCACCCTCCAGCCGGGCCCGGCCTCCTGGGGCGTCCTCGGGATCGACGGCGGCGCGCCCTGCGCGGCCGCGGCCGGGCTGGCCAGGCCGGATCTCTACGGCGCGGCCGCCGCGGTCTCCGGTCACTACGACGCCGCCTCGCTCGCCCAGGCCGGCGCCGAAGCCCCGGCGGGCAGCTCGGCCAAGCTGCTGCTGGCCGCCGCCAAGGGCGACGCCGCCGGGTTGGACGCGGCCCGCAAGCTCCAAAACGCGCTCAAGGCCGGGCCGGGCCCGGCGGCCAAGGCCGAGGTGCGGGTCTCGGACAACGTGCAGGACTACACCCCCGACCGGGAGCGGCTGAGGCTGGTCCGGCAGGCGGCGCAGTTCCTGGCCGAGACGCTGGCCAAGGCGTCCTGAGCGCCGGCTGCGCGGGCGTCGTTACGCTGCCCGGTACCCGGGGTGGGTGCCGGGCAGCGGCGTTTCTCGGTTCTCGTACTTTGCTCGGTTTCCCGGAGTGGTGGAGAGGAATTGGATGAGGGCCGTCGGGCGGGCGCGGGCGCGGGCGCTTGTGAGGGTGCGGTTGCGGGCGCGGGTCTGGGGGCAGCTACGGGCGCGGGGCTGGGTTCCGGTCCGGACGCGGGTGCTCGCGGCGGCGGTGCTCGCGGTCGGGACGGTCGCCGTGTCGGCGGCCGGGTGCAGCGGGCCGACCGTCGCGTCCGGTGGCCCCGACCCGTCCGTCTCCACCGCCTCCACCGGACCCGGCGCGCCCGCCGCCGCCACCCCGCTGGAGCCGCTGCCCGCCGCCGTACCGGCCGCGCTCGCGCCGTACTACGCGCAGCAGCCGGCCTGGCAGCCGTGCGACGGCGGGTTCGAGTGCACCACCTTCCGGGTGCCGATGGACTACGACCGGCCCGGCGACGGCGACCTCACCCTCTCGGCCGCCCGCGCGACCGCCGAGACGAGCGGCTCGGCCGACCCCCGCCTCGGTTCGCTGCTGCTCAACCCGGGCGGCCCCGGCGGTTCGGCGATCGAGTACCTGGAGGCCGTCGCCAGGACGTACGACCGCGCCGTGCACGCCCGCTACGACCTGGTCGGCCTCGACCCGCGCGGGGTGGGCCGCAGCAACCCCGTCAGTTGCCTGAGCGGCGACCGGATGGACGCCTTCACCGCCGCGGACCTGGCCCCCGGGAACCAGCGGGCGGTCGACGCGCTGGTCGCCGCCGACAAGGAGTTCGCCGAGGGCTGCCGCAAGCAGGCCGGACCTGCGCTCGGCCACCTCAGCACCGTCGAGTCGGCCCGCGACATGGACGTGCTGCGCGCCCTGCTCGGCGACGAGCGGCTGAACTTCGTCGGCAAGTCGTACGGCACCTTCCTCGGCGCCACCTACGCCGGGCTGTTCCCGAGCCGGGTCGGGCGGGTGGTGCTGGACGGCGCGATGGACCCGGCGCTCGACTCGGTCACCGGCAACCGCACCCAGGCCGGCGGCTTCGAGACCGCCTGGGCCGCCTTCGCCAAGGACTGCGCCAAGCGGGAGGACTGCCCGCTCGGCCGCACCGAGCAGCAGGTCGGCGACCGGCTCACCGCCCTGCTCGCGGCCGTCCACGCCGATCCGCTGCCCAGCACCGACAACGGGCGCCGGCTCACCGGGTCCCAGGCCACCACCGGCGTCATCCAGGCCATGTACGCCGAGTTCCTGTGGTCCCAGCTGCGCACCGCGCTCACCGACGCCAAGGCGGGCGACGGCACCGGGCTGCTGAGGCTCTCCGACGCCTACTACGGGCGCGCGGCGGACGGCTCCTACCCCAACCTGATGTTCGCCAACACGGCAGTGAACTGCCTCGACCTGCCCGCCCCGTTCGGCTCGCCGGAGGACGTCCAGCGGGCCCTGCCGGACTTCGAGCGGGCCTCGCCGCACTTCGGGCGCGACATGGCCTGGATGGCGCTGACCTGCGCCTACTGGCCGGTCCGGGCCACCGGCGCGGCGCACACCATCCGGGCCGCCGGCGCCGCCCCGATCGTCGTCGTCGGCACCACCCGCGACCCGGCCACCCCGTACGACTGGGCCCGGTCGCTGGCCGGGCAACTGGAGTCCGGTCGGCTGCTCACCTACGACGGCGACGGCCACACCGCCTACGGGCAGCGCAGCGCCTGCGTGGACGGCGCGGTCAACCGCTTCCTGCTCACCGGGGAGGCGCCGGAGCAGGGCAAGCGCTGCGACTCCTAGCCGTGCTCGCCCGCCGCCGTGCTCGCTGCTCTGCTCGTTGTGCCGCCGTCGGTCAGGCGGAGGAGACCGCCAGCTTCGCGGCGAAGCCCGCGAACAGCACGGCGACACCGCTGGTCAGGGTCGCGGACAGGCGCCTGCGGCGGCGGAAGGCGGTGGCGAGCGTGGTGCCGGCGAAGATCAGCAGCGAGAGGTAGAGCAGGCTGAAGGTCTGCAGGATGCCGCCGAGCAGGACGAAGGAGAGCACGGGCTGCCCGTAGGAGGGGTCGACGAACTGGGTGAAGAACGACAGCAGGAACAGGATCGCCTTCGGGTTGAGCAGGCTGATAACCAGCGCCCGCCGGAACGGCCGCTCACCCGCCTCCGGCGCCGCCTCGACCGCCGGGTCGGCGGCCTCCGCCCGGCGCTCGCGCCAGAGCTGGCGGGCGGCCCGCAGCATCCCGAACCCGATCCACAGCAGATAGGCGGCCCCGCCGAACTTGACCACGGCGAACACCGCCGGGTTGGCCTTCAGCAGCGAGGCGGCCCCCAGCGAGGTCAGGCTGATCAGCGTGAGGTCACCCACGAACACGCCCGCCGCGGCCCGGTACCCGGTCCGGATGCCCTTGCGGGCGGCGACCGACAGCACGTACAGCGAGTTGGGGCCGGGCAGCAGGATGATGACGAGGGCGCCGAGGACGTACGTCGCCAGGTCGTTGACACCGAACACGGTGCGCTCCGCAGGTGGGGGAGGGGTGACAGGGGGCCGCTCATCGTAACGTCGTACCGGCGATCGCTTGAAGCGACAACCATCCGCCCCTCACCCACCCCCCACCCGCCCCCGACCACCCCGGCTACGGATCACCTGCGAACCTGTGTAGACTGACCCGCGTTGCCACCACACGTGGCAACGGTGCCGCCTTAGCTCAGTTGGCCAGAGCAACGCACTCGTAATGCGTAGGTCGCGGGTTCGAATCCCGCAGGCGGCTCAGAGAAGGCCCAGGTCACATAGCCCGTGACCTGGGTCTTTTGCCGTTCCTTGGCGTGTGGGCAGGCGTCAGTGACGCGCTAACGTCCTCGTTGGTGAAGACCCGGCCGGTGTCCTTCCAGGCCGGCCCCCAGTTGGCCCGCTCCTTCTGCTGCCGCTCGCGGTGACGCCGCAGGACGGCCACCGTGTCGTCGTCCAGCGCCACGGTCCGGAAGCTCCCGTCGGTCTTGGGGGCGGACTCCTCGACCTCCCACCCGTCCTGCACGAGCTGGGCCGTCACGGTCAGCGAGCTGTTGTCGAGATTGGTCTCGGACCACGGCTGGCCGCACGCCTCGCCCCGGCGAAGCCCGCGGAAGGCGATCACGTGCCACATCGCGTACAAGCGGTCGGCAGCCACGTAGTCGAGGAACGCGCCCGTCTGCTGCGGCGTCCGGACCATCACGGGACCGGGCTGGGGCGTCAGGCCCGTAGCTGTCGCCGCCGCTGCTGCGTAGGGTGGGCGAGCCGAGGAGCCTGATCGGCGGTCACCCACCCCAGGCGTGTGTCGTTCTCCAGAGCGAAGCGTCGCGCGTGGCGGCGACCGGGGTCGGGATGGAGGACTCGGAGATGACCGCGTACAGGTGGATCAGGCCCATGGCCGCGCGAGGTGAGCACCGTGCGCTCAGATCAGGCTGAGATCCGTTAGGCCGGGTTGACCTGGTTCGCCGTCGGAGGAGGAAGGAGCCGAGCCGTGACGCTCCAAGTGAGCGACTATCGCCGCGCGCAAAGGCTCCGGTCCCCCCGGTTGCGCGGGCATGGCATCCGCCCAATCGATACCGCGGTGCACCTCGTGCCACTTCGGCCGAAGCTGCTTGTCCTCGCGACCTGACCCCTGTTGGTTGACACCGAACCCTTCCAACACCACGTTCCACGCGGGTTGTAGGTCGCTGATCATCAGCCGTTCAGCCATGGGTGTGAAGAGATCATCGGCGGGTAGGTATCGCGCGAAGAAGTCGCTGAGATCGAGGTCCAGCGCCTTGTCGATCTTGCGGGAGTGCTGCCTGAGCCGGTCCCGCAGTTTGGTGCCTTCCCAGGCCGCGCCCACGTTCTGGCCCTTGCGGCTTCCCTCTGGATCGGCCTTGCCCACGTAGATGGGCACGTCGCACTTCGTGGAGGAGATGCGGGTGTACAGCTCGTGGGGTCCCGCGTAGTAGATGGCGTAGATGCCGGAGCCGCGGAAGTCGGGTATGTGGCCGAGGGGTACCGGCTTCGACGACACCAGGGCCCAGAGCACGCTTCGCCCGAGGTTCTCACGTCGCAGCGGGTCGTAGATGCGGTCGCGCCCGGACTCCGCGGATCGATCCCGACGACCGCGATCGCTGGACTCGGTCACGGGACGGACTCCTTCGCTGGGCTCGGTCTCCCCCTGCCTCGGCCCGCGACGGTTGGGGAGACGTGGGTCATCGAAGGAACTGTAGTCGCCCCGTGGTGAAGATTTTGGCCATAATGGCACCATGATCACCAACTCCGCGGTATGGTTTTACCCGTACTGATCTGCTAGGAGCGTGAAACATGGCACGGACGTCGGTCGAACTGTTCGCCGGAGGCGGTGGGCTGGTGCAGGCTGGCACGAACGCCGGCTTCCGCCATCTCCTCGTGAATGAGTACGCGAAGTGGGCGTGTGAGACGTTGAAGGCGAACGACTTCGTGGCCTACCCGGAAGGGTCGTCTCCTCCCGTGCCGGAAGAGCTGAAGGAGGGGGAGGAGAAGACCGACAAGCACAAGACTCCGCTGGTCATGGGTGATGTCCGCAAGCTGAACATGACCTACCTGGGAGAGCACGAGGTCGATCTCCTGGCCGGCGGCCCACCGTGCCAGCCGTTCAGTCTCGGCGGCGTCGCCAAGGGAGACGAGGACGAGCGGAACATGTTCCCCGAGATGTTCCGGGCCGTGCGGGAGATCAGGCCGAAGGCGGTCCTTTGCGAGAACGTCCGTGGCTTGCTGCGTCAGTCTTTCGCCCCGTATTTCAAGTACATCAAGCGCGAGCTGGAGCTGCCCTTCGTGGAGCGCGCTGATACGACATGGCAGGAGCACGATCGGCTGCTGCAGGAGCGGCTGCGGGCGAAGGACACGGACCCGACGCAGAGGTACGAGGTCTTCGAGTTCCCTGTGAACGCCGCCGATTATGGGGTGCCGCAGATTCGGAATCGCGTTATCCTCGTGGCCTTTCGGGCCGACCTTGGTGTGGATCGCGAGAAGTTCGAGGAAGCGGTCAAGGAGACGCACTCCAAGCGGTCTTTGATCCGGTCCTTCCTCGATCACACCTACTGGGATCGGCACCGAACCGTCGAGAAGCATGTCCGTGAAGGTGTCGCGCGCCTGTACGGGCAGGAAGAGCTCCAGATCGATGACGAAGACTCTCTGGCGCCGTGGCTGACGCTGAGGGACGCGTTGGTCGGTTTGCCCGAGATCGACTTGAAGAAGTTGGACAAGAAGACGCCGCAGGGCTTCCCGGACCACATCGGGTGGCCGGGTGCGAGGATCTACCAGGGCCACACGCCGAACGTGCTGGACCACCCGGCGAAGACCGTGAAGGCCGGCGTACACGGTGTTCCGGGAGGCGAGTCCGTGATGCTCCTGGACAAGCGTGAGCGAAACCAGGAGACAGGGCGCCTGGAGCATATTCACCGGTACATGACCGTCCGAGAGACCGCCCGTGTCATGACGTTCGGCGACGATTGGAACCTGATGGGGCCGCGCGGGGAGCGGATGCGTCAGCTGGGTAACGCTGTGCCGGTCCGCCTGGGGGAGGTCTTCGCTAAGGCCATCCACGAGGCATTGGATGATGTGGAATCGCGATCGTGAACGATACGCGGCGTGGTGGGCAGAGCGGTTGGAACGATCAGCCGCCGCCGAAGCATGCCTGGAAGGGTCGAGCTGGCCGCAGCAGAGAAGCCCTGGCGGCGGAGCAGGATCGCGCGGCTGGTGGTCGTCAAGGGCGCTATGTCCGTCTGGATGATGAGCGGTACGCTCTCGCCTCCGTCGAACTCAAGGTGTTGCCCAATACTCGACGCATTCGCGCCTACTTGCGGTGGTCCGACAAGGGCCGTTCACCCACCAAGTACCTTGGGCAAGTCGACAAGGACACCCGAGCGGCGAACCTCGTCGCCGGGTGGGAGGTGGCGGTGGAGAAAGGGCTCGTGGGTGCCCGACCCGTGCCGCAGGGCTCGTGGGCCTCATCGGACGCGGTTCGCGCGTCGATGCGTGGCAACCGGGGCAAAGACACGGGCCCTGAGCTCAGGCTCCGCTCTCTCATTCACCGTGAGGGGCTGCGGTATCGCGTATCCACGCGGCCGCTGCCCGACCTGCGCCGTACCGCCGACCTCGTGTTCACGAAGGCCCGCGTGGCGGTGTTCGTGGATGGCTGCTTCTGGCACGGGTGCCCGGAACATCACAGGCCGGCGACGACTCGAAATCCTGAGTTCTGGCGCGACAAGATCGAGGTCAACCGCTCACGGGACGGGGAGACGAACCGTCGCCTCTCCGAAGCCGGGTGGACGGTTATCCGTATCTGGGAGCACGAGGACCCCGTTGACGCTGCTCAGCGTGTCATCGCGGTGGTGCGCGGGACGCGGAGGCTAAAGGGTGCCGTGGCTGAGCAGGTCCTCGACCGCGTCTGTAGCGCGCCGCAGGGTGATCCGGCCGTCACCGTCACTGAAAGCGAGCAACCGCTCGCCGATGTGTAGGCCGGCCTCGACCAGAACACCTATCGGGATCTCGGTGGTCCCGTCTTCCGCCACGGTCACCTCGGCGGGCTCTCGAATCATCCTCCCAGGAAGCCACGAGAGTGGAGCAGAGCCCTCGGGGTGGTCCTGTGTTGACCGAGGGCTGGGGCTGCGGTTTAGAGGACGCGAGCCCCCTGAGCCGGCAGCGGCACACGTCAGGGGCCAGACACGCAAGATCCCCGGCCGCGGAGCCATGCCTCACCTGCCGCGACCGAATCACACCACTTCATGACGGTTCGTCACTCCATTGCCCGTCTCCGGTAGCCGCATGATTCGCCGGGGTTCGCAAACTCCGGACGGATTGTCAGTCGCACCCTCTACCCTCAGGATCGGATGCTCGACTCATGAGAGTCGGGCGGCTTCGGCGTGCCCACATACGCCGCGGCCGCCGTGACAGCGTCCCGATCCTTCAGGAGGGTTCCGCCGGAGTGAAGATCACCCCTTCTTCCCGCGTGCTGAGCATGCTGGGCGAGATCGATTTCGACGAGTGGCAGTGCCTGGCCGAGCTCGTCGACAACCCCTTCGACGACTTCCTCGACATCCTTCGCTCGGGGGCGGAGTGGCCTGACGGCTTCACAGTGAGCGTGACTCTGCCGTCGTCTTCGAAGGGAGTTCTGGAGGTCCGCGACACCGGTCGGGGCATGTCGCATGACCGCCTGGCGCGCGCGGTACGGGCCGGCTGGTCCGGGAACGACATGCACGACAAGCTCGGCCTCTTCGGCATGGGCTTCAACATCTCGACAGCCCGGCTCGGCCGACGGACCCGAATCCTGACGACCCGAGCGGGTGACGCGGACTGGATCGGCGTCGAGATCGACCTCGACCAGATCAAGGACGACTTCGAGGCGAAGGACATCGTCGAGCCGAAGAGCGACCCGTCCCAGCACGGCACCAGGATCATCGTCGACCGCCTGCACGTGACGCGCGCTGACTGGCTGCGGCGCAACGGCGCCTCACTTCGCAACATCCTGGGCTCGGTGTACTCGTGGATCCTTACGGAGCACCCCTTCGAGCTCTACGTCGGCGGGACCCGGGTCAAGCCGGTCCGTCACTGCCGCTGGGGCGATGACCGTTTCGTGCTCTACAACGGCAAGGAGCGGATCCCCGCATACATCCCGATCGATGAGAAGCTCCAAGACGGAATCGCCTGCCGAGACTGTGGGGAGTGGCAGCTTGGGTCGGGCGAGGTTTGCTCGGTCTGTGGCGGCGGCAACTTGTCGGTGCGTGAGCGCCGGATCCACGGCTGGCTCGGCGTCCAGCGTTACCTCGACAAGACCGAGTACGGGATCGACTTCCTGCGCAACGGCCGGAAGATCCTGCGTTGGGACAAGCAGCTCTTCACCTGGAACAACCCCGACGGGATCGCGGGGAACGAGGAGCCGGAGTATCCGGTCGACCTTGCCCACCAGGGCGGCCGCCTCATCGGCGAGATTCACCTCGACCACGTCCCCGTCACCTACCAGAAGGACGCTTTCGAGTACGGCGACCGCAGCTGGCTCACCGCCGTGGAGGTTCTGCGCGGCCTGGCGCCACTCCAGCCTCAGCGTGCTCAGAAGCTCGGTTACACGGAGAACGAGAGCCCGCTGGCCCTCTTGTTCAAGGGTTTCCGCCGTAACGACGCGGGCCTACGCTGCCTCGTCCCGGGCGACGGCAACAAGCCGATCCACGCGGATACCCGAGACTGGGGTCGCAAGTTTCAGGCAGGCGTCTCCGAGTTCCAGACCGACGATCACTGGTGGCAGGCGGTCCTGCGGCACGAGGAGATCAAGAAGCAGGGCAAAGAAGCGAAGACGGCCGCCAGCCTACCGGCCCAGCCCGACGAGCAGGCGGTTCTGGGCGCGCTCGGCATGCCCGCTAACATCCCCGCCTCTGGTACCGCCAAGCCCGAGACCGGGGCCAAAGCTGTCTCCACCGTGCCCGCCCCGGCTGTGGCGATCAAGGAGAGGGCGGAGACCCGTAGTGAGCGACTGGCCCGGTACGAGGGCGCGGCGTTGCCACACGCCTACCTGAGTCGATCGTTCGGGCACCCCGAACTCGGTTACCTGAAGGTGCGGACCTTGCTGCTGACGCCGGGCGAGCGGCTCCTCGATGACAACGGGCTGCGCGTTCCGGTCCTCCTTGACCAGCGGTCCGGCAACGAGCTCACCGCCCTTGTAGACCCCGAGCACGCCGCGTTCTGTCGGTTTGGCACGGATTACGCCGATCTCCTCCTGGTCGAACTGGCCGCCATCCTGAAGGTGCGGGCGCGCTCCGACTGGAGCCCGTCGCAGCTCGTCGCCGCGATCCGCGCCGAGTCCCTGCAGGACAGCGCACTCGACGGCACCACCGTCGGCGCGGAGGCCCGAGACCTCCTCGGGGAGATCCGCGAGCGTCTGGCCGAGGCCCTCGACCGGAGCGGCGGCTTCACGCTTGCCTACGGCCACCTCTCTAAGGAAGAGAAGACCGCGACCGAGGAGGCGATGATCGCCGCCGGACGGGTCGGTCTCATCGGCTGTCTCGGCCTGGACTCCGGATTCGTCCACCACGTTCCCGCGCTGGCTCTGGTCCGGCTCGTCGAGGCGATGCCGGCGGCGTTCATGGATGGCGCCGCTTTCCGTGGCCCGTACACCAGGGTGTCCTCGCCGTCCGGGAAGGCCCTGAGTCTGGCCCGGGTCACGGGCTGCCTTGCTGATGTTGCGACGCTCGGCACCTTCGCGGGTGAGGCGACCGCGCCGCAACTGCGGCGTGCCCGCCTGAGTATCGCCCTCCTGCGCGATGAACTGGCAGGTGGGGAGTGAGCGCCGCGTTCCTGACGGCCGCCGAACTCCGTGACGGCGGCCCTGAGGGACTGATCAAGGCGCTCGAACGAACCTTGTGGCACCTTGGCTTCCAGGATGTCCGCGTCATTGACGGTGCCCACGACCACGGCGCCGATCTGCTCGCGGTCCGCGACCACGAGCAGTGGGTGTTCCAAAGCAAGTGGAAGGCGCACGGTACCGCCGACGACGCAGGTATCGACGACCTCGAGCGCGCCCGTACCTACTACCGCGCCGACAAGGCCGTCCTGGTCACCAATACTGACATCACCGCGTCTGCTCAGACACGGCGACGGGCGCTGGCGGGGATCGGCGTCGACATCACCCTGTGGCACGGAGCCACCTTGGACGCCATCGGTGAGAGGATGCCCGATCGCGTACCCGTCCCCTACGCCCTGAGGCCGTACCAGAAACGGGCCGTAGCCGCGATTGAGCGGGACCTCGACGCGGAGGGGACGGCGCTGCTGGTCCTGGCGACAGGCCTGGGCAAGACGGTCATCGGCGGTGAGGTCATCGGCAATTTCCTCGCCTCGCGTCCGGACGCGCGTGTCCTGGTCGTCGCGCACATGCGCGACCTGGTGGGTCAGCTTGAGAAGGCACTGTGGCGACACATCCCGAAGGGTGTGCCGACCCGTCTCCTCACCGGCGAGAACAAGCCCAGGGCCCTCGACGGCGTCGTCGTCGCGACCGTTGAGTCCGCGCTGTCCGCCGTACGCGTGGGCTATGAACCCGACCTCATCATGATCGACGAGACCCACCACGTTGCCGAGACCGGCAGATTTGCGGAACTCCTGGATCTGTGTGGGACTGCGGGGCGATTCGGAGTCACCGCTACTCCGTGGCGTGGCGACAAGTTCGACATCACTGCCCGCTTCGGCCAGCCCAGCTTCAAAATGGGCATCGCCGAGGGCATGGCGGCGGGCTACTTGTCGGCCGTCGACTACAAGCTGTACGCGGATGGCGTCGACTGGGACGCTGTCCAGGACATCAGTCGCCACGGCTACTCGATCAAGGACCTCAACCGCCGTCTGTTCCTTCCCCAGCGGGATGAGGAGATCGTCGAGCACCTGCGGGCGACCTGGCGGGAGACCGTCGAGCCCCGCGCCATCGTGTTCTGCCAGACCATTGAGCACGCCGAGCACATGGCCGGCCTCCTCGCTATCTCGGACCCGGCGTGGTCCAGCGCCTCCCACCTGCACAGCGGTCTTTCGAAGCGTCACCGTGACGTTCTACTCAACGAGTTCCGTCTCGGCCGCGTCCCGGTGATCACATGCGTGGACGTATTCAACGAGGGCGTCGACGTGCCCGATGTGAATCTGATCGCGTTCCTTCGCGTCACTCACAGTCGAAGGATTTTCGTGCAGCAGCTAGGCCGGGGGCTGCGTCTGAGCCCGGGCAAGAAGGCTCTGAAGGTCCTCGACTTCGTCACTGACATCCGCCGCGCCGCGGCAGTGCTGAACCTGCGCCGGACGCTGGAGGCCGAGGAGACCGAGCATTTGGAACTCCCGCACGTCTCCCGCATCGAGTTCCAGGACGAGACGGTCGGTTCCCTCATGGACATGTGGATCCAGGATGCCGCCGACCTTGAGACCGCGGCGGACGAGGTCCGACTCCAGTTCCCCCTGCCGAAAGGAATCCTGTGACTGACTACAAGATCCCGCCCGCCGTCGAGAAGGCCCTGGTCACCCGGATCTACGCCCAGGCCGACGAGGCCCAGTGGCCGCACCTCCAGGACGCGGACCGCACCCGCCTGTACCAGGAATGGACAGAAGATCCGGAGATCGGCGGCCGCCTCCTCGGCTTCGTGGGGCAGCAGGCCAACATCCGCCCGTGGCTGAAGGACTGCCCTATGAAGGAGTACGAGCGGGCTAGGCGCGGGGAGGGCAAGTACGCCAAGTATGTGACCCGTCCGGCGGCAACGCTCGAGCAGATGGTCCTGGCGATCTACGGACCCGGCTGGGAGATCATCCCGGACACTACGCGACAGAAGCCGATGCGCGCGAGAGTCCGCGAAGTCGGGACTGAAGACGAAGAGCAGCACTTCGTGGCCGGCACGGCGGCGAACCTCAAGCACCTCGTGTGGCCCGCCATCCTGGATCGGTCCACTGGTGAGACCTGGCCCTGGACGATCTGCGTCGTCGATCCGTTCCGCGACCCCGTGTCGCCCGAGACGAAGGAGGAGCACCAGCGCATGGCTAAGTTTCTCGGCGTGCGGGTCGTCTACTTCAGCGAGATGTGAGGGGTTTCGGTGGGGGACGAGTGGTCGAGGGGCGAATGGCTGGTCAGGGCGTGGGAGTCAGGGGTCTTCGATGAGCGCGAGCGAGCCGTCATCGAGGGCCGGTCCAAGGGCCGGACTCTGGACGAGGTCGGAGCGCTGCTGGGGCTGAGCCGCGAGCGCGTGCGCCAGATCCAGAGCGGGACGAGAAGGTGGCTCGTGGTGGCGGCGGACATGTTCCACGACGGGTGGCGGGAGAAACTGCGCGCGATGGGCGCGGGCGTGGCCGCCCCGCGGGAGGACTACGCCACGACGCTCGGGGTCGTCGACCACTTGTTGCTGGACGAGCTGCTGATAGCAGCGGGGCTGGCCGCGCCGCGGACGTGGGCGGGGCCGTTGAGGGGGTGGTGGAGCGTCGACCCGGGGATACTGAATGGCGCCCTACGTCGCCTGGTCGACACGGCGCCTTTCCGCAGCGACGACCTCAGCCAAGCGGCCTCCGAGGCGGGATTGCCCGCACGGCTCCCTCTGCAGCGGCTGCTGAGCCACTCCGAGTCGCGGCTCGCTCTGAGCCCCAACGGGCACTGGGTCCGCCGCAAAGCACGGAGACGCGACGCGGCGTACCTATGGTTGCTGGAGACGGGGCGCCCGTGTCGGGCCGACGAGCTGCTCGCCCCAATGGGCGCGACGACCACCGCGGCCGTACGGGAGGCACTGCGCCGTGATGACCGCTTCCGCCAGACCCGCCCCGAGGGCACCTGGTCTCTGGTCGAGTGGACGCACCTGCGCGCATCCCCGTACGCCAGTGCGGTGGAGGCGATGGTCTCGGTGGTCACCGAGTCGGGCCCCCTCTCCCGCGCGCAGCTATTCGCCAAGGTAACTGAGCTGTACCCGGTCACCCCATGGCGCCTGAAGCAGTGCCTGCTCAGCGACCAGCTCGGTGAGACCCTCGACGGCTTGGTCGATCTCGTTTCACGTGGCGCGCGCCCCTTCGAGGAGGAAGAACCGGTCCAGCCGGACACGATGGCTGTCGAAGGCGAGGTCCTCGGCATGCGAATTCTTGTAACCGGGGACATCCTGCGTGGCAGCGGTGTCAACGTGCACACGTGGCTGACCTGGCGGCTCGGGCTGCGCAGGGCCCCGATGGGCCGTGCGTTCACGACTCCCGGCGACCACTCGCCGATCGTTGTGCGGCGCGGCACCAGCAGCGCCCAGATCTCCAGCCTGCGCCGCCACGCGCTCGAACTCGGGGTGGCCGATGGTTGCGTGCTCGCCGTCCTTCTCCGCCTCGACAACGGCACCGCGCGCGTCGGCCACGGCTGCGTGCCAGAGACCTGTCCGGCGCGGCGGCCGTTGGCCGCCGCGCCGCCAGAGGTGAACGCCGTCGAGATGTAGGACGGGTGAGTTTAGGACGCCAAGCGATTCAGGCGAGTGGTGGCCTCGACTGGTCCCCTCGTCCAGACGCATACCATCGGCTGGGGAAGGGCCTCCGGCTCTGGGGCGCGGCGCTCCGGCGAGGCCTGCGGTGCCTGGGCGCGCAAGGTCCAGCGGCGCGACCGTGTTCACCATGGACGCCTCTCCACAGGCCCGGACAGCGCCGTCCTCGACTTCAGTGCCGACGACCCGCACGTCTCACTGTCGATCCGGCGGCCCGGCGAGAGGTTTCATGGGTTCGCATCGAAGTCTCCCCTCAAGGCCGAGCATGGCCGCTATCCCAAGGATGTGGGACATGAGTTGTCCTGTTAGTGACGCCAAGGGGGGCGACGATGAGGCCTCTCGGCCAGCTCGACGACAACAGCCCTTCTCGGCGGCGATCACTTGATGAGTGGCGTCCAACGTGCGCGTCGCCAGGCGCTGTCGCGGATCGTTCTGTGCATGCCTGCCGAGGCTGATCTGCGTGAGCGATGCGTGAGCGGACGGGGAAACACGTGCCGGTTCGGGCGGGGCCATGGATCACGGCGCATCGCCCTGACCTGCAGGTTCAGCATCAAGTGGTCGATGCTGGCAGCAGCTAGCATGATCACTCTCGGGCTCGTAATGCGTAGGTCGCGGGTTCGAATCCCGCAGGCGGCTCAGTGAAGGAAGGCCCGGTCAGGTTTCTGACCGGGCCTTTTGCATTGCTTGGGCGGCAGGCTGGGCTGCTGGTGGTCGAGGTGGGTGGGGGAGTGGAACGGCGCGACGCCCGCTCCGGGGAGGGGCGGGCGTCGCGTGGGGGCGGGGTCAGCCGAGGCGGGCGAAGCCCTTGGCGTGGCGGCGGGCGAGGCCGCGGGAGACGAGGAGGGGGTCCCAGTCCGGGCCGCGGTCGGGCAGCTTGGCGGGGTCGCCGAGGACGGCGCCGGCTGCCACTTCGGGCAGCAGCTGGCGGCCGAGGATCTGTCCGGCGGCGGCCATTCCGCCGGTGGCGACCGCGCTCAGGCCGCTGCCGAAGCGGATGCTCTGGCCGACCACGTAGAGGCCCTCGACGTCGGTGCGCACGTCCGGCCGCTGGCTGACGTTGCCCCAGCGGGCCATGCCGTACGGGGTGCCGCCGGTGCCGCGGATGTAGCGCTCCTGGCTGAGCGGGGTGGCCGCCTCCAGGTGGGTGACGCGGTCACGGAAGGGGCCGATCACCTTCTCGGCGGTCGTCACCATCAGTTCGGTGAACTGGCGCTTGCGGGCCTGGTAGGCGGCGTCGCGGCGGTAGGGTTCGCCGTCGACGGGGCCGCCCCGGACGCCCCAGAAGTCGTAGCCGGGCGGGCAGAGGGTCATCAGCTGGAAGTTGCTGTGGCCGGGCGGGCAGACCGCGGCCGCGCCCGGGTCCTTGTGGGAGGCGAAGGAGAACAGCAGCTGGGGGATCGAATCCACCATGCCGTCGCGTTCCCAGTCCTCGACCATCGCCGCGTAGGCGGCCTCCATGTCGTCGCTGCCGTGCCACCAGATGTTGGCGTTGGGCAGGCCGGGCAGTTCGGTGTCGAGCGCGACGTACACCGCGACCAGGCCGCCGCGCATGGTGGCGGCGCGGGTCCGGGCGACCAGCTCGGCGGGGAAGGCCTCTTCGCCGCCGCACAGGTCGAGCACGGTGCGGCGGTAGTCGGCGTTGGAGATCACCAGCGGGGCGGATATCCGGGTGCCGTCGGCGAGTTCGACACCGGTGGCACGGCCCTGGTCGATCAGGATGCGGCGCACCTCGCAGCGGGTGCGCAGTTCGCCGCCGTAGGACTCCAGGGCCTCGACGAAGGCGGCCACCAGGGTCTGTCCCCCGCCCTCCGGGTAGTAGGCGCCGCGCATGTAGTGGTCGAGCATGGCGGCGTGCTCGGCGAAGGTGATGCCGTCCGGCATGGTGCCGTAGTTGCCGGCCTGGGCGGCGACCAGGGTGCGGGCCTTCGGCGAGAGCCCGCAGTGGTCCAGGGCCTGGGCCAGGGACCGGTTCCGGCGGGCCCACCGCATGGTGTCCGGGAACTCGCGGAACAGCTCGACCATGTGGTGGCCGACCAGGCTCTCCCGGGTGGCACCGGACACCGTCTGGGCGATGTGGACGAAGCGGTCGACCCCCTCGGTCTCCTCCGGCAGCGCCGCGCGGAGCCGGTCGCGGTAGGCCTCCCAGCCGGCCGGCACGTCCAGCGTGGCGGTGGGGGTGATGATCCGGTCGAAGCCCTGCTCGTCCATCGGGCGGAAGGCCACCCGGTCGCGGACACCGAGGCCGGACAGGATGGCCGGGAGGATGCCGTTCGGCCCGCAGTCGCCGATGTAGTGGGTGCCCACGTCGAACTCGTACTTGCGCCGACGCCGGAAGACGTGGGCGTTGCCCCCGGCCACGTCGTGCTGTTCGAGGACGAGCACCCTGCGCCCGTCGGCGGCCAGGTAGGCCGCGCTGACCAGTCCGCCGAGGCCGCTGCCGACCACGATCGCGTCGTAGTGGTCCTCGCCGGCTCTGGCCGCCGGACCTTGCACTCCCCGCATTTCCGCCCCCACTCGTCTGCCCATCGGAAGGTGCCGCCGCCGTGGACGTGGATCCCGAAGGCGGGCCCGGCGATGTGCGTCGCCCGATCGGACGGCAGGGAGGAGACCGGATCAGCCCCCACCTCGGGCTTGCCGACCCGGTCGAGCGCAACGTTCCCCCATCCGTTCCAGCGCGGCCCCGGGCAGGTCGCCGACCGTGTCGGTGGCGATCGGATCCGGGGCGACCGCGTTGGCTCGCACGCCGCGCGGGCCGCACTCTCGGTCGGGGGCCCGGTGATTCCGATGACCCCGCCTGAAACACGGCATAGTCGGCGCGGGCGACGTTACCGCAAATCCCGGACAGTGACGATGGGTTGACGATCAGTCCGCTGCTGTGCTCGTCGGACGGACAGGGGCGGGGCGGATCCCACGGGCGCGGGCCGTACCGTCACCGCCGCAGCACGGTCCCACCGTCGACGACCCAGAGACTGGCCGGGACCGCACCGCAGGTGACGACCTCGGAGTGCAGGTCGGGGTCGGTCCGGCTCCAGCCGACCCGGCGCTGGTGCTGCTCGTCGGTCGGGTAGAAGGTGAGGCCGGCCTCGGGGTGGTGGCCCTCGTCGAAGAGGTACGGCTTTCCTCCGAGCGGGGTGACCACGGTCTTCGAGATGGGCCCGGTCACGGTGATGGCGCCGTTCCCGTCGACGGTCAGGCAGTCGACGTCGAACTCGGCCCGGACCGTGCCGGACGTCTCGAAGACGTGCTGCACCACCACGTGCCCCCGGGCGCGGCCGTCGACCGTGCGGGCGCTGACCTGCGCGGTGAGCCGCTCGCCCGGGGTGGGGCCCGGGCCGTGGTCGTTGAGCAGGGTCCAGCTGTGCAGCGTGAGGTGCGTGGCGGGGCGTTGGGCCGGTACGGGCGCTGCCGAGGCGGTGCCCGCGGTCACCGCGGCCAGGGCCACGGCCGCAGTGGTGAGCGCGACGGCGGCGGTGGGCTTGCGCATGGTCAATCCTCCATGAGGAGAAGGGAGTCGGCCGGCTACCCGGCTGCCTCCAAGCTCCCAGCCCACCCCTGGTCGCGGCCTCCGCCACGGGAAGGGACCGGCTCCCCCCGGCGGGGGAACCGTCCCTCCTCCGCCCGGCGCACCGAGTGGCGTGTCACCGGACGGCGTGGCGTATCGCGTCCAGGGCGAGGGCGGCCGCGGCGAGCGCGGCGGCCAGGCCCGCGACCGCCGACGGGGCCGGGGCGCGATCTCCGGAGACGCCGAGGAAGTCCAGCCCGGAGACGTGGTTGATCATCCCGTACCAGAGCAGCGGGTAGACGGTCTGGAACAGCCGGGGCCCGCGGGTGAGGCCGCCGCAGAGCAGCGCCAGGGCGGGGATCAGCAGGGCGCCCGCGAGCGCGCCGGCCGCCGCCCGGGCCTGCCCGGCGCCGACCAGTCGCAGGGCGGGGACGGCCGCCACCGCCAGCGCCGGGACGATCCCCGCGAGCAGACCGGCCAGACCCCGGCGCAGCGGGGACGGGCAGGCGCCGAGCAGCTGGTCGATGCTGCCGCCGTCGGCCCGGTGGCCCATCCGGGACCAGAGCGCCATCGGCCAGAGCATCGCGAACGGCAGCACCGCGTGGCTCGGCCCGTCCGGGGTCACGGCCGCCGCCGCCATCGCGAGCACGGCCACCCCGGCCCACCAGAGCCGCTGCCCCCGCACCAGGATCCGCAGCTCCCCGAGCAGCGCGTCGTACCCGATCCGCCCCTGGCGGGGAGCGGTCAGCCGGGTCGGGTCCAGGGCGAAGCCCGCCGGGCCGGTCGGGGACGCCGCCGCGCCTCCGGCCGGACCGTCCGGGCCGGTCGAGCCGGTCGAGCCGGTCGAGGCGCTCGGCCGGGCCGCCCCGAAGGACCCGAGGGATCCGAGCGACCCGAAGGGCCTGAGCGACCCGAGCGTCCCGGCGCCCGGATGGGCCCGGGGCCCGTCGAAGCGCCGGAACCACAGCGCCCCGAGCAGCGCGATCCCCACCGCCGCACCAACCAGCAGCACCCCCGTGGCCGCCGGTCCGGACGCCTCGCCCAGCCCGAGGCCGGGCCAGTCGAAGGTGCCGAGCACCCGGTTGTCCGCCGTCAGGCCCACGCCGAACTCCACCCCGTCGGCCGGTCGCCCGCCTGCCGCGAGCACCTGCCGGATCGAGGCCGTGATCCGCTGCATGCCCAGCAGGTCCGGCCCGCCGCCGGCCTGCGCGCCCAGTACGAGGACCAGCCAGACCGCGAACCAGACCGCCGCCCCCAGCCCGCCGCGCAGGCCTGGCACCGTGTCGAACAGCACCGCGCACCCGGCCACCGCCGCCAGCAGCGGCAGGGTGATCAGGACGTACGGCAGCAGCAGCCGTACCGCGTCCACCTGGTCGGAGTCGCCCTTGATCAGCTGCACCGCGACCGCCGTACCCGCCAGCGCGAGCAGCATCGAGCCGAACAGCAGCAGGTTGCTGACGAACTTGCCCGCCAGGTAACCGATCCGGCTCAACGGGGTGGCGGCGAGGAGCCGGCCGACGCCGTTCCGCTCGTCCCGCCCGATGGTGCCCCGGGCGATCCCGAAGCCCGCCAGCGAGAGCCAGACCGCGCCGCCGAGCGCCGTCACCGTCCCCACGTAGCCGCTGGTGTAGCGGCCCTGCAGGTCCGTCACCTGGAAGACCTCCCAGCGGGAGTCGCCCACCGGCGCGGCCAGCAGTCCGAGCGCGAGCGTGCCGAGCAGCACGACCAGGTAGCCGGGCCGCCGTCGGCGCTCCCGGAAGTCGGCCAGGGCCAGGGCCCCGACGCGCGTCACCATGCGGCCACCTGCTCCGTCGCGGCCCGGTCGGCGGTGAGGAGCAGGTACGCGTCCTCCAGCCGGGGCGGCACCGGCCGCGCCTCGGCGGCGGGTGCGTGCCGGGACAGCACCCGCGCCCGGACGCCCTGCGGGGTGCGGGTGGTGCCGCCAAGGAGGAACCGCGAGCGCAGCGGCGGGACTCGGTCGGCCGGGACGGTCAGCTCCCAGACCGCGCCCTCGGCGCTGCGCAGCAGTTCGTCCGCGCTGCCGTGGTGCAGCAGCCGCCCGGCGCCCATCACCGCGATCCGGTCGGCGGTGGCCGACACGTCCGGGACGATGTGGGTGGAGAGCACGACGATCCGGTCGGTGCCGAGCCCGCTCAGCAGACTGCCGAAGCGCAGCCGCTCCTCGGGATCGAGCCCGACCGTCGGCTCGTCGACGACCAGCAGCGCCGGGTCGTTGAGCAACGCCTGGGCGATGCCGACGCGTTGGCGCATTCCGCCGGACATCGCGCCCAGCCGCTGCCCGGCCGCGTCCGAGAGGTTGACCAGGTCGAGCAACTCCTCGATCCGGGCGCGGGCGGAGCGCCGCCGCAGCCCCTTGGCGGCGGCCAGGTAGGCGAGGAACTCGCGAGCGGTGAGCTGCGGGTAGACGCCGAAGTCCTGCGGCAGGTAGCCGACGGCACGGCGCAGCGGCCCGGGCCGGCGGGCGATGTCCACCCCCTCCCACAGCACCCGCCCCGAGGTGGGCCGGGTGACCGTGGCCAGGATGCGCATCAGGCTCGACTTGCCGGCGCCGTTGGCACCGAGCAGGCCGAGCACGCCGGGCCGGAGCGTCAGCGTGAAGGAGTCCACGGCGCGCTTGCCGCCGCGGTACTCCTTGGTGAGGTCGAGGATCTGGAGTTCGGTCACGCCCGAAATGCTTCCGTCCGGGCCGCGTCCGCACATCTGCCGTTCGGCAGATATCCGGGGGCTCCCGGCACGGAAAACGCCGGAGGGGTGGGCCTATCGGCACACCCCTCCGGCCATCTGATCCGACGTCAGGCCCGGCCGGCCCTCGTCAGTCCGCTTCAGTCCTCGTCGCCGAAGTCGCCCGCGAGGTCGCCCACGGCGTCGCTCCCGGCGTCGCTCCCGTCGGGAGTGCCGCTGAGCGCGTACCCCTGGCGGCGCGCCTCGTAGCAGGCCACCGTCGCGGCCGCCGAGACGTTCAGCGAGCCGACCCGGCCCAGCTGCGGCACGAACACCACCTGGTCGCAGAGCGCCAGCGCCTCGGGCGTGATCCCGCGGTCCTCGTGCCCGAGCACGAAGGCCACCGCCGGGGTCAGCTCGGCGGCGAACATCGGCACCGCCTCGTCCGCCAGCTCCAGCCCGACCACCTTGAAGCCGTCCGCCTTCGCGGCCGCGACCGCCTCGGCGACCGTCGGGAAGTGCTCCACCTTCAGGTACTTGTCGGTGCCCATGGCGGCCTTCTGCGCACCGGACGAGCGCACCGACGGGGTGTCCCCGGTCAGGTACAGCTTCTCGGCGCCCATCGCCGCCCCGGTCCGGACCACCGAGCCGACGTTGAACGGCGACTGCAGGTTCTCCAGGATCATCGCGAGCCGGAACTCGTTGCTGCGCCGCCACGATCGGTGCAGTCGCTTCAGTTCGGTCCCGCGCAGCTGCTTCACGACGTCGTTCCCCGTCCACTCTCCGAACCCTCGCCCATGTCCGGGCGGGGCCGCGCTTCCAGAATCCGGAACCCGTTGACCGACGTGACCCGGGAGGTCGGGTAGCCCTGCTCGTTGAGCCACTTCTGCAGCGAGTCCGAGCCCAGGTGCTTCTGCACCACGAGGAACGCCGAGCCGTCCGGGGTCAACCGGCCGAGCCAGCGGGTCAGCAGGCGGCGCAGCTCGGCCTTGCCGATCCGGATCGGCGGGTTGGAGTAGATGGTGGCGAACCGGAGGTCCTCGGGGACGTCGTCCGGCAGCGCGGCCTGGACGTTGCCCAGCCGCAGTGCCTCGGCGTTCAGCCGGACCAGTTCCAGCGCGCGCTCGTTGACGTCCACCGCCCACACCGGCAGCCGCCTGCGCCTGGTCGCCCAGGTCAGCGCGATCGGGCCGTAGCCGCAGCCGACGTCCAGGATGGGGCCGCGCACCCGCGGCTGCGGGGCGTGCTCCAACAGGATCCGGGTGCCCGGGTCGAGCCGACCGTGCGAGAACACCCCGGTGTCGGTGGTCAGTTCGAGGGTCAGGTCCGGCAGCGAGACCGTGATCGGCCGGCGCTCGCTGGCGACCTCGGGTGCACTGGAGAAGTAGTGCGAGCCGGACATCTTTTCCCCGTCGTCGGTATGGGCCTCGGGGCCACCGGGTGGGTGTGGGTAAGCCCTGGGTACGGCACCGATCGTACCCCCGGTGGCCTGCGGCGCGTTCCGCCCGGCCCCGCGGTGCGGGCCCGCCCGGCCCCGTGCGCCGACCCCCGGGCGAAGGGACCGAGCGGACCGAGCGGACCGGACGGACCGGACGGGCCAGAGGGAGCAGGCGGGCCGGAGGGGCCGGACACCGGGGACCACCGGGCCGGGCCCGGCGTGCCGCGGTGGCCACGGCTAGCGGATGCCCGGGGCCTTGCGGGTGGCGACGTTGATCCGGTTCCAGGTGTTGATGGTGAAGCACACCGAGATCAGCTGCGCCAGCTCCGCCTCCGCGAAGTGCTCGGAGGCCCGGGCGTACACCGCGTCCGAGACCCCGCCGTCGATCCGCACGATCTCCTCGGCCAGCGCGAGCGCGGCCCGCTCGCGCTCGCTGTACACCCCGGCCGGGGCCTCGTGCCAGACCGGCAGCAGATAGATCCGCTCGTCGGTCTCGCCGGCCTTGCGGGCGTCCTTGGCGTGCATGTCCAGGCAGTACGCGCAGTTGTTCAGCTGCGAGGTGCGCATCTGCACCAGCTCGACCAGTGCCGGGTCCAGGCCCTCGCGGGCGGCGGCGTCCAGGGCGATCATCGCGCGGAACACCTTGGGGACGGTGCGGGCGTAGTCGAGGCGGGCGGGGGCGGTGGTGATCTCGTTCGTCGTCATGGCTACGACCCTAGGAGCAGAATGCACCCCTGCCATGGGTCATTCGGAGGCAGGATCCATGGGTCAATTGCGAGCCCGGCGGCACGGCCGGAGCAACACGCCGGAGCGGCCCCGGCGCGTCGCGTCCGCGCGCCCGGCGACGGATACTGCCAGTACGCCATCCGGGCCCTGGGAGTTTCCGACAGTGAGGACGGACACCATGCCGCAGGACCACGAGGAGTACCTGATCGACGAGGCCGTCGAGACCGTCGAGCCCGACGAGGAGGAGACCACCAGCGACGAGTACGACGAGGTCGCCGAGCGCCGGGCCCTCGGAGCGGACCCGGCCACCGACGTCGCGGACGCCGCCGAGCAGAACCGGATCGTCCAGCTCGACGAGGACGACTACCGCGAGTAGGCCGCCCGCGCCGCGGCTTCCGCAGCGCCCCCGTCCCCGCCCCTTTACAGCCCTCGCCCCTTTACAGCCCCCGCCCCTGACAACCACAGCGCCTTGCAGCACCAGCCACGGCTACAGCGCTCTGCGGCGCTGCAGCCAGGTCATCGCCGCCCAGCCCGGCAGCACCGGCAGGATCAGCGTCAGCAGCCGGAACAGCACCACCGCCGCCGTGGCACCGCCCTGCTCCATCGACGCGGTCTGCTGCATCAGGCCGATCAAGGCCATGTCGGCCGCGCCGGCCCCACCCGGGGTCGGCGCGGCGTTGCCCGCGGCGTTGCCCACCAGGAACACCACCGCCACCGAGGCGAAGGACGGCTCCTTGCCGATCGCCAGGGCGCAGCAGTACAGGCAGGCGATCAGGCAGAGCGACACCAGCACCTGCCCGGCCACTCCCACCGCCAGCCGTCCGGGGTTGCGCAGCAGGTCCAGCAGCCGCGGCAGCACCTCCGCCGTCAACGGCCGCAGGCGCGCCGCCAACCAGCGGCGGGCCGGGGGAATGGCCGACACCACCGCGAGCAGCACCGCGGCCACCACCAGACCGGCGACCACGGCGGGCAGCGCCTCCAGCTCCGAACCGCCCGGCTGCGCGTCCACCAGGTAGACGAAGGCGCCCAGTTGCAGCAGGTGCAGCACCAGTCCGATCAACTGCCCCACGCCGACGCTGGACAGGGCCTTCGCGGTCGGGATGTTCGCCTGCTGCAACAGCCGGGTGTTCAGCGCGATCCCGCCGACACCCCCGGGCGACACCAGCTTCACGAACGCCCCGGCCACCTGCGCCAGCACCGCGTTGCGGAAGTTCAGCCGCTCCGGCACGAACCCGACGAACCCCATCGCGGCGGCCACGTGGCTCAGCCCCGCCGCCGACACCGCCAGTGCCAGCCACCACGGATCGGCGTCCGCCAGGGCCGCGATCGGGTTGTCCTCCGTCGCGAAGAACTGCGGGATCAGCAGCCACCCGGCCACCACCCCGCCCACTACGGCCAGCAGCGTCCGCGGCCGCAACCGCTCCAGCCGCACTGGCCGCCCGATCACCTCCGGGCGACCGCGCAACACCTCCGCCCGGATCTCCTCCAGCAACCCGCCGGTCGGGTCGGTCTCACCGGTGGCCCGGTCCCGCTCCTGCCCCGCGGGGGCGACGGCGGCCGTGCCGGACCGGTCGCCGTGCGGGCCGTGCGGCTGGTGGCCGACGGCGCTCCCGGGCGTTGATCGGCGTCGGCCCGACTCCTGTCGGCCCGTCGCCCCGGTCGGAGCCGTCGCCCCGGTCGGAGCCTCGGGCGGCGGTGCGGCGGACGACTCGATGGGGACGGCGGCGCTGCCCGGGCCGCCGTCCCCACCCGCGGTCGTCCCGGCAGCCGCGGCACCGGTCCCGCCGGCCGATCCGCCGAACGGCGCGGGTTCGCCGCTGCCGCCGTACCCCGGCCGCCCCTCGCCCGGCGGTACCGCCGGTACCGCCGGTACTGCTGGGACCGGTTCCGCCGTGCCGACCTCACGGGTGAGCAGGAGCGGGGCCGTGTGCCGCCCGCTCGGGCCCGCACCGCCGGGCGCCTCCGCCGGGCCGCCCTCCAGCGTCTGCGGGCTCGCGTCCGTCGCCGCCTTCCCGCCCTGGCCGCGCTTGAGCGACTGGCGGGTGGTGCGGGCGAGGGCTATCGGCTGCAGCAGGGGCAGGGCGGCGCCCAGCGGGTCGGGGCCGAGGACGGCGGTGGCCGTGCGGACGGAGCGGGCGGCGCCGGCGCGCAGGGCGAGGGTGGTGAGGAGCTGGACGACGTCGCAGCGCAGGACGAGTTCGCTCGCCGCGATGTCGCCGTCGGCGAAGTCGACCAGGTGGACCGCGCCGCCGTCGTCGACCAGCAGGGAGGACGGGACGAGGGCGCGGTGGGCGATCTCGCGGCGCTGGAGCAGGGCGAGCTGGCCCCAGGCGTCGGTGAGGAGTTCGTCGGTGATCTCCGCGTCGTCGAGCTGGTCCAGGGTGCGCCCGGCCAGGTGTTCGTACGCGATCAGGGCGGTGTCGTGGCCGAGGCCCGCGGTGGCGGCGATCCGGCGGGTGCGCACTCCGGCGGCGAGGGCCGCGTACGTGACCAGGGCCTCGTGCTCCAGCCCGGTGCGCGGTGAGCGCAGGGCGCGGGGGTGGGGGGCGGTGCGCAGCCGCAGGCGGCGCCAGGCGCGTCGGACGGCGGCGGCGGTGACGGCCTGCCGGTCGAGGAGGTGGACGTCGAGGTCGGGCCGGTCCTCGGCCTGCCGGATCAGGTAGCGGTCCGGTCCGGCGGGGAGGGCCTCGACGGGCCGCAGTCCGCTGTCCCGCAGGGCACGCAGCACTTCCCCCGGCCTCGGCCGCGGGTCCGGGGTACCGACGGCGTACAGCGTGGCGTGGGCGCCGGTCCAGCCGATCAGCAGGCCGAGCAGCAGCGCGGTGGGGGTGGCGTACCCGCCGGCCAGTCCCGCGAGGCCGGAGAGGGCGAGGACGGACCAGGGCAGGCGCCGTTCGCGGCTGCCGGAGGCGGTCATGAAGGCGAGGACGGGCGCGAGGTAGCCGTAGACCGGTTCGGTGTGCCCGAGGACGTCGCCGGGCAGCCGCTGGGTGAGGGCGGTGAGCAGTGAGGCCGGGGCGAGGTCGTCGGCCCAGAGGTCCAGGGCGAGGGTCGCGCCGTACGCGGTGACGGCGGCGAGCAGGCCGTCGGAGACCTGTTGGAGGGCGCGCCGCCGGTCCGGGCCGAGCAGGCGGCGGACGGCGAGCCCGACCGGCAGCAGCAGGACGGCGGCGGTGGTGAGTCCGCCCGCCAGGCTCGCCAGCGGTCGCGGCACCAGTGCGGCGGCCTCGGCGACGTCGGCGGCGAAGCCCCCGGTGGTGGCCCGGGCGTAGTCGGCGAGCAGCAGGGTGAGCGCGATCGCGAGCAGACCGGTGAGCAGCCGGATCAGGGCGACGGGCTGCCGGATCCGACCGGTGTCGGACAGCGGTCGGGCCCGCCGCCGCTCGCCGCCCGGCTGCCCGGGTATGCCTCCGCCGGTACCTCTGCCAGTGGTTCTGCCGGCACCTCCGCCGGTAGCTCCGGCAGCACCTCCGCCGGCACCCGGGCCGGTGCTCCCGCTGCTCTCCGGCCGTCCGGCCGGGCCCGTACTGCCGCCCCCGCCGGTGTCGCCGTTCGTTCTCCCCGTCGCGATCGCCACGGATGGCATGCTCCCATGCCACCTGTGGGCCCGGAGCGGGATCCGGCGGCAGTCCGTCACGCCTGCCGGGTCGGCAGCACCACCTGGTGGCGCAGGTTGACGTGCCGGGGGCGGCTGACGGTGTAGGCGATGAGGTCCGCGACGTCCTCCGCGGCGAGCGCCGGGATGGCCGCGAACATGCCGCCGAGCTGCTCCCGCAGGGCGGGGTTGTCGATGTGGCCGCCCAGCTCGGTGTCGGTCAGGCCGGGCTCGACGGCGCTGACCCGCACGTCGCGCGGGCCGAGTTCGGTGCGCAGGGCGGCGGACAGCTGGGTGAGGGCGGCCTTGGTCGCGCCGTACACGGCGTAGTCGGGGAAGACCACGTGGGAGGCGATGGAGGAGACGTTGACCAGGTCGGCGGTGCGGCCCTCGGCGGCGGCCGCGGTGAGGTCGGCGGCGAAGGCGCGGACGATCCGCAGGGCGCCGGTGAGGTTGGTGTCCACCATCCGGGTCCACTCGTCGATCCGGCCCTCGGCGAGCGGGTTCGGCAGCATCACCCCGGCGTTGTTGACTACCAGGTCGGCGGGGCCGTACGCGCCGTGGACGGCCGCGGCGGCCGCGGCGGCCGCGTCGACCGAGGCCTGGTCGGTGATGTCCGCGGTGACGGCGAGGGCCTGCCCGCCGGCCGCGGAGATCTCGGCGGCGAGCGCCTCGATCCGGTCGGTGCGGCGGGCGAGCAGGGCGACCCGGGCGCCGTTGGCGGCGAGCAGCCGGGCGGTGGCGGCGCCCATGCCGCTGGCGGCTCCGGTGACGACGGCGGTGCGGGCGGCGAGGGCGGGGTAGCTCATCGGGGACTCCTGGATCGGGTCGGCGGGCTGACGTCGACCACTCTGCGCCGGTGCCGCGCGCCCACCCAGGGCCACGTCCTTCCCGGGAACCCGGTACCCGGGAACCGCTCACCCGGGAAGTCCTTTCCTGGGAAAGGCAGTACCACCCTCCGCCGCCCGCCCGGAGCTACCCTGCCCGGCATGGAGAACACCTTGGGGGACTTCCTCCGCTCGCGCCGGGCCCGGATCCAGCCGGAGGAGGTGGGCCTGCCCGCACACGGCCGCCGCCGGGTGCAGGGCCTGCGCCGCGAGGAGGTGGCGCAGCTCGCCGGGGTGAGCGTGGACTACTACATCCGGCTGGAGCAGGGCCGCGGTGGCAGCGCCTCGGACGCGGTGCTCGACGCGGTGGCCCGGGTGCTGCGGCTGGACGAGGTGGAGTCGGCGCACCTGCGCTCGCTGAACCGCCCGCCGAAGGCCCCGGCCGACCGGGCCCGGGGGGACCGGCGGGTCCGCCCGGGGACCCGGCTGCTGCTGGACCTGATGACCGGGGTGCCGGCCTTCGTGCTGGGCCGCCGGATGGACGTCCTGGCCTGGAACGCCCTGGGCGACGCGGTGAACGGTTTCTCCAGCCGCGCGGGCGCCACCGTGGGCTCGCCCCCCAATCAGGCCCGGGACGCCTTCCTCGACCCCGCCGCCCGCGAGTTCTACCCCCAGTGGGACGCCGTCGCCGCGGAGACCGTCGCCCACCTGCGCCGGGACGCCGGACTGCACCCCGACGACCCGGCCCTGGCCGCCCTGGTGGGCGAGCTGTCGCTGCGCAGTGAGGAGTTCCGCCGACTCTGGGCGGACCACCTGGTGCGGGAGAAGACCAGCGGGGTGAAGCTGCTCCGGCACCCGCTGGTCGGCGAGCTGGAGCTCGGGTACGAGACCCTGACCGTCAACGGCTCGCCGGACCAGATGCTGGTCGTCTACACCGCCCCGCCGGACTCTCCCACCGCCCAGAAACTGGCCGTACTGGCCAGTTGGACGGCCCCGGACGCCGCCCCCGACGCCGCGCCCGCCGCACCGCCCGCCCCGGCGTCCTGAAGCGGCGCCCCGGCCCGGGCCGTCATAGCCTTCGAACATGAGCGCCTGCGAAGACCTCGCCGTGGCACCCCGGGAGATCGACCCCCTCCCGCCCACCGACGGCTGCGCCGACTGCCTGGCCCAGGGCCGCCGGGACTGGGTGCACCTGCGGATCTGCCTGGACTGCGGCCACATCGGCTGCTGCGACTTCTCGCCGCAGCGGCACGCCACCGCGCACTTCCACGACACCTCCCACCCGGTGATCCGCTCGTACGAGCCGGGGGAGGACTGGCGCTGGTGCTTCGTCCACGAGGTCATGGGCTGAGCGCACCCCGGCCTCCGCGAGGTCGCCGGCCTCCGCGGTGACACCGGTTCCCGCAAGGTCACCGGCCGCCGCGGTGACACCGGCCGCCGCGGTGGCGCCGTCCCGCAACCCGGGTAAAATCCCGACATAACGCCCATGCGGCCCCTCCGGTCGGCACCCGTCCGGCCGCGGCCGCCGAAGGGAGGCCGACGATGACCAAGCACACAGCGGGCAGCGCCGCCAAGTTCCGCCAGGGAGCCCAGGACCTGCTGGACCGCCGGGGCATGGCGAGCACGCCCAGCCGGCTCGGACCGAAGCTGCGGTCCGGCCTGGTGACCGCCGACTCCGGGCGCGGGCACGGTGACGCCTTCCGCCACATCGGCCGCGATGTCACACCCTCGGGGACGCACTCCGCCCCACCGGTCCAGGGGGAGCTCAAGGGGCACCGGCACCGCGGCGCGGAGAAGCACTCCGCCCACTGACCGGCGGCCCCCAGGGGCGGACGCCACCGGCCCGGCGTCCGCCCCTGACGCGCGCTCAGGGTCCTTGTCCGGCAGGCATCGGGGATTGTCGGTGGCGTGCGTTACCGTCGTCCCGTTCACCAGCACGCGGCAGCACGACGGGGGCGCACGATGACCGATGTGATCACGGAGGAGCCGGTCGAACTCCAGCTGGAGCGGTACCGCACCGAACTCACCGGCTACTGCTACCGGATGCTGGGCTCGGTCTTCGAGGCCGAGGACGCGGTGCAGGAGACCATGGTCCGCGCCTGGCGCGGCCACAAGGGCTTCGAGGGGCGGGCCGCGCTGCGCTCCTGGCTGTACCGGATAGCCACCAACGTCTGCCTGGACGCGCTGAACGGCCGCAAGGGCCGTGCCCGTCCGATGGACCTCGCCGGGCCGGTCACGGTGGCCACCGCGAGCGACACCCAGCTGCCCGAGGTGACGTGGATCGGCCCGGCGCCGGACGGCCGGGTGCTCCCCGAGACGGGGGACCCGGCCGAGGTGGCCGCGCAGCGCGAGTCGGTGAAGCTGGCCTTCGTCGCGGTGCTGCAGCGCCTAGCGCCCCGGCAGCGGGCGGTGCTGATCCTGCGCGAGGTGCTCGGCTGGAAGGCCGCCGAGGTGGCCGAGCTGCTCGGCGTCACCGTCGCGTCGGTCAACAGCGCGCTGCAACGGGCGCGTTCGGTGCTCGCCGCGGACGCCTCGGCCGCCCGCCCGGCCCCCGCGCTGGACGACGCCCACCGGGCGCTGCTGGACCGCTACGTGCGCGCCTTCGAGGCGTACGACATGGACGGCCTGGCCGTGCTGCTGCACGAGGACGTCACGCTCAACATGCCGCCGTTCTCGATGTGGCTGCAGGGCCAGGAGGAGATCCGGGCGTGGATGCTGGGCCCGGGGCAGGGCTGCCGGGGCTCCCGGCTGCTTCCGGTGACGGCCAACGGCGGCCCGGCCCTGGCCCAGTACCGGCCGAGCCCGGCCGGCGGGCACGAGCCGTGGGCGCTGATCGTGCCGGAGGTGTCAGAGGGCCGGATCACCGGGCTCACCAACTTCCTGGACACCGACGTGCTCTTCCCGCTGTTCGGCCTCCCGGACCGGCTCCCCGCCGAGTAGGGCGGCCGGGCAGGCCGGTTCCACGGCGTCCAGCGGGTCGTCCGCTCCGGGCAGCAGTGCCGCGAGCCCGCTGAACGCGAGCAGTTCCCGCAGCGGGCCGCTCGCGTTCAGCAGCACCACGCCCACCCGGTGCCGCCCGGCGGCCAGCCGCAGTCGGGCGAGCGCGTCGACGACGGCCAGGTCGGGGGCGGTCAGTGCGCCCAGGTCACAGGTCAGTACGGCTTCGGCCGCGATGGTCTCCATGCGGATTGGACCGTCGCGCGGGCGCCGACTCATCGGTCCGGTCCCACGGCGGTGGCAGAGTGGGGACGACCGAACCGCCCTGCCCCTGGAGGAACCCGTGACGGCTGAGCCCTTGAGATCCCGCGAGGAGTGGCTGGCGTCCCTGCCCCGGATCTACGCGGCGGCGGGCTGCCTGTTGCGCGACGAGTCCGGCCGGATCCTGATCGTGAAGGCCGGGTACCGCGAACACTGGCAGTTCCCTGGCGGGACGATCGACCTCGGCGAGGGCCCGGTCGAGTGCGCCGTACGGGAGTTGGAGGAGGAGACCGGCATCGTCAAGGAAGCCGGCGACCTGCTGGCCATCTCCTGGACCCACGCCTCGGCCGAACTCGACCACCCGGCCCAGCACTTCATGTTCGACTTCGGCACCGTCCCGGACGGCACCCCGGTGACCGTGCCGGCCGGCGAGCTGGACACCCACCGCTGGGCCCCGCCGGAGGAGGCGCTGGAGCTGCTCGGTCCGGCGCGTTCGGCCCGGCTGCGGGCGGCGCTGGAGGCGGCCGTCGACGGCCGGGTCCGGATCGTCACCACCCACGTCTCCGGCTTCTGAGCGGACGCGCAGCGGCCGTGCCCGGGGCGGGAGTTCCGCCCCGGGCACGGCCGGTCGACGGTTGGCTCACTGCTGCTGCTCGGACTCCGCGTCCCGGGCGGCGACGATGGCGGCGATGGCCTCCGCGGTGAAGGTCTCCGCCTCGGACTTGTCCACCTTCAGCCCGGTGAGCACGCCCTCGCCGTTCTCGAACTCCAGCAGTGCGAGCAGGATGTGCTCGGTGCCGACGTAGTTGTGGCCGAGCCTGAGCGCCTCGCGGAAGGTCAGCTCGATCACCTTCTTGCCCTGCGCGTCGTACGGGATCAGCGCGGGGATCGTCTGCTCGACGGCGGCCGGCAGGGCGGCGGTGGCAGCCGCCCGGACCGCCTCCGGGGTGACGCCCTGGGCGGCGAGCGCCTTGAGGCCGATGCCCTCGGGCTCGGCGAGCAGGCCGAGCAGGATGTGCACGGCGGTGATCTCGGGGTTGCTCGCCTTCCTGGCCTCCTCCTGCGAGGCCACGATGACCTTGCGGGCCCGGGGAGTGAACCGGGCGAAGCCCTGGCTGGGGTCGAGGTCGGCCGTGGTGCCCGGGCCCTTGGGGACGAAGCGCTTCTGGGCGGCCTGCTTGCTGACGCCCATGCTGCGGCCGATGTCGGTCCAGGAGGCGCCGGAACGGCGGGCCTGGTCCACGAAGTGGCCGATCAGGTGGTCGGCGAGCTCGCCGAGGTGGTCGGCGGCGATGACCGCGTCGGAGAGCTGGTCGAGCGCGTCGGTGTGGATCTTCTTGATCGCGGCGATCAGGTCGTCGAGGCGCAGCGGAGTCGTGCTGGGAACAACGGGATTCTCCATGCGTCAACCGTAGGTTGTCGATCCGAGGATCGTCAACCATCAGTTGACGCTTACCCGTAGGTAGCTTGTTCTCGTGGCTCCTCGAACGCCCCTGCCGCTCCGAGTCCCGCCGCCTGCGCCCTACGCGCCGGGCAGCAGTCGCTCCCGAACCGCCGCGATCCGGGCCGGCGTGACCCCCGCCGCGAGCAGGTAGTCCACCGGGTCGAGCTCGTCGAGGGTGGCCTCCAGGGCGGCCTCGGCGGTCGTCCCGGCCTCGGCCAGCACCGTGTCGATCCGCCGGTACGGGTCCGGCAGGCCGAGCATCCCGTACAGCGGGCGGACGTTGGGGCCGCTGAGCAGGTAGTCCTCGGCGATCGCGGTCCGGTCGACCCCGGCCAGGGCGAGCAGCAGCAGGGCGGCCAGGCCGGTGCGGTCGCGGCCGGCGCCGCAGTGCACCACCAGTCCGCCGGGCCGGGCGTCGGCGATCGCGGTGACCAGCGCGGCGGCGGCGTGCGGGCAGTGCTCCAGGTAGGGGCGGAAGACCAGCGGGGTGCCGTCCAGCCGGCCGTGGGCCTGCCACCAGGCGGGGCCGGCCAGTTCGTCCAGCGGGACACGGACCAGCTCGACGTCCTCGGGGAGCGGGAGGAGCGGCTTGTACTCCTCGGCGTTGCGCAGGTCGACCACGGTGCGGACGCCGTGGTCGAGCAGGGCGTCCCAGCCCTCGCGGGTGAGGCGGTCCAGGTTGTCCGCCCGGACTATCGCGCCACGGGTGGTCGGACGGCCGGAGGCGGTGGGCAGTCCGCCCAGGTCGCGGACGTTCAGGCAGCCGTCCCAGACGAGGGTGCGGTCCTCGGTGGTGGTCAGCGCGTCGGTCCGCATGGTGGGGCTCCCCGTTTCCTCGGTCGGGGGTCCGTTACCCCCTCGTTATAAGGACTCCCGGGCCACCCCGATGGTTCCTGACTGTTCGAACGGTCGAAACCGGCAGTTCGAACGGCGGTCGGAGCGGGACTCAGGCCGCGGTGGGGGCCTCGGCCTCGGCCTCGACGAGCTTCTCGATCGGCTCGACCGCGATCTGGCCGAACAGCGAGCCGCCCACGATCGCACCGATCAGGAACACGGTGGACAGCCAGGCCATGGTCGAGACCGGCAGGGTGAAGGCGCCGACCACCCGGGCCGCGCACTCGGTCAGCAGGGCGGTGCCCCAGATGCCGGCGAACACCCGCTCGTGGCGCCGGAAGGTCCGCGAGGCGGCCGCCCGACCCTCGACCAGCCGCTGCCAGGCGGCGGCGCGGTCCCGGTTGCCCTTGGTGACGAAGGGCATCAGCATCGGGGTCATCACCGGTCGGCCGATCAGCGCCGAGGCCAGGATCGCCAGCGCCACGCTGCCGCTCAGCAGGCCGTCCTTGGCGATCATCATCCGGGCGTCACCGCTGACGAAGGTGAGCGCCAGGCCGGCCAGGTTGACCACCAGCATCAGCGAGGCCCACAGGTTGAGCGTGCGCTCGCGCAGCAGGCCGAGGACGGTCCGGCCGGCCGGGAAGGCGCTGCTCCAGGCCAGCGCGGCGAACTCGCTCAGGCCACAGGCGGAGTGCAGCAGGTAGTACCCGGCGAGCGGGGCGGCCACGTCGAGGACGAGCGGGCGGAGACCGGAGACCAGCGGGTTGGGCGTCCCGGCGTCCTGAGCGACAGCGGCGGTGGCGGCGGTGACGGTCTGGCTGCTCATGGTGGGTTCCTCCCCCGACTGGTGACTGCGGGCCGCTGCCCGCGTCGTGCCTCCAGTCTTTCCGGCCGACCCTCCGTCAGAGCAGTGCCGTCCGTTGCGGGATCCGCATGACAGTTGTCACTGCGCGGCCCGTGACACGCCCGCTGACCTGCGGGGAGAGGGGGCCTCGCCCCCGGGGGTGCGGCCCGGCGCCGCGGCTCCGGCAGTCCGTGGTCACGGAACACCGCGACGGCGTCGTCCAGCGGCAGCTGTCGGCGCGGCCCCGGGCAGCACCTCGCCGATCCGGCCCCGCCGGACCTCGGACCCCGGACCGGTGCGGCGGACGACGCCGAGCCCGAAGGCGAACGCCACCCGGCCGGAGCCGGGACGCCGGGCGGCTGTCGTCGCAGTGGTCATCGCGGTCTTCCCTGCCGGTCGTGCGGTCCTCCCGGCTCCGGGTGGGGACACGGCCGAAACGATTCGCCCACCGACAACCCGGACGATGGGCGGCATCCGGGGCCGCAGGCGAACGACAGCCGTCGACGGGACCTTCGCCCCGACCGGTCCGGTCCTTCGACCGGAGCCGACGTGTTCGCCCGGATGGCGCATGATGTGGCGGGTGCAGAGTGCAGAACGCCCCGGAGCGGGCACCGGCAGCCCCCTCGGCCGGTCCGGAGCAGTACCACCACCGGGCGGGGGCCCCGTTCCCACCGACCTGACCGAGGCGGTCCGCGCCGCCCAGGAGGGGGACGAACAGGCGTTCCGACTGCTGTTCCGGACCGTTCAGCCGGGCCTGCTGCGCTACCTGAGAGTGCTGGTCGGCGGACGGCCGGAGGACGTGCAGGACGCCGAGGACATCGCCTCCGAGACCTGGCTGCAGATCGCCCGCGACCTGCGCGGCTTCTCCGGCGACGGGGACGGCTTCCGCGGCTGGGCCGCCACCATCGCCCGCAACCGCGCGATGGACCACCTACGTGCCCGGCGCCGCCGCCCGGTCGCCGACCTGCCGTTCGAGTACCTGGTCGAGCTGGCCGCCGGGGACGACACCGCACGCGCCGCGCTCACCACCGTCGGCACCGCCGACGCACTGGCGCTGATCTCCCGGCTGCCGCGGGAGCAGGCCGAGGCGGTGCTGCTCAGAGTGGTCATGGAGCTGGACGCCGAGAGCGCCGCCCAGGTGCTCGGCAAGCGGGCCGGCACCGTCCGGATGGCCGCCCACCGGGGGCTGCGGCGGCTGGCCAAGCTGCTGGAGCAGCCCTTCGCCGCCGACGCCGGGATCCCGGCCGCCAGGAAGGTCACCGGGGACGCCGCCGGAGAACCCGCGAAAAAAAGTTCTCCGCAGGGTGTGACAGAACGCCGGGCCGCGACGCTGAAGGACATGAGATGAGCACCAACCGATCCCGTCGGATCGACCGTGATGCCGCCGAGCAGCTGCTCGGCGGTGCCGTGGGCGGCCCGTCGGCCGGGCAGGACGCCTCGCTCACCGGACCGGACGGTCCCGGGCAGGTCGCCCGGGTACTGGCCGCGGCCGCCGCCCCGGCGACGGCCGCGGAACTGGCCGGGGAGGAGGCCGCACTGGCCGCGTTCCGGGAGGCGAGTCTCACGCCCGAACCCGTAGTGACCCCCGTCCGGAGACGATCGATGGCAACCGCCGCGCTGGCCAGGGCCTTCAGCACGAAGGCCGCTGCCGCCGTGCTCGGCGCCACCGCGCTGTGCGGGGTCGCGGTCGCCGCCGGCACCGGCAACCTGCCCGCCCTCGGCGGCGGCCCGACCGAGCCGGAGCACACGGTGGCCGCCTCGGACAGCCCCACCGCGTCTCCGCACGGCACCACCGGCAGCCAAAACGGCACCGCCTCCCCGGGCGGATCCGCGAGGCCGAGCGCCGGCGCCCAGGCCGACCCGCCCCGCCCCGCCCCGTCCGCCTCCGCCACACCCGACGCCTCCCCGCCCGGCACCCGCGGCGCCCACCCCAGCCCGCCCGCCGCACTGGTCCCGCTCTGCCAGAGCTTCACGGACCGTACGAACAAGGGTGAGCGCCCCCACCAGCTGGCCGCCGACCCGCTCTTCGGCCCGCTGGTCGCGGCGGCCGGCGGAGCGGACGACGTGCCGGACTTCTGCGCGGTCGCCCCCGGCCACACCAACGGCGACCACCAGGGCACCCCCGCCCAGCCGAGCCCCTCCGGCCGCAAGGGCAACTCGAACGGCAACACCACCGGCGAGGACAACAACGGCGGCAACGGCGCCAAGCCCGGCAAGGGCGGCGTGACCGTCCCGACCCCACCGACCCTCCCCACCCCACCGGACACCCGTCCGAGCAGAACCGGCCCCTCCGAGGACCAGCAATCGGCCCGGAGATGACCCCCAGAACTCCGGGTGGGCGGCGAGCGACTCCCCCCGGGCTCGCCGCCCATCCGGACCGCACCACCCCGCAGTAACCGCAGGACGCACAACCACCCGAACCCCGGGTGGCCGGTCGGCTCCCCCGTGCCCGCCGTCCACCCGGCCGGCCCCCGGCCGGACCGGCAGGCGCTCTCCCCGGACGCGCCCCGGCCCGGCCGGCCCGGAACGTGCGGCCCGCCCGCCCGCAGTCCGGGCGGGCCGCACCCCGATCCGGCGGTCGGGGGACCGCTGCCCGGTCCCCCGGCCGCCCACCCCCACACACACGCCCACGCCCCTCCCCCTCAGCGGGCGCGCAGACACCACCCCTCCCCCCACCGTGGGCGCGCGGGCAACGCCCCGCGCGCCCACACCCACC
>NZ_JBVJLM010000015.1:0-101100 GCF_055584725.1 Kitasatospora sp. NPDC101108
AGCCACTTGATCATTCTGACGGTCCGGTGCCGCCCGGAACAGCAACCGGGCGACACGTCACGACGAGGCGAACGTTGCCTGATGCGGCACTAGCGTGCTCCGCATGACGCAATCCGCACACGCGTACGCCTATCTGCGCCCGTCGGCCGTCCACGACGGCGCCGCCGGCCGGAGCCTCGACCTGGCCACCTCCGGCGGCGCCACCCCGCTCGGGGCGCAGCCCCATCCGCGGTTCTTCGCGGGCTTCCTGGCCGACCCGGCGCCGGCCGCCGCCGCGCTGCTCGCGGTCGCGGACGTGGCCGCCGCCCGCTACCACCAGCCGCGGCTGCGCGCCTCGCTCGACCCGGTCGTCACCGCCAACGGGGACCGGCTGCGCTTCGAGTCCTTCTCCGGCTGCTGCGGGGTGTACGCCCGGCTCGACGTGCTCCGGGCCGGGCTGGACGGCGACGAGATCGGCCACGGCACCACCAACGTGGACGTCAACGACCCGCTGCGGGAGGCGCTCACCAGGATCGGCCCGGCGGACCCGCTGCACCTCGCGGTCGGCCCGGACGCGCTGGAGGTCACGAGCTTCGACGGCCCGCTGGTCGAGAAGAAGGTGCCGCTGCCGGAGCGCTGGCTGCGCGGCTTCGCCGAGACCCAGGTGATCGCCGCCGGCTTCGACCTGCGCGCCGAACTTCCCGCCGCCGAGGCCGTCCGCTTCCTGCGCTCGCTGCCGCGCGGCGGGCGCGGCGGCGTCGGCTGGGTCGTCCCGGCCGGGCGCACCCTGCGGCCCACCACCCGCCCGCTGCCCGGTGCGGTCTGCCTGCCCGGGCCCGAGCGGCTGGTCGCGCTGCAGCGGGTGCTGCGGCACGCGATCGCCCTGCGCGTGTACGGGCCGGTCGCGGCCACCGAACCCACGGCCTCGGCCTGGAAGGTGGTGCTGCCCGGCATGCGGCTCACCCTGACCCTCTCGCCCGACGCCTCGCGCGGCTTCTCCGGCGAGGGCGGCGTACTCGGCGCGCTCGCCACCGGGGCGGCCGAGCGCGACGCCGAACTCGTCGCGGTGCTGCTGGCCTGGGAGCCGCGGATCGAGGTCGCCGAACTCGCCGAGCAGTCCGGGCTGAGCGCCGAGCGGGTCCGTGCGGCCCTCACCCGCCTGGGCACCGCCGGGCAGATCGGCTACGACACCGCCGAGGCCGCCTACTTCCACCGCCAACTCCCGTACGACGCAGGGCGCGCCGAGGCGGCCAACCCCCGGCTGCGGGCCGCCCGGGAACTGGTCGCGGCGGGCGCGGTACGGCTGGAGGACGGCGGGGCGACGGCCGTCGTCACGGTGGACGACCACATCCAGCGGGTGCGCACGGACACCTCGGGGCGGGCGAGCTGCACCTGCCTGTGGTGGGGCAAGTACCGGGGCGGGCGCGGGCCGTGCAAGCACGCGCTGGCGGTCGCGATGGTCCGGGAGGCGGGCGCGTGAAGGCGGGGGAGAAGGCCGTGGTGGAGCGGACCGGGCCGGTCGAGGAACTGCTCGCCGCCGTCCGGGGCGGGTTCGTCGAGGCGGTGCCCGAGCTGCTGGCCGGGCTGGACCGGGCCCAGGGCGGGACTGCCTGGCCGAGCTCAGGGAACTGCGCAAGGAACTGCGCCAGGACTGGTCGCGGTCCGGCGCCGACGCCAAGGGGGCGCTGCTGATCGCGGGGGCCGGGTGCCACGCGGGCCCGGCCGGCGCGGCGAGCTGGCTCGGCGGCAGCGACTTCGGCGTCCGCGACTGGTCCCGGCACCCGGTGCTGCACGAGGTCGTCGAGGCGCAGCCGCAGGAGTGGCAGATCGAGGTGGCCACCCGGCTCGCCGCGCGGACCGTGCGGTCCTGGGGCTCGTCGATGCACCCGCTCGCCGAGGCGATCGTCCGGCGCACCGGCTGCCCGGTGCCGACGAACGAGCCCTTCGTCCGGGGCTGGTTCGACGGCCTGACCCGCGAGTACGGCCCGCGACCGCCGCTGGTCGACCGGCTGCGCGCCGACGCCCTCACCCCGGCGCTGCTCCCGCGCCTCCTCGAACTCTCCGATGTCAGCTGGCAGTTGACGCAGCGGTTCAGCCCGCGCCCCGGCGACGTCTGGACCGAGGCGATCGCCGGACTGGCCGCGGCCGGGGTCGTGGACCGGACCGAACTGCTCGACCGCTGCCTGGCCCGGCTGCTGCGCGGCGGCAAGCCGGCCGACCAGCGGGCCTTCCTGGAGGTCCTGCGGGCGCTCGGTCCGACGCCCGAGGAGTACGCGGCCCGCGCGCGGGACGTGCTGGCACTGCTGGACGGGCTGTCGGCGATCGCGGCGCACGCCCAAGAGGTGCTCGCCCGGCTGGACGAGGCCGGGCTGATCGGGCCCGAGGCGCTCATCGAGGCCTCGGCGGTGGTGCTGTTCCGGACCGAGAAGAAGCTGGTGCGGGCTCAGCTCGGCATGCTGGACAAGGCCGCCCGGCGGGCGCCCGGACGCTCCGGCCCGGTGGTGCTCGCGGCGGCCGAGGCCTTCGGGCACCCGGACGCGGGCGTCCAGGAGCGGGCACTGAACGTGGTGGCCCGGCACCTCGGCGCGGCGGGGGAGGCGGTTCTGCCCCAACTGCGCCTCGCCGCCGAACTGTTGAACCCCGTCCACCACGCGCGGGCCGGCGGGCTGTTCGGCGCGCCCGTCGGCGGCGACGAGGGGGACGGGCCGGACACCGGCCGGGACGAGATCCTGCCGCCGGTGACCGAGCCGCGCCCGGTCGGGCCGCCGATCGGCTCGGCCACCGAGCTGGCCGAGGAGCTCTCCGCACTGCTCGCCGCCCGGGAGCCCGAGGTCGCCGCCTTCGAACGAGTGCTGGACGGACTGGTCCGACAGACCCACCTGGACCGCGCCGGGCTGCTCCGGGCACTGGAACCCGTCCGCCGGGCGCACCCCTGGCAAGCAGTCCCGCAATGGGCGGACTGCACACCCCGCGAGGTGCTGTTCGTGGTGGCCGCCATCGCGGGGGAAACACCGCCACGCCGACTCTGGGACGCCCTCAGCGGCATCGGCCGCACTCCACTGCGCACCGCCCGCGCCAGCGCGCACGGCGCCGTCCTCGCCGCCCGGCTGGAGGAGGCGGCCTGGCAGGTGACCGCCCACCGGCCGCCGTACCTGCTCGCCATCCCGACCGGCGCCACCGGGGCGATCGATCCGGGCGTGCTGGTCGAGCGCCTCGCCGGGTACGAGGCGGCGGGCGTCACCCCGGGCGAGGCCGACCTGAGCGCGGCCCTGTTGCGGGTCCGGCCGATCGGGGACCGGGAGGTGTTGGTCCGGCGGGCGGCGGACCGGGAGGTGGCGGACCGGGAGGTGCTGCGGGCCGCGGGGGCCCTCACCTCACCGGCCGGGCGGTGGCTGGCGCACTGGCTGCGCACCGGCGGCCTGCCCGGGCAGCCCTCCGAACGGGTGCTGTTCGCGCCCGGCCGGGGCTCGAAGCGCGGCCACACCTACCTGGACCGCTGGTGGGAGGACCTCCGGCGGATCGCGGTCGCCCAGCCGGGCATCGGCTCGGGCCCGGAGGGGCCGGCCGGGGAGCGGCTCGCCCCGGAGTTCCGCAAGCTGCTGGAGTCGACCGAACCCAGCGTCTCCCGGGCCCGCGCCGAGCAGGACTGGGCCTGGCGGCCGGTGCGGCACTGGGCGGCGGTGCTGCCCCACCACCGCGAGGAGCTGGCCGCGCGCTGGCTCGACCACTTCGCGGCGGGGGCCGACCGGGACGAACGCGGGGCGGGCCGGTACCTGCCGCTGCTCGCGGAGTCCGGCGGCCCGGCCGGCCCGGCGCTGCACCTGGTGGTGGCGTACGGACTGGGCGCCCGGCACGCCGAGGACCGGACCGGGGCGGTGGACGCGCTGCTGGTGCTCGCGGCGCGCGGGGACCTGGACGCCGAACTGCTCGGGCGCGAGCTGGGCGAGCTGGTGGGGACGGGCCCGGTCAAGCCGAACCGGCTGGCGGCGGCGCTCGGTCTGGCGGCGGAGACCGGCGCGTACGGGACGGTCTGGTCGGTGCTCCGGGCGGCGCTGCCGGGCCTGCTGAGTACGGTCGATCCGTCCGTGCGCGGGCTGGGCGACCTGGTCGGCCTCGCCGCCGACTGCGCCCGGCGCACCCGGGCGAGGGGGCCGGTGGCCGAGGTGACGGCGGCGGCGGAGCGGGGCGGGTCGGGCCGGGTGGCGAAGGAGGCCCGGGCGCTGCGGGACGTCCTCGCGGGCTGAGCGGCGCGCCGGGGCGGGCGGGGGCGGGCGGGGGCGACAGCGACAACTGACGGATGACAGCTGACAGATTTCAGCGAACAGATTTCAGAGAACAGATTTCAGCGAACAACTTTCAGCTGACAGAGTCTGAAATCTGTTCGTCGACATCCGTCACCCGTTCCCGCGCCTCCGGCCGTCCCGCGACCAATGGCTCGATGCCGCGCGGCTTGGCCGCCACGGCGCGCCACCACAGCCGCAGGGCCGGCGGGTCCACGGGTTCGAAGGGCTTGCCGGGGCGGGGGACGGCCAGGTGGGCGCCGAGCGCCTGGGCGGCGGCGACCACCCGCTCGGCGGGCTCCTCCCACGGGTGGATCGCCAGGTTGAAGGTGCACCAGTGGATCGGCAGCATCAGCTGCCCTCCCAGGTCCAGATGCGCCTGCACGCCCTCCTCCGGGGTCATGTGCACCTCGGGCCAGAACTCGCTGTACGCGCCGACCTGCACCATCGTCGCGTCGAACGGGCCGAGCCGGCGCCCGATCTCCTTGAAACCGGGAAAGTACCCGGTGTCCCCGCTGTGGAAGATCCGGTGCCCGCCGCCCGCCACCACCCAGGACGCCCACAGGAACAGCGCGCTGGTGCGCGGACCGCGGCTGCAGTAGTGCCGGGCCGGTGTGGCGGTCAGGGTCAGCCCGGCGACCTCGGCCGACTCCCACCAGTCCAGCTCGACGATCCGCCCGGCCGGCACGCCCCAGTGCTCCAGGTGCGCCCCGACCCCGAGCGGTACGGCGAACACCGCGCCGCTGCCGATCAGGGCCCGTACGGTGCGCATGTCGAGGTGGTCGTAGTGGTCGTGCGAGATCACCACCACGTCCACCGGCCCGAGTTCGGACAGCGGCAGCGGCACCGGGTGCAGCCGCTTGGGCCCGGTCCAGTCGAAGGGGGAGCAGCGCTCGCCCCAGATCGGGTCGAGCAGGACGCGCCGTCCGCCGATCTCGGCGAGCACGGTGGCGTGCCCGAGCCAGGTGAGCCGCAGTCCGGAGGCCGGCGGGTCCGCCAGGTCGACCGGCAGCAGCCGGTGCACCGGCACGGCGGCGGCCGGGGCCCGGCGGGTTTTGTCGGCGCTCAGCTGGGCGCGGGTGATCTCCAGCGGGCTCCGCTCGTAGACCAGGCGGCGGGTCGGTACCGGGTTGCGGAAGGCGCCGTCGGCGAACTGGGGCGAGCGGCGGATCCGGGCCAGCCGCTCGCCCCTGGGCTCGGCCCCGAAGGCCTCGGTGCGGACCCGGTGCCAGGCGGCCCGGGGGAGCCCGGCCAAGCCGGGGACGGCGCGTTCCGGCACCGCCCGTACCGGCGCGGCGGGCGTCCCGGCGGCCGGCGGGGCGAACTGCGAGACGAGACCGGCGAGACGGGAGAACCACGGGGCGGGGCGGGGCACGGCTCCTCCAGGGACGGTCACGGCTACCGGGCAGGCCGGGGCGCGTACCCCGGGGGCTCATGAGGTCCCCGGGGGCTCATGAGGTCACTGGAGTACGACAACCATCTCGTCGGACGTTACTCGCCGGGGGCCGTTCGGACCTGGTGGAGGGCCCGGCAGGGTCCAATCGGCGTACCCGGCGCACGAGGCCCGTTCGCCGCCGGAGGCCCGCCCCCGCCAGGCGGCCGCCACTGCGCCGCCACTGCGCCACCCTCCGCCGCTAGACGTAGAAGCGGGTGATCGCCTCGGCGACGCAGTGGGGCTTGCTGCTCCGCTCGCTGGTGATGGTGAACCGCACCACCGCCTGGACCCCGCCCGGGACCTCGGTGGCCGAGAGCAGCTCGGCGGTGGCCCGGATCGCCGTGCCGACCGGCACCGGGGCCGGGAAGCGCACCTTGTCCGAGCCGTAGTTCAGCGCCATCCGCACGCCTTCGACGCCGTAGCACTCCTTGGCCAGCACCGGGATCATCGACTGGGTCAAGTAGCCGTGCGCGATGGTCGAGCCGAACTGGCTCTCCTTCGCCCGCTCCGAGTCCACGTGGATCCACTGGTGGTCCCCGGTGGCCTCGGCGAAGAGGTCGATCTTCCGCTGGTCGATGGTGTGCCACTCGCTGGTGCCCAGTTCGGTGCCGACGGCGGCGGTCAGTTCGGCGAGGGACGCGAAGGTCGTCACGGTGCGCTCCTGGAGGAGGACGGGCCCCGGGGAGGGGTCAGGACGCCGGAAGCGTATGCCTACCCATCGGTACCTGTCAGGAGCGGAACGCGAAACACCAGTTCAGGGCCACCGCAGCGGCTGCCCGACGACGCCCGGTCCCGGTGCTGCCCCCGGCCCCGGCGTGCCCCGCCCGAGGGCCCCCGGTCCGGTCGGGAACAGCCGGCGCCCGCTGACCAGTTCCGGCACCAGCGCGATGAACAGCGGCTCCGGGTCCCCCACCCACGGCCGCAGCCCGGAGCGCAGCACCCGGCGCACCTGCTCGGGGTCCTTGACCGCGTCCGCCCGCCCGTGCACCAGCACGCTCCACCCGGTACGGGTGAGCGGGTCCAACAGGTCCGCCTGGAAGGCCACCACCGTGCCGTCGAGCCCGCGCGCGGTGGCACTTCCCCGGCGCACGGCGAGCACCAGCCGCCCGTCCAGGACCTCGAAGGAGACCGGCAGGACGGCCGGCAGCGCGTGCTCGGTGTACACCACGCGCCCGACGGGCACGGTGCTGAGCAGTCGCAGGCACTCGGCCTCGCTCAGGGTCTCCACACGGTCCTCACGCTCCATGCGTCCGATCGTCCTCGGTCGGCGCGCGCGTCGATAGGGCCCATGGTCCCTGCGCGGACGGGCCGTGAGCCCCGCCGGCGCCCGCCCGGAGCGGTAGCCTGCCCGGCGGCGGGACAGCTGGCGGTGTCCGTGGCGGTGTCCGTGGCGGTGTTCGGTGGCGGGGCGGGCGGAGGAGGGGGCGGACGGATGGCCGGCGGAGTCGATCTGGTGGTGATCGGGGCGGACGGCGGGCCCGACCGGGCCTACGGCGGTTCGGCGCACGCCCCGGTGGGCGCCCGGCTGCTGGCCGAGGTGCTGCCCGGGATGTGCTTCGACACCGGGGCGGCGGGCTGCCGGGTGAGCGCCGTGGCGCCGGACGCGGACGCCAACGCGATGCTCACCGCCGTCCGGGAGGCCGCCCAGCACCCCGGCCGCTGGCTGGTGGTCTGCCTGGTCGGCCAGTTGGTGGCCGACCCGCGCGGGCGCCGGCTCGCCCTGGTCACCGGCGGCAGCACCCCCGACAACGCCTACCGGCGCGGGCTGGCCTGGGACTGGGTGGTCAGCGCGATGGTGCACGGTGACCAGGAGGAGGCGCTGCTGCTGGTCGACGCGGTGGCCGACCGGGACACCTGGACGGCGCTGGAGCGCACCGGCGAGGACACCGCCGGGGAACTGCTCAGCTACTCCAGGGTCCCGCTGTGGGGCCGGATCGGCCGGTACGCCCCGGGCAGACGCGGCCGGGACGCCGTACTGCCGGGCGACGAGGGCTCGTTCAGCCGGGCGCTCACCACCGTCCTGCGGCAGGGCGTCCCGGGTGCCGCCGTGGCCGTCGCCCCGCCGGACCTCCAGCCCGCCGTGGTCGGGCTGCTCGACGGGGGAGATCCGTCCGGTAGTTCGGGTGCGCCGGGCGCGCGCCTGCTCGTTCCGCCGCAGGGCGGGCGCCTGTTGATGCGCAATCGGGCCGCGGTTCGGGGCGCATTGGCCGGATTGTCGCTTTCCGAAGAACTGTTGGCCGTCCTGTGGCGGGAAAGTGCCCCGACGGAACCGCCTTCCGCGTAAGGTCAGGAGGCCTGAGGTGTTGCCGTGATGGGGTGGGTTGGCGAAGAATCGATCCCCAGCGGAAACATCGACGGGACGGCGGAATTCTCCTGGCGGCCGTGGATCACGGATCGGCTCGGTCGCGACGAGGTGGGGCGATGCGGCAGCGCGGAAATGTGTTGCGCCCTGGGGCGATTGTGACTGGCGGGGCGGTTCTGGTGTTACTGCTCGGCGGGTGTGCGAGCGGTGGTGCGAGTGGTTCCGTCGATCGTCTGGGTTCGTCCGCGCCCACGGTTGCGGGAGTGGGTCCGTTAACTCCTTCGGGTGGTTCGGTAAACGTCACGATCGCGCCGACCGACGGCCCGGAGGGGGCCATGGGGCGGCTCGCCGTGAAGACCTATCAGGATTGGTGGCAGGCCCAGGCGGAGGCGTTCGGGCGTACGGATTCGGACGGCTCGGCGCTCGCGCAGTACTCCTCCGGGCGCGCCCTGTCCGACACCCTGGTCGGGCTGCGCCAACTCCACGACGCCAAAGTGGTGATGACCGGAACGCCGCGCAATTCCGCGGTGGTGAAGGCGATTGATCTGAAAGCCGATCCGCAGACCGCCGTGATCGAGGACTGCGTCGATCTCTCGGACTGGCACCGGGTCGACGCCGCCACCGGGGCGGCGAAGGATCCGGGCGGGCGCTTGAACCGGTACGTCGCGACCGCTTCCCTGCGCAGGTTCCAAGCACATTGGCTGATCTACGAGTTCACTCGGGAGGTGGACCGGACATGCTGAACGCGCGGAAACCGGCCGGACGATTCGTGGCCGCCGCATCCCTGTCGGCCGGCCTGTTGTTGTCCTCGGCGGTGACGGCGACGGCGGACGAACCGCCGAGCGGCGGGGCCGAACAGTGTTTCCCCAACGTGATCTGCGCGCACGCCGGTTCCGGCGGATCGACCGCCACCCCGAGTCCGGGCGGAAGCAGCGGAGGATCGGACGGCGGCCCGGAACTGTGCAGCTACCACGGCGTCCCATGGGCGTGCTACGACCCGCAGTGGGGCTCCTTCGACAGCGGCGAGGGATGCTACTACCGCGAGCTGGACAAGCAGCCCCCGGCGGACGACCCGGCCTGGGGTGCGAACAAGCCCTCGGACGGCTCGATCTACTCCAAGGTCTGCCCGCAGACCAGCGGTGGCCAGGACGGCGCCCAGTTCGTCTTCGTGCCCACCGGGAAGCGGGTGAAGAGCGTGGCGGAGCTCAAGCAGGAGGCGACGGACCGGGTCCACCTCCCGGCGCCGGTGGGCCGGGTCGCGCCGAGCGGTACGGCGGTGGTCAAGGCGCCGGTGTGGCTCTGGGCGGAGAACGCGACGCCGCCCGAGCCGGGCAACGCGACGGCGGGCGGAGTCAGCGTCACCGTCACGGCCCGACTGACCGGCGCCACCTGGGACTTCGGCGACGGCCGCACCAAGCAGTGCGCGACGGCCGGGACGCCGTACGACCCCAAGTACGGCGGCACCCGGTCCCCGGACTGCGGCTACGAGTTCACGGTCGGCTCGGGGACCAAGCGGAACGGCGTCTTCACCGCCACGGTGTCCACCCACTGGGTGGCCGACGTGGTCGTGACGGGGCCGAAGCCGGAGAAGTACACGATCCCGATGCCCGCGCAGGACAGCGACCCCTTCACGGTCAAGGTCGCCGAGGTGCAGGTCCTCAACTGACCGAGGCACGGCGGCGATTCGGCCACTGACGATCCGGAAAGCGAACGAGGGAAGGGCGGAACCCGGTGGAGAACCGTACATTCGCGACGCCGGGATCCGGCACACCCGCCGGCGCCGCGGTGTCCGTGGCACTGCCGGAGCAGCAGGAGCAGGGCGGCGGAGGCGGCCGGGGCCGGGGACGGGCGGTGCCGCACGCGCCCGGCCGGACGATGCGGGCCCGGCGGCGGCGCCCCGCGGTGCTGGCGATGGCGGTCGCGCTGATCGCGGCGGGCGGGCTCGGCGGCGCCGCCCTCTACAACAGCACCGGCCAGCGGGTCGCCGTGCTGGCGCTGGCCCGGGACGTGCCCTGGGGGCAGGTGATCACCGACGACGACCTGGTGGTGGCCCGGATCGCGGGCGACCCGGCGCTGCGGCCGGTCTCCGCCCAGGACCGGTCCAGGGCGGTCGGCATGCGGGCCGCCACGGACCTCAAGCGCGGTGCCATGCTGACCGGTTCGGACCTGGCGCAGGGTCTGACCGTGCAGCCCGGGCAGATCGTGGTCGGGGTGTCCGCCAAGCGCACCCAGCTGCCCGCCAGCCGCCTCCAGCCCGGGGTGCAGATCGTCGTGGTCAACACCCCCGACAACGGCCGGCCCGACTCGCTGCCCGCGACGGTCATCACGGTCGGCCGGGTGGACACCGACGGCAGCCAGGTGATCGACGTGGCCGTCGGCTCGGCGGACGGGCCCCGGCTGGCGCAGTGGGTGGCGGGCGGGCGGATCCAGGTGCTGCTGGCCCCGCGCGGGGCCTCGGGCGGAACCGGTCCGGCCGGGTCCGGCACCCCGGCCTCCCCCTCGGCCGTACCCCCGCCCGCCTCCACCGGTGCGACGCCCGCCGGTGCGACGCCCGCCGGTGCGGCGCCCGCCGGTGCCGCGCCCACCGGCGGGGCGCCCACCGGCGGGGCGGGCGCGCCGACGGTCCCGGCCGGAACGGGTGGCGCCTGATGGCGGTGATCGCGGTGGTCGGCGGCCCGGGCGCGCCCGGGGCCACCACCACCGCCCTGGCCCTGCTGCTGGCCTGGCCGCTCCAGCCCGGCCGGCGGATCCTGCTGGTCGAGGCCGACCCGGACGGCGGCGCGGTGCTGGCCGGCGCCCTGGAGGGCCGGGTCGAGGCGGTGTACGGGCTGCGCAACCTGGCCGTCGCCGACCGGCGCGGGCTGCTCGCCCAGACCATCTGGGAGCAGCTGATCGACCTCTCGCCCGAGGGCAACGCCGAACGGCTGCTGCTGCCCGGCCTCACCGACTCGGCCCAGGCGCCCGGCCTCGCCTACACCTGGGAGCCGCTCGCCGAGCTGCTGCACGGCATCGAGCAGCAGGGCTACGACGTCATCGTCGACCTCGGCCGCTCCGGCGCCACCGGGGCCGGCGCGGTGCTGGCCCGCCGGGCGGACGTGGTGGCCGTGACCGTCCGCAGCACGCTGCGCGGGCTGAGCGCGGCCCGCCCCAGGCTCGCCGCGCTCGGCGAGGACCTGGCCGCCGCCGGAACCGGGACGGACGCCCTCGGACTGCTGCTGGTCGCGGAGGGGCCGTACTCGGGGGCGGAGGTCGCGCGGGAGTTCGGCCTGCCGCTGCTCGGGGTGCTGCCGCACGCCACCCGCACCGCGAAGGTGCTCTCCGACGGCGGGGACACCACCGACCGGCGGTTCATCCGCTCGGAGCTGATGCGCGCGGCGCGGTCGGCGGCGGACGAGGTGCAGCTGCTGGTCCGGCGCCGGCGGCAGCGGCTCGCGCCCAACGCGGCGCCCGCGGCCGCCCCCGCGGCGCAGCTCCCGGCGCCGGGTGGGCCGGTGCCCGCCGCACCCGTGGCGGCGCCCGCCGCGCCCGTGACGGTGGGGGTGCCGCCCGTTCCGGTGCCGCAGGCGTCGCCGGTGCCCGGCCCGGCCCCGTACGGGCAGTCCGCCTACGGGCAGCCCCACGGCCCGTCCGCGCCCGCGTCCGGGCCCGCGCCCGCGTACCCGGCCTACGGTCAGGGCGAGGCCGAACCGCCCTCCTACACCCCGCCGGTGATCACCACCGGCCCGGTCGCGCCGCTCGCCGGGCTGGCGCCGCAGCCCGCCGCCCCGGCGCCCTTCCCGGCGCACGTCCAGGCGGCGGGAGCGTCCGAGGCGGACGGCCAGTACCGCCTGCAGCAGCCGATGGTGACGGACGGTCAGATGGACGACGGCCAGTACCCGTACAACCCCGGGGAGGTGCTCCGTGCGCGGTAGCCCCCTGCACCAGCACCCGACGGCCGACCCGGCCGCCCTGCCCTGGGCCGCGCCCGTACCGGCCGCCGCGCAGCCACAGCCCCAGCCCCAGCCCCAAGCACAGCCACAGGCGTACCGGCCCGGCCCGGTAGCGCCGCAGCCCGTCGCATCGCCGCCCGTCCCGCCGCAGCCCGTCCCGCCGCAGTCCGTCCCGCCCGGCGGGGAGGCCGCCGGTCCGACCGCCGTGCCCTCCCAGCTGCCCTCGCTGGACCTGCGCGGCGCCGCCACCCGCCCGGCCGTGGATCCGCAGGTCGCGCGCGAGCTCAAACGCCAGGTCGCGGCCGAACTCCACCAGCAGATCACCCGGTTGACCGCCACCTCCGGCTCCGAACCGGACCGCGCCACCCGCCGCCAGCGCGGCCGGGCGCTGATCGAGGAGTCGGTCGCCCGCTGGTCCGACGCCTACGCCCAGACCCACGGCATCCCGCCCACCCGGGAACAGGACCGCGCCCTCGCCGAGGCCGTCTTCGACCTGCTCTTCCGGGCCGGCCGGCTCCAGCCCTACCTGGACGACCCGGAGATCGAGAACATCCTGATCAACGGCTGCGACGACGTCTGGGTCTCCAAGGTGCACCAACCCCTGCGCCAGGTCCCGCCGGTGGCCGACAGCGACGCCGAACTGGTGGAACTGCTCCAGGACCTGGCCCGGCAGCACGGAGGCGGCGAGCGCAGCCTGTCCACCGCCAGCCCGACCCTGGCGCTGCGCCTGGAGGGCGGCATGCGACTCCAGGCGCTCACCGAGGTGACGCCCCGCCCGTACGTGGCGATCCGCCGCCACCGGGTGGCCTCCGCGACGCTGCCCGAGATGGTCGAACTCGGCACCCTGGACGCGACCTTGGCGGCCTTCCTGGCCGCCGCGATCCGGGCCCGGAAGAACGTGATGATCACCGGCACCCAGGGCGTCGGCAAGACCAGCCTGCTGCGCGCGATGGCCGCCGAGATCCCGCCGGACGAGCGGATCGGCACCCTGGAGTCGGAGTTCGAGCTCTGGCTGCACACCCTCGGCCACCTGCGCCAGGTCGTCCCGATGGAGGCCCGCGAGGGCAACGGGGAGCGCGTCGAGGGGCGACTGGCCGGGGAGTTGACCATCGGCGACCTCATCCCGGCCGCACTGCGGATGACGCTCTCGCGCATCATCGTCGGCGAGGTCCGCTCCGGCGAGGTCGTCCCGATGCTGCGGGTGATGACCAACGGCGAGGGCGGCTCGATGTGCACCCTGCACGCCCGCGGCCCGCACATGGTGGTCGACCGGATCGCCGAACTCTGCCTGGAGTACGGCTCGCACATGACCGACGCGCTCGCCTACCGGCTCACCGCCAACGCCCTGGACCTCATCGTGCACGTCAGCATGGTCGACGAGACCGCCGTCGGCGGACGCCGGCACCGCTTCGTCTCCCACGTCCTGGAGGTCACCGGCCTCGGCGAGAGCGGACGGCCCGCGCTGAACACCGTCTTCGGCCCCCGGCCGGACCTCGGCGAGCCGCGCGCCGTCCCGCACACCCCGCCGCAGTGCCTGGACGACCTGCGCCGGGCCGGCTTCGACGCCGCGCTGCTCGGCTCCCGGTACGGGAGTTGGACCGCCCCGCTGCAGCTGCGGATCGGCGGTGGCGCGCGGTGATGCTGCTCTACGCCCTGTGCGGGCTGGCCGTCGCGGGCGGCCTGGTCGCCCTGGTGGCCTGGGCCCGCGGCAGCGAGCCCGCCGACCAGGACGGGCCCGGCGGCCGTGCCAACCCGCTGGCGGGCCGCGCCCACGTCTTCTGGTACGGCGCCCCCGGCGCGGCCTCGCTGCGGATGGTGCGGCTGCGCCGGATCCAGCTGCCGCTGGCGCTCGTCGGCGGCCCGCTCGGCTGGCTGTTCACCGGCATCCCGCTGACCGCGCTGCTGGTGCCGCTGGCCGTCTTCGGACTGCCCTGGCTGTTCGACACCACCCGCCCGGACACCCACCGGATCGAGCGGCTGGAAGCGCTGTCCGAGTGGACCCAGCGGATCGCCGACGTGCTGCTGCTCGGCGTCGGCCTCAACCAGGCCATCGTCACCAGCCGCCGCACCGCCCCCGCGGCCCTGGAGGACGAGATCGGCGAGCTCGCCGCCCGGCTCCAGGCCCGCTGGCGGCCCGAGGAGGCGCTGCACGCCTTCGCCGACAGCCTGGCCGACGCCACCGCCGACAAGGTGCTCGCCGCCCTGGTGCTGCGGGCCGGGGACAGCGGCCCCGGCCTGGCCCGGACGCTCTCCGACATGGCCGACTCGGTGCGCGAGGAGGTCCGCCAGCGCCGCGCCATCGAGGCCGACCGCGCCAAGCACCGCACCACGATCCGCTGGCTGGTCGGCATCATCGTGCTGGTCGTCACGGCCGGCTCCTTCAACACCGAGTACACCCGCCCGTACGGGACCTTCCTCGGCCAGGTCGTGCTCGCCGTGGTCGCCGCCCTGTTCGTCGCGATCATCGCCTGGATGCGGGCCCTGGCCTCGCACCCGCCGGTGCCCCGGCTGCTCACCCCGGACCGGCGCAGCAAGGGCGGCCGCCGCGGGTCCGCGCAGGAGCCGGCCGACCAGCTCGGGGAGGTCCGGTGATCTCCCCCTGGCCCGTGCTGGCCGGTGCCGTCGCGGCCGGCGGCATCGCCCTGCTGATCGCCGAACTGCGGCCCGCGCCACCGGACCTCGGCCAGGCCCTGGAGCGGCTGCACCGCGCCCCCGCCGACCGCGAGCAGGACCCGGACGAGCGGCCGCGCTGGTACGACCGGATCGGCGAGCGCTCGCTCACCCTGCGCGGGGTGACGATCCCGCGCCGCGAACTCGCCCTGATCGGCCGCACCCCGGCCCGGTTCATGGTGCACAAGCTGTTGTTCGCCGCGCTCGGCCTGGTGCTGCCCGCCTACCTGGGCGCGATGGCCGTACTGATGGACACCGGCCTGCCCTTCGCCCTGCCGCTGGTGGTCGGGCCGCTGCTGGCCGGGCTGCTGTGGTTCGTCCCGGACGCCGTGGTGCGCGGCGAGGCCAAGGAGGCCCGCACCGAGTACCTGCACGGCATCGCCGCCTACCTGGAACTCGTCGCGCTGGAGCGGGCCGCGGACTGCGGACCCGCCGAGGCGCTGCGCCGCGCCGCCTCGGTCGGGCAGGGCGCGGTGTTCCGGCGGATCCGCGACGCCCTGGAGCGCGCGGCCACCGACCGGCTCCCGCCCTGGGCCGGACTGGACGCGCTCGCCGAGGAGTTGGGCCTCAGCCCGCTCCAGGACGTGGCGGACATCATGCGGCTGTCCGGCACCGACGGCGCCGCCGTGTACGACACCCTGCGGGCCCGCGCCAAGGGCCTGCGCGGTGAACTCCTCGCCGAGGACCTGGCCCGCGCCAACGCCGACAGCGAGCGGATGGTCGCCCCGGGCGCCGCCCTGACCCTGCTGATGACCGTCCTGATCGTCTTCCCCGCGCTCCACCAGATGCTCAACTGACCCGCGTCGCCGAGCAGCCGACACCACACCTCACCCCCCGGAGATCCCGATGACCGTACGACTCGCCCAGCTGGCAGGACGGGTGCTGCGGCCCGTGCTGCTGCCCGTGCAGTTCGCCCTGCTGCTGTTCACGCTGCGCCTGGGGCGGCTGCGCGCCGCCCGGGCGCGCGGCGACCGCGGTGCCATCAGCATCGAACTCGCCCTCGCCATCATCGCGTTGGTGTTCGTCGCGGGCGCCGTCGCGACCGCTCTGTACCTGCTCAAGGACAAGGTGGTCACCAAGGTCGAGCAGGACCCGAACCTGCCCGGCGGTGGCGGCGCGGGTGGGGCGGGCGGCGCCACCAAGTGATCGGCCCGCTTCCCCGCCGCGGCGACCGGGGGTCGATGAGCATCAGTCTGGCCATCGTCTTCCCGGTCGTCCTGCTGCTCCTGCTGCTCGTCGTCCAGGCCGCGCTGATCTGGTACGACCGGCAGGTCGCGCTCACCGCCGCCCGCGAGGGTGTGGACGCGGGGCGGGTGCAGGCGAAGGCGACGGAGCCGGCGGCGGAGGAGGCCGCCCAGCGCCAGGCCCGGGACTTCCTGGACCGGCAGGGCGTGCACGGCTACCAGGTGGAGACCGGCGGCAGCACGGCCGAGACGATCAAGGTCACGGTGGAGCTGACGCCCCCGCTGCTGATCCCCGGGCTCACCGGGCCCAGCATCCGCCAGTACGCCGAGGCGCCGCGCGAGCGCTTCGTCCCGCCGGCGGTGACGCCGTGAGAGCGATCGCCGGTGGCCGGCGTCGGCCGCCGCGCCGGTCCGACCGCGGCGGGATCGCGATCGAGGCCGCGATCGTCGTCCCGGGCGTGGTCGGGCTGGTCCTGCTCGCGATCGCCGCCGGGCGGGTGCAGACCGCGGCCGGCACGGTGGAGGCCGCGGCCCGCGCCGGCGCCCGGACCGGCTCGCTGCAGCGCAGCGTCGCCGGGGTGGACAAGCCCGCCGAGAAATCCGCCCTCGCGACGCTGCACCAGCAGGGCGTCACCTGCCGCCACGAGGACGTCCGGGTCACCACGGACGAGCTGAAGCTGGACGACGGGCCGGTGGTGACCGTCAAGGTCACCGTCGACTGCGACGTCGAACTCGCCGACCTGCTCGGCGGACCGTCCGGACTGCCCGTGACGAAGCACCTCAGCGGGGAGTTCATCTCGGTGATGGACCGCTACCGCGGCCCATGACGGCGGAACGCGGCGGCCCCCGGGCCGCAAGCCGCCCGGCGGGGGGATTGGGGACGGCCCGTGCGGGGGAGACGCAAGCGGAGAGCGCTCGGGGGATGACGCAACGGCACCGAGCGGCGCCCGGTGGGGGGCCGGTGGGGAGACATCGTGGGGATCGGGGGGAGGGGATGCGGATGCTGAGCCGACTGCGACGCCCGGGCCTCCGCCCGGCCGGGCGGAGGCCCGACCGCGGCGCGGTCGCCCTCTTCGTGGCGATCTGCGCGGCCTACCTGGTGCTCGTCATCGCGCTGGTGATCGACGCGGGCGGCCGACTGCGGGTCGCCGAACGCACCGACGCCTACGCCCAGGAGGCCGCCCGGGTCGGCGGACAGCAGCTCGACCAGGCGGCCGTGCTGCAGGGGAAGGGCTTCAAGGTCCAGCAGAACTACGTCCGGCGGGCCGCCGCGGCCTACCTGGACCTGTACGGCCTGCAGGTCGACGACGTCGTGTTCTCCGACGACGGCAAGGTCGTCACCGTCACGGTGCGGACCGACTACCGGCCGGTCCTGCTGGGCGCCCTCGGGCAGCGGAAGGTAACGGGCAAGGGCAGTGCGACCCTCGTCCACGGAGTCAAGAATGCGGAGACCGACTGATGGCCGCGCCACGTGCCAAGGACCAGGCCCGTACCGCCCAGGCCCGTACCGGTGGGCCGGGATCGGGGTCCGGGGGAACAGGGAGGGACGGGATGCGAACCGTGAGGGGGCACGCCCGGAGCGGGCGCCGGACCGGAGGCGGCCGCGGCGGCGCGCTGATCACCGCGCTCGCCGCGCTGGTCACCCTGCTCGCCCTGCTGTTCGGCGTCCCCGCGCTGCTGCTCTACGGCACCCAGGCGGTCGCCTCGATGGGCGAGGTCGCGTCCGGCGGGGTGGGGGAGGCGCTCACCGGTCCGGACGACGGGCGGCTGTTCCTCTGGCTGCTGGTGGTGGTCGGGTGGCTGGCCTGGGCGTGCTTCGCACTCTCCGTCCTGCTGGAGGTCCCGGCCCAGCTGCGCGGCCGGATCGCCCGCCGGATCCCGGCCTTCGGCTGGAGCCAGCGGCTCGCGGCCGGGCTGGTCGGCTCGGTGCTCGCGCTGCTGCCGGTGGCCGGCTCGGCCTTCGCGGCCGTGCCCGAGGTCGCCCACGCCCCCTCCGCCCAGGCGCAGTTGACCCCGGGCGTGCAGCGTGCCGCGCTGCCCGCCGCCCGGCCGGCCGCCGCGCAGGCCCCGGCGGCGGACCAGCACCCCACGTACACCGTGCGGGACAGCCGCCCGGCGGACAGCCTGTGGTCCATCGCGGAGCGCCAACTGGGCTCCGGTGAGCGCTGGGAGGAGATCGCCAGGCTCAACGACGGCCGGGTGATGGACGATTCGGGTCTGCGCTTCGACGCGGAACGGCCGATCCAGCCCGGGTGGGAGCTGCTGATGCCGGCGGACGCCAAGCCGGACGAGGCGAAGGCGTCCGCCCCCGCACCTGCTCCGGCGCCTGCGTCGGCGCCTGTGTCGACGCCTGCCCCGGCTCCTGCTTCCGGCCAGGCGCAGGCGCCGCAGTCCGGGCCGGAGCCGAGCGCGGGCGGGCCGAAGACGGTGACCGTGCAGTCCGGGGACAGCCTGTCGGCCATCGCCCAGCGGGAGTTGGGGGACGCCGAGGCCTGGCCCGAGCTGTTCGAGGCGAACAAGGGCGTGCAGGCGCCGGACGGGGAGCGACTGACCGATCCGGACGTGCTGGAGCCGGGGATGGTGCTGACCGTTCCGGGGGCGGCCGCGCAGGCTTCCGCGCCCGCGTCCGGTTCCGAGCAGGCGCCCGCTCCCTCGGGGACTGCCGGGCAGACTCCTGCCGGTCAGCCTTCCGCCACCCAGGCCCCGGCACCCGCGCCCTCCCAGGCCGCGCCGAGTCAGAGTGCGCCGAGTCCGGCCGCCCCGAGTCCGGCCGCCCCGAGTCCGAGCGCGCCGAGTCAGGGTGCGCCGCAGACGCCCCCGGCGCCGACCCACGCGCCCGCCCACGCGCCCGCCCACACGCCCGCTCCCGCCCCCGCCGTGCACGCCGAACCGGCGCCCAGCGACGACTACCGCATCGCCCTGGGCGCCTCCACCGTCGGCGTGCTGCTCGCCGCCATGATGGTCGGCACCGTCGCCTACAAGCGCGGCACCCAGCTGCGCGCCCGCCGCCCCCGGCACCGCATCGCGATGCCCGACGCCGAGGCCGCCGCCTTCGAGAACGAACTGAGGGCCCGTCAGGACCAGGCCGGATTGGAGCTGCTGGACCGCGCCCTGCGCACCCTGGCCCGCAACACCGTGCGCGGCGGCAAGCGGCTGCCCGCGATCGTCGCGGCCCGGATCACCCCCGACCACACCATCGAACTGCACCTGTCCGGCCCGGCCACCCCGATCGCCCCGTTCCGCGCCGCGCACGCCGCCAACGTCTGGTGGTGCGGCGACGGGTCCGGCGACCTGCTGAGCCCCGCGCAGGCCCGCAAGACCGCCGCGCCCTACCCCGCGCTGGTCACCCTCGGCACCTCGCCCGACGGCTCGGTGGTCCTCGCCGACCTGGAGGCCGTCCGGCTGCTGCACCTGTCCGGGCACCCCGACGACGCCCGTGACGTGCTGCGCACCCTCGCCGTCGAGCTCGCCCACAGCCCGCTGGCCGACCGGCTCCACCTCCACCTGGTGGACCTCGCCGAGGAGGTGCCGATCAGCGGGCCGGCCGCCGAGCGGATCCACCGCCACCCCACCCTGGAGGCCGCGCTGGCCGCCCTCGGCCCGCGCACCGCCAAGGCCCGCGCCACCCTGATCGCGGCCGAGGCCGCCAGCCCGCGCGAGGCCCGCAGCCGGGGTCAGGCGGACGAGTCCTGGGTGCCGGAGATCGTGCTCTGCGCCCAGCAGCCCGGCGGCGACGTGCCCGCCGAACTCGGCCGACTGCTGGACGCCCGCCCGCGCACCTGCGTCGCCGTGATCACCCGCGCCCCCGAGCGCGGCACCGGACCGGTGGCCCGCTGGACCCTGCCGACCACCGGCCAGGCCGCCATCCCCGGCCTGCACCTGACCGTCGAGCTCCAGCGGCTGGACGACCACCAGTACGACCAGGTCGCCGAACTGCTCCGGGCCGCCGACGACACCACCCAGCACCCGGCACCCGCCTGGACCCTGGACGGTCCCGGCCTCGATGCGGACGACCGGGACGAGGACACCGACACCACCGAACTGCCCGTCGCCGTACCGGTGCTGGCCACCGTCGGCGCTCCGGGTGCGGCGGCCGAGGAGGAGGCGGACGCGGCCGCCGGGCCCCGGCTGCTGACCCGGGTCATCGGAACCGGAGCCAGCCCGTTCGCGGGCACCGACCCGGTGGCGCCGGCGCCTGCCCCCGCCCCGCTCGCCGTTCCCGCGCCGGTCCCCCCGTCGGCCGGTCCGGCGCGGTTCGCCGTCAACGGGCAGGGGCGGCAGGCGGCCACCGGGACGGAGCAGCCCGCCGACGAGGCCACCCGCGACCTGCGGCTGCCGGGCGGCGGTCCCGCCGAGACGGACCAGCCGGCCGGGACGGGTGCGGAGGACGCGGCCGGAACGGCCGAGGCGGCACCGGCGGATGCGCCGGTGACGGTGCTCCCCGTGCCGGCCGTGCAGCCCGTCCAGCCCGTGCAGCCCGTACGGCCCGCCGAGCCCGCGCCGACACATCAGAGCGCGCCCGCGCCCACCGGCACCGACCCGCGCGTCCCGGCCCGGCCCGAGCCCGGCCCCGGTGCGTCCGGTGCTTCCGGTGCATCCGGTCCGTCCGGTGCATCCGGTGCTTCCGGTGCGGGGATTCCGGGCGGCCCTTCCGGCGCCGAGGCGGGGGCGGCGGTCGAGCCCGGCCCGGCCGCCGTGGCCCCGGTCGCCCGGACCACCTCCGGCCGCAGCGACTGCGACGACCTGCTGGCCATCCTCCGCTCCCCGGAGGCGCACACCCCGCGCAACGCCCCCCGGATCAGGCTGCTCGGCCCGATCGACGTGGCCGGCACCCCCGGCGCCGTCGAGCCCGGCGCGCTGCCCAGACTCACCGAGCTCGCCGTCTACCTGGCACTGCGCCCGGGCGCCGACCACCACGCGCTCGACCACGACCTGCACCCCGGTGCCGCCCACCTCGACCCGCACCCCACCGCGTCCGACGCCAGGAGCCCGCTCCCGGCCAAGCTCGCCGATCTGGCGGCCTGGTTCGGCAGCTCGCCCGACGGCCGCGCCTACCTGCCCACCGATTCCACCGACGGCTACGCCTTCGCCCCGGCCGTCACCTGCGACTGGGACGAGTTCCGCAGCCTCTACCGGCGCGGCATGCGCAGCACCAGCGCGACCGCCGACGCCGCCCTCGCCCACGCCCTGGCGCTGGTACGCGGCGCCCCGTTCGCCGAGGCCCCGCCGGCCTCCTACGGCTGGGCCGAGTCGGAGCGCCAGGACATGATCGCCGCGATCGTCGACACCGCCCACGAACTCGCCGCCCGCCGCCTCCAGTACGGCGACCACCGCAGCGCCGAGGCGGCCGTCTTCCGCGGCCTCGCCGTCGCCCCGGACGTCGAACTCCTGCACCGGGACCTCTTCTACGCCTACGCCTCGGCCGGCGCGCGCGACCAGCTCCTGCGCGCCGTCAACCGCCTCGACGCGTTGAGCCGCCGTACCGGCCGGGACCTGGACGCCGACACCGTCGCCCTGCTGCGGGACCTGCTCGCAGGCTCCTGAGCCGGTGGACCGCCCGGACCGCCCGCCCGGTCACCCCGGTCCGCCGGGGCGGCCGGGCGGGCGGTCACTGCCGTGCGGCGGGCGGGACTCCATGGCGTCGGCGGGTGGTCAGACCGCGCGCAGCCAGGCGTCGAGGGTGGTGAAGTCGGCCTCGGTGAGGCCGACTTGGGGGTCGACGCGATGGAGCAGCGCGGGGCCGGGGGAGTGGGCGTCGACCCAGCGGCGGTCGGCCGCGGTGATCTCGTCGTCCACCCAGGCGAACGGGCGTCCGGCGGCCCGGGCGACCAAGGTGCGGGTCTTCCAGTGCAGTTGGCCGCTTCCTCTGGCGCCTTCGTCCATCGGCCATTCCACGTAGGGGAGTTGCGGCAGACCCAGTCGGGGCGACAGACAGTCGTCGGCGTCCGCGAGCCAGGTGGTGGCCCAGACCAGTTCGCAGGGCAGGCCCAGCAGCCGACGTCCGAGGGCCGGGTCGACCCGGGCCACCAGCGGGTTGCCGGACGGCTCCGAACCCGGGCCCGGGTACGTGGGGTAGCCGCCCGGGGGCGGGGCGCCGAAGGGGATGAGCGGACCGTCGACGTCGAGAAACAGCAGGGGCGGGCCGGAGCCGGTCATGACGGCACGATAGCGGCTGGTGGCGGCGACGTGGCAGGCTGATCGGCCACCCGGCCTGGATCGGGCGTGCCGGGATCTCGTAGGGTGGCGCGCACGGGTTGTGGTGGCAGGCACCACGAAGGCAAGGGCATCAGACGCCGTGGAAGCGGCGGGGCGGGGCGGTGACCAGAAGATGGCGGAGACGACAGCTGTTTCCGGAGGTCCCGAACCCGCAGCGGACTCGGGACCCTGGGACGCCGTACCGCCGCCGCCCGTACGCCGGCCGGCCGAGGAGCACCCGCCCGGGCCCGCCGCGCTGTACGAGCCGCCGCCCGCGCCCCCGGCGCCCCCGGCGTCCCCCGCGCCCCCGGTGGTGCCTCCGGCTCCGGCCGCCTCGGTCCCGGCTCCGGCCGCCTCGGTCCCGCCTCCGGCCGCCTCGGCGCCAGGGGCTTCGCTGCCGCCCGCGCCGCCGGCCGCGCCCACCGGATGGACCCTCACCGGCCTGCCCGCCGCGGGTGCTCCGTCCCCGGCGGCCGCTGCCGCGGCTCAGGCCCAGGCTCCGGGTTCGGGTTCGGCCGCGGGCCCCGGCGGTCTCGGGGTGTCGCCGCGCGGCCGGATCCTGGTGATCGAGGGCGGCTACGGCAACTCCGGCCGCCGCACCTGGGGCCGGGGCGGCCCCGCCCAGGCGCCGGTGCTGTCGGCGATGCTGGCCGCCGTCTCGCCGCAGGTGCTGCTCGCCGCGGACGGGGTGGACGCCGTCCACCTCCCCGGCGCCAGCGACCCGCACACCGTGCTCGCCCACCTGCGCGCCGCCTCCCGGCACCCCGGACCGCTGCTGGTCCATCTGGGCGGGCACGTCGTCGCCGACAAGCGCGGCGGCCAGCTGCAGCTCACCCTGCGCGACGCCAAGCAGGACGGCCTGCCCTGGCAGGCGATCGCCGCCGAGCTGAGCCACCGTCCGGCCGAGTGGCAGACCCTGGTCATCGCCGACCTGAGCGCCGACCAGAACGCCTGGCCGTACCTCCAGGGCACCGTGTCGCCGCTCAGCGAGGGCATCCCGCTGTGGGCCGTCGTCAGCCCGGACCCGGAGCAGATCGGCACCTTCACCCGCGCCCTGATCGAGGCGCTGCACGGCGGCCGCCCGGGGGCGGGCGACGTGCTCGCCCCCGAGCAGCTGCGCCAGCAGGTGTACTCGGTGCTGCGGCCCGACGTGGTCATCCTGGCCACCCACACCCCGGACCGGCCGGTCTTCCGCAACACCGCCCGCCGGGGCGAGGCCCAGCCGGCGGACGTCCTGCTGCCGGTGGCGGACGCGCTGCCCCTCGCGGACGCGGCTCCGGCCGCTCCGGCTCCGGCCGCGGTCCCGCCGCTGCCGCGTCAGGCGGAGCCGCGGGACGCCGTGGCCGCCGTCGATGGGCCGTCGGCCGCTTCGGCCACTGCGGCGGCATCGGAGGCTCCGGGTGCGGCCGAGGCGCCGGTGCCGACCACGCCGGCCGGTGGTCCGGTGAACCTGATCAAGCCCGGCGTGCCGCCCACGCCACCCCGACCGTCCCGCCCGGTCAGCCTGAAGAAGGAGGGCGAGGAGCCGGCGGAGACGCCGTCGAGCGTGAGCCTGCGCAAGGTCCTTCCCGCCGGTGCGGTGGCGGAGGTGGCGGACGCCGCGCCCTCGGCGGGCGTCACGCTGCGCAAGGCCCGGCCGGAGGCCCCGGAGACGGGTTCGGCCGCGGCTGAGGCCCCGGCGGCGTCGGTTGCCGAGGACGAAAGCGTGGCGGAAGTCGTCGAGGATGCCGTCGTCGACGTCACCGAGCAGGCCGACGAGGTCGTCGACGAGGTCGTCGACGAGGCGACGGACGAGGTCACGGAGGAGCCCCGGGACGAGGTTCCGGCCGACGCCCCGCCGACGGCCGAGGTGCCGCAGGACCAGGTGCGGTCCGACGCGGTGCCGGTCGACGTGGTGCCGGCCGATGCGGTGCCGGCCGATGCGGTGCCGTCCGACGTGGTGCCGGCCGGTGCGGTGCCGTCCGACGAACCGCCCGCGCCGGCTGAGGCCCCGGCCGCCGCTGTGGCCCCTGCCGCCCCGCAGGCCGACACCCCGGCTCCCAACGCGCCGCGCGCGGACTACCGCGAGGTCATCGGACGGATCGTCCGCAGCGCCGACGCGGGGGACCACGCCGCAGCCACCGACCTCGCCTTCGCCCTCGAACTGGAGGCGATCGCCGAGCACGGCGCCGTCTCCGAGACGGTGCTCCAGGTGCGCCAGGTGCGGGCCCACGTGTGCCGGCTCGCGGGCCGACCGGCCGACGCGGCCGAGATCTACCGCGAGGTGGCGATGACGCTGCTCCGCTCGCAGGGCGCGGACCACCCGGAGACCCAGCGGGCGGCCACCAACGCGGAGGCCTGCTGGCGCTCGATCACCGACCGGGCGGAGGCCATCCGCATCGCCCCGGAGATCATCGAACTCCGCGCATTCCTCCCGGGCCCCGACAACCGCAAGCTCCGTGCCGCCGAGCGCTACCTCAGCCAACTCGCCGCCACCCCCGCTGCGGGCGAGCAGGCCTGACAACCGGTCGGCTTCCGGGCGCCCGGGCTTCCGGCTTCCGGGTGCCCTCGCCACGGGCGAACAGATGACAGCAAACAGCGAACGGATAACAGATTTCGAAATCTGTTATCCGTTCGCTGTTACTTGTCAGCCGTCAGCGGTCAACCGTCAGCGGCCGGTCCTCGGCCGATCGGACACCGACCGCCATGGACCCACCCCAGGCGTCCCTGCTTACTGCTCGTCACCCTGGCTGTCGTCGTCGCCCCGCAGGTCGCCCGCGAGCGCGTGGACGAACTTGGTGCCGTCGATGGTGCCGAGGCCGCTCGCGAGGTCGTAGCCCTCGGTGGCGTTGTTGCCGGTGACGCCGCCCCAGCTGTTGTCGCCCTCCTTGACGTCCACGATGCCGCTCCACTTGCTCGGGAGCAGGCTCAGGCCGTACAGGCTCGGGTTGAGCTGGCCGAGGCGGTGGCCGGCGAGCTGGTCGGCGAGGGCGACGATGCCCGAGAACAGCGGGGTGGCCTCGCTGGTGCCGCCGGTGAGGTGCCAGCCGACCGCGGTCGGGTCGTAGGACTCGTAGGTCCAGGCCGCGCCGTCGACGGCCGCGCTCATGCTGATGTCGGGCGTGCCGCGGTGGTTGCCGGTGACGTTCGCGACGCCGGCCTGGTACCACGGGCGGTCGAAGATGCCGGACACGCCGCCGCCGCCGGCGCCGGACTTGTCGTGCCACACCTTGTCGGGCGCGGTGCGGTTGCCCTTGTCGTCCAGGGTCAGCTGGGTGCCGCCGATGGAGGTGACCAGCGGGTCCGAGGACGGCCAGGAGTTGACCTTGAACGGGTACAGGTCGGTGCCGTTGGACTGCGAGTCGGTCGCGCCGTTGTCGCCGGAGGCGCCGAGGACGGTGACGTTGCGCGCGGCGGCGGCCTTGAAGGCGTAGCGCAGGTCGGTCAGCGACTTGAAGTCGCCCTTGTCGTAGCCCGGGAAGGTGTTCTCGGTGGCGCCGAAGCTCTGCGAGATGACGTCGCCGATGCCCTTCTTGATGAGGTCCTTCTCGGCGTCCATCATCTCGGGCAGGCCGGTGGTGCCCTCGGTCTCGGCGACACCGGTCTCGACCAGGACGATGTGGGCGTCGGGGGCGATCGCGTGGGCGTACTCGACGTCCAGGGTGGTCTCGCCGGCCCAACCGGTGTGGTCGGGGTTCTTCGGGTCGAAGGCGGGAACGTTGCCCCACTTGCGGACCTCGACCTGGGTGTCCTTGAGACCCCACTGCTTGTCGAAGACCTCCAGGTCGTGCTGGATGGTCGGCGAGCCGAAGGAGTCGACGATGACGATCGTGCGGCCCTTGCCGGTGATGCCCTCCTTGTACAGCGGGGCCAGGTTGTAGGCGGCCTGGTACTGGACGGGCGAGTAGCAGTGGATGCCGATCTGGCTGACGCACTGGGTGGTGGTCAGCGGCGCCGGACGGGTGGTGGCGAGGTGGTGACCGAAGGAGGCCGGGCGGACGTGGACGCCTGAGAGGTCGTGCGACGGGGCGGCGGTCGCGGCGCCGACGGCCGGGACGGCGATGGTGCCGGCGGTGAGGGCGGTGGCCCCCACGGCGAGCAGAGCCAGGGCACGGCGGAGGGTGGCGGGGCTGCCCATGGAACTCCTTGGGACGCAGAGGGCCCGACCGAGGTCCGGTCGGGTCGGTTTGGACATCCCATCGAGCGCCGCATGATCATGCCATAGTCATTTGGTGGGGTCGTCCGACCAGGCACATGGTCATGATCGGCCACGCGAAAAGGTAAAGGCCGTCCCAGGAGAAAGTAACCGCGCTCCTGAGACGGCCATATGATGACACGTCAGTAATATTCAATGAATATTAACCGTATCTACCCAGCTCCCACCCACTTCAATCCCGGGCCGCCCGGGCCGCCGAAATCGACGCCCGGCGGCCCGGGGACCTCCTGGGCGCTGCCGGACCCGGCTGCCGGGACTACCGGGCCCCGCCGTTGACGTACAGCGTCTGCCCGCTCACGTACGAGGCCTCCTCGCTGGCCAGGAAGGCCACCACCGAGGCGATCTCCTCCGGCTGACCGACCCGGCGCAGCGGCGTGCGGGCGGCGACCTCGGCCTGGTGGTCCTCGGCGGTGGCGCCGACCCGCTCGGCGGTGGCCGCCGTCATCGCGGTGGCGATGTAGCCGGGGGCGACGGCGTTGACGTTGATGTTGAACGGCCCGAGCTCGATCGCCAGGGTCGCGGTGAGCCCCTGGATGCCGGCCTTGGCGGCCGCGTAGTTGGCCTGGCCCCGGTTGCCGAGCGCGGAGCGCGAGCTGAGCGAGACGATCTTTCCGTACTTCTGGGCCACCATGTACTTCTGCGCCACGTGGCTGCAGTTGTACGCGCTGGTCAGGTTGACGGTCAGGACGGTGTCCCAGTCGGCCTTGGGCATCTTGAAGAACAGGTTGTCCCGGGTGATGCCGGCGTTGTTCACCAGGATGTGCAGCCCGCCGAGTTCCTCCGCGATCCGCGCGAACACCGCGTCCACGGCCTCGTAGTCGGCCACGTCGCAGCCGTAGGCCTTGGCGGTGCCGCCCTTGGCGGTGATCTCGGCGACCGTCCCGGCCGCCCGCTCGGTGGTCAGGTCGACCACGGCGACGGTCGCGCCCTCCTCCGCCAGTCGGCGGGCGGTGGCCGCGCCGATGCCCTGCGCCGCGCCGGTCACCACGGCGACCTTTCCTGCGAATCGCGTCATGTCGGTTCCTCCGCTCACTCGTAACTCCGTCAGACGTTCTCGACCAGCACGGCCGTACCCTGCCCCACGCCCACGCACATCGTGGCCAGGCCGCGCCGGGCGCCGGTGCGGCGCATCCGGTGCAGCAGGGTGGTGAGGATGCGGGCGCCCGAGCCGCCCAGCGGGTGGCCGAGGGCGATCGCCCCGCCGCTCGGGTTGACCACCTCGTCGGCCCGCTCCGGGTCGAAGCCGATGCCGTCGGCGGAGGCCAGCGCCTGGGCGGCGAAGGCCTCGTTCAGTTCGGCGGTGTCCAGGTCGGCGAGGTCCCACCCGGCCCGGCCGAGCACCTTGGCCGTGGCCGGAACCGGACCGATGCCCATCACGTCCGGGTGCACCCCGGCCGAGGCCCCGGCCACGTACCGGCCGAGCGGCTGCAGCCCGAGGTCGCGCAGCGCCTCCTCGCCGACCAGGACCAGTCCGGCCGCGCCGTCGTTCATCGGCGAGGCGTTCCCGGCGGTGACGGTGCCGCCCTGACGGAAGGCCGGCTTGAGCCTGCCGAGCTTCTCCAGGCTGGTGTCCTCGCGGATGCCCTCGTCCTGGGTCACCGTCACCCCGTCCGGCCGCTCCACCGGGATCAGCTCGGCGTCGAAGTGTCCGTCCTTGCGGGCGGCGGCGGCCCGCTGGTGGCTGCGCAGCGCGAAGGCGTCCTGGCGCTCGCGCCCGATGCCGTACCGGCTCGCCACCTCCTCGGCGGTCTCGCCCATGCTGAGCACGCCGTGCAGTTCGGCCATCCGCGGGTTGGTGAGCCGCCAGCCGAGCCGGGTGTCGTGGGTCTCGATCCGGTGCGGCAGCGCCTCGTCGGGGCGGGGCAGGACGAAGGGGGCCCGGGTCATCGACTCGCAGCCGCCGGCCAGCACCACGTCGGCCTCGCCCGAGCCGATGGCCCGGGCGGCGAGGGTGACGGCCTCCAGGCCGGAGGCGCAGAGCCGGTTGACGGTGGCTCCGGGGACGCTCTCCGGCAGCCCGGCCAGCAGGACGGCCATCCGGGCGGCGTTGCGGTTGTCCTCGCCGGCCTGGTTGGCGGCGCCCCAGTAGACGTCGTCGATGCGGGCCGGGTCGAGGTCGGGTACGTCGGCGAGCAGGGCGCGCAGCACGGTGGCCGAGAGGTCGTCCGGGCGGACCGTGGCGAGCGCTCCGCGCAACCGGCCGATGGGTGTGCGGCGGGCTGCGGCGAAGTAGACGGGACGCACGTCGTGCTCCTTGTCGAGAGGGGTGGGATGCGCTTGCGGATCTCAGAAGGCGTTGACGCCGGTCAGGGCACGCCCGATGAGCAGCTGGTGGATCTGGCTGGTGCCCTCGTAGAGGGTCATCACCCGGGCGTCGCGAAGGTACTTGCCGACGGGGTACTCGTCGATGAAGCCGTAGCCGCCGAACACCTGGAGCGCGTTGTTGGCGGCCCGGACGGCGGCCTCGCTCGCGTGGAGCTTGGCGACGGAGGACTCGGTGGCGAACGGCAGGCCGCGTTCGATGTGGTCGGCGACCTTCCAGGTGAGCAGCCGGGCGGCCTCGACGTCCACCGCGATGCCGGCCAGCAGTTCCTGGACGAGCTGGTGGGAGGCGATCGGCTTGCCGAACTGCTCGCGCTCGCCCGCGTACCGGACGGCGGCCTCCAGGCAGGCCCGGGCGATGCCGACGCAGCCGGCCGCGACCGACATCCGCCCCTTGGCCAGGGCGGCCATCGCCACCGTGAAGCCCTTGCCGACCTCGCCGAGCCGGGCGCCGTCGGGCACCCGCACGCCGTCCAGGGCGAGTTCGGCGGTGGCCTGGCCGCGCAGGCCGAGCTTGCCGTGGATCTCGGTGCGGCCGAAGCCGGGCAGGTCGGTGGGGACCAGGAAGGCGGTGATGCCCCGGTGGCCCCGCTGCTCGGGCTCGCTGCCGCCGGTACGGGCGAAGACCAGCGCGACGTCGGCCCAGGTGCCGTTGGTGATGAACGTCTTGGTGCCGCTGATCAGCCAGTCGTCGCCGTCCCGGACGGCCCGGGTGGTCAGGTTGGCGGCGTCCGAGCCGGTGCCGGGCTCGGTGAGCGCGAAGCAGGCGAGCGCCTCGCCCGAGGTGAGCCGGGGCAGCCAGTGCCGTTTCTGCTCCTCGGTGCCGAAGGCGTTGATCGACTTGCCGACCAGGCCGAGCGAGACCGAGACGATCCCGCGCACGGCCGAGTCGCCGCGCCCGAGCTCCTCCAGCACCAGGCAGTACGCGAGGTGGTCGCCGCCGCTGCCGCCGTACTCCTCGGGGATGGTCAGGCCGAGGAAGCCGACCTTCCCGAGCTTGCCGACGATCGCGCGGTCCACCGACTCGGCGCGGTCCCACTCGGCGGCGTAGGGAGCGATCTCGCGGTCGGTGAAAGCGGCGGCGAGGTCCCGGACGGCGCTCTGCTCCTCGGACAACTCCAGGTTCACGGCGGTGCCCACCTCGTTAAACTAGCGCTGCAAGTTTTACCAGGGGACTGTAGCTCCGACCCGCCGTGCTGGGAAGGGGCACCTGCCAGAATCGGTCCTCACCCACCCGACCGGAGGTAGCGACCCGATGGCCCGCCCGCGCACCCCGCTGCTCAGCCGCGACCGGATCGTCGCCGCTGCCCTGCGGCTGATCGACGGCGAAGGGCTGGAGGTCCTCTCCACCCGCCGCCTCGCCGCCGAGCTCTCGGTCAGCGGGCCGTCGCTCTACAACCACTTCGCCACCAAGGACGAACTCCTGGACGCGGTGGTGGACAGCGTCATCGGGGAAGTCGACCTGTCGATGTTCGGCCGCCCGGACACTCCCTGGCCGGAGGCGCTGCGGGCGTGGGCGCGCTCCTACCGCGCCGCGCTGGCCGCCCACCCCAACATCGTCCCGGTGCTCGCCCAGGGTCCGGGGCGGCGGCCCAACGCGCTGCGCCTGGCCGACGCCGTCTTCGGGCACCTGGTCGAGGCCGGCTGGCCGCGCGGCCAGGCCACCCGGATCGGCGCGCTGATGCGCTACTTCGTCACCGGCTCCGCACTCGCCTCCTTCGCGGCCGGCTTCCCGGCCGACGCCGAGGTCTACGACGCGGCCGACTACCCGCACCTCGGCGAGGCGCACCGGCTCGCCGGGCACCGGGGGACGGTCGACGAGGGCGCCTTCGAGACCGGGCTGGAGGCGCTGCTGGACGGACTCGCCCTGCGCTTCGAGCGCCTCGCCGCCCGGCCGGCGATTCCGTAGCCCCGGGCGGGGCTTCCGTGGCCCCGGGCGGGGCTTCCGTAGCCCGGGCGGCGGTGGCGCGCCGGGCTTCGCTGCCCGGACTGCCGTGCCCGGACCGCGCTGCCCGGACTGCGGCGCCCGGCGTCCTACCAGGGCTCGCGGGCGAGGAAGGCCGGCCGCTGCTCCGGGTCCACCGGGTCGTAGTACCGGTGGTAGACCGGCGTCAGCCCGCCGGAGACCGGGGGCACGATCCAGCTCCAGTCCGCCGGGGTCGGCCGGCCGAGCCGCCGCTCCTGGGCGACGTGCTTGAGGAAGCGCTCCGACTCGGTGTGGTGGTCGGCGATCGTCACCCCGGCCTCCTGGAAGGAGTGCAGCACCGCGAGGTTGAGCTCGATCAGAGCGCGGTCGCGCCAGAGCGTGCGGTCGCTGGAGGTGTCCAGGCCCAGCCGCTCGGCGACGGTGCCGAGCATGTCATAGCGGTCGGCGTCGGCGAGGTTGCGGGCGCCGATCTCGGTGCCCATGTACCAGCCGTTGAACGGCGCGGTGGGGTAGCGGATGCCGCCGATCTCCAGGGTCATGTCGCTGATCGCGGGCACCGCGTACCAGCGCAGCCCGAGTTCGGCGAACCACGCGTGCTCGGGGTGGCTCAGCGGCACCTCCAGGGTGGTGTCGTCCGGCAGCTCGTACCAGTGCGGGCGCTCGCCCGGGCGCTCCTGGACCAGCAGCGGCAGCGCCTCGAAGCGGTCCTCGGCGCACTTCCAGCCCAGTTCACGGGCCCGGTCGGCGAGCGCGGCGCCCGCCGGGTCGCCGATGACGGCGCCGTCGACCCGGTGCCCGGCGTAGCGGACCAGCTGCTGGTTGAGGATCCGGGCGGCCGGGCGGCCCGGGAGGTCGGGGGCGAACACCGAGACCACCGGGCGGATCCGGCCGCCGTTGCCCGCCAGCCTCAGGTGCTCGAAGCACTCGGCGGCGATGTCGTCGGCGGAGGACAGGTGGCGCAGGTCGCGGACCACCAGGCTGCGCCAGTACAGCCGGCCGATGCAGCGGGCGGCGTTGCGCCAGGCGAGCCTGGCGCCGTGGGCGAGTTCGGCGGGGGTGTGCCGGTAGGTGCCGGTGCGGTCGATCTCCTCCCGGACGGCCCGCAGCCTCGGCTCCGGGTCGCCGGCCGCGGGCTGCTCGCGGTGGAACTGGCGGATGAACTCGGCGGCCCGGTCGGGGTCGGTGAACGGCGGTGCGGCGTACGACAGTTGCAGGGCGGGGCGGTACGGTACGGGCTGCTGCTGCTGGGCGGGGCGGTACGGCGGTACGGGCTGCTGCTGGGGAGCGCCCGGCACCGCGTGGGCCGGGTGGGCGTGGGCGTACGGACAGCCGCCGCCCGGGGCGACGGCGGTGCTGCGGGTGCGGAGCCGGTTGAAGATCAAGGACACATCCCTCCTGCCGCCCAGGAGTACCGGAGGTCGCGGACCCACCGCAGGGAGTGAACGATTCGGCCCCCGCACCCGCGCCGAGCGCGCTAGGGTACGGGGGCCGAAGGTCGGACTGTCGGACAGTCGGACCGGTGTGGACGGGCCGGTCAGCCCATGTCCTCCAGCCGGACGCCCTTGGTCTCCTTCATGAACTTCGCCACGAAGACGATCGACAGCGCCGCGAAGGCCGCGTACACCAGGTAGGTCGCCGAGAGGTTCCAGCGCGAGAGCGACGGGAACGACACGGTGATCACCCAGTTGGCGATCCACTGGGCGGAGGCGGCCACGGACAGCGCGGCGGCGCGGACCCGGTTGGGGAACATCTCGCCGAGCATGACCCAGACGACCACGCCCCAGGACATCGCGAAGAACAGCACGAAGGCGTTGGCGGAGATCAGCGCGACGGTGCCCTGGAGGTCGGGCAGCGAGACGCTGTCGCCCGAGCCGGTGGCGGAGGAGAACGCCCAGCCGGCCGCAGCGAGGGTGACGGCCATGCCGGCCGAGCCGATCAGGGCGAGCGGCTTGCGGCCGATGCGGTCGACCAGCAGGATCGCGATCACGGTGCCGAGGATGTTGATGACCGAGCCGATGAAGCTGATCAGCAGCGAGTTGCTCTGGTCGATGCCGACGGACTGCCACAGGATCGACGAGTAGTAGAAGATCACGTTGATGCCGACCAGCTGCTGGAAGACCGACAGACCGATGCCGACCCAGACGATCGGGAGCAGACCGAAGCGGCCGCCGAGCAGGTCGCGGAAGCGCGGGCGGTGGTCGGAGGCGATCAGCGACTGGATCTCGGCGATCCGGGCGTCGGTGTCGATGCCCTCGCCCTCGACCTCGGTCAGCACCTTGCGGGCCTCGTCCAGGCGCTCGGCCTGGATCAGGTAACGCGGGGACTCGGGGATCACCGAGGACAGCACGAAGTAGACCACGGCCGGGACGACGCAGATGCCGAGCATCCACTGCCAGGCCTCCAGGCCGAGCAGGTGGCCGCGGGTGTCGCCGCCGGCGGCGTCCGCCAGGACCCAGTTGACCAGCTGGGATATCGCGATGCCGAGCACGATCGCGGCCTGCTGGAAGGAGGCCAGCCGGCCCCGGTACTTGGTCGGGGCGACCTCGGCGATGTAGGTCGGGGCGATCACCGAGGCGATGCCGATGGCCGCGCCGCCGAGGACGCGCCACAGGGCGAGGTCCCAGGGGGAGAAGGGCAGCATCGAGCCGACGGCGCTGACGGCGAACAGCAGCGCGCCCGCCTTCATGACCTTGATGCGGCCGTAGCGGTCGGCGAAGCGGCCGGCCAGCGCGGCGCCGACCGCCGAGCCCAGCAGCGCCGAGGAGACGATCAGGCCGGTCTCGCCGCTGCCCACTCCGAACTTCCCCTGGATGCCGGAGACGGCGCCGTTGATCACGGAGCTGTCGTAGCCGAACAGGAAGCCGCCGAGGGCCGCGGCTGCGGTGATGAAGACGACGAAGCCGAGGCGGCCGGGCGCGGTGGCCTCGGCCGCCCCGGAGGGCTTCTGGGTGACGCTCACGATCTTGACTCCTGGTACTCAACGCTGAGCTCGGTAGTCGAGATCGTAACCCTTGTTCGTTCAAGCCTTGTAAGCGGGGAGGCTCAGGCAATGCTCCGAGAATTCGTAAGGTGAACAAGCAAATTGAGCTCCCCGGCGACTGTGGCCGGGTCTCACGCCGGGGCGGACAGCGAGAGCCCGAACCGGCCCTCGGGGTCGGTCCACCAGTGGGTCAGCCGCAGCCCGGCCGCCGTGAGCTCCTCGGCCACCCGCTCCCGGCGGAACTTGGCCGAGACCTCGGTGCGCAGTTCCTCGCCCCGCTCGAAGTGCACCGGCAGGTCCAGGGCCGGGATCTTCACCGTCTGCGAGCGCAGCGAGCGCAGCCGCATCTCGATCCACTCCCGCTCCGGGTCCCAGAGCGCGACGTGCTCGAAGGCGGCCGGGTCGAAGTCGGCGCCCAGCTCGCGGTTGAGCACGTTGAGCACGTTGCGGTTGAACTCGGCCGTCACCCCGGCGCGGTCGTCGTACGCCGCGACCAGCACCGCCGGGTCCTTGACCAGGTCGGTGCCGAGCAGCAGGAAGTCGCCCGGGTCCAGGGCGGCGCGCAGCCCGCGCAGGAAGGCGGCGCGCTCCTTCGGCAGCAGGTTGCCGAGGGTGCCGCCGAGGAAGGCGACCAGGCGGGGGCCGCCCTCCGGGGGCAGGCCGAGCCGGGCGGTGAAGTCGGCCAGCACGCCGTGCACGGCCAGTCCGGGGTACTCGGCGGCCAGTGCGGCGCCGGCCGAGGTCAGCGCGCTCTCGCTGACGTCCACCGGGACGTAGTCCTCCAGGGTGTCGGTCGCGCGCAGCGCGTCCAGCAGCAGCCGGGTCTTCTCGGAGGAGCCGGACCCCAGTTCGACCAGGGTGCGGGCCCGGGTGGCGGCGGCGATCTCGCCGGCCCGGGCGGTCAGGATGGCCCGTTCGGCGCGCGTCGGGTAGTACTCGGGCAGCCGGGTGATCTCCTCGAACAGCTCGCTGCCCCGCGCGTCGTAGAACCACTTGGGCGGCAGCCACTTCGGGGCGGCGGTCAGGCCCTGCCGGACGTCGTGGCGCAGCGCGGTGCTGAAGTGGTCGGCGGGCAGCAGTCGGGTGAGATCGAAGGTGTCCATGACAGGGTGGTTCCTCTGTTCAGAAGATGAAGGGAGAGTGGATGGTCAGTAGTGGCTGGGGAGCTGCTGGACCCGGACGCCCCCGGCGTCGGCCAGCAGCAGGGAGCCCTCCGGGACGGACGTCCAGCCGGGGTCGTCGTCGTACGGCTCCGAGGCCACCACCGTGCCCAGGCCGGGCAGGCTGCGGTGGTGCAGGGAGTCGCCCCAGGTGGTCGCGGCGAGTGCGGTGCCGTCGGTGAGCAGCAGGTTGACCCGGCCGGTGGTGTGTGCGGCGACGTCGGCCACCGTGTCCGCCAGCGCCTCGCCGAGGTCGGCGCCCCGGCGCAGCCGGTGCAGCGTCAGCGCCCACAGCAGGGCCGAGTCGGTGCGGGCCTCCAGCTCCAGCAGCTCGGCGGGCGGCAGCAGGGCGGCCAGCGCGTCCAGCTTGCCGGGCCAGCCGGCCACCGCGCCGTTGTGGCTGAACAGCCAGCGCCCGGCGGCGAACGGCGCGGCCGCGGCCTCGCCCGCCGCACAGCCCTCGGTGGCGGAGCGGACGGCCGCCAGCAGCGCCCGGGTGCGGATCACCCGGGCGAGGTCGGCGAAGGTCGCGTCCGCCCAGATCGGCCCGGCCCGGCGGTAGCGGGCGGGCAGTTCGTCGCCGTCCGCGTACCAGCCCAGCCCGAAGCCGTCCACGTTGACCGTCCCGTACTGCTGGGTCCGGGGCGCCCAGGACTGCCGGTACAGCGCGTACGGCGGGCGCACCAGCAGCTCCTGGGGCGCCACCGGATCGCCCAGGTAGGCGAGGTGACGGCACATCAGTTCTGCTCCGGGCTGCGGGCGGTGCGGAAGCCGGAGAAGATCTGCCGCCGGACGGGGTAGTCCCAGTTGCGGAAGGTGCCCCGGCAGGCGACCGGTGCCACCGCGAAGCAGCCGCCGCGCAGCACCTTGTACTCCGGTCCGAAGAAGACCTCCGAGTACTCCTTGTAGGGCCAGGCCCGGAAGCCCGGGTAGGGGTGGAAGTCGCTGGCTGTCCACTCCCACACGTCGCCCATCAACTGCCTTACACCGTACGGTGACTGGCCGTCCGGGTAACTTCCTGCGGCGGCCGGGCGCAGATGGCGCTGGTCGAGGTTGGCCTGCCCGGGGCCGGGCGGGCCGTCGCCCCAGGGGTAGCGGCGGGAGCGGCCGGTGGCCGGGTCGTGCCGGGCCGCCTTCTCCCACTCGGCCTCGGTAGGCAGCCGCCGACCGGCCCAGCGGGCGTACGCGTCCGCCTCGTACCAGCTGACGTGCAGCACCGGCTCGTCCGGCGGGACGGGCTCGACCGTGCCGAAGCGGCGGCGCAGCCACTGGCCGTCCTGGCGCTTCCAGAACAGCGGGGCGGACAGCTCGGCGCGCAGGCGGTGCTGCCAGCCCTCCTCGGTCCACCAGCGCGGGTCGTCGTAGCCGCCGTCGGCGATGAAGCGCTGGTAGGCGGCGTTGGTGACGGGGGTGGTGTCCAGGTAGTAGGCCGGGAGGTCGACGGTGTGCGCCGGGCGCTCGTTGTCCAGTGCCCATGGTTCGGTGTCCGTGCCCATGGTGAACGGGCCCGCCGGGATGAGGACTTCGGCCGGCAGGGTGGCCGCGTCGGCGGGGGCGGGCGGCGGCGGGGGAGCGGCCAGGGCGGGTTCGCCCCGACGGAGCTGGTGGGTGATCAGCATCGTCTCGTCGTGCTGCTGTTCGTGCTGGACGACCATCCCGAAGGCGAATCCGGCGTCCAGCAGCGGTGCGCCCTCCAGCGGACTGGCGGCCAGCAGGTCCAGCACCCGGCCGCGCACCTCGTGGGCGTAGCCGCGGGCCTCGGCGGGCGGCAGCAGGGGCAGGGCGGGGCGCTCGGCCCGGGGGTGCTGGAACGCGTCGTACAGCGGGTCGATCTCGGGGTGCATCGGGTCGCGGCCGCCGACGTTGCGCAGCAGCCAGAGCTCCTCCTGGTTGCCGATGTGCGCGAGGTCCCAGACCAGCGGGGACATCAGCGGGGAGTGCTGGGCGGTGAGGTCGGCGTCCTCGACGCAGTCGGTCAGCGCGGCGGTCCGGGCGCGGGCGGCGAGCAGTTCGGCGGCGATGGCCTCACGCAGCGCCTCGGTGCCCGGCGTACCCGTGGCCGGGGCGGCGGGCGGTCGGACGTCGGTCATGATGCCTCCTCCTGCGGAGTGCGTCGGGTGCCGGACCGCAGGGCGTCCAGCTGGTCGTCGGCGGGGCAGCGGCCGCGCGCGGGGTAGCGCTCGGCGAACTCGGCGACGGCGGCGCGCAGCCGCCCGGCGCCGGGCAGGCGGCCCAGCGCCGCGTCGGCGGCGGCGAAGCAGGTGAGGGCGGCGCGGCGCAGCTCGGGGTCGGCGACGCCGAGGGTGGCGGCGCGGCGCCAGGCGGCGCTGCGCGGCGGGCGCGGGGCGGCTGCGCCCTGCTGCCGGTCGACGGCGTCCAGCGGTTCCAGGGCGGCGAACACGGTGTCGGCGGCGACCGGGTCGTCCAGCAGTGCGGTGACCAGAGCGGTGACCACCATCCAGCCGTCCCCGGGCTGGGCGTCGATCATCCGCAGCTCCAGGTGGCCGCGCGGGCGCACCGGGGGGAAGAGGGTGGTGCAGTGGTACTCCAAGTCGGCGAGCGTGGGCGGGCGTTCACCGCCGCCGCGGATCCAGTCGCGGAAGGTGAGGTCGGGCGGGGCCGTCCAGGGCAGCCCCTCCGGCCTTCGCACGCACAGGACCTGGGCGTCCAGCACGTATTGGGCCCAGGCCTCCCGCGGGTCACCGTGGTCGGGCTCGGGGGCGAGGGTGCGGGTCGGGTCCATCCGGGACCAGACGGTCTGCCGGGTGGACCGGTGGCCGGTCGGTTTGCCGTCCAGCAGCGGGGAGTTGGCGAAGGCGGCGACCAGCACGGGGCCGAGCCGGTGGACCAGTCGCCAGCGTCGCTCGGCCGCCTGCGGACCCTCCGAGTCGCCGGCGTCCAGGCACACCTGTACGGACGCGGTGCCGGTCATCATGACCCGGCCCCAGGGGCCGGCCGATTCGAAGAAGCGCTCCATCGCGAGGTAGCGCGGGTGGTCCAGCACCATCCGGCGGGGGCGGGCGTGCGGGTCCGTGCCGGTGCCGGTGAGTCGCAGGCCCTGCGCCGCGAAGGCGGCCCGCAGGGCGGTCAGATCGCGACGGGTGTCGTCGACGCAGGCCAGGAGGCCGGTGGCGGGCGGGGAGCTGAGCTCGACCTGTCCGCCGGGTTCGAGCGTGAGGCGCGAACCGGAGGGGAGCGAGGTGCCGTCGGGGCCGCCGAGGGGCAGCGACTCCAGCGCGGCGTGGAGCAGTTCCGGCTGGACGGGACGGGTGGGACATCGGTCGTCATGGACGAACCACTCGACCTCGACACCCACCAGACGGGGCGGTCCGATCTTGAAACAGACGCCCGACACATGGCTGCGCGCCCCCGATTCGGTCAGCGGGGTGACCCCCGTGGGGGGCGGCTGTGCGCTCTGGCGGGCGGGTGGAGTGGTGCGGGATGTCGGTATCACCGGACTCACCGTCCTTCGGGATCACGATTGCGGCCCGGTCTACCTGCCCAGTCTGCTACGGAGCATGCGAGGCCGCTTCGCAAATATCGCGTGAATGTTCGTTCCGGCAGGTCAGGGACGTGGCGATCGGGTGAATCCGGGGGCTCGGAGGTGGTGCGGAGAGGGGCGCCGGGGGCGTTTTCGACAGGGGCACATGCCCCGGTCACAGCCGGTCCAGCCGCGCCAGGACGGTGTCCAGGACGGGGCTCGGCAGGGCGTAGTTGAGACGCAGGCAGCCCGCGCCGCCGGGGCCGAACTCGGCGCCGTCGGAGGCCTCCAGGCCGCAGCGCTCCAGCAGCGCCGCGCGGGCGGTGGCGGGCGGCAGGCCGAGGGCGGCGGCGTCCAGCCAGAGCAGGTAGGAGGCGTGCGGGGCGGAGCGGACGGCGGGGCCGAGGCGGTCGGTGAGCCGGGTACGGGCGGCGGTGAGGTGGGCAAGCAGCGCGTCCAGCCAGGGGCCGCCCTCGGCGAGTGCGGCGTGCTGCACGGTCTGCTCCAGCAGGCCGCCCTCCCAGAGGCCGTAGCCGGCCAGGGTGTCGGTGAGCCGGGCACGCAGCCCGGGGTCCGGGACGAGGGCGTAACTGCTGGGGATCCCCGAGCAGTTGAAGGTCTTGCCGACGGAGCTGAGGGTGACGACGCGGTGCCGCAGGGCGGGGTCGACGGTGGTGACGGCGACGGGGTGGTGCCGGCCGGGATGGGTGAGGTCGCCGTGCACCTCGTCCGAGACGAACAGGGCTTCCGCCTCGGCGGCCCGCTCGGCCAGGCGCCGCAGGTCGCCGGCCGGCCAGACGGTGCCGGAGGGGTTGTGGGGGTTGCTCAGCAGTACGGCGGACGCCGGGCCGGGGAGCGGGCCGTGCGGGGCGCGGTAGCCGTCCGGGCCGGGGTGCAGCGGTAGTTCGCGGTACGGGAGGCGGGCCGCGCGGCAGAGCTGGGCGAAGCCGCCCCACTCGGGGGTGGGGAAGAGGACGGGGGCCTGCGGGCGCGCGGCGTCCGTCCGTACGGTCTCCAGGAGGAGGCGGAGGGCGGTGCGCGGGCCGCAGGGGAGCAGCAGGACCCAGTCCGGGTCGACGTCGGCGCCGTGCCGGGCGCGGTACCAGTCGGCGACCAGGGTCCGCCCGGCCGGGTCGCAGACGGTGTAGCCGTAGGCGCGGTGGCGGGCGCGCCGTTCCAGGGCCTCGGCGACGGCGGGCGGGCCGGGCAGGTCCATGTCCGCCAGGCCCATCGGGATCACCCCGGGGGCGGTGGTCCGGGACCACTTGCTGCTGCCGGTGCCGGTGCGGTTGAAGGGGGTGTCGAAGGAGAAGGGGGAGGGAGGGAGAAGCGGGGGGGAAGGGGAGGCGGGCGGACGGCTGACAGCTGACAGATTTCGAAAGTTGTCATCTGTTCGCTGAAAGTTGTCAGCTGTCATCTGTTCGCCGTTTCTCGTCCGTTGTCCGCCGTCCGCCGTCCGTCGCCCCCGGCCGGCCATCGCCCGCCAGGTGCGCCGCCAGTCCTCGGCGTCCCCGGCGCATCATCACGGCGTGGTTGGCGCGGAACACCGGGTGCAGCGGCAGGGCGAGACGCCGCAGCAACGGCTTGCCGGGCCGGGTGTCCTCCTCGAACAGCACCCGGCAGCGCGCGCCGCCCGGCCCGTCCGCCGTGACGGTGAACCGCGACCACCCGTCGAGGTCGCCCCGCATCGCGGCCTCCAGCACCCCGGCCGCCGGATCGCGCCGCCGCGTCTCCAGGCCGATCACCAGCCGGTACGGCAGCAGCGCGCGGACCACCACCTGCCCGGCGTCCGGCCCGGTCTCCCGGGCCTCCCGGACCTCGGGCCACCACAGCGGGTAGCTCGGGACGTCCTCCAGCGCAGCGAAGACCGCCGGCGCGGGCGCGGCGAGCCGCCACACGCCCCGGAAGCGGTAGTGGTTGGGATCCACGGGCCCACCCTAGTCCGGCACCCGCCACCCGAGCGCCGAACGAGCGCGAACGGTCGCGAACAGCCGCCGACTTGGCGCGCGCGGCCCGGATCCCGCCGCCCCGGCGCTCCTCGACGGCGAACGAACCCCGGGTGAATTCGGGGCAAAGAGCGCAGATCATGGGGAAGTGCGCACTCCGCTTGCACCCGTTCGGGGTGCGGGGCAGGATCTCGGGTGCTTGTAGTCTCATGAGTCACGGCAGCATCACCAGGCGCTGCACCCCCGGAACCGGAGTGAAGGAGTCACAGGCATGCGGCGACCGAGCTGGGTACCGGAAGGTACGGACCTGGACAAACCGAACGCCGCGCGGGTCTACGACTACTACCTCGGGGGCTCCCACAACTTCGAGGTCGACCGGGAGATGGCCCGCAAGGCGCTCGCCCTGTGGCCCGAGCTGCCCCAGATCATGCGCTCCAACCGGGCCTTCCTGCGCCGCGCCGTGACCTTCCTCGCCGAACAGGGCATCACCCGCTTCCTGGACATCGGCTCCGGCATCCCCACCTTCGGCGCCGTGCACGAGATCGCCCGCGCGATCCGGCCCGGGGCGAAGGTCGTCTACGTGGACCGCGACCCGGTCGCCGTCGCCCACAGCCGCCTGCTGCTGGAGGGAGACCCGGACAACGCCGTCGTCCAGGCCGACCTGCGCGACGTCGAGGACCTGCTGGACCGCCCCGAGGTGGCCGCGCTGCTGGCCGAGGGCGAGCCGGTCGCCGTCCTGCTGGTGGCCGTCGCCCACTTCGTCAGCGACGACGAGGACCCCTGGAAACTGATCGCCACGATCCGCGACCGGCTCCCCGCAGGCAGTGCGCTGGCCCTCTCGCACGCCTCCCTGGAGGCCCGACCGGATCAGGCCGAGGACCACCAGAAGCTCTACCAGATGACCCCGACCCCGCTGACCATGCGCACCAACGAGCAGGTCACCGCCATGTTCACCGGCTTCGAACTGGTCGAGCCGGGCGTGGTCCCGCTGCCGCGGTGGCGCCCGGACCAGCCGGGCACGGTCGGCGAGCACCCCGAGCGGATCGCCGGGGTGGCGGGCGTGGGGTTCCGCGCTTGAACGTTCGCACCGGGCGCGCAACCGACGGCCGTACGCCCCACTGGACAGTTGCCGCGCGCCGGACCCTGACCACTGCCCGGCGCCCGAGCCTGCGCGGCACCGGCGCCCGAACGTCCGACGGCACCGGGCGCAGAGCCGGGGCGGCCGGATGAGCGGCGCGACCCCGGCGAACATCGCCGCCGAGCGGTTCCACGAGGACTGGTCCCGGCTGCTCTCCGCCGACCACGGCATCGCCATCCACCCCGGAGTGCTCGGCCGGCTGGTAGCGCGCACCGCCGCGCTGCTGCACCGCGCCCAGCTGGACGAGCCCTTCCAGCCCCGGCTGGCCGCCCAGGCCGGCGCCGAACTGGTCGACGCGCACTTCACCGACCCCGTCCTGCTCGCCCGCGCGGTCGAACTGCTGCACTCCCAGCCGATCGGCGACGACCGCGGCCCCGCCCTCACCGGTGCCTTCGCGGCCGGCTGGGCGAACGCCCTGCGCGAACGCACCCTGAGCGAACAGGAGGCCATCCGCACCGCCGCCGACGCCGCCCGCAAGGAGGCCGAGCGCGCGCTGCGCGCCTCCGAGGCCAGGTTCCGCGCCCTGTTCGAGAGCGCCGCGATCGGCATCGGCATCGGCGACACCGACGGCACCATCCTGGCCGTCAACAAGGCCCTGCAGGAGCTGTTCGGCGCGGGCCCGGCGGACATGATCGGCCGCCGGGTCGGCGACCTCGTCCACCCCGAGGACACCCCGGGCGTCTGGGAGGCGTACGAGGAGCTGATCAGCGGCAAGCGCGAGTACTTCCAGTTCGACAAGCCGTACTACCGCCAGGACGGCGAGATCATCTGGACCCACCTGACCGTCTCGCTGATCCGCGACGACGACGGCGTCCCGCAGTACCAGGTCGCCATGCTGGAGGACGTCACCGACCGCTACCGGCTCCAGGAGCGGCTGCGCCACCAGGCCACCCACGACCCGCTGACCGGTCTGCCCAACCGTGCCGCCTTCTTCGAACGGCTGGAGAAGCTGTTCGAGTCCCCGGAGCCGGGCGCCCGCTTCGGCCTGTGCTACGTCGACCTCGACGGCTTCAAGGTGGTCAACGACAGCCTCGGCCACGACATGGGCGACCAGCTGCTGTCCGCCGTCGCCGCCCGGCTGAAGGCCGCCCTCACCCCGCTCGGCCACCTGGTCGCCCGGCTCGGCGGCGACGAGTTCGTCGTCCTGCTGGAGAACTGCCGCGGCGAGCAGGAGGCGGTGGCCGCCGCCAAGACCGTGCTCAAGGCGCTGGCCGGACCGGTGCTGATCGGCGACCACAAGCTCGCCGTCGGCGCCAGCGTCGGCGTGCTGGAGCGGCGGGTGTCCACCACCACGCCCGGCGCCGCCGTCCGGGCCGCCGACCTCACGCTGTACCGGGCCAAGGAGGCCGGCCGCGGTCGCTGGACGCTGTTCGACCCCAAGGAGAACGCCCGCGCGGTCAGCCGCTACGCGGTCTCGGTCCGGATGCCGGCCGCCCTGGACCGCGGCGAGTTCTTCATCGACTACCAGCCGCTCCACCGCCTCGCCGACGGCCGGATGGCCGCCGTGGAGGCGCTGGTGCGCTGGCGCCACCCCCAGCTCGGCGTGCTCGGCCCGGACGAGTTCGTCGCCACCGCCGAGGAGACCGGGCTGATCATGCCGCTCGGCCGCTGGGTGCTGGAGCAGGCCTGCGGCCAGGCCGCCGAGTGGATCAAGCAGTACGGCGACGCCGCACCGCAGTTGAACGTCAACCTGGCCGTACGGCAGGCGCGCAGCGCCGCGCTGGTCACCGACCTCGGCCGGATCCTGGACAGCACCGGTCTGGACCCGGCCCGGCTGCAGCTGGAGATCACCGAGTCGACCGTGGTCGGCCCCGAGGACGAGGCGCTGCGCACCCTGCACGGGCTGGTCGACCTCGGGGTGTCGCTGGCGGTGGACGACTTCGGCACCGGCTGGTCCAACCTCGCCTACCTGCGCGACCTGCCGGTCTCCGGGCTGAAGATCGCCGGCTCCTTCGTCGGCGACCTCCACGACCCGGCGAAGGACGGAGCCACCGGATGGCGGATCGTCAGCGGCCTGGTGTCCATGGCACACACGCTCGGACTGAACGTCACGGCGGAGGGCGTGGAGACCCGCAAGGACGCCGAGCGACTGCGCGGAATGGGCTGCGACTGGGCGCAGGGCTGGCACTTCGGCCGCCCGGTGCGGCCCGCCGAGATCGCCCGCCGGATCGTCGAGGAGCCCGAGGGGCGTCCGGTCGAGGAGGGCTGATCCCCCGGGGGCCCGTTCCCGGCCCTCGAATTCCCTGCCCCCTTTCAGGCGTCCTGACCTTCGTTCCGGTCCGGCAACCGTTCGGGAAGCGTTGCGGAAACCGCCCTGCGGCCCTGCCCGGTATGCGGGATGATGACGCGTCAAAATCACCACCCGGCACCGGTGCGCCCGTGGTCACGGCCCTCGCACCGGCCCCGGGGCACGGGGAGGGGAGCGCCGCCATGGGCGCAACGGAGGACGCCGGGCCGGTCGGGGAGGACCGACGCCAGGGAACGCCGGAGGAGCCGCCGCGGACCAGGGTGGACTGGGGCTCGCGGGAGCGGGGCTCGCGGTTCCGCAGGTCGTGGGACCGGCGGCGCGGTGCCCGGCCCGGTGCGGAGGCGGGCGCGGACCGGGCCTCCAGGCTCGGCGCCCAGCAGACCGCCGTGGTGGATCCGGAGGCCGCCACCCGGCGGACGCCCGGACCCCGTCACGACCCGGAGGCCGCGACCAGGGTCCGGCCCGGCACCCCGGGCCGGTTCGACCCGGAGGCCGACACCGAGGTGGTGCGGCCCCGGGCCGGCCGGGGTCCGTCCTGGCAGGACAACATCGGCCCGGGGCCGAGCCCGAACGGCGGCCCCGGGCCCGTCGGCACTGCGGCCCCGAACGGCGGCCCCGGGCCCGTCGGCACTGCGGCCCCGAACGGTGGCCCCGGGCCCGTCGGCACTGCGGCCTCGAACGGCGAGCCGTCGGAGGACGGTTTCCCCGACGCCCTGCGCGCGCGCTTCACCCCCCTGGGCAAGGCGGGCGCCGGCGCCGAGGGCACCGTCTGGTACGTCCGGCGCACCGACGGCGGGGCCGACGCCGCGGTCAAGGTGTCCGTCGTCGGCCAGCCGATGGACCACGAGCTGCTCGCCCACCTGCGCAACGACGGCTTCCGGCGGCACGTCCCGCACCTGATCGACTTCGGCCGGGTCCGCCACCACGGCGCGCTGGTCGACTGGGTGGCGATGGAGTACCTGCCGGTCACCCTCTCCGCGCACGTCGCCGAGCTGCGCCGCAGCGGCGCCCACACCGACCCTCGGACGGCCGAGCAGATCGTCTACGAGCTGGTGTCGTTGCTGGAGTTCTGGCAGCGGCGGATCCAGCGCAACCCGTTGGACTTCAAGCCCGCCAACATCCTGGTCCGGCCCGGCCGCGGGCCCGGGGAGTTCGTGATCGCCGACTTCGGCGGAGTCGACCGGCTCACCGACAGCCGCCGCTTCACCTCCGCGATGATGGTCACCGTCGCCTACATGGCACCCGAGCAACTGGCCGGCAAGAACCACGAGGCCGGGCCCTGGTGGGGCCTCGGCAACGTGCTCTACGAGCTGTTCGTCGGCCGCCCCCGGTTCGTCGGCGCGGACGGTGAGCGGGCCGCCGACCACGACCTGGAGCTGGAACTGGTCATGGGCGAGGAGGTGGACCTCGCCGCGGTCACCGACCAGCGTCAACTGCTCCTCCTCCAGGGCCTGTTCACCAAGAAGCCGGAGGACCGCTGGACCGCCCCGGAGGTCCGCAGCTGGCTGGCCGGCGGCAGCCCGGCGGTGGTTCGGCGCCGCCCGCAGGCGCGTCGGCCGATCACCTTCCTCGGCGACCCGTTCACCGACCCGGTCCGGCTCACCGAGGTGCTGCTGCGCAACTCCGGTGCGGCCGCCCGCTGGCTGGCGGCGGTGGGGGCGGAGCGGTTGCGCGACTGGCTGCGCGACGAGGTCAAGGACTCCGTGTTCGACCTGCACTACCTCACCGACGTGGTCCGCGCGCCCGGCTCCCGGCGGGAGGCCGTGGCCGCCGTCGCCGTGCTCGCCCTCGGCGCGGCCTACGCGCCGTCCGCCGTGCCGCATTACCGCGACCGGCCGATCGACCCGGCCGGGCTGGAGCGCATCGCCACCGAACCGGACGGCGCCGCCTTCGTCGACGAACTGGTCCGCGGCGGCGCCCCGGCCGTCGCCGCGCGCTACGACTGCTTCCACCCCGAGTGTTCCGGCGAGCACTGCTCGCGGCTGCTCGCCCTCGCGGCGCTCCCGGAGGTGCTCGCCGAGGTGGAGCGCACGGCCCGTACGGTCGGCGGCGGTCGCCGCGGTGACGGCGGGCTCAGCCCCGAGGAGCGGGAGGAGGCGCACCGGCTGGCGGTCTGGCTGAGCATCCGCCCGGAGGAGCGGTACCGGCTGCTCGGCAGGCTCTCCCCGCTGCCCGCCGCGCTGCACCGACTGCCGCTGCCCGTACGGGTGTCGGAGCTCGCCGCGGTGGTCGCGGCGGCGGTGGTGGACGGGACCCTGACGGCGGGCGCCGGGGTGCGTGCGGCGGTGCGCTCGGCGGCGCGGCGGCCGGCGCCCGACCCGGAGGCGGCCACCCCGCGGGACGTGGTGCGGCGCCGGTGGTCGGCGTTGCGGCGGCGGGCGGTCGGGGCCGACCAGGGGCAGGTCGCGGGGCGGGCGGCGGTGGTCGCCGCGGAGGCGCTGCGACGGCGGGGCCGCGGGCGGGTCGAGCGGCCCGAGCCGCAGGCGGGCGTGCTGCGGGAGGGGCGGGCGAGGGTCGGGCGGGCGGCCCGGCTGTGGCGGGAACGGCGTCAACGGCCGCCGGTGGACTGGGCGGCCCGGCTGCGGCTCTGGTGGCCGTACGCCCGCACCATGGTGCCGCGCCGGGTGGCGGCGGTCGCGCTGCTGGTGCTGGGGCTGGGGCTGCTGCTGTGGGCGGGGGCGGTGCTGCGCCTGCCGGTCGAGACCGGGCACCAGCTGGACCTCTCGCCGGACCTGTTCGGCGGGCCGCTGCACTCCGCCGGGAAGCGCGCGGCGGAGCAGGTGGTCGGCAAACTCGGCGCGGCCTTCGTGGCGGCCGCCGTGCTCGCCTTCTTCCCGGCCCGGGTCGGCTTCGGTACGGCCCTGCTGACCGGTGTGGGCGCCCTCGCGATCGGCTACCTGCGACTGGGACCGCCGATGACGGCGGTGGAGGCGCCGCAGCCGGTGGCCGAGCGGGTGGTCATGTTCGAGGGCGGGATGGGGAGTTGGGCCGGGATCGTGGCGGTGATCGCGGTCGTGGTGGCCTTCGTGCTGATCGAGCGGGCCTGCGACCGGCTGCTCAAGCCCGCCCAGCGGGCCCGGCGGCAGGTCCGGGAGGGGTGGCGGGACCTCGACCGGCGTGCCGCGCGGGCGGCGGGGCGGCCGCTGCCGGAGGCGGCCGCCCCCGGGGTGTGGCGGACGGGCCGGGCGGGGACGCGGGACCGGCTCCGGTTCGCGCTCACCGGCACCGGGGTGCTGGTGCTGCTGCTCTGGGCGGCCGTGGAGGTGCGGCTCGCGGCCACCGGGGTGCACCGGACGCCGGACTCCTGGGGGACGGGCCAGGCCGGAGCGTCCTACCAGGCGGGGTTCGTGATCCTGTTGGCGGCGGCGTCGCTGCTGAGCACCCTCGGGACGCTGGTCACCGCGCGGGTGCTGTTCGTCGTCTGGATCCTCGGGACGCTGTTCCTGGGGGCCTGGCCCGGGGCGCTGGGGCCGGTGGAGGCGCTGCGGATCCCGGTGTTCGAGGGGCTGTTCGGCACGATCGCGGGCTGGTGGGGGCACGGGGCCTTCTGGGCCGCACTGCTGGTGGCGCTGCCGCTGGCGGTGTACGGGGTGCTGCGGACGGTGCGGGGGCGGGCTGAGAGGTAGCGGGTAACGGAAGACGACTGACAGATGACAGCGAACAGATGACAGATTTCGAAATCTGTTATCTGTTCGCTGTCATCTGTTCGCTGTCATCTGTTCGCCGCGCGTCCCACCGCGTCCCACCGTCGCCCCACCCCTGCCCGACCCCCGCCCGCGGCGGTCAGCCGACCAGCCGGGTGAGCTCGATCGAGTGCCCGGTCCGCTCCACCTTCGCCGTCAGGTATCGGACGTTGCTCGCCGAGAGGTGGACGCCGGTCGGCACCCGCCGCCGCACGGTGACGCCGAGGCCGGTCAACTGCGCGGCCTTGTCAGGGTTGTTGCTCAGCAGGTCGATGCCGCTCGTGCCGTCGAGGCCGCCCACGCCGTCGATGCCGAGCGCGGCGAGCATCTGGGCGGCCGCGGTGTAGTCCCGGCCGTCCTCGGGGAGGCCGAGCGCGAGATTGGCGTCGTACGTGTCCAGTCCGGAGTCCTGCAACGCGTAGGCGTCGAGCTTGTTGTACAGCCCGATGCCCCGGCCCTCCTGGCGCAGGTAGAGCAGGTATCCGCCGGCCTCGCTGATCAGTTCCACCGACTCGCGCAGCTGCGGGCCGCAGTCGCAGCGGTCCGAGCCGAAGACGTCGCCGGTCAGGCATTCGGAGTGCAGCCGCACCAGCGGCGTTCCGCCGTCCGGGACCGTGCCGAGGGCGAGCGCCAGGTGCTCGGCGCCGTCGGCGAGGCCGTGGAAGGTGAAGACCTCCGCCTCGGCGCGGTAGCCGTCGGGGAAGGTCAGCGGGATGCGCACACGCGAGCGCACCGTGGCGGAGCCGGGCTGCGGCATGGGTGGGCCTCCGTCGATCGGGGGTGGACCGGGTTGGACCGGGTTTGGATCGGGGGATCCGGATGGATCGGGTGTTGACCGTACTAGGTCGTTCCAATTTGAACAACAGGATACGGGCAGTGCCCGGTTCGACACCGCTGGCGCACAACACCCCGCCCGCCCCGCCTGTTCCCGTTCGCGGCTCCCGTTCGCGGCGGTCCAGCATGTGGAAGGGATGGGAGACGAGGTGTGGTCACTGCGAGACTTCCTCCCGTTTCCTGGGCACGGGAACGCCTCGCGCACGACCACCGACGACCAACGGAAGGTCCTGATCAGATGCCCACGAGCCGCGTCACCCCCCCCTCCGCCTCCTCCGCCCCCGGCCGGCAGTCCCGCTTCGACGCCGAGCAGCGCGCGATCGAGGCGCTCTACGCGGACGTGGTCCGCCGCAACAAGGGCGAGGAGGAGTTCCACCAGGCCGTCCACGAGGTGCTGGAGACCCTCGCCCCGGTGCTCGCCCATCGCCCCGAACTCCTCGACGCCCGGCTCGTCGAGCGGATCTGCGAACCCGAGCGGCAGCTGATGTTCCGAGTGCCGTGGACGGACGACTCCGGCGACATCCACGTGAACCGCGGCTTCCGGGTGGAGTTCAGCAGCGCCCTCGGCCCGTACAAGGGCGGCCTGCGCTTCCACCCCTCGGTGAACCTCGGCATCATCAAGTTCCTCGGCTTCGAGCAGATCTTCAAGAACGCCCTCACCGGGCTGGCGATCGGCGGCGGCAAGGGCGGCTCCGACTTCGACCCCAAGGGCCGTTCGGACGCGGAGATCATGCGGTTCTGCCAGTCCTTCATGACCGAGCTGTACCGTCACCTCGGCGAGCACACCGACGTCCCGGCCGGTGACATCGGCGTCGGCGGCCGGGAGATCGGCTACCTCTTCGGCCAGTACAAGCGGATCACCAACCGCTACGAGGCCGGCGTGCTCACCGGCAAGGGCCTCGGCTGGGGCGGCGCGCAGGTCCGCACCGAGGCCACCGGCTACGGCTGCGTGATGTTCACCGCGGAGATGCTGCGCAGCCGGGGTGACGACCTGGACGGGCGCCGCGTGGTCGTCTCGGGCTCCGGCAACGTGGCGGTGTACGCGATCGAGAAGGCCCAGCAGCTCGGCGCGACCGTGCTGACCTGCTCCGACTCCTCCGGCTACGTGGTCGACGAGAAGGGCATCGACCTCGACCTGCTCAAGGAGGTCAAGGAGGTCCGGCGCGGCCGGGTCTCCGACTATGCCGAACTGCGAGGCAGCCACGTGCGGTTCGTCGAGGGCCCGGGCGTGTGGAGCGTGCCCTGCGAGGTCGCGCTGCCCTGCGCCACCCAGAACGAGCTGACCGAGGCCGACGCGCTCGCCCTGGTCCGGAACGGGGTGCTGGCCGTCGCCGAGGGCGCCAACATGCCCACCACCCCCGAGGCCGTGCGGGTCCTTCAGGAGGCCGGGGTCGCCTTCGGTCCGGGCAAGGCGGCCAACGCGGGCGGCGTCGCGACCAGCGCGCTGGAGATGCAGCAGAACGCCTCACGCGACTCCTGGACCTTCGAGCGCACCGAGGAGCGGCTGGCCGGGATCATGAGGCACATCCACGACTCCTGCTTCACCACCGCCGAGCGCTACGGGCACCCGGGCGACTACGTGGTGGGCGCGAACATCGCGGGCTTCGAACTGGTCGCGGACGCGATGCTGGCCCAGGGCCTGGTCTGAGCCCTCTCGTCCTGCCGGTCATCCGGCGATCGGCGCCTGACCGGATCGGCAGCAGACCGGAACGGGCACCGATCGTCGGGTACGGCAAGGTTGGTCCTTCCTACGGTGTGATCAGTAAGGGAAGGACGGGGTCGGCGTGCTGGAGCACCTGAACCGGGCGATGGAGGACATCGAGCGGAACCTGGACCAGGAGATCGACGTGGCCGAGCTGGCTCGGACCGCGATGACGTCGGAGTACCACTTCCGGCGGCTGTTCTCGATGCTCGCCGGGATGCCGCTGTCGGAGTACGTCCGGCGTCGGCGGCTGACCGTCGCCGGGGCCGAAGTGCTCGGCAGCGGGCGGACGTTGCTCGACATCGCGGTCCGGTACGGCTACACCTCGGGAGAGGCGTTCGCCCGGGCGTTCCGGTCGATGCACGGGGTCGGGCCCGGGGAGGCCCGGCGCGACGGTGCGGCGCTCATCTCCCAGCCCCGGATGTCCTTCCGACTCATCGTGGAGGGAAGCAGCAGCATGGAGTACCGGATCATCGAGAAGCCGGCCTTCAGGATCATCGGCCGGAAGGCCCGGGTACCGCTGATCTACCAGGGGGTCAACCCGCACATCGCCGCGTTCATCAAGCAGCTCGGTGCGGAGACCGTCGAGCGGATCACAGCGCTGACCGGCACGGACCCACTCGGCATCGTGTCGGTGACCGACGACTTCTCGCCCAACCGGGAGGAGGGGTCCGAACTCGACTACTGGCACGCGGTGGTGGCGCGGGAGGACGCGGTCGTCCCGGACGACCTGGAGGTCCTGCACGTCCCGGCCGGGACGTGGGCGGTGTTCAGCAACACCGGGCCGTTCCCCCAGGCCCTGCAGCAGATGTGGGGGGACACCTACAGCCAGTGGTTCCCGTCCAACCCGTACGAGACCCGGCCGGGCCCGGAGATCCTGCGGACCCGCTTCGTTCCCGGGTCGGGCGACGCGGACGCGGAGCTCTGGATGCCGGTCACGCGGGCCATCCGCAGATGACAGCGGACAAACAACCGCGAACAGATGACAGCGGACAGATAACAGCGAACAGATAACAGCGGACAGCTGACAGATTTCGAAATCTGTCAGCTGTCCGCTGTTGACCGTTCGCCCACCCCCGTTCGGCCCACCAGCGCCCGCCCCCACCCCGCCGCGCCCCGCATGCTGGGGCGGGGGGCAGGGGCCGCAGGCCTTACCCGAGGAGTGGGATCACCGATGGCTAAGGCATTCGGCTTCGTCGACTACGGCGGAGCGGAAGTGCAGGAGTTCCTCGACCGTCCGGTGCTCGCCCCCGGTCCCGGTCAGCTGGCGATCACGGTCCGGGCCGCCGGGGTGAACCCGGTCGACTGGAAGATCCGCCGGGGCCACCTCGGCCGCGCGCGCCAACTCCCCGCCGTCATGGGCCAGGAGGCCTCCGGGGTGGTGCAGCAGGTCGGCCCCGGGGCCACCGGGTTCACCCCGGGCGACGAGGTGTTCGGCCTCGCCGCCGCCGGGGGCTTCGCCGAACAGACGCTGCTGCGCGCCGAGTCGAGTGCCCTCAAGCCCGAGGCCGTCGGCTTCGACCGGGCCGCCGTGCTCGCCGTCTCGGTCGCCACCGCGGACGACGCCCTGCGCCAACTGGCCCTGGGCGCCGGGCAGGTGCTGCTGATCCTCGGCATCGCCGGTGGGGTCGGCAGCGCCGCCGCCCAGCTCGCTCGCGGCCAGGGTCTGAACGTGCTCGGCACCGCGAGCGACGCCAACCGCTCGTTCGTGGAGTCCCTCGGCGCCACCCAGGTCCGCTACGGTGACGGCGTCGCGGAACGGATCGCCGCGGCCGCCCCCGACGGCGTCGACGCCATCCTCGACCTGGTCGGCGGTGACGCCCTGCGCGCCGTGGCCGCCGTCCGCACCGACCGTACCGAACTGGTCAGCACGGCCGACTCCGCCACCGTCGCCGAACTCGGCGGCAAGCCCGTCGCCCGCTCGACCAGCTCCGGGAGCCTCGCCGCACTCGCCGCCCTGGTCGCCGCCGGCGACCTCGATCCGCACATCACCGGCCGCTACCCGCTCGACCGCGCCGCCGAGGCCGTCTCCGCGGTCGAGTCCGGCCACGTCCGCGGCAAAGCCGTCATCGAAGTCGCCTGACCACTACCAGTATTGACGTTCCATCAGAGACATCCCAGCACCCCTAGAGAGCCAGGGCCAGAACATGAAGCAGACCACCGTCACCACCAACGCCCCCTGCTGGGTCGAGCTGGGCACCGACGACCCGCCCGCCGCCCGGACGTTCTACACCGAACTGTTCGGCTGGCGCCCCGACAGCGGTGCCCGCCCCGAAGCCGAGGGCTACACCCAGATGTTCGTCGGCGACGCACCGGCCGCCGCCGTCACCCCGCGGTACGCGCCCCAGCAGCCGACGGCCTGGACGGTCGCCTTCGCGGTCGCCGACGCCGAGCTCACCGCGTCCAAGATCAAGGCGGCCGGCGGCAAGGTCCTCAAGGAGCCCACCGACGTGCTCGACCACGGCCGCTTCTCGGTCTCCGCCGACCCGTCCGGTGCGGTCTTCATCCTCTGGCAGGCCCGCGCCTTCAAGGGCGCCGGGGTGTTCAACGAGCCCGGCTCGCTGGGGTGGGTGGAACTGGCCACCCGGGACACGGCCGGCGCGCGGGCCTTCTACCCGGAGGTCTTCGGATGGTCTGTCTCGCCGTCCGAGCACTACACCCAGTGGGGCCTGGACGGCCAGGACTTCGGCGGCATGCTGGACATGGAGGACCGGTTCCCGCCCCAGGTGTCGCCGCACTGGCTGCCGTACTTCTCGGTCGCCGACGCCGACAACATCGTCAACCGGGCGGTCGCCCTGGGCGGTGACGTGCTGGTGCCAGCCGTCTCCATGCCGGGCGGCCGGCGGACCGCCGTGCTGCGTGACCCCCAGGGCGCCTCGTTCGGCATCTACCGCGACGCCACCGAGCGCTGAGGCGGGAGCTAGACCGAGGGCTGGGCGTCCGGACCGGCCGCCCCCCGGGCGGCGGCGCGCGCTCGCCGGGCGGCCACCGCCGCGCTTGCCGTGACCAGCAGGGCGCCCATCGGCACCACGTCGCCGATCCGGTCGTACCAGGTCGCCGTCCCGGGCGCGGTGAGCGGCAGCCGTACGGTCAGCGCGCCGGTTCCGTCGGTGCCCAGCCGGGCGAGCTCCCGGCCCTGGGCGTCGAAGGCCGCGGAGACCCCGGTCAGCGAGGCCTGGACGGCCGGGCGCCCGGTCTCGGCGGCCCGGATCGCCGCCAGCGAGACGTGCTGCTCGGGCGCCCAGGTGTGCTGGAAGGTCGAGGTCGAGGACTGGTAGACCAGCACCCGGGCGCCGTCCCGGGCCGCCGTCCGCGCCATGTCCGGGAAGGCCGACTCGAAGCAGACCAGCGCGCCGACCGGCAGCGGCCGGCCCGAGCGGTCGGTGGCGGGCAGCACGTGAAAGGCGGAGCCGGGCGCCCGGTTCTCGCCCGCCGCGCGGCTGACCCCGGCGATCCAGCCGAGCACCGGCCGCAGCGGGATGTACTCGCCGAAGGGCACCAGCCGGATCTTGCGGTAGCGGTCCACCACCCCGGCCGGGGAGACCAGCACCGCGTCCTTGGAGATCCGCCCGTCGGCCTTGCGGGCGTCCTCGCCGGCCATCACCTCGGCGCCGGTGGTGGCGGCGAGCCGGCGCAGCTCGTCCAGCGCGGCCGGATCGCGGTCCAGGTCGGCGGTGGTGCTGCTCTCGCCCCACACGACCAGGTCCACCGGTTCCCCGACCAGGGCGGCGGTGCCCCGCGCGCCGGCCTCGAACCGGGCCTGCGGGTCCTCGACGATGCCGGGCTGCACCAGCGCCACCGTCACCGCCCCGGCCCCCACCGGCGCCGGACGCAGCGCGAACAGCAGCGGACCGGCGGCCAGCACCAGGACGGTCACCAGGGCGGCGGCCGCCCGGGGCCGCCGGTGCACCGCCGTCAGCGCGATCAGCACCCCGGTGTTCACCGCCGCCACCGCCGCGCTGACCAGCCAGATCCCGCCCGCCGAGGCCAGGCCGAGGATCGCCGGGTGCTGCCACTGGGTGGCGCCGAGCAGCGCCCACGGCCCGCCGAGCGCGTGCCAGGACCGCGCGTACTCGGTGCTCACCCACACCGCCGGGACCACCAGCAGCGCGAGCAGCGCCCGACGGGTGGTCAGCGGCGGGCGCAGCAGGCGGTGCACCGCGTATCCGACCACGGCCTGCAGCGCGCCGAACAGCACCGCGAGCACCGGCAGCGCCGGTCCGATCGACGGCACCAGCCAGTACATCGCGGTCAGGATGAACCCGGCCCCGAACCACCAGCCCCGCACCGCCGCCTCCCGCCCCGACGGCGCCCGCTGCATCAGCAGCAGCCCCGGGACCAGCGCGACCCAGGCCAGCCACGCCTGCCCCGGCGCGGGGAAGGCCACCACCGGCACGGCGCCGGCCGCCAGCGCTCCGAGTCGCGCCCGGTACCGGTGCGGCGCGCGCTGCGGCCGTTCCTCCGTGGGGGTCGTGCTCGGGGCTGGGCTGGCGGTACCGATGCGGCGCGACATGCCCCGTATTGTCCGCTCGGGCGGCGGCCGGTGCCAGACGGCGTCACGCGGGGTTGACACCGGCCCGCCGACGGGCCCTCCGGCGTGCGCCTTCCGGAGGGCCCGCGGGAGGGTCAGCCCTCGTCGCCCTCCAGGTCGCCCTCGGTCTCCAGGAACGCGGCCTGCAGCTGCTCGATCAGCGCGGGGTCCGGCTGCTCCCACAGGCCACGGCTCGCCGCCTCCAGCAGCCGCTCGCTGATGCCGTGCAGCGCCCACGGGTTGGCGCCCGCCAGGAACTCGCGGTTGACCGGGTCGAGGACGTACTCCTGGGTCAGCTTCTCGTACATCCAGTCCGCGACCACGCCCGTCGTGGCGTCGTAGCCGAAGAGGTAGTCGACCGTCGCGGCCATCTCGAACGCGCCCTTGTAGCCGTGGCGGCGCATCGCCTCGATCCAGCGCGGGTTGACCACCCGGGCGCGGAAGACGCGGGCGGCCTCCTCGGTCAGGGTGCGGGTGCGGACCGTCTCCGGGCGGGTCGAGTCGCCGATGTAGGCGGTCGGGGCCTTGCCGGTGAGGGCGCGCACGGTGGCCACCATGCCGCCGTGGTACTGGAAGTAGTCGTCCGAGTCGGCGATGTCGTGCTCGCGGGTGTCGGTGTTCTTCGCGGCGACGGTGATCCGCTTGTACGCGGTCTCCATCTCCTCGCGCGCCGGGCGGCCGTCCAGCCCGCGGCCGTACGCGTAGCCGCCCCAGACGGTGTACACCTCGGCCAGGTCGGCGTCGGTGCGCCAGTCCCGGCTGTCGATCAGCTGGAGCAGGCCCGCGCCGTAGGTGCCGGGGCGGGAGCCGAACACGCGGACGGTGGCCTTGCGCTCGTCGCCGTGCACCGCGAGGTCGGCCTGCACGTGGGCCCGGACGAAGTTGTCCGCGTCGGCCTCCTCCTGGGCGGCGGCCAGGCGCACCGCGTCGTCCAGCAGGGCGACCACGTGCGGGAAAGCGTCCCGGAAGAAGCCGGAGATGCGCAGCGTCACGTCGATGCGCGGGCGGCCCAGCTCGTCGAGCGGGATCGGCTCCAGACCGGTGACCCGGCGCGAGGCGTCGTCCCACACCGGGCGGACCCCGAGCAGCGCGAAGGCCTCGGCGATGTCGTCACCGGCGGTGCGCATCGCGCTGGTGCCCCAGAGCGAGAGCCCGACCGAGGGCGGGTAGGCGCCGTCGTTGTCGGCCCGGTAGCGGTCGACCAGCGAGGCGGCGAGCGCCTGGCCGGTCTCCCAGGCGAGCTTGCTGGGGACGGCCTTCGGGTCGACGGAGTAGAAGTTGCGGCCGGTCGGCAGCACGTTGACCAGGCCGCGCAGCGGGGAGCCGGACGGGCCGGCCGGGACGAAGCCGCCCTGGAGCGCGTGCAGCACGGCGTCCAGTTCGTCGGTGGTGGCACCCAGCCGAGGCACCACCTGGGTGGCGGCGAAGGTCAGCACCTCGCCGACCGCCTCCGGGAGCCCCGCGGCGACCTTCTCCACCGCCTCGGGTGCCCAGTCCTCGGCCTCCATCGCCTCGACCAGCGCCCGGGCCCGGGCCTCGGCCGCGTCGGTGGCGCCCAGGGTGAGGGCCGCCTCGTCCAGGCCGAGCGCCTCGCGCAGGCCGGGCAGCGCGCTGACGCCGCCCCAGATCTGCCGGGCGCGCAGGATGGCGAGCACGATGTTGACCCGGTCGGTGCCGACCGGGGCCTGGCCGAGGACGTGCAGGCCGTCGCGGATCTGGGCGTCCTTGACCTCGCACAGCCAGCCGTCGACGTGCAGCAGGAAGTCGTCGAAGCCGTCGTCCTCGGGGCGCTCGTCCAGGCCGAGGTCGTGGTCCAGCTTGGCGGCCTGGATCAGGGTCCAGATCTGGGCGCGGATCGCGGGCAGCTTGGCCGGGTCCATCGCGGCGATGTTGGAGTGCTCGTCGAGCAGCTGCTCCAGGCGCGCGATGTCGCCGTAGGAGTCGGCGCGGGCCATCGGCGGGACGAGGTGGTCGACCAGCGTGGCGTGGGCGCGGCGCTTGGCCTGGGTGCCCTCGCCGGGGTCGTTGACCAGGAACGGGTAGATCAGGGGGAGGTCGCCGAGGACGGCGTCCGGGCCGCACTCGGCGGACAGCGCGGCGGTCTTGCCGGGCAGCCACTCCAGGTTGCCGTGCTTGCCGAGGTGGATGACGGCGTGGGCGCCGAAGCCGCCGTCCTCCTGGGCGGCCTGGATCCAGCGGTAGGCGGCCAGGTAGTGGTGGCTCGGCGGCAGGTCGGGGTCGTGGTAGATGGCGACCGGGTTCTCGCCGAAGCCGCGCGGCGGCTGGATGAGCACCAGCAGGTTCCCGGAGCGGATCGCGGCGAGCACGATGTCGCCGTCCGGGTTCTGCGAGCGGTCGACGTACAGCTCGCCGGGGGCCGGGCCCCAGTGCTCCTCGACCTGGTCGCGCAGGCCCTGGGGGAGCGTGGCGTACCAGCGGCGGTAGTCGGCGGCGGGGATGCGGACCGGGTTGCGGGCCAGCTGGTCCTCGGTGAGCCAGTCCTGGTCGTAGCCGCCGGCGGCGATCAGCGCGTGGATGATCGCGTCGCCCTCATGACCTTCGTCGGTGCTGTCGTCCAGGCCGGGCAGGTTGTCGCCGAGGTCCATGCCCTCCTCGCGCAGCCGGTGCAGCAGCCGGACGGCACTGGCCGGGGTGTCCAGGCCGACGGCGTTGCCGACCCGGGCGTGCTTGGTCGGGTAGGCGGACAGCACCAGGGCGAGGCGGCGCTCGGCGGCTGGGACGTGGCGCAGCCGGGCGTGCCGGACGGCGGTGCCGGCGACGCGGGCGGCGCGCTCCGGGTCGGCGGCGTAGACGGTCAGGCCGTCCTCGTCCAGTTCCTTGAAGGAGAACGGCACGGTGATCAGGCGGCCGTCGAACTCCGGCACGGCGACCTGGGTGGCGGTGTCCAGCGGGGACAGGCCGTCGTCGCTGGCCTCCCACTGGGCGCGGGACCAGGTGAGGCAGAGGGCCTGGAGGATCGGGCGGTCCAGGGCGGCCAGCGCGCCGGCGTCCCAGGCCTCCTCGTCGCCGCCGGCCTGGGCGTCGGCCGGGCGGGTGCCGCCGGCGGCGAGCACGGTGGTGATGATCGCGTCGGCGGCGCCGAGTTCGGCCAGCAGTTCGGGCTCGGCGCCGCGCAGCGAGGCGCAGTAGTAGGCCCGGGCGCGGGCGCCCTGGTCCTCGATCGCCTGGCAGAGGGTCTCCACGAAGGCGGTGTTGCCGCTCATGTGGTGGGCCCGGTAGTAGAGCACGGCGACGGTCGGGCCGTCGGTCGTACGGGCTTCGCGCTCCAGCGGGCCCCAGGCGGGGGCGGAGGCGGGCGGGGCGAAGCCGTGGCCGGTCAGCAGCACGGTGTCGGAGAGGAAGGCGCCCAGTTCGGCCAGGTTGGCCGCGCCGCCGTGGGCGAGGTAGGCGTGCGCCTCGGCGGCGATGCCGGCCGGGACGGTGGACAGCTCCATCAGCTGGGCGTCGGGGGCCTGCTCACCGGTCAGCACCACCACCGGGCGGGGGCCGGCCAGCAGCGCGTCCAGGCCCTCCTGCCAGGCGCGGCGCCCGCCGAGCAGGCGGACCACGACCAGTTCGGTGCCCTCCAGCAGTGCGGGCAGGTCCTCGGGGGTCAGCCGGGCCGGGTTGCCGAGCCGGTACGGGACCGGGCCCGTCGAGGCGCGGGCACTGAGCAGGTCGGTGTCGGACGTCGACAGCAGCAGGATCATGCGAAGGCCCTCCCGGCCTCGTCGGTGGCCAGGATGGCCGCAGTGGTGGCCGGGGCGGCCGCGGTGGCGGCCGCGGGAACGCGCGCGGGCATGCGACGGCGCTGGTGCATTTCTGCCTTCCTCGGGGTCCGCGCCCCGGGCCGGTGGAGGACGGCGGGAGTTCCTGGCTCCCGCGGCCGACCGGCTTCCCGGTGAACCGCGGTCACAGTGGCGGGACCGCACCGGGCTTGCACCGGTTTCCTCCCCTGCGCCGTCGCTGGCGTGGACGGCCCGCTGGGGACCGCCCGCCAGCATCGTACGGGGTGCGGCTGACCTGGGGGGAGTGCCGGCTTCACCTCGCCCGGCGCAGCGCCCGGCGCACGGACGGGCGCACGGTGCTCGGGCACGCGGGTGGCGTGCCGGACGTGCTGCCCGGTGTGCTGCCGGGTGTGACGCAGCGGACGGAGGCAAGCGATCGGATCATCTGTATGCTCGCCGCCATGCCACCGACACCCGACGCCACCGCGCCGGGCGCCGCCGTGCCCGACCGGGGGCGCGCGGACGCCTGCCCCGGGGCGCTTCGCCTGCACACCGCCGACGACGGCGGCCTCGCCCGGGTCCGGCTGCCCGGCGGTCTGCTGACGGACCGTCAGGCACTCGCGCTGGCTGAGGCGTCACAGGCCCTGGGCGACGGGGAGTTGGAGACCACCTCGCGCGGCAACGTCCAACTCCGCGGTCTGGCCCCGGACTGCGGGCCCGACCTCGCCGAGTGCCTGCGCGCCGTCGGACTGCTGCCCTCGGACACCCACGAGCGGGTGCGCAACATCGTCGCCTCGCCACTGGCCGGGCTGGACGCCGAGGGCAACGCCGATGTGCAGGCCTGGGTACGGGAACTCGACGAGCGGCTGTGCGCGAGCGACTGGGCGGCCGGGCTCTCCGGCAAGTTCCTGTTCGCGCTGGACGACGGGCGGGGCGACGTCGCCTCGCTCGACGCCGATGTGACATTGATCGCAGCTCCGGGCGGCCCCGCCCTGCTGCGCCTCGGGCGGGCCGAGCGCGGACACCCGGTGGAGCCCGGGCGGGAGGTGACGGCCGTGCTGGACGCGGCCCGCGCCTTCCTGGACGCGCTGCGCCGCAGCGGCCGCGCCGCCTGGCACCTGCGCGAGGTCCCCGACCTGCTGCCGACGGGCTCCGAACCGCTGCCGACCGCCTGCGCCCCGACCGGTCGTGCCCCGTCCGCCGTCGCCGCCCCGGTGGGCGCGCTGCCCGGCGGGCTCTCGGTGGGCATGCGGTTCGGACGGGCGAGTGCCGACCAGTGGCGAGCGCTGGTCGCCGCCTCGGCGGGCGAACTGCGGCTGACCCCTTGGCGCGGCGCGGTGCTGCCCGGCGCCCCGGCCGACCGGCTGCCCGCACTGGCCGCGGCCGGGTTCCGTACCGAGCCGGGCTCCGCCTGGGAACGGGCCACGGCCTGCACCGGGCTGCCGGGCTGCGCCAAGTCGCTGGCCGACGTACGGTCCGACGCGGCCCGGGCGTTGGACGCGGCTGCCGGGGCCGGTGCGGGGACCGGCGGACTGCCCGTCCACTGGTCCGGCTGTGAACGGCGCTGCGGCCACCCGGCCGGGCGGTGGGTGGACGTGCTCGCCACGGGGCACGGCTACCGGGTGACGGTGAACGGGCCGACCACGACCGCGGGCGCACCCGTGGACGTGAGGAACGAGGAGATGGCCGAGGCGGTCGCCGAGGCCAGGAGGACCACGAAGTGATCGAGTACGAGAAGGACGGCGCGTCCATCTACCGCCAGTCCTTTGCCACCATCCGTGCGGAGGCCGATCTGGCCGCCCTGCCGGCGGACGTCTCCCAGGTCGCGGTGCGGATGATCCACGCCTGCGGGATGACCGACCTGGTCGAGGACCTGGTGTACTCGCCCGGCGTGGTCGCCTCGGCGCGCGCGGCGCTGCACGCCGGTGCGCCCATCCTCTGCGACGTCAACATGGTCGCGAGTGGTGTGACCCGCAAGCGGCTGCCCGCCGACAACGAGGTGATCTGCACCCTCACCGACCCGTCGGTGCCCGAACTCGCCCGCGCGATGGGCAACACCCGCAGCGCGGCGGCCATGGAGCTGTGGCTGCCCCGGCTGGAGGGCGCGGTGGTTGCCGTCGGCAACGCGCCGACCTCGCTGTTCCGGCTGCTGGAGATGATCGAGGCGGGCGCGCCGCGCCCCGCGGCGGTGATCGGGGTGCCGGTCGGCTTCATCGGCGCCGCCGAGTCCAAGCAGGCCCTGGCCGAACACCCCTCCGGCCTGGAGCACCTGGTGGTGCGCGGCCGACGCGGCGGCAGCGCGATCGCCGCCGCCGCCGTCAACGCGATTGCGAGCGAGGAAGAGTGACGGATCATCAGATCAGCACGGGCCGACTGTACGGCGTCGGGCTCGGCCCCGGCGACCCGTCGCTGGTGACCGTCCGCGCGGCCGAACTCATCGGCAAGGCCGACGTGGTGGCGTACCACAGCGCCCGGCACGGCCGGTCCATCGCCCGCTCGATCGCCGAACGCTACCTGACGGGTGGTCAGATCGAGGAGAAGCTGGTCTACCCGCTCACCGTGGAGACCACCGACCACCCCGGCGGCTACCGGGGCGCGCTGGACGAGTTCTACGAGGAGGCCGCCGCCCGGTTGGCCGCCCACCTGGACGCCGGGCGCGACGTCGTCGTCCTCGCCGAGGGCGACCCGCTGTTCTACGGCTCCTACCAGCACATGCACAAGCGGCTCGCGCACCGCTACCCGACCGAGGTGGTGCCCGGCGTGACCTCGGTCAGCGCTGCGGCGGCCCGGCTCGGGCAGCCGCTGACCGAGGCGGAGGAGACGCTCACCGTCATCCCGGGCACCCTGCCCGAGGAGGAGCTGACCGCGCGGATCGCCTCCGCCGACTCCGCCGTGATCATGAAGCTGGGGCGCACCTTCCCCACCGTCCGGCGCGCGCTGGAGCGGGCGGGGCGGCTGGAGGACGCCCAGTACGTCGAGCGCGCCTTCATGGACGGGGAGCGCATCGCGCCGCTCGCCGAGGTCGACGGGGAGAGCGTCCCGTACTTCTCGGTGGCGGTGCTGCCGAGCAAGGTCGCCCCGCTGGAGCCCGCCGTACGGCTCGCGGACGGCGTGGGCAGCGTGACCGTGGTGGGCACCGGGCCGGCCGGTCCGCTCTGGCTGACCCCCGAGGCACGCGGCGCGCTGGCCGAGGCCACCGACCTGGTCGGCTACACCACCTACCTGGACCGGGTGCCGGAGCGGCCGGGGCAGCGGCGGCACGGCTCGGACAACAAGGTGGAGTCGGAGCGCGCCGAGTTCGCCCTGGACCTCGCCCGGCGCGGGCACCGGGTCTGCGTGGTGTCCTCGGGCGACCCGGGCGTCTTCGCGATGGCCACCGCCGTGCTGGAGGTGGCCTGCGAGCCGGACTACCGGGACGTGCCGGTGCGGATCGTCCCCGGGATGACCGCCGCCCACGCGGCCGCGTCCCGGGCGGGCGCGCCGCTGGGGCACGACTACGCGGTGGTGTCGCTCTCGGACCGGCTCAAGCCGTGGGACGCGGTGGCCAAGCGGCTGCGCGCCGCCGCCGAGGCGGACCTGGTGCTCGCGCTGTACAACCCGGGCTCGAAGTCCCGCACCACCCAGGTCGGCCTGGCCCGGGACGTGCTGCTGGAGTACCGCGCGCCGGAGACCCCGGTGGTGATGGCCCGCGACGTCGGCGGGCCGACCGAGCGGATCCGGATCGTCCGACTCGGCGAGCTGGACCCGGCACTGGTCGACATGCGGACCATCCTGCTGATCGGCTCCTCGCAGACCCAGGCGGTCGAGCGGGGCGGCGGCGTGGAGGTCGTCTGGACGCCCCGGCGGTACCCGGAGGCGTGACGGCGGACGAATGACGGATGACAGCTGACAGATTTCATCATCTGTCAGCTGTCATCCGTTTTCTGTTCGCTGTTACCTGTTACCTGTTACTTGTGCCCGCCACCCGTCACCGGGTCGGCTTGGTGATCAGCAGCTCGGTGTTGTGGTCCTCCCCGGCGCCCAGCAGCGCCGAGACCCGCCCGTTGGGGTCGTTGTACGACAGCTCGCGGTACAGCGCCGCCAGGTTGGCGTCCGAGGTGCTGTCGAAGTCCGTCGTGTACGGCGCGGAGGACTCGATCAGCGTCGTGAACAGCGACAGCGTGCCGTCCCCGTTGTCCGCGATCTCGATGATGCGGCCGTGCTGCGGGTAGTCGATGTGCGAGGCGGTGTTGATCTCCCAGAACGCCCGCTCCGGCACCGCGTGCCCGTGCGCCGTGATCTTGTTCATGTGGGTGTGCCCGTTCACCCAGGCCACCACGTTCGGGTAGCGCTGCAGCAGCGCGACCAGCTCGTTGCCGTCGTGCCGCTTCTCGAAGACGTTGCGCGGGTCCGGCAGCAGGTTGCCCATCGAGCCGCTGGTGTGGTGGCTGAAGACCAGGATCACGTCATCGGTGCTGCCGCCCGCGACGCGGTTCCCGTTGGTGTCGTACCAGTGTCCGCTGTGGTCCTTCAACTGCTGCTCCAGCCAGCGAAGTTGCGCGGTGCCGAGCGAACCGTCGGCGAACCCGGCCTGGTTGGTGGTGTCCAGGCTGATGCCGACCACCTTCTCCGAGATCCGGAAGGTGTAGTAGAGCTTGCCGCTGCCCACCATGTCCGAGGTGAAGCCGTGCCCGAACGGGCCGGCGCCGGTGACGGCCGGGTTGAGGTGGGCCTTCGCGAACTCCTTGAGCGTGAACGGGTGCCGGCGCTCGTCCGGGGTCACCCGGCGCACCGCCTCGCCGTTCGCGAGCAGCTTGGCGAGCAGCAGCACGGCGCCCGCCGGGTCGCGGCGCAGCGAGTCCATCAGCTGGGCGGCGGTCGAGTCGTCGCAGCCCTCCAGCTTGAGCCCGCCCGTGTAGAGGTCGTTCAGCAGCCCGAAGTCCGGCAGCGAGCCCTCGATGCTGTCGTCGTGGTTGCCGACGGTGGTGTACCAGGGGGTCTTCAGACCCGGCGCGTCGAAGGGCCGGCCGGCCGCGGACAGGAAGCCGGGCACCTGCGGGAAGCCCTTCGCCTTGTAGACGTCGTTGTAGGCGATCTCGGGATTCCAGAAGGCCGAGTTGCCGGAGTTCTGGACGCCCTCGTAGCGGGTCGGGTCACCGGTGTTCTGGGCCATCCGCCCCCCGCCCATGACGGTGAGGTACCAGTCGAGCTCGGCCAGCTCGTGGTTGTCGGTGTTGTCACCGGTGGCCATCACCATGCTGAACGGCATCCCGGTGTACGGGCCGCCGGACAGCGAGTTGACCCGCTCGACGAGCGCCGAGACGCCGCGGGCGTTCAGGGCCTCCTGCGGCCGGTAGGCGCTGTCGTTGTACTTGGCCAGGAACTCGAACCGCACCGGGGACTCGGTGTCCACCAGGTGCAGGTCGCTGAACTGGACGAAACTGGCCAGCCCGGTGCGGCGGTCGTCCCGCCCGGCGCCCGGCGCCGCGAGTTCCCCGCGCACCACCAGCGGCCACCCCGGCCCGGCCGTCAGCCGCTTGTAGGCGCCGGTGCCGGACGGCGTGGCCACCTGCTCCAGGGTCGTCCCGGAGACGTCGACGGCCCGCGCGGCCGTGGTCGCCAGTGCCTGGTCCCGCCCGGCGGCCGAGGCGAACTGCGCTCCGCCCAGCGTCAAGGCCGACCAGGCGGCGGCCACCGACGTACCAGTGATGAACGTACGTCGCTTCATGCCTGCCACAAAAACCCCCACATGCTGTCGGCCCGGCCGGGAAGTAGCGCCCCGCCCACCGGACCTGAGTGTCATGAACCCGCTTCTGGCGGACCGCCAGATTACCCACCGGTAGCCGCCGGGTGTTAAGTCCGGGCGGAGAACTCTTCGGGAACGCGGGCCGGCGCTTCCCCCGCCCCGTCCCTCCGGGGTGGATCCGGCCGCCACCCCGGTCGGGGCGGTGCCGGACGGATGGGGGAAAATCGGCGGCGACGGCCGGTGCGGCCGCCGACGGGACGAGGGCGGTGCGCGGGCGCCGCCCCGGCAGTGCGGAAGCGAGGCGCAGGGTGGCCGCAGCGGGAGCCGAGGCGGGAGGCCGGGCCGGTCAGCTGAAGAGCAGCGGCCTGCGGCACGGCTGGACGACAGGCGCCTGCGCCACCGCCGCCACCAAGGCCGCGTACACCGCGCTGCTCACCGGTGAGTTCCCGGACCCGGTCACCATCACCCTCCCCAAGGGCCAGCAGCCCGCCTTCGCCCTGGCCGCCGAGCGGCTGACCTTCGCCAGCGAGCCCACGCAACCGGCCGCCGCCGAGCGGCCCACCGAGGAGAGCGAGCGGCCGGTCAGCGCCATGGCCGGCGTGGTCAAGGACGCGGGCGACGACCCGGATGTGACCCACGGCGCGCTGATCCGCGCCACCGTACGGACCGGAGAGCCCGGCGCCGGGGTGGTGTTCCGGGCCGGCCCAGGAGTCGGCACGGTCACCAAGGCGGGCCTGCCGCTGGCGGTCGGCGAGCCCGCGATCAACCCGGTGCCCCGCCAGATGATCCGCGACGCGGTGGCCGAGGTGGCGGCGGCGCACGGCGGCAGCGGGGACGTGGTGGTCGAGGTCTCGGTGGACCACGGCGAGGAGATCGCCCGCTCGACCTGGAACCCCCGACTCGGCATCCTCGGCGGTCTGTCCATCCTCGGCACCACCGGGATCGTCGTCCCCTACTCCTGCTCGGCCTGGATCGACTCGATCCGCCGCGGCGTTGACGTGGCCCGGGCGGCCGGGCGCACCCATGTGGCGGGCTGCACCGGTTCGACCTCGGAGAAGGTCGCGGTCGCGGTGCACGGACTGCCCGAGGACGCGCTGCTCGACATGGGCGACTTCGCCGGGGCCGTCCTCAAGTACCTCAAGCGCCACCCGGTGCCCCGGCTGACCATCGCGGGCGGCTTCGCCAAGCTGTCCAAGCTCGCCCACGGCCACCTGGACCTGCACTCGGCGCGCTCCCAGGTGGACAAGGGGTACCTGGCGGAACTGGCCCGGCGCGGCGGGGCGGACGAGGAGCTGGCGGCCGCGGTGGCGGTGGCCAACACCGGGTTGGAGGCGGTGCAACTGTGCCGGGCGGCCGGGGTGCCGCTCGGGGACCTGGTCGCCGAGGCGGCGCGGGCGACGGCGCTCGGCGTGCTGCTCGGCTCGCCCGTCGCGGTGGACGTCATCTGCATCGACCGCGCCGGCACCATCGTCGGCCGGGCGGAACCGCTCGGCCCCTGAGCGGCGTCGAGTCGAGTGCGCCGCCCCGCCCCGCGGGAAGCCTCGGTCGAGTCGGGCAGCCGAACGCGAGCGCAAGCCCGAACGCGAACGCAAGGCCGAACCCGAACGCGAACGCGAACGCGAACCGAACCCGAACTCCTCAGCGAAAGCTCAACACTGTTACGTGGTGATGTGAAGATCTGACGCTCATACGGGGTGAGAAACGGACAAAAGTGGCGCCACGCCTGCCGGTGATTCCGGCGCCATCTCAACCATGAGATATGGTCTGCCGAGTGACAGGCGACTACCTCACCCGTATCGGCACCCTCATCCGTACCGCGCGCCAGCACCGCGGCTGGTCCCAGGCGCAGCTCGGAGAGGCCCTCGGCACCAGCCAGAGCGCGGTCAACCGCATCGAACAGGGCAAGCAGAACGTCAGCCTTGAGATGATCGCCCGCATCGGCGAAGCGCTCAACAGCGAGATCGTCTCCCTCGGCTACTCCGGCCCGATGCACCTGCGCGTCACCGGCGGCACCCGCCTCTCCGGCGCCATCGACGTCCGCAGCAGCAAGAACGCCTGTGTGGCGATCCTGTGCGCCTCGCTGCTGACGACCGGCCGGACCACGATCCGCAGCGTCGCCCGGATCGAGGAGGTCTACCGCATCCTTGAGGTGCTGACCAGCATCGGGGTCAAGAGCCGCTGGCTCAACGAGGGCCGCGACCTCGAACTCACCCCGCCGGCCGAGCTCGACCTCGCCGCGATGGACGTCGAGGCCGCCCGCCGCACCCGCAGCGTGCTGATGTTCCTCGGCCCGCTGATGCACCGCGCCCAGCGCTTCGCCATCCCGTACGCCGGCGGCTGCGACCTCGGTACCCGCACCGTCCAGCCGCACCTGACGGCGCTGCGCCGCTTCGGCCTGGAGGTCGCCACCACCGGCGGCGCCTACCACGCCTCGGTCGAGCCGGGCGCCCCGATGGACCGCCCGATCGTGCTGACCGAGCGCGGGGACACCGTCACCGAGAACGCCCTGCTGGCCGCCGCGCGGCACGACGGCGTCAGTGTCATCCGCAACGCCTCGCCCAACTACATGGTCCAGGACCTCTGCTTCTTCCTGGAGAAGCTGGGCGTCAGGATCGAGGGCATCGGCACCACCACCCTGACCGTCCACGGCGTCCCGCAGATCAACTGCGACGTCGACTACACCCCGGCCGAGGACCCGGTGGAGGCGATGAGCCTGCTCGCCGCCGCCGTGGTCACCTCCTCCGAGCTGACGATCCGCCGGGTGCCGATCGAGTTCCTGGAGATCGAGCTCGCGGTGCTGGAGGGCATGGGCCTCGACTACGACCGGACCCCCGAGTACCGGGCCCACAACGGCCGGACCCGCCTGGTCGACCTCACCGTGCGCCCCTCCAAGCTGGCCGCGCCGATCGACACCATCCACCCGATGCCGTTCCCCGGCATCAACATCGACAACGTGCCGTTCTTCGCCGCCATCGCCGCGGCCGCCCACGGCACCACGATGATCCACGACTGGGTCTACGACAACCGCGCGATCTACCTCACCGAGCTGACCCGGCTCGGCGCGGACGTCAAGCTGCTCGACCCGCACCGGGTGCTGGTCCAGGGCCCGACCCGCTGGCGCGCCGCCGAGATGGTGTGCCCGCCCGCGCTGCGCCCGGCCGTGGTCATCCTGCTCGCGATGCTCGCCGCCCAGGGCACCTCCGTCCTGCGCAACGTCTACGTCATCAACCGCGGTTACGAGGACCTCGCCGAGCGCCTCAACTCGATCGGCGCCCAGATCGAGACCTTCCGCGACATCTGATGACGGCATCCGCCTGACGTTCCGTCAGGCAGCTGACGGGCCTCACCCGTTGTGGCCGGTTAGCAGTACCGCCACGTCCAACCCGGTGTTCAGGTAGTCCACGAACACCGGGTTGTTCAGCGCCCAGGGCGAACGCCGTTCCCGCACCAGCCGGACCGCCTCGTCGGCGCCGTGCCCGAGGTCGACCAGCGCCTGCGCCACCACCAGGCCCGAGCGGTTGTAACCCGAGTGGCAGCGCACCAGGGTCGGACGGCCCCGGCGTACGGCGGCCGCTGTGAGCCGCGCCGCCTCCTGCACGGCGAGCAGCTGGCCGGGGGAGAGCGGACGGTCGGGCACCTCCCGGACGACGTGCTCCACCCCCGGTGCCGGGCCGTGCCCGGGGAGCGTGAAGAGGCTGACCACCACGTCGAACTGCCGCCCGACGACGACGGGTTCCAGCTCCCCGCCGGGCGGCGTGTGGTAGTGCCCGCCCATCCAGAGCCCGGGAACGATCTCGTTCCACGGGTCGGACGGTCCCGGCGTCCCGCGGTCCTTCTGGGTTCGCACCCTGCTCCCTTCGGGCCCGCCGCGCCGGGGTCGCGCCGGCGCCGGCACGGCCGCTACTCGCCGGTGCTGCCGTCGAGGTGCTCGCGCAGGAGGTCGGCGTGGCCGTTGTGGCGGGCGTACTCCTCGATCATGCGGGTGAGGATCCAGCGCAGCGAGAAGGCCTCCTCGCCGTCGTGGCCCAGGACGTCCAACGACGGTGGGGCGGCGACGAGTTCCCGCGCGTGACCGCACTCGCGGCGCCAGACGGCGAAGCCTCCTCCGGGTCGGCGGTCCCGACGTCGAGCTCGGCAGAGCTGCCGTCGGGGTGCTTCCGGAAGGGCGGACCGGACCCGCTCCTGGACTCAGGCCGTTCGCTCCAGCCACCGCACCGCGGCCGCCACGTCCGCCGCGACCGGTACTCCCTCCGGCACCGGCGGGCGTTCCACCACGACCACGGGCAGGCCGAGTTCGCGCGCCGCGGTGAGCTTGGGCGCGGTCGCGGCGCCCCCGCTGTCCTTGGTGACGAGCACGTCGATCCGGTGGTCGCGCAGCAGCTCCCGTTCGCCGTCGAGGGTGAACGGGCCGCGGTCCAGCAGGACTTCGAGCGAGGACGGCAGCGGCGGCTCCGGCGGGTCCACCGAGCGGGCGAGGAAGTGCAGCCCGTCCAGGTGGGCGAAGGCGCCGATGCCCTGTCGGCCGGAGCTGAGGAAGACCCGCCGTCCGAGGCCGGGCAGCAGCTCGGCGGCGGCCGCCAGCGAGGGCACGAGGTGCCAGCGGTCCCCGGGGACGGACGCGAAGCCGGGGCGGCGCAGCACCAGCAGCGGCACCCCGGTGGCGGCGGCCGCCAGGGCGGCGTTGTGGGACATCCCGGCGGCGAAGGGGTGGGTGGCGTCCACCACGGCGGTCACCCCTTCGCCGCGCAGCCAGGCGGCCAGCCCCTCCGGGCCGCCGAAGCCGCCGATCCGCACGTGCCCGGCGGGCAGCCGGGGGTGGGCGACGCGCCCGGCCAGCGAGCTGGTGACCCGCAGGGACGGGCGGCCGTCCAGGGCGGCGGCCAGCGACCGCCCCTCCGTCGTCCCGCCGAGGATCAGGACGTGGGCCGGGGCCTGCCCGGTCATGCGCCGCAGGGCTCGTGCGGGCGCTCGCGGTCCGCCGAGTACAGGTGGCTGTCGCGGAACTGCTCGGCGGCGAGCGTCCGGCCGACGATGATGACGGCGGTGCGCACCACGCCCGCCTCCTTGACCTGTCCGGCGATGTCGGCGAGCGTGCCGCGCAGCACCAGCTCGTCGGGGCGGCTGGCCATCGCGACCACGGCGGCCGGGCAGTCCGCGCCGTAGTGCGGGAGCAGCTGCTCGACCACGTCGTCCACGTACCCGGCGGCCAGGTGCAGCACCAGCAGGGCGCCGCTGCGGCCGAGGGTGGCGAGGTCCTCGCCCTCGGGCATCGGGGTGGCCCGCTTGGCGATCCGGGTCAGGATGACGGTCTGGCCGACGGTCGGCACCGTCAGCTCCCGCTTCAGCGCGGCCGCGGCGGCGGCGAAGGCGGGCACGCCGGGGACGACCTCGTACGGGACACCGGCCGCGTCCAGGCGGCGCATCTGCTCGGCGACGGCGGAGAAGACCGACGGGTCGCCGGAGTGCAGCCGGGCCACGTCCCGGCCCGCCCGGTGCGCGGCGACCAGCTCGGCGGTGATCTGGTCCAGGTTGAGCTGGGCGGTGTCGATCAGCCGGGCGCCGGGCGGGCACTCCTCCAGCAGCTCGCGCGGGACGAGGCTGCCGGCGTAGAGGCAGACCTCGGCGCGGGCCAGGACGCGCTGGCCGCGCAGGGTGATCAGGTCGGCGGCGCCCGGGCCGGCTCCGATGAAGTAGACGGTCACGAGGCGTCCTCCTGGGGGGTGTTGGGCTTGACGGCGGACCACTGGGTGACCGGCATGGCCTGCCGCCACCCGCTGAAGCCGCCCACCGGGACGGCGTGGGCGACGGCCAGCTTGACCAGCTCCCCGCCGTGGCGCCGGTACCACTCGGTGAGCAGCGCCTCGGACTCCAGCGTCACGGTGTTGGCGACCAGCCGCCCGCCGGGGCGCAGCGCGGCCCAGCAACTGTCCAGCAGACCGGGGGCGGTGAGGCCGCCGCCGATGAACACGGCGTCGGGAGTGGGCAGTTCGGCGAGCGCGGCGGGGGCCGGGCCGGTCACCACCCGGAGCCGGGGTACGCCCAGCGCGGCGGCGTTGCGGGCGATCCGCCCGGCCCGGACGGGATCGCGCTCGATGCTGACCGCCCGGCAGTCCCGGTGGGCGCGCAGCCACTCGACGGCGATCGAGCCGGAACCGCCGCCGACGTCCCAGAGCAGTTCGCCGGGGGAGGGGGCGAGGACGGCCAGGGTGGCGGCGCGCACGTGCCGCTTGGTGAGCTGGCCGTCGCTCTCGTACGCGGCGTCGGGCAGGCCGGGGACGACGGAGCCGCGCGGGCCGTCGCCGAGTTCGACGGCGATGAGGTTCAGCGGGTCGCCGGGCGGGTGCGGCCAGTCGTCGGCGCGGCCGTCGAGGCGGCGCTCGGCGGGGGAGCCGAGCTGCTCCAGCACGTGCAGTCGGGCCGACCCGAAGCCACGTTCGGTGAGCAGCGCGGCGACGGCGGCCGGGGTGGCGGCGTCGGCGCTGAGCACCAGCAGGCGGCGCCCGGGGTTGAGGGCGGGCGTGAGGGTGTCCAGCGGGCGGCCGACCAGGCTGACCACCTCGGCGGCCTCCAGCGGCCAGCCGAGCCGGGCGCAGGCGTAGGAGACGGAGGACGGGTGCGGCAGCACGCGCAGCCGTTCGGCGCCGACGGTTTCGGCGAGGGTGCGGCCGATGCCGAAGAACATCGGGTCGCCGCTGGCCAGGACGGTGAGGCGCCGTCCGGCATGGTCGGCGAGCAGTCCGGGGACGGCCGGGCGCAGCGGGGACGGCCAGGCGACGCGCTCGGCGGCGACCTCGTCGTGGGGGAGCAGTTCCAACTGCCGGGGGCCGCCGACGACCACCTCGGCGGAGCGCAGCGCGGCCCGGGAGCCGGCGGTGAGGCCGGACCAGCCGTCGGCCCCGATCCCGACGACGGTGATCGGAGGTGGCAGCTCGGGCACCGGGTGGCTCCTCGTCGTTCGTTCCTGCTGGCCGGGGCAGCCTACCTGGCGGTATCGGGGCCGGAACCGGCCGCCCTCACCTGTCCGTCCAGTCCCCGGAGGCGATCAGTGCCGGCCGTGCGCGCAGCCGTGCCGCGGCCGCCGGACCGGCGAGGTAGACCCAGGCCTCGCGCCGCTCGCCCCCCGCCGTCCGGACCGTCGTGCGGCGTCGCAGGTAGAGCCCCGTCCCGTCCGGCCGGCAGTCCTCCAGCCGGTCCAGGTCGGCGAGCACTCCGGCGTACACGCCCGGGCGCACGATGACCAGCTCACCCACGATCCGGCGCCCGGGCGTCGCGTCCGGCACCGCGTACGGGTAGCCGGGGCCGTCGTGCAGGGCGGCGCCGTCCAGGACCGCGGGCAGGATCCCGGCGCAGCGTCCGGCCAGGTGGAGGGCGTGGTTGCGGCCGCCGCTGCGCAGGGTGCCGTACACGAAGAACGGCAGGGCCGCCTCGACCGGCGGGGTCTGCTCGGACGCGGACACGGGTTCGACCTCCTCGCGGGGGGAGCGCCCACGCTACGTTCTGCTGACCGATCCGTGATACCCACTGGCGCGGTGGGCCGCCGATGCGCTGTCATGTCGGGTGTTCAGCCAGCACCGTCCCAGGGGGACACACATGACATCGCCCGCCTCCCCGCAACCGGCGACGACGCCCGGCAGCGCCACCACCGCCACCCCTCCGACTTCCCCCGCCCCAACCCCCACCCCCACCCGGCTCTCCGGCGCCGTCTGGATCGCCCTCGCGGTGGTCTACGTGGTCTGGGGCTCGACCTACCTCGCGATCCGGATCGCGGTCGAGACGATGCCCTCGTTCTTCTCGGCCGCCGCCCGCTTCCTGACCGCGGGCCTGCTGCTGGCCGGCTACCTGCTGGTCCGCCAGGGCCCGGCCGGTCTGCGGGTGAGCGGGCGCCAGCTGGCCTCGGCCGCCCTGGTGGGGCTGTTGCTGCTGACCGGCGGCAACGGGCTGGTGGTGCTCGGCGAGACCTCCGTCCCGTCCGGGCTGGCCGCCCTGTTGGTGGCCGCCGTCCCGCTGTGGATGGTCGTGCTGACGGCCGTCGGCGGCGGTGAGCGCCCCAAGCGCGCCGAGCTCGCCGGGGTGCTGCTGGGCCTGGTCGGCCTCGGGGTGCTGTCCGCCCCCGCGATCGGCGGGTCGGTCGAGCCGATCGGCGTGGTCCTGATCGTCTGCGCCACGCTGGCCTGGGCGGCTGGCTCCTTCGCGAGCAAGAAGATCCCGATGCCGGGCAACGTGCTCGCCGCGAGCGCCTACCAGATGCTGGCGGGCGGCCTGGGCAACGTGCTGGTCGGGCTGGCCCGGGGCGAGCAGCACGGGCTGGACCTCGGGGCCGTCTCGGGCCGGTCCTGGCTGGCCCTCGCCTACCTGGTGCTGTTCGGCTCGTTGCTGGCCTTCACCGCGTACGCCTGGCTGCTGCAGTCGGCGCCGCTGACCCTGGCCGCCACCTACGCGTACGTCAACCCGGTGGTCGCGGTGCTGCTGGGCTGGCTGATCCTGGCCGAGCCGCTGACCGGCTCGACGCTGGCGGGCGGGGCGATCGTGGTGGTCGGCGTCTGTCTGGTGGTCAGCGTCAGCCGGCGGTCGGGGAGCCCGTCGAAGGGCCTCCGCCGGCCCTGAACGGATCGGCGGAAGCCCGTGGGGCGAGCCCGAGCGGTGGGGCCCATGCGGTTGAGCCCGTGCGGTTGAGCCCGTGGGCCGGGCCCGTGCGGTGGGGCGCGGGTATCAGAGCGCGTAAGGCGGCTTCCCCGTCCACCAGTTGCCCGGCGCCTCCGGGTCGCGGCTGGTCCAGTACTCGATGATCGCGCTGGTGAACTCGGCCGCCGACAGCGTCCCGTCTCCGTCCAGGTCGAGGTGGCGGAAGGCCTCGTCGGCGTCGTCGCGGCAGAGCCCGGCGAAGTGGCCGCGCTGGAACACGAAGAACTCGCCGGCGTCCACCGTTCCGCTGCGGTCGGCGTCGGCGACGGCGAGGAAGGCCTCGGCCAGGGCGCCGAGGATCTCCCGGGCGGCCTCCGGGTCGTCGGCGAGCGCGCCGGTCGAGGCGACGAACTGCTCGCGGGTGATCGCCTCCGTCCCGGCGGGCTTCCCGGCGAGGTGGAGGTCGTGCCAGACGGTCAGGTAGGCGCGGACGATCAGGGCCTCCGCCTCCGATCCCTCCTGGTGGCCGAGCGAGCGGGCCACCGAGTGGCCCATCAGCACATGGTCCCGCTCGGTGAGCAGTCCGTCCCCGTCGGCGTCGAGGTGGTCGAAACCGTGATTGATCTTTGCGATGAGCAGGTCGTCCGACAATGTGCCCCCTCCGGTGGCGATCCCGCGGCTCGGGAGGGCCGCGGCACGTTGAGCGACGTCGCGTCGCCAGCACGCTAACGCCTGGAGCCGTGCTCGCGCAGCCGAACGAAGGGCGAACGGCGGCGCACGGCCGCGCGCTCGGTCCACCTGGTGACCGGCCCGGACGTACGCCGCCGGCAGCAGCTCCCGCATCGGGACGGTGCCGGCCGTTCTCACCGGCCCCTCCGGCCCGGAGCACCGGCCCCTCAGCGCGCCGCCGCCAGCAGCGCCCGGGTGTACGGCGCGCGTGGCGCGGCCAGCAGCTCGCCGGTCGGCGCGGACTCGACCTCGGCGCCGTCGCGCAGCACCAGCGTGCGGTCCGTCGTCCCCGCGACCACGCCCAGGTCGTGGCTGACCAGCAGCACCGCCGTGCCGTTCTCGCGCTGCAACTCGCCCAACAGGTCCAGTACTTGCCGCTGGACCCGAGCGTCCAGCGCGGTGGTCGGCTCGTCCGCGATCAGCAGCTGGGGGTCGTTCATCAGCGCCATCGCGATCATCACACGCTGGCGCATCCCGCCGGAGAACCGGTGCGGGTGGTCGCGCAGCCGGGCGGACGGGATGCCGACCCGGTCGAGCATCGCGGCCGCGCGCCGCCGGGCCTCGGCGCGCCCGGCCCGGGGGTGGTGCAGCCGGTACGTCTCGGCGAGTTGGGCGCCGACGCCGTGGAAGGGGCTGAGCGAGGTGAGCGCATCCTGGAAGACCAGCGCGGCCCGGCCGCCCCGCGCCCCGCGCAGCACCGGCTCCCCGGCGCCGACCAACTCTGGACCAACCGGGGCGGCCCGTCCCGCGTTCTGAGACCTCCGCCACAGTCCCCGGGTGTTGGTACGATCCCGGTGGACCGCGACTGGCGCGTAGGGATGGAATCGACCATCGGGAAGCGGTCCCGTGGATCCTCACGTCGTTGCCGAGCGCCTGGGCCGCCCGCATCCGCATCAGGAGACCGCCATGGCCCAGCCCTACCGCCAGCAGACCCCCGCCCAGCCGCACACCGCCGCGAGCCCCTCCGCCGACACCGCCTTCCGCAGCGCCCTGGATGTCGTGGCCGGCGTCGAGCCGCGGATCGCCGCCGCCATCGGCCAGGAGCTGGAGGACCAGCGCGCCTCGCTCAAGCTGATCGCCAGCGAGAACTACGCCTCCCCCGCCGTCCTGCTCGCCATGGGCAACTGGTTCAGCGACAAGTACGCCGAGGGCACCGTCGGCCGCCGCTTCTACGCGGGCTGCCGCAACGTCGACACCGTCGAGGCGCTCGCCGCCGAGCACGCCCGCGAGCTGTTCGGCGCCGAGCACGCCTACGTCCAGCCGCACTCGGGCATCGACGCCAACCTCACCGCCTTCTGGGCCGTCCTCTCCCAGCGGGTCGAGAGCCCGGCGCTGGAGCGCGCCCAGGTGCGCAACGTCAACGACCTCACCGAGCAGGACTGGGCCCGGCTGCGCCAGGAGCTCGGCAACCAGCGCATGCTGGGCATGTCCCTGGACACCGGCGGCCACCTCACCCACGGCTTCCGGCCCAACATCTCGGGCAAGATGTTCGAGCAGCGCAGCTACGGCACCGACCCGGAGACCGGCCTGATCGACTACGACGCGCTGCGCGAGACCGCCCGCGAGTTCCGCCCGCTGATCCTGGTGGCCGGCTACTCCGCCTACCCGCGACTGGTGAACTTCCGCAAGATGCGCGAGATCGCCGACGAGGTGGGCGCGACCCTCATGGTCGACATGGCGCACTTCGCCGGCCTGGTCGCGGGCAAGGTGCTGACCGGTGACCACGACCCGGTGCCGCACGCCCACATCGTCACCACCACCACCCACAAGTCGCTGCGCGGCCCGCGCGGTGGAATGGTGCTCAGCAACGCCGAGCTCGCCGAACACGTCGACCGCGGTTGCCCGTTGGTGCTCGGCGGCCCGCTCTCGCACGTCATGGCCGCCAAGGCCGTCGCCCTCGCCGAGGCCCGCCGCCCCGAGTTCCGGGCCTACGCCCGCGCCGTGGTCGACAACGCCCAGGCGCTCGCCGAGGGCCTGCTGCGCCGCGGCGGCAAGCTGGTCACCGGCGGCACCGACAACCACCTGGTGCTCGCCGACGTCTCCGGTTACGGCCTGACGGGGCGTCAGGCCGAGGCGGCGCTGCTCGACTCGGGCATCGTCACCAACCGCAACTCCGTCCCGCAGGACCCGAACGGCGCCTGGTACACCTCGGGCGTCCGGCTCGGCACCCCGGCGCTCACCACGCGTGGCCTGGGTACCGCCGAGATGGACGAGATCGCCGCCCTGATCGACACCGTCCTGCGCGGCACCACCCCCGCCACCACCGCCAACGGGGCTCCCTCCAAGGCGAACTACGCCCTCGACGAGTCCCTGCGCGACGGCATCGCCAAGCGCGCCGCCGACCTGCTCGCGCCCTTCCCGCTCTACCCGGGCGTCGACCTGGCCTGACCCGGGCGGGCCCGGGTCGGCCTCGGCCGGCCCGGGCCGACCCGGCCAGGGCCTGTCCTAGTACTGCAGCGACTAGTACTGCAGCGACTTGTACTGGAGGAACTCCTCCAGCCCGTGCCGGCCCAGTTCGCGGCCGAGCCCGGAGGCCTTGTAACCGCCGAACGGGGCCAGCGGGTTGAAGCGCCCGCCGTTGAGGTCGACCTGGCCGGTGTCGAGCCGGCGGGCGAAGGCGGCGGCGGTGTCCGTGTTGGCGGCCCAGACGCCGCCCGCCAGGCCGTAGGCCGTGCCGTTGGCGATCTCGACCGCGTGGTCCTCGTCCCGGTAGGGGAGGACGGCCAGCACCGGGCCGAAGACCTCCTCCTGGGCCACCGCCATGTCCGGGGTGACGTCGGCGAGGACGGTCGGGCGGACGTAGAAGCCGGTGGGGAGCTCGGGCAGCGGCTCCGGGCCGCCGGCCACCACCCGGGCGCCCTCGGCGAGCGCGCCCTCCAGGTAGCCGCGCACCCGGGCCAGCTGCTCGGCGTTGACCAGCGGGCCGATCCGGGTCTGCGGGTCGGTCGGGTCGCCCGGGACGTACTTCTCGGCGGCCTTGGCGGCGATCGCGACCGCCTCGTCGTACTGGTCCCGGTGCACCAGCAGCCGGGTCCAGGCGCTGCACGTCTGGCCCGAGTTGGCGAAGACGTTGGCGACGTTCACGTTCACGGCACGGGTCAGGTCGGCGCCCGGCAGCACCACGTTGGCGGACTTGCCGCCCAGCTCCAGGGTGACCCGCTTCAGCCCGCGCCCGGCCGTCTCGGCGACCCGCCGGCCGACCGTGGTGGAGCCGGTGAACGACACCACGTCCACCTTCGGATGGGCGGCGAGTGCCGCGCCCGCCACCGCACCGGTGCCGGTCACCAGGTTGAACACCCCGGCCGGGAACCCCGCTTCGTGCACCAGCCGGGCGAACAGCCGGGCCACCAGCGGGGTGTCCTCGGCCGGCTTCAGCACCACCGGGCAGCCGGCCGCCAGGGCCGGCACGACCTTGGCCGTGATCTGGTGCAACGGGTAGTTCCACGGCGTGATCGCCGCGACCACCCCGGCCGGCTCGGCGAGCACCACCGAGTTGCCGATCCGCTCCTCGAAGGGGTGCTCGGCCAGCAGGCTCAGGTAGGAGGTCGCCACGGTCAGCGGCAGCCCGGCGTGCACGGCCCCGGCGAAGCCGACGGGGGCGCCCAGTTCGGCGACCACGGTCGAGGTGATCTCCGCCTGGGCGCCGGCGATCCCGTCCCGGAGCCGGGTCAGCAGCGTGAGCCGCTCCTCGCGGGTGGTGGCCGCCCAGTCGGGGGCAGCCCGGCGGGCGGCCACCACCGCGGCGTCGACATCGGCCGTCCCGCCCGCCGGTACGGTGGCGAGCACTCGCTCGGTGGCCGGGTTCAGCACGGTGATGGACCCGGAGTCCCCGGAGGGCCGCCAGGCGCCGTCGATGTACTGGTCGCCGTACTCCGCGTACTCCTGCACAGGTCGTCCTCCCGGCCGCATTGATCAACAGCGATAGGGCCTCAGTCAAGGCGGCCGGACGGCCGCGCGCAAGAGCCGGCCCCGCGGCGCGGACCGGCCGGCTACCGCGGGGCGAACCGCGCGGTGTACTCGTCGAACGGTTCGATCCCCACCTGCGCGCGGCGTTCGTCCAGCCGGTCCGGGGCCTCGCAGGGCCACGGCACCGGGCGGCCGTTCGTCACCGCCCCGATCTGAGTGCCGTAGCGCTGCTCGCGTCCCTCGTTGACGGCCAGCCGGTCCTGGAGGAAGGCCAGGTCCCGGGCGCTCGCCGCGCCGGCCGCCACCGCCTCCGCCATCAGCTCCACCGCCCGGCGCTGGACGTCCAGTTGGCGGTCCGCGTGCTGGGCGATGAGCCAGGCCGCCCGGGCGGCGTCGGGGCCGTGGACCTGCTCGGTGGGCCAGCCGTGCTCCGCCATGATCTCCGAAAGCCGGTCCCCGTGCCGGGCGGTGAGCCGTCGCCAGACGGCCTGTTCGGCCAGGTCGGCGCTGTGCGCCAGCCGTGCGGTCGCGTTGTCCTCGGCCATCATCGCCACCAACTCGGCGGCGGGAGACGGCTCCTGAGTAGTCGTCCGGTCACGCTGTGCTTCTGACACGTCGATCTGCTCCGTGCGTCCGGGCCCGCCGTTCGGGCGCCCGCCACCACGGTAGGAGCGGAAACGGCGACGAAGATCATCCATGAGGCCGGTGACAACGGGTGGTTGGTCGGGGAACAATTGGACGCAGCCCATCCGCCAGACCGTGTTCACCTCCGGTTGCGAAGGCCAGGCTTCCGCATCTCCGCAAATCGGCAGCCGAAAGCTCTCCTCATCGCCCGGGTACCCGCTGTAGATTGCACCGAACTCCGTGGTGGGGCCTACTGTCGGTAGGGGCGACTCGCGTACGGCCGGGTGGCCCTCGCGCCCCCGGGGCCGAGCAGGCTGCCACCGCGCCGAGATGTGGCTCAGCACCCTCAGGTCATCCGTACCGCTAAGGAGCATCCCGTGACCGACACCGCGTTGCAGGGCGAAGCGCAGCAGCCCGGCGAACCGGCCGTGTTGGAGGACGTCCCGGGCTGGTTCTGGGACCACGACCGCCACTCCTTCGAATGGTTCCTCGACCGGCAGACCGAGCGGGGCGTGACCGGCGACCTGCTGGAGATGGGCGCCTACCTCGGCCGCAGCGCGATCGTGATCGGCGAACACCTCCAGCCCGGCGAGACCTTCACCGTCTGCGACCTGTTCGACTCGGACGCGCCGGACGCGGAGAACTCCAGCGAGATGGACATCTCCTACCGGAAGACGCTGACCCGGTCGGCCTTCGAGGCCAACTACCTGGCCTTCCACGACGAGCTGCCGGACATCATCCAGGCCCCGACCTCCGCGCTGGCCGGCGGACGGATCCCGGCCGACGCCTACCGCTTCATCCACATCGACGCCTCGCACCTCTACGAGCACGTGGTGGGCGACCTCCAGGTGGCCCGGGTCGCGCTGCAGGACCAGGGCGTCGTTGTGCTGGACGACTACCGGGCCCAGCACACCCCCGGTGTCGCGGCCGCGACCTGGGAGGCGGTGTTCAACCACGGCCTCAAGCCGATCATGCTCACCGAGTGCAAGTTCTACGGCACCTGGGGTGACCCGGAGCCGTTCCAGCGCGACCTGCTCGACCGGGTCGGCCTGGCGTCCGGCTGCGACCTCAGCACCGAGACCCTGAACGGTCGGCAGCTGCTGCGGATGACCGGCAGCTCCGAGGGCATCCGGCCGTTCCGCCCCTCCCGCCACGGGCGGCGCCCCGCCGTCGAACCGTCGGCGTCCCGTGACGCGCTCCGCGCCGCCCAGGACGAGGCGGCGCTCGACCTCGCCGTCCGCCGTGCCCGCGCCGCCGAGGCGCGCCGCCCGGTCAACGTCGCCAAGCGCGCGGCGAAGGATCTCCTGCCGCCGGTCGTCACCTCGGCGATCCGCCGCGCCCGCCGCGGCTGACCGGCCCGCGGGGGCGCCGTCGGCGAACAGCGAATAGCGAACAGCTGACAAATGACAGCGGACAGATAACAGCGGACAGATAACAGATGACAGCGAACAGATAACAGATTTCAGACTTTGTCAGCTGAACCCCGTCCACCACCCCCCAACGCCGAAGGGCCGGTCGGAAACCCGACCGGCCCTTCGAAAGAACGCGTACCAGCTCAGACCCGCGAGGGCTCCGAAGCCCCGGCAGCCCCGGAAGCGTCGCCCGACGCCTCAGCCTCAGCCTCAGCCTCGGCCGCCAGCTCACGGCGCACCTCGGCCAGCGAGGGGTTCGCCCAGGAGCTGGCGACGCCCCAGTAGTAGAACGCCAGCCCGATCGCGGCCACGATCAGCAGGTCCCAGCCCTCCGGCAGGTAGCCGTGGCCACCGAAGTCGGTGCTGCCGGCCCAGGAGATCCCGGCCATCACGAACAGGTAGGCGACCATCCAGGCGCCCGCCTTCAGGTGCGGCTTGAGCTCGGCGAACGGCTTGCGCAGCTCGTAGAAGGCCCAGATCGGCAGACCGGCGGCCATCAGCAGGATGACCTTGCCGGTGAGCGGCCAGCGGGCCCAGTACAGGACGAGCGAACCGAACACCATCGCGACCGGCGCGATCACCGGCATGGCCTTGAGCCGGACCGGACGCTTCAGGTCCGGGGCGAGGCGGCGCAGCGACATCACGGCGACCGGGCCGGTGATGTACGAGATCACGGTGGCCACCGAGACGATCTCGGCCAGCGAGCCCCAGCCGCGGAAGACCGCGAGGAACAGGAAGGCGACCAGCAGGTTCAGCAGCAGCGCCGGACGCGGGATGCCGGTCTTGGCGTCGACCTTGCCGAAGATCTTCGGCAGGTGGCCGTTCTCCTGCACGCCGTGGATCATGCGCGAGGTGGTGGCGGCGTAGATCATGCCGGTGCCGGACGGCGAGACGAAGGCGTCCGCGTAGAGCAGCAGCGCGAGCCAGTTGATGCCCCAGGCGATCGCGAGGTCGGCCAGCGGCGAGGTGTAGGAGAGGCTGCTCCAGCCCTTCGACAGGTCGGCGGCCGGGATGGCGCCGATGAAGGCGACCTGCAGCGCGACGTAGATCACCAGGGCGATCAGGATCGAGCCGATGACGGCCTTCGGCAGCGACTTGCCCGGGTTGCGGGCCTCGCCGGCCATGTTGAGCGGGGACTGGAAGCCGTTGAAGGCCCAGACGATGCCGGAGACGGCGACGGCGGTGAAGACCGCGCTCCAGCCGTTCGGCGCGAAGCCGCCCTGGTCGGTGAAGTGCGAGGTGTCGAAGTGCGCGAGGAGCAGCGCACCGGCGGTCAGCGTCGGCACGACGACCTTGAACACGGTGATGGCCGTGTTGGTCTTGGCGAACAGCGTGATCGCGAACCAGTTGAGGATGAAGTACACGACGAGCAGCACGCTGGCGAGGGCCACACCGCTGACGGTGAGCTCCTGGCCGTCGTACAACCCCTTGGCCCAGCCGAAGTGCCAGGAGCTCATGTACTGGACGGACGCGGTGGCCTCACCCGGGATGACCGAGACGATGGCGATCCAGTTGGCCCAGGCGGCCAGGTAGCCGGCCAGGGAGCCGTGCGAGTACTGGCCGTACCGGACCATGCCGCCGGCCTTGGGGAACATCGACCCCAGCTCGCTGTACGTGAGGGCGATGGTCAGCGCCACGGCGGCGCCGATCACCCAGGCGAGGATCGAGGCGGGGCCGGCCAGCTTGGCCGCCCGCTCGGCTCCGAACAGCCAGCCGGATCCGATGATCGAACCCAGGCCGACCGCTGTCAGGCTGATCGTCCCGAGCGATCGGCGGTAGTTCTGGTGTGATGCCGTCGACGAAGCGGGCTCACTCAACGTATCGGTCCTCTCGCTCGGGGTTCAGCGGATGGTGTCGGTGCTTTTACCGTTTTGATTCGGCATTCCGGACAAACCCCAGCAGCCTATGGTTCGAAAAGGGGCGAATACCTCAGAGGAAGCTCAAACTGCCCGATCGTTGCCATCTCGTGTCCGGCTTTCGGACGGCCGGACACCCTCGGCGAGACGAGCGCCACACCGCCGGACGGCAGTTGATCACGGGTGGGAGCCGAACTCGGGCCGGAAAAAGGAAATTCCCCGTGGCTTCCTTTCGGATTCCACGGGGAATTTCGACTGTGTCCGAGGGGGGACTTGAACCCCCACGCCCGATAAAGGGCACTAGCACCTCAAGCTAGCGCGTCTGCCATTCCGCCACCCGGACGGGGTGTGTGCTCCGGGGGTTTTTCTCGCCCCCTCGGCGACAGAGAGAACATTACCAGGGTTCTGGAGTGCTTCTCACCTGCGTTTCCTCGCCCTGGCCCGCGGGCGGGCCCGGGTGACCCGCCCCGGTGGGGACGCCGGGCCTGGCAGGACTGGCTGGGACGCTTCGCGAGGGCGCTCGAACCCCGGCCGAAGCGGTGGCGAGCGCGAAGCAAACGATCGGTTCCGCCCCCACTGGCGATCGGTCTCGATCGGAACCGATCCGACACGGGCAACTTGTCGACGGTGGCCCGGCCGCGCCGACCGCTCTCCTAGCCTCTGTGGACCGAGGGCGCCATGAGCGGATCGCCTGATTCCCGGGTCGCGGACGAAGGGCGGCTGGACGTGGAGCAGATCAGCGGGTCGGCGAAGGCCGAGCCGAGACCCGGCGGCCGGTCGGTCGGGCGGCAGACCGTCGACGGCCCCGCGGAGGGCCCCGTCGACGGCGTGTGGCGCTTCCGGGTGCCCGCCGTCGAGGCCTCCGTGCCGCGCACCCGCCATGCGGTGCGCGACCGCCTGCTGGCCCAGGGCATGACCGGGGTGCGCTACCAGGAGCTGGTGGACGACGTGCTGCTGATCGTCTCCGAGCTGGTCGGCAACGCCGTGCGGCACGCGGCCGAGCTGTCGCCCGAGGTGACGACGGAGCTGTCGGTGCGCCGCGGCTGGGTGCGGGTCTCGGTCGAGGACGGCGACCCGTACCGGCCGAAGGCGCTGGAGAGCGACGCCGGTCGCACCGGCGGGCGCGGCCTGCTGCTGGTGAAGAGCGTCACCCTGCAGGCCGGCGGGGTGTGTGACGTCGAACGCACGGGGGAGGGCGGCAAGGTCATCTGGGCCTCGCTCCCCGTCCCCCCGGAGCCCGCGCGCTGACGCCCGGCCCCGCGAAGGCGACGGCCCGCACCGAGGCACCTCGCCGAAACCCGGCACCGTCCCGCCGGAACACGGCACCACCCTGCCGGAACCCGGCACCGCCCCGCCGGAACACAAGGGCGGCCGCCCCCGGAAGGACGGCCGCCCACGCGCAGACGCGCGGGCCGCTACCAGTCCCGCCCGGCGATCTCCCGGATCCCCGGCAGCGCCGCCTCGAAGACCGTCTCGAACCAGACCGAGAAGGGCCGCTCCGCCCGCAGCTCGCGCAGCTCCTGCGCGGTCACGAAGGCGAAGTCGTCCACCTCCTCCGGGTCCGGCTCGACCGGCGCGGTCACCAGCCCCACGAACAGGTGGTTCCATTCCCGCTCGATCAGCCCGGAGGCCTCGTCCGGCAGGTCGTAGCGGACCGTCCCCGCCTCGCAGAGCAGCGCCGGCGCGACGCCCAGCTCCTCGGCGGTGCGCCGGGCGGCGGCGACGAACGGCGGCTCGTCCGGGTACGGGTGCCCGCAGCAGGTGTTCGACCAGACGCCGGGGGAGTGGTACTTGCCGAGCGCCCGGCGCTGCAGCAGCAGCCGGCCCTGGCGGTCGAAGAGGAACACCGAGAAGGCCCGGTGCAGCCGCCCCGGCTGCTGGTGGGCCCAGAGCTTCTCGGCGGTGCCGATCGTGACGCCCTCGTCGTCGACCAGTTCCAGCAGGATCTCGGCGCCGGGGGCGGCGGAGGCCCGTGGGTCGACCGTCACGTCGGTCTCGACGTCGAGACCGGTGTCGATCTCGGCGGCGAAGTGCGTCGGGTCGGTCGGCAGACTCTGGGGCATGGGGCCTCTTTCGGGAGCGGGAGCAACGGAAGCATCGGGTGTGTCCGTGCACCGGGTGGAAGGCACGGGACACAGCGGGGGCACCGGCGCCGGCGTCGGGCTCCAGTCTGCCGTATGGGTGGCGGTCGGGACGGGTCCCACGCACAACCGGACGGATCATGACCCGGGGGAGCCCGGATCCGGGCGGAGACGGGTCGGGGAAGCCCCCGGAAGGGTCATTCGACCCGCAGGCCAGTTCGATATCCGTTCCCATCCCGTTCGATCACGGCTCCTCCACCCGGCCGTCACCTCACCGCCTCCGGCCGGGTTCGGGAGGGTGGCCCCGGTCGCCTACCATCACTTACGACACGCTGCCCGGATCTGTGCCGGTCCGGCGCGCCGCCACCGGGCCCGGCCGAACGCCGCTCCGGGGCGATAACAGCGCCGCCGCGCCCGTCGGCACATCCCGCGCGCACCGCACGACGTACGACGGATCAGGAGACCCCGCATGATCGGCCTCGTTCTGGCAGCCGGCGCCGGCCGCCGGCTGCGCCCGTACACCGACACCCTGCCCAAGGCGCTGGTGCCGGTCGACGGGGAGCGGACCGTCCTGGACCTCACCCTCGGCAACTTCGCCGAGGTCGGTCTGCGCGAGGCGGCGATAGTCGTCGGCTACCGCAAGGAGGCGGTGTACGACCGCAAGGACGCCCTGGAGAGCAAGTACGGCGTCAAGCTCCACCTGGTCGAGAACGACAAGGCCGAGGAGTGGAACAACGCCTACTCGCTCTGGTGCGCCCGCGAGCTGTTCTCCGAGGGCCTGCTGCTGGCCAACGGCGACACCGTCCACCCGGCCTCGGTGCAGCGCACCATGCTGGAGGGCAACCGGCAGCTCGCCGAGGCCGGCCGCGCCCCGGGCATTCTGCTCGCCCTCGACACGGTGAAGAAGCTCGCCGACGAGGAGATGAAGGTCGTCGTCGACCCGGCCGCCGGCATGCGCCGGATCACCAAGCTGATGGACCCGGCCGACGCGACCGGCGAGTACATCGGCGTCACCGTGATCAATCCGGCCGCCGCCGCCGACCTGACCGACGCGCTGCGCGCCACCTACGAGCGCGACCCGCAGCTGTACTACGAGGACGGCTACCAGGAGATGGTCGACCGGGGCCTGCGGATCGACGTGCAGCCGATCGGCGAGGTGTCCTGGGTCGAGGTCGACAACCACGACGACCTGGCGAAGGCGCGGGAGATCGCGTGCCGGTACTGACCCGACTGGTCCCGTCGCCGCTGTTCGCCGAGATCCGCCCGGGCGCGCTGGACGCGCTCGGCGGCATCCTGGCGGACCAGCGGCTGTCGGCGTCGGGCCGGATCGCGGTGGCGATCAGCAACGGCTCCGGCGCCGCGATGCGCGAGCGCCTGCAGCCGGCCCTGCCCGGCGCCGACTGGTACAACGTCGACGACGGCAGCCTCGACAGCGCGGTGCGCTTCGCTGAGGAGATGCGCGGCCGGCACTACGACGCGGTCGTCGGCCTGGGCGGCGGCAAGATCATCGACGCCGCCAAGTACGCCGCGGCCCGGGTCGGTCTGCCGGTGGTCGCGGTCGCCACCAACCTGGCCCACGACGGCATCTGCTCGCCGGTCTCCACCCTCGACAACGACGCCGGCCGCGGTTCCTACGGAGTGCCCAGCCCGATCGGCATCATCGTCGACCTGGACGTGATCCGGCAGGCCCCGCAGCGCTTCGTGGCGGCCGGCATCGGGGACGTCGTCTCCAACATCTCGGCCTGCGCGGACTGGGAGTTGTCCCACACGGTCACCGGCGAACCGGTGGACGGACTGGCCGTGGCGATGGCCCGCTCGGCGGGCGAGAACCTGCTGCGGCACCCGGGAAGCACTCAGGATCAGGACCTCCTGACGGCCCTCGCGGAAGCCCTGGTACTGTCCGGCATCGCGATGAACATCGCGGGCAGTACCCGGCCCTCGTCGGGCGCCTGCCACGAGATCTCGCATGCCCTGGACGTGCTGTACCCGAAGCGCTCCGCCCAGCACGGCGAACAGGTGGGCCTCGGCGCCGCGTTCGCCAGCTTCCTGCGGGGCGAGCGCGAGCTGACCGGCCTGATCGTGGAGCGCCTGGCGCGCCACGGACTGCCGGTGACCGCAGCTCAAATCGGCTTCACCGAAGCGGAGTTCACCGAGGCGGTGCACTACGCTCCGAACACCCGCCCGGGCCGCTACACCATCCTGGAACACCTCGACCTCTCCCCTTCCGCAATCAGGGACGCGTACGCCGACTATGTCCAAGCCGTCAACAGCTGACCCCTCCACCGCGGGCGCCGAGCGGCCCCCGGTGGACCTGACCCGCCGGCCCTCGATCGAGGAACTGCGCGCGGTGATCCACCCGGAGGGCATGCTCCAGCGCCGCAGCGCCGAGCACTGGGCCGGGCGCCTGTACATGCGGAAGATCTCGCTGCGGATCACCCGCGTGCTGTCCACCATGACGGCGATCACGCCCAACGGCCTGACCTACCTGATGATGTTCACCGGCATCCTGGCCGGTGCCGCGCTGGTCGTGCCGGGCATCACCGGCGCGGTCCTCGGCGCCCTGCTGATCCAGGTCTACCTGCTGCTGGACTGCGTGGACGGCGAGGTGGCCCGCTGGCGCCGGCAGACCTCGCTCACCGGCGTCTACCTGGACCGGGTCGGCCACTACATGTCCGAGGCGGCGCTGCTGACCGGCCTCGGCCTGCGCGCCACCGACCTGCTGCACCGCGAGGGCCACGGCTCCCACTGGGAGTGGGCGTTCCTGGGCACGCTGGCCGCGCTCGGCGCGATCCTGATCAAGTCCGAGACGGACCTGGTGGACGTGGCCCGCGCCCGCAGCGGCATGACGGCGGTCGAGGACAGCGCCTCCGTGCCGCGCTCCTCCTCGGTCGCCAGGGCCCGCCGGGCGGCCTCCTTCCTGAAGTTCCACCGCCTGGTCGGCGCGGTCGAGGCCTCGCTGTTCATCCTGGCGGCCGGGATCGGCGACGCCGTGAACGGCGGGCTGTCCCTCACCCGGCTCGCGGTCGTGGTGCTGGCGGCCATCGCCATGCTGCAGACCGTCCTGCACCTGCTGAGCATCGTCCTTTCGAGCAGGCTCCGATGACCACTACCACCACCACCGCGGACAGCTTCCGCCTCGGCGTCGTCATCATCACCATGGGCAACCGGCCCGCCGAGCTCAACGCCCTGATCGAGTCCGTCCGCGCCCAGGAGGGCCCGGCGGTCGAGCTGGCCGTGGTCGGCCAGGGCGTCGAGCTGCCCCCGCTGGCCGAGGGCGTGCGCACCGTCGAGCTGCCGGAGAACCTCGGCATCCCGGGCGGGCGCAACGTCGGCATCGAGCTGTTCGGGCCGGACGGCCGGGAGGTGGACGCCGTCCTCTTCCTGGACGACGACGGCCTGCTGCCCCGCACCGACTCGGCCCGCCTGCTGCGCGAGGCCTTCACCGCCGATCCGGAGCTGGGCATCGTGTCCTTCCGGATCGAGGACCCGGACACCGGCGTCACCCAGCGCCGGCACGTCCCCCGGCTGCGCGCCAGCGACCCGATGCGCTCCTCCCGGGTCACCACTTTCCTGGGCGGCGCCAGCGCCGTGCGCTGCAAGGTGTTCGAGCAGGCCGGGCAGCTGCCCGCCGAGTTCTTCTACGCCCACGAGGAGACCGACCTCGCGTGGCGCGCCCTGGACGCCGGCTGGGCCATCGACTACCGGGCGGACGTGGTGCTGCACCACCCCGCCACGTCGCCGGCCCGGCACGCCGCCTACTTCCACAACGTGGCCCGTAACAGGGTCTGGCTCGCGAGGCGGAACCTTCCGGCCCCGTTGGTGCCTCTCTATCTGGGAACCTGGTTCCTGCTGACCCTGGCCCGACGTCCCTCCGCGGAGGGGCTGAAGGCCTGGATGGGCGGTTTCCGGGCAGGCTTCCGCGAACCCTGCGGTCCGCGGCGGCCCATGCGGTGGCGTACCGTCTGGCGACTGACCAGGATGGGCCGTCCTCCGATCATCTGATTGGATCGAGCGATCGATCGCCGCGGCCGGTGACCACACACCGGCCAGAACCCCCCGTGATCCCAGTGGATCCCCATCGGCGCAAGGCCGGCGGACCCCCGCCGACCGGCCGCCCCGACAGATCCCGCGCGAAGGACGAATGTGTCGACAGTGAGTGAACCCGTCAGCCTCTCAGCCCCGAGGGGGGCGGACGCGGGCCTGACCCCCAAGCAGCTTGCGGACAAGTACGGCCTGTCGGTGAGCGGTGCCCGGCCCGGGCTGTTCGCCTACACCAAGCAGCTCTGGGCCCGGCGCCACTTCATCTGGGCCTTCGCCACCGCCCGCCTGGTGGCGCAGTACACCGACGCCAAGCTGGGCCAGCTGTGGCAGGTCGTGACCCCGCTGCTCAACTGCGGTGTCTTCTACCTGGTCTTCGGCGTGATCCTGAAGAGCAAGGACAACTTCCCGCCGAACACCTACATCGCCTGGCTGTGCATCGGCGTCTTCGTCTTCCAGTTCACCCAGAACGCGGTGCAGTCCGGCACCCGGGCGATCTCCGACAACCTCGGCCTCATCCGCGCGCTGCACTTCCCGCGCGCCAGCCTGCCGATCGCCTTCACCGTGATCCAGCTCCAGCAGCTGCTGATCTCGATGGTGGTGCTGGTCGTCACCGTGCTGGCGGCCGGCATCACCCCGGGCCGGACCTGGCTGCTGATCATCCCGGCGCTGCTCCTGCAGACGATGTTCAACACCGGCGTCTCGCTGGTCTTCGCCCGGATCGGCGCCAAGACCAGTGACATCTCCCAGCTGATCCCGTTCGTGATGCGGGCCTGGATGTTCCTGTCCGGCGTGATGTTCAGCATCCAGGACCGGGTCCACAGCTGGCCGCACTACATCCAGGTGATCTGCAACGTGAACCCGGCCTCGGTCTACATGGACCTGCTCCGGCACGCCTTCGCACCGGTCGTCTACAACAAGCACCTGCCCGCCCACCAGTCGCTGCCGCCGCACCAGTGGACGTACGGCGTGGCCTGGGGCGTCGGCATGTTCGTCATCGGATACGTCTTCTTCTGGAAGGCCGAGGAGGAGTACGGCCGTGGCTGACACCGACCTGAGCAAGCGCGACACCGTTGCGGACACCAAGGTGGCCCGCGAGCCCACCGTCGTCGTCGACGACGTGCACATCGTCTACCGGGTGCACGGCGCCGGCTCCGGCAAGGGCAGCGCCACCTCGGCGCTGAGCCGCATCGTCAGCCGCAAGCGCGCCGCCGGCGTGCGCGAGGTGCACGCGGTGAAGGGCATCAGCTTCACCGCGTACAAGGGTGAGGCGATCGGCCTGATCGGCTCCAACGGCTCCGGCAAGTCGACCATGCTGGCCGCCATCGCGGGCCTGCTGCCGACCGAGAAGGGCGGCATCTACACCAACGGCCAGCCCTCGCTGCTGGGCGTCAACGCGGCCCTGATGAACGAGCTCAGCGGTGAGCGCAACGTCGTCCTCGGCTGCCTGGCGATGGGCATGACCCCGGCCGAGGTGCGGGCGCGCTACCAGGAGATCGTCGACTTCTCCGGGATCAACGACAAGGGAGACTTCATCTCCCTGCCGATGCGCACCTACTCCTCCGGCATGGGCGCCCGGCTGCGCTTCTCGATCGCCGCCGCCAAGACCCACGACGTGCTGCTGATCGACGAGGCGCTGGCCACCGGTGACCAGGCCTTCCAGCAGCGCAGCAAGAGGCGCATCGACGAGCTGCGCGGCTCCGCCGGTACGGTCTTCCTGGTCAGCCACGACAACAACTCGATCCGCGAGGTCTGCGAGCGGACCATCTGGATCGAGGCGGGCGAGCTGGTCATGGACGGCCCGACCGACGAGGTCGTCGGCCGCTACGAGCGCGGCGAGCGCCCGTAGCCGTCCGCCTCGGAAGAGCCCTGGCTCCTGAGGGCCGGCCCCGGAACGCTCCGGTGCCGGCCCTTCGGCGTTCGGCCCGGCGCCGGCCGCGCTAGTCCGGCTGGCCGTCCCCGCGGGGGTGAGCGCCACCGTGCGCCGGGCGGGGCGCTCTTCTCGGGCGCGTCGCGTGGTGTCAGGCTGGGGGCGCGGGGGCGCTGTGCCGTGCGTGACGCCCGCGCTCGGACGCGTGTCCGAGTCGGACCGGTGGTACCCAGCGGTGTAGAACGGGGGAGTGACTGCAGTGTCGGCTTCGGCCCAGCCCAGAGATACGCCGGTGAACCCTTCCGTGGGACAGACCCTGGAGAAGGCGGGTGCGGAGAACTTCCCGGTCGCCCCCTTCTTCCTGCCCGCGGCCTGGCGCGACGACCTGATGGCCGCCTACGGCTTCGCCCGGCTGGTCGACGACGCCGGCGACGGCGACCTGGCCGACCCGGCCGCCACCGCCGCCCTGCTCGGGGTCGAGCAGCGGCCCCCCGCCACCCCTTCGGCCCAGTGCGGCCCGCCGAGCCCGGCGGAGACCGCTTTCCGGCTCGCCCTGCTCGACGGGCTGGAGCGCGACCTCGACCGGGCGTTCGAGACCGCCCTGCGCTCCGCCGACGCCGAACCGCCCCGCCATCCGCTGATGAGCGCCCTCGTCCCGCTGGTCGACCGGCACGGGCTGACCCCCGAGCCGTTCCGCCGTCTGATCGAGGCCAACCGGGTGGACCAGACCACCAGCCGCTACCCCACCTACGACGACCTGGCCGGCTACTGCACGCTCTCCGCCGACCCGGTCGGCCGCCTGGTGCTGGCCATCGCGGGCGTCTCCACCCCCGAGCGGATCGCCCTCTCCGACGCGATCTGCACCGCCCTCCAGGTGGTCGAACACCTCCAGGACGTGGCCGAGGACCTCTCCCGCGGCCGGATCTACCTCCCCACCGAGGATCTCGAACGCTTCGGCGTCACCGAGGAGGAGCTCGCCGCCCCCCGCGCGACCGGAGCGGTGCGGGAACTGATCGCCTTCGAGGCCGAACGGGCCCGCACCCTGCTCGACCGAGGCGCACCATTGGTAGGTACGGTTCGGGGGAGGCTTCGACTGCTCCTGGCGGGATTCACCGCAGGCGGCTACGCGGCCCTGGCGGCCGTCGAGGACGCCGGGTTCGACGTGCTCGCCCGGCAGGCGAAGCCGGACAAGCGCCGCCTCGCAGTGAAGGCGGCGGCCATCTTCGCGAAGGGAAGGTGAACGCCCGAGTGGCGGCATCACCACTGGCGTCGGCCCAGGTCATGGCGGCGTACCGGTACTGCGAGGCAGTCACCGGGCTGCAGGCGCGCAACTTCAGCTACGGCATCCGGCTGCTGCCCGAACCCAAGCGGCTGGCCATGTCGGCCCTGTACGCGCTGGCCCGCCGGGTGGACGACATCGGCGACGGCGACCTCCCGGCCGACCGCAAGGCCGAGGCGCTGGTGCGCACCCGGGAACTGGTGGACGAGGTCCGCTCCGGGACGGTCGCCGAGGACGACACCGACCCGATCAAGGTCGCCCTGGCCGACGCGGCCCGGCGCTTCCCGATCCCGCTCGGCGGCTTCGACGAGCTGATCGACGGCGTGGAGATGGACCTCAAGGGCGCCGAGTACCAGACGTACGAGGAGCTGAAGGTCTACTGCCGCTGCGTGGCCGGCGCCATCGGCCGGCTCTCGCTCGGCGTCTACGGCTGCGAGGACCCGGAGCGCGGGGCGCGCTACGCGGACACCCTGGGCCTGGCCCTGCAGCTCACCAACATCCTGCGCGACCTGCGCGAGGACGCCCTGAACGGCCGCACCTACCTGCCCACCGAGGACCTGGTCCGGTTCGGCTGCGAGCAGGGCTTCGCGCTGTCCAAGCCGCCGGTCGGCGCCGACTTCACCGGCCTGGTGGCCTTCGAGGCCGCCCGCGCCCAGGCCGCCTTCGAGGAGGGCCTGCGGCTGCTGCCGATGCTCGACCGCCGCAGCCGCGCCTGCACCGCCGCGATGGCCGGGATCTACCACCGGCTGCTCGGCCGGATCGCCGCCGATCCCGAGTCGGTGCTACGCGGCCGGGTCTCGCTGCCGGGCTGGGAGAAGGCGTACGTCGCGCTTTCCGGGCTCGCCGGGGGGCGTTCTTGATTCTCGCCACGGTTCTGTCACGCTGTGTCAGCGGGGAATCACATCCGGGTAGAGCCGCGTTGAGCACGATGCTGACCACGAGGGTGCCGGCCGCCAGCGCGCCGGCCACACCGGCCGCCACCGGGCGGTCGAGCGAGGGGGAGGGCCGATGACCGGGCGAGCCGATGCCGCGCGCCCGGCCGCCGTCGTGGTCGGCGGCGGCCTGGCCGGGATCACCAGCGCACTGCGACTGGCCGACGCCGGCCACGACGTCACCCTGGCCGAGGGGCGCCCCCGGCTCGGCGGTCTGGCGTTCTCCTTCCAGCGCGGGGAGCTGACCGTCGACAACGGCCAGCACGTCTTCCTGCGCTGCTGCACCGCCTACCGCGGCCTGCTGGAGCGCCTCGGCGCCGCCCGGATGACCCACCTCCAGGACCGCCTGGACGTCCCGGTGCTCTCCGTCACCGGCCCCGAGCACGCCCCGGTGCGCACGCTGGGCCGACTGCGCCGGGCCGGCCTGCCCGTTCCGCTGCACCTGGCCGGCAGCCTCGCCCGCTACCCGCACCTGTCGCCGGCCGACCGCGCCAGGGTGGTCCGCGGCGCGCTCGCCCTGAAGGGCCTGGACCTCGCCGACCCGGCGCTGGACCGGCTCTCCTTCGGCGAGTGGCTGCGCCGCAACGGCCAGAACGCCGCCACCACCGCCGCGCTCTGGGACCTGGTCGGCGTCGCCACCCTGAACGCCCGGGCCGACGAGGTGTCGCTGGCGCTCGCCGCCATGGTCTTCAAGACCGGTCTGCTCTCCGACCCGGGGGCCTCCGACATCGGCGTCCCCGCCGTCCCGCTCGGCGTGATCCACCACGACCGGGCGCTCGCCGAGCTGGAACGCGCCGGCGTGCGGGTGCTGCTGCGCGCCCGGGTCGCGGAACTCAAGCCCGCCGCACCCCAGCACGCCGTCCGGCTGGAGGACGGGCAGCTGCTCACCGCCGACACCGTCGTGCTGGCCGGCGCCCAGGACACCGCGGCCGCCCTGCTGCCGTCCGGCGCCGTCCCCGGGCAGGAGCGGCTGGCGGAGTTCGGCACCACGCCGATCCTCAACGTGCACGTGGTCTACGACCGCAAGGTGCTGCGCCGGCCGTTCTTCGCCGCGCTCGGCAGCCCGGTCCAGTGGGTCTTCGACCGCACCACCCACTCCGGCCTGGCCGGCACCGGGCTCGGCCGCGCCCACCCCGGCGCCCAGTACCTGGCGCTCTCCCAGTCCGCCGTGCGGGACGAGATCGACCTGCCGGTGGCCGAGCTGCGCCGCCGTTACCTGCCCGAGCTGGCCCGGCTGCTCCCGGCCGCCGCGGACGCCGAGGTGCTGGACTTCTTCGTCACCCGGGAGCGCACCGCCACCTTCGACGGGGCGCCCGGCAGCGCCGAGCTGCGCCCCGGGGCCGCGACCGGCGTCCCCGGCCTGCTGCTGGCCGGCGCGTGGACCGCCACCGGCTGGCCCGCGACCATGGAGGGCGCGGTGCGCAGCGGCCACGCCGCCGCCGACGCCGCGCTGGCCGCGGCCGGTGCCCGGGTGCCGGTGGACCGGGGCGACGGGCGGTGGCCCAGGTGACGGCGGGCCCCGTCGCCGGGGAGCCCGCCAGAGCCGACGGGCGTACCGTCGGCCCCATCGGCCCCATCGGCCGTACGGACACCGTTCGCTCCGCCACCGCCGGCACCAGCACCGCCGGCACCAGCACCGCCGGTACCCGCACCGCCGGTACCCGCACCGACCGCACCGGCATCGACACCAGCCGCACCGACAGCACCCGGCCGCCCCGTGCGGTCCGGCACCACGAGGGAGAGGGAACGCACGTGGAGTCACGCACCGGCTTCGCCGTCGGAGGCACGGCGCATGCCGAACCGGTCTCGGTGCCGGAGCTGCTCGCCCGCAGCCGTACGCTCTGCACCCCGCCGCTACGGGCCACCGTCGCCCGTCTGGCCGCACCGATGGACACCGTCGCGGCGTACCACTTCGGCTGGATCGACCGGGACGGCACTCCGGTGGAGGGGGACGGCGGCAAGGCCGTGCGCCCGGCGCTGGCGCTGCTCTCGGCCCAGGCCGCCGGTGCGGCGGCCGAGGTCGGCGTGCCCGGTGGGGTGGCTGTTGAACTGGTGCACAACTTCTCCCTGCTCCATGATGATCTGATGGACGGTGACGAGACCCGACGGCACCGGGCCACCGCGTGGACGGTCTTCGGACCGGCCCAGGCGATCCTGGTCGGCGACGCCCTGGCGACGCTCGGCACGGAGGTGCTGCTCGACGCGGGGGACACCGGCGGCACCACCCCGGCCGACGCCGCGCGTGCCGTCCGGCTGCTCACCACCGCGACCCGCCGCCTGATCGACGGCCAGGCCATGGACGTCGCCTTCGAACAGCGCGACAGCGTCACCGTCGCCGAGTGCCTGGAGATGGAGGGCGGCAAGACGGCGGCCCTGCTGGCCGCCGCCTCGGCGATCGGCGCCGTGCTGGCCGGGGCCGACGACAAGGTCTCCGGCGCGCTCCAGCGCTACGGCCACCACCTGGGCCTGGCCTTCCAGGCGGTGGACGACCTGCTCGGCATCTGGGGCGCGACCGAGGTCACCGGCAAGCCGCACTGGGGCGACCTGCGCCAGCGCAAGAAGTCCCTGCCGGTCGCCGCCGCGCTCGCCGAGGGCGGGGCCGCCTCGCGCCGGCTCGCCGAGGCGCTCGCGGACCCGAAGGGCCGGGGCGAGGAGAGCGAGCCCGAGCTCGCCGCCCGGGCCGCGCTGATCGAGGAGGCCGGAGGCCGGGCCTGGACCCAGGAGGAGGCCCGCCGCCAGCACACGACTGCCCTCGCCGCCCTGGACGAGGTGCCCATGTCCGACGCGGTGCGCGAGCACTTCGTCGCACTCGCCGAATTCGTGGTGGTACGAGAGAGGTGACGTTACGTTGACAGCAACCGCGGACGGCCGGCTCGACCCTGAGTACGATTCCGAGCCGGTCGCGGTGGGCGACCGCCCCCCGGCCCTGCTGGGTACGGGGCGGTGGCAGCCCGAGGACACCGACCGGCCGCGGCCGGCCGGTGAGGCGGACGGGCGGCCCGGCGACGCGCGCGAGGCCCTGGCGCGTGCCACCACCCACCTGCTCTCGCTGCAGTCCTCCGAGGGCTGGTGGAAGGGCGACCTGGAGACCAACGTCACCATGGACGCCGAAGACTTACTGCTCCGCCAGTTCCTGGGCATCCGGACGGAGGAGCAGACCCGGGCCACCGCCGAGTGGATCCGGTCCCAGCAGCGGGAGGACGGCACCTGGGCCACCTTCCACGGCGGACCGGCCGAACTGTCCACGACCGTCGAGGCGTACGTCGCCCTCAAGCTCGCCGGTGACGACCCGGACGCCCCGCACATGCTGGCCGCCGCGCGGTACGTCCGCTCCGCCGGGGGCATCGCGGCCGCCCGGGTGTTCACCCGGATCTGGCTCGCGCTCTTCGGCTGGTGGCCCTGGGAGCGGCTGCCCGAGATGCCGCCCGAGATCATCTTCCTGCCCAAGTGGCTGCCGCTGAACATCTACGCCTTCGGCTGCTGGGCCCGCCAGACCATCGTCCCGCTGACCGTCGTCTCGGCCCACCGCCCGGTCCGTCCGGCCCCCTTCGCGCTCACCGAGCTGCACACCGACCCGGACCACCCGTACCCCGACCGGCCGCTCGCCCCCGCCACCAGCTGGGACGGCCTGTTCGAGCGCCTGGACAAGGTGCTGCACGCCTACCACCACCGGGCCTTCCGGCCGCTCCGGCGGCTCGCCGTCGCCCAGGCCTGCCGCTGGATCGTCGAGCGGCAGGAGGCCGACGGCTGCTGGGGCGGCATCCAGCCGCCGGCCGTCTACTCGCTGATCGCCCTGCACCTGGAGGGCTACGAGCTGGAGCACCCGGTGGTGAAGGCCGGCCTCTCCTCCTTCGACCGCTTCACCGTGCACACCGAGGACGGCATGCGCTGGATGGAGGCCTGCCAGTCCCCGGTCTGGGACACCTGCCTGGCCACCATCGCCCTGGTCGACGCCGGGGTGCCGGCCGACCACCCGGCGCTGGTCTCCGCCGTCGACTGGATGCTCGGCGAGGAGATCCGCAAGCGCGGCGACTGGTCGGTCCAGCGGCCCTCGCTGCCGGCCGGCGGCTGGGCCTTCGAGTTCGAGAACGACACCTACCCCGACATCGACGACACCGCCGAGGTGGTGCTCGCCCTGCGCCGGGTCGCCCACCCCGATCCGGCGAAGGTCGAGGCGGCGGTGGACCGGGGCGTGCGGTGGAACCTCGGCATGCAGTCCAAGAACGGCGCCTGGGGCGCCTTCGACGTCGACAACACCAGCCTGCTGCCGAACAAGCTGCCGTTCTGCGACTTCGGCGAGGTGGTCGACCCGCCGTCCGCCGACGTCACCGCCCACGTGGTGGAGATGCTCGCCGAGACCGGCCGGGCCCGCGACCCGCGGACCCGGCGCGGCATCGAGTGGCTGCTGCGCAACCAGGAGGCCGACGGCTCCTGGTTCGGCCGCTGGGGCACCAACTACATCTACGGCACCGGCTCGGTGCTGCCCGCCCTGGTCGCGGCCGGGGTCCCGGACGAGCACCCGGCGATCCGCCGGGCGGTGCGCTGGCTGGAGGACCGGCAGAACACCGACGGCGGCTGGGGCGAGGACATGCGCTCCTACGAGGACCCGGCGCGCTGGGCCGGGCGCGGCGAGTCCACCGCCTCGCAGACCGCCTGGGCGCTGATGGCGCTGCTCGCGGCCGGCGAGGGCCCGGACGGCCGGGCCAACCCCGCGGTGGAACGCGGCGTGGAGTGGCTGGTGCGCACCCAGCTCCCCGAAGGGACCTGGGACGAGCCGCAGTTCACCGGCACCGGCTTCCCCTGGGACTTCTCCATCAACTACCACCTGTACCGGCTGGTCTTCCCGGTCACCGCGCTCGGCCGCTACCTCAACGGCGCGCCGGGCATGGTCAAGCCCGGCGGTGCCCCGGCGATCGGGGCGGCGCGGTGACCACCGCACCCCTGCTGGTGCTCTGCGCGCTGGGCCCCGAGGTGTGGGCCCTGCGCGGCGGGGACTGGCGCGGCGCGGCCGGCGGGTCCGTGGTGCTGGTGCGCACCGGGGTCGGCCGGCGGCGTGCCGGGTCGGCCGTCCGCAGGCTGCTCGGCTCGGCCCCGGGCAGCTACGGCGCGGTCGTGGTGGCGGGCTTCGGCGCCGCCGTCGGGCCGGGCGTGGCACCGGGCGACGTGGTGGCCGCCGACGGCGTGCGCGACGCCGAGGGCCACCTCTACCCGGTCGACTCCGGGCCGGAGCTGGCCCGGGCGCTCAAGGAGCAGGGCCTGACCGTGCACACCGGGGTGCACCACACCGCCGACCACGTGGTGCGCGGCATCGAACGGCGCGCCCTGCACCGGCTGGGCGCGCTCGCCGTCGACATGGAGGCCGCCGCCGTGCTCGCCGCGCTGCGGGAGGTGCGCCCGGTCCTGCCCGTCGCGGTGCTGCGCGTGGTGGTCGACACCCCCGACCACGAACTGCTGCGCCCCGGCACCCTGCCCGCCGGGATGCGCGCCTGGCGGACCCTTCGGGCGACGGTACCCGCCCTGGTCGACTGGTACCGGCAGGAGCCCGGCGACGGCTCCGCAGACCTGAACCACCCCACATCCTCGATGCTCCCCCAGGAGGCGAGCTAGCCATGGCCATGCCGTTGCGCCAGACCGTGCGGGTCGGCACCTACCTGATGCAGCAGAAGCTGCTCAAGCGACGGGACAAGTTCCCGCTGATCGTGGAGCTGGAGCCGCTGTTCGCCTGCAACCTCGCCTGCGAGGGCTGCGGCAAGATCCAGCACCCGGCGGGCGTGCTCAAGCAGCGGATGCCCGTCGCCCAGGCGGTCGGCGCGGTCCTGGAGTCCGGTGCCCCGATGGTCTCGATCGCCGGCGGCGAGCCGCTGATGCACCCGCAGATCGACGAGATCGTCCGGCAGCTGGTGGAGCGCCGCAAGTACGTCTTCCTCTGCACCAACGCGCTGCTGCTGCGCAAGAAGATGGACAAGTTCAAGCCCTCGCCCTACTTCACCTTCGCCGTGCACATCGACGGCCTGCGCGAGCGGCACGACGAGTCGGTGGCCAAGGAGGGCACCTTCGACGAGGCGGTGGCGGCGATCAAGGAGGCCAAGCGGCGCGGCTTCCGGGTGACCACCAACAGCACCTTCTTCAACACCGACACCCCGCAGACCGTCATCGACGTCCTCGACTACCTCAACGACGAGCTCAAGGTCGACGAGATGATGATCTCCCCGGCCTACGCGTACGAGAAGGCCCCCGACCAGGAGCACTTCCTCGGCGTCGAGCAGACCAGGGAGCTCTTCCGCAAGGCCTTCGCCGGCGGCAACCGCAAGCGCTGGCGCCTCAACCACAGTCCGCTCTTCCTCGACTTCCTGGAGGGCAAGGCCGACTTCGAGTGCACCCCCTGGGGCATCCCCAACTACTCGCTGTTCGGCTGGCAGCGGCCCTGCTACCTGATGGCCGACGGCTACGTGCCGACCTACCGCGAGCTGGTCGAGAAGACCGACTGGAGCAAGTACGGGCGCGGCAAGGATCCGCGCTGCGAGAACTGCATGGCCCACTGCGGCTACGAGCCGACCGCCGTCCTCGCGACCATGGGCTCGCTCCAGCAGTCGCTGCGCGCGATCACCGAGACCGTCAGCTCCGGCCGCGGGCACTGAGACCGGGCCGGCGCCGCCCGGCCCAGAAGCCGTACCGCCCCGAGCTCCCGTCCGGCCCGGGCCACCGTGCCCGGGCCGGCCCCGCCCCGCCGGGCGGAGCACCACCGCACCGCTCCAGTCGTGAGGTGTACCCATGTCACTGCTCTCCCACGTCACGTCCCCGGCCGAGCTGCGCAAGCTCCCCGCGTCCGAACTGCCGCTGCTCGCCGACGAGATCCGCGATTTCCTGATCGACGCCGTCACCCGCACCGGCGGCCACCTCGGGCCCAACCTCGGCGTGGTGGAGCTCACCATCGCGCTGCACCGGGTGTTCGACTCGCCGTACGACCGGATCGTCTTCGACACGGGGCACCAGAGCTACGTCCACAAGCTGCTCACCGGCCGCCAGGACTTCTCCCGGCTGCGGATGAAGGGCGGGCTGTCCGGCTACCCCTCGCGGGCCGAGTCCGAGCACGACCTGGTCGAGAACTCGCACGCCTCCACCGCCCTCTCCTACGCCGACGGGCTGGCCAAGGCCGCCCAGCTGCTCGGCCAGCAGGACCGGCACACCGTCGCGGTGATCGGCGACGGCGCGCTCACCGGCGGCCTCGCCTGGGAGGCGCTCAACAACATCGCCGACGCCAAGGACCGGCCGCTGGTCATCGTCGTCAACGACAACGAGCGCTCCTACGCCAGGACGATCGGCGGGCTCGCCCACCACCTGGCCACCCTGCGCACCACCCAGGGCTACGAGCGCTTCCTCGCCCTCGGCAAGGAGGCGCTGCAGCGCACCCCGCTGGTCGGGCAGCCGATCTTCGACGCGCTGCACGGCGCCAAGAAGGGCTTCAAGGACGCCTTCGCCCCGCAGGGCATGTTCGAGGACCTCGGGCTGAAGTACCTCGGGCCGATCGACGGCCACGACGTGGGCGCGGTGGAACAGGCGCTGAGGCAGGCCCGCAACTTCGGCGGACCGGTCATCGTGCACTGCCTGACCGTCAAGGGCCGCGGCTACCTGCCCGCCGAGCAGGACGAGGCGGACCGCTTCCACGCCGTCAACCCGATCGACCCGTACACCTGCCTGCCGATCTCGCCCAGCGCCGGGATCTCCTGGACCTCGGTGTTCGGGGAGGAGCTGGTCACGCTCGGCGCCGAGCGGCCGGACCTGGTGGCGGTCACCGCCGCGATGCTCCAGCCCGTCGGACTGGCGCCGTTCGCCAAGGCCTACCCGGACCGGACCTTCGACGTCGGGATCGCCGAACAGCACGCCGTCACCAGCGCGGCGGGCCTGGCCACCGGCGGGCTGCACCCGGTGGTGGCGGTGTACTCGACCTTCCTGAACCGGGCCTTCGACCAGGTCCTGATGGACGTCGCCCTGCACCGGCTGGGCGTCACCTTCGTGCTGGACCGCTCCGGGGTGACCGGCTCGGACGGGGCCTCGCACAACGGCATGTGGGACATGTCGATCCTCCAGGTCGTCCCCGGGCTGCGGCTCGCCGCGCCGCGCGACGCCGAGCAGCTGCGGGCCCAGCTGCGCGAGGCCGTCGAGGTCGAGGACGCGCCGACCGTGGTCCGCTTCCCCAAGGGGAACGTCGGACCGACCGTCCCGGCGGTCGAGCGGATCGGCGGGACGGACGTGCTGCTGCGCACCGGGCCCGCGCCGGAGATCCTGCTGCTGGCCGTCGGCAGCACCGCCTCCGCCTGCCTGGACGCCGCCCGGCTGCTGCTCGCCGAGGGCTTCACGTCGACCGTGGTCGACCCGCGCTGGGTCAAGCCGGTCGACCCGGCGCTGCCCGAACTCGCCGCCGCCCACCGGCTGGTGGTCACCGTCGAGGACAACGGACGTACCGGTGGCGTGGGTTCGGCCGTCTCCCAGGCGCTGCGGGACGCCGACGTGGACGTCCCCGTGCGGGTACTCGGCCTGCCGCAGGAGTTCCTCGCCCACGCCGCCCGCGGCGAGATCCTGGAGGAGACCGGCCTGACCGGCACCGGTGTCGCGGCCCAGACCGCCGTCGTCGCCAAGAACCTGCTACCGACCCGAGGAGCGAACCCGCGCCATGCCGGCTGAACCAGACCGCACCGCCTTCGACCTCGCCGCGCTCCTCGCCGAACGCGGCCGCGAACGCTACGAGTTGCACAGCCGCTACCTCAACCCCCAGCTGCCGCGCATGCTGCGCACCATCGGCTTCGACAAGTACTACGAGCGCGCGGAGGGCCAGTACTTCTACGACGCCGAGGGCAACGAGTACCTCGACATGCTGGCCGGCTTCGGCATCTTCGCCCTCGGCCGGCACCACCCGACGGTGCGCTCGGCGGTCCAGCAGGTGATGGATCTGGACCTGCCGGACCTGGTCCGCTTCGACTGCTCGCCGCTGCCCGGGCTGCTGGCCGAGCGGCTGCTCTCCCACGCGCCCGGGCTGGACCGGGTGTTCTTCGGCAACAGCGGTACCGAGGCGGTGGAGACCGCGCTGAAGTTCGCCCGCTGCGCCACCGGCCGAAGGCGCGTCCTCTACGCCGACCACGCCTTCCACGGACTGACCGCCGGCTCGCTGTCGGTCAACGGCGAGGCCGGCTTCCGCAAGGGCTTCGACCCGCTGCTGCCGGACACCGCCGTCCCGCTCGGCGACCTCGGGGCGCTGGCCAAGGAGTTGAAGCGCGGGGACGTCGCGGCGCTGATCGTGGAGCCGGTCCAGGGCAAGGGCGTCCAGGCGCCGCCGCCGGGCTGGCTGCGCGCCGCCCAGGCGCTGCTGCACGAGCACAAGGCGCTGCTGATCTGCGACGAGGTGCAGACCGGGATCGGCCGCACCGGCGAGTTCTTCGCCTACCAGCACGAGGAGGGCGTGCTCCCCGACCTGGTGTGCGCGGCCAAGGCGCTCTCCGGCGGGTACGTGCCGATCGGGGCGACGCTCGGCAAGGGCTGGATCTTCGAGAAGGTGTACTCCTCGATGGACCGGGTGCTGGTGCACTCGGCCAGCTTCGGGTCCAACGCCCAGGCGATGGCGGCCGGGCTGGCGACCCTGGAGGTGATGCGCGAGGAGAAGGTGGTGGAGAACGCCCGGCAGGTCGGCGACCGGCTCCACGAGCGGCTCACCGAGCTGATAGACCGGTACGAGCTGCTCGCCGAGGTGCGCGGCCGCGGGCTGATGATCGGCATCGAGTTCGGCCGGCCCAAGTCACTGAGGCTGCGCACCGGTTGGACGGCCCTCCAGGCGGCGCGCAAGGGGCTGTTCGCGCAGATGGTGGTCGTCCCGCTGCTCCAGCGGCACCGGATCCTGACCCAGGTGTCCGGGGACCACCTGGAGGTGATCAAGCTCATTCCACCGCTGATCATCACCGATCGGGACGTGGACCGGTTCCTGGACGCCTTCACCGAGATCATGGACGAGGCCCACCGGGGGAACGGCCTGATGTGGGATTTCGGCCGGACCCTGGTGAAACAGGCGGTGGGCAACCGGTAGTCGGGCGGGGAGTGGGAAGTCGGCCGGGCCGACTTCCCACGACCGGGGCGACACCCCGGCAGAGCGCGGGGCGGCGCCGCCCGAGCCCCACCACGAGAGCGACCA
>NZ_JBVJLM010000015.1:101110-155603 GCF_055584725.1 Kitasatospora sp. NPDC101108
GCTCGGCGTTTTGGTTGTTTTGGGGCCGCCCCGTGCTCCACCCGGGGGGCGCCACCGGGGTGGGGGGGGGGGGTGGTATCGGGGCGGGCCCGACCCCCCACTCCCGGGGAGACACCGCGTCAGAGCTCGGTCCGGCGGCGCCGGATCACCACCACGAGGTCGACGACGGCGAACAGGGTGATCAGCCCGAGGGCGATCGCGAAACCGGTCAGGGTGCCCCGGCTGGGCGCGCCGTCCACCGGCGAGGAGGCCGCCCAGAGCGCGAAGCCCACCGTTCCCAGCGCGAACAGCGGGGTGAAGGTCATCGCGAGCAGGTAGCGGAGCCTGAGGTCGCTGCGGGCGGTGGCCGGCTCGGTGCCGCTGCGCCACCGTCGCGGGGTGGTGGTGCGCATCGCCGTTCACCTCCGGGCCGCGCGGGTGCGGGCTACGATTCCAGCGTACGTCGAGGGGGAGAGCCGGGGAGGCGCGATGACGGGGTCGGACGCCGCGGGGGCGGGCACGGGCGGCGAGGACGCCGAGGGGTACGCGGGGCTGCGGATCGAGCGGGCCCGGGAGCTCGCCCGGCGGCACGGCTGGGCCTCGGTCCGGGTGCTGGAGCCGGGGCAGCTGATCACCATGGAGTACCGGGAGGGGCGGCTCAACCTCGCGGTGCGGGACGGTGTGGTCGAGCGCAGCTGGGAGGGGTAGCCCTCCCGGGCGTGGGGCTCAGCGGGCGTCGGGGCTCAGCGGGCGAACCGCCGGTGGAGGCGCTGCTCGGCGACGGCGAGCAGGGGTTCCAGCAGCGGCAGGGAGAGCAGTACCAGCAGCCCGGCGGCCCAGCCGGCCAGTACGTCGGAGACCCAGTGGGTGCCCAGGTAGACGGTGGTCAGGCCGATCGAGCAGGCGGTGGCGGCGGCGATCACCGCGCCGGTGCGCCGCCAGCGGGCGGCGAGGTAGGCGAGCACGCCCCAGGTGACCACGGCGTTGGCGGTGTGGCCGGAGGGGAAGATGGTGCCGCCGGAGAACAGCTCGGGCGAGCCGACGTACTGGGCGTAGTGCGGGCCGAGCCGGCCGGTGATGATCTTGACCGCCCCGACCGTGACGTTGAGGAGCAGCAGGGCGACGCCCATGACCAGCAGCGGGCGCAGCCGGCCGAGTCGACGGGCGCGCCAGAGCAGCCAGGCGAAGGCGGCGATGGCGCTGGGCCCGCGCTGGCCGACCACCACCCAGGCGTTGAGCAGCGGTTCCAGGCTGGGCCACCGCTCGTACGGGCGCAGCAGGCGGACCGACCAGTCGAGGTCGACCAGGTCGGTGTTGAGCAGCACCCCGGCCAGCACCAGGAGGTAGACCGCGAAGGTCCCGGCGAACAGGGCGGCCCGGCGGCGGCTCATCGGGGGCCAGCCGGGTTCGCCGTGGGCGCGGCCGGTCGGGCCGGGGCGGGTCGGACCGGGTCCGGTCAGGCCGGGGCGGGTCGGACCGGGCACGCGGGCCGGGGCGCGGTCGGCGGCCGGGAGTTCCCTGCGGTCGTCGGTGCGGTGTCCCGGCTCCTGCCGCGGAATGCGAGCGGCGGTACTTCTGGATTGCACGAGGGTGACCATACCCATCCGACCGGGGGTATCCCGGAGCAAATTGTCATTTTCCCGGGAAATCGACAATTGGGTCGCCCCAGGGTGACCCGGGGAGTGATTTCCAGTATTCCAGGATCGAATGCCCGTGTGGTCTTCGAATGATTCTGCAAAAGCCCCGGTAAAGGAAACGGAGCGGGAGGCCGGTTCGCCCGGCTTCCCACTCCGTGGTAACCCTGTGTAGGTTCCGTGCTCAGTCGAGGGGGCCGCCCGCGACGTAGATCACCTGGCCGGAGACGAAGCCGGCGCCCTCGCCGGCGAGGAAGGAGATGGTGTTGGCGACATCCTCCGGCTCGCCGACCCGCTGGACCGGGATCTGGGAGGCCGCAGCGCGCTTGAAGTCCTCGAAGTCCATGCCGACCCGGGCCGCGGTGGCCGCCGTCATGTCCGTGGCGATGAAGCCGGGGGCGACGGCGTTGGCCGTGATGCCGAACTTGCCCAGCTCGATGGCCAAAGTCTTGGTGAAGCCCTGCAGGCCGGCCTTGGCGGCGGAGTAGTTGGCCTGGCCGCGGTTGCCCTGGGCGGACGAGGAGGAGAGGTTGACGATGCGGCCGAAACCGGCGTCCACCATGTACTTCTGCACCGCGCGGGTCATCAGGAAGGCGCCGCGCAGGTGAACGTTCATGACCGTGTCCCAGTCGGACTCGGACATCTTGAAGAGGAGGTTGTCGCGGAGCACGCCCGCGTTGTTGACCAGGACGACGGGGGCGCCGAGCTCGGCGACCACCCGGTCGACGGCGGCCTGGACCTGCTCGGCGTCCGAGACGTCGGCGCCGACGGCCAGGGCCCGCCCGCCGGCGGCGGTGATCCGGTCGACGGTGTCCTTGCCGGCCGCCTCGTCCAGGTCCAGGACCGCGACCGCGTAGCCGTCGGCGGCCAGCCGCACGGCGGTGGCGGCGCCCAGCCCGCGGGCGGCGCCGGTGACGACCGCGACCCGGGGGGCGGTGCTCTGCTCGGTCATGCTCGCTCTCGTCTCTCTCGGGGGTGCCTCCGGGGAGTGCCCCCGGAGAGGGTGCCCACACCCTACCGGCGGGTAGGGGTGGCGGCCAGGGTGGAGAGGTGCAGGTGACGGTCGGTAAGGACCGACCGGTCGGCTTTGTGCTGAGAACGGGTTACTGCAAGGGCGTGGCAGCGCGTAAATATGCCAATGTTGCCGAACCTGCGTCTACTATCCGCCCCTGCCTGCCAGCAAGGGCCCGCCGTTTGTATAGTGTCCGCCAGCAGCCACCGGCTGCACGGCTGGAGCGCCCTCCCTCATAGCTGGACGCCCACTCGCCGTTACTGCCCCACCCGGGTGTCCCACACACACCGGGTGTGACATCGGGACGGATACATGGTGCTGGGGGAGATCCCGACAACCCGCGTGTCCGCGCGACTGCAGCAGTCGCCCGGACACCTCATTCGCGTTGCGCAGCAGGTCCACACCCGTCTGTGGTCCGAGCATGTCGGAGCCGATCTCACGGCTCCGCAGTTCGCCGTCCTGCTGGTGCTCGCCCTCGAACCGGGCGCGGACCAGCGGACGGTCGGCGAGCGCGCCTCGCTCGACAAGGCCACGATGGCGGAGATGGTCGCGCGGCTGGTCCGCCGCGGCCTCGTGCTGCGGAGGCGTGACCCGGCCGACGGCCGACGCAAGCTGCTCGCCCTCTCGCAGAGCGGCGCCCAGGCGGTGCGCGAGGCCACCGGTGGTGTGGTCCGCGTCCAGCGGGTGCTGTTCGAGCCCCTCACGCCCGAGGAGCAGGTCGAGATCGTCCGGGTGATGGCCAAGATAGCCAGGCTGGAGCCCGCGGCGGTGGCCGTCTTCTCCGACGCGCGGCCGATACTGGACGCCCAGCGGGCGATCGGCTACCTGATCAGGGTCGGTCAGCAGGTGCACACCAAGCTCTGGTCGGAGCGCGTCGGGGCGGAGTTGACGGCTCCGCAGTTCGCCGTGCTGGACGCGCTGGAGCTGGAACCGGGCGCGGACCAGCGCACGGTCGGCGAGCTGGCCTCGCTGGACAAGGCCACGATGGCCGAGATGGTCAGCCGGCTGGTGCGCCGCGGTCTGGTGCAGCGCCGGCGCGACCCCTCGGACGGGCGGCGCAACCTGCTCTCGCTCTCGCCGGCGGGTCAGGACCTGTTGCACCGCTCGGCCGCCGGGGTGGCCGAGGTCCAGCGGCTGCTGCTCGCGCCGCTGGCGGAGGAGGAGCACGAGGCTGCGCTCGCGCTCATCGCCAAGGCGGCCAGGCTCTAGCCCAAGCTTTGGTAACAATAGCCAAAACGATTCACCAAAGGTTCTGAAGTCCTCGGTCGTCGACGTCGGCCGACCGTGGGCACAGGTGAATCAGGGCACACCGAAGTGCCGCTCGTCCCTGACCGGAAGGAGCGGTGCTTCGATATGACCGACTGTCAGATCCGTTCCGACGGTCGTTGTCGGGGGCGCCGGGCCGGTTCGGCCGGCGCCCCCGCCGCCGTCGTCAGTTCCAGTCGAAGCCCTGCGGGTCCGGGCCGATCCGCTTGCCGGTGGCGACACCGGCGATGGCCGCGAGGTCCTCGCCGTCCAGCTCGAAGCCGGTGACGTCGAGGTTCTCCCGGATGCGGGACGGGGTGACCGACTTCGGGATGGCGATCACGCCGCTCTGCAGGTGCCAGCGGAGCACCACCTGGGCGACCGTGCGGCCGTGCTTCTCGGCGATCTGCGCGAGCGCCGGCTCGGCCAGCAGCTCCCCGCCCTGGCCCAGCGGGCTCCATGCCTCGGTGGCGATGCCGTGCCGGGCGTGGAAGGCGCGCAACTCCTCCTGCGGGAAGTACGGGTGCAGCTCGACCTGGTTCAGCGCCGGGGCGACCGAGGCCTCGTCCAGCAGGCGGGTCAGCTGCTCGGGGCCGAAGTTGGAGACGCCGATCGACCTGACCCGGCCGCCCTCCTTCAGCTGCTCCATGGCCTTCCAGACGTTCAGGAAGGTGCCGTGCATCGGGCGCGGCCAGTGGATCAGGTACAGGTCGAGGTAGTCGAGGCCGAGCTTCTCCAGGGAGGCGTCGAACTCGCGCAGCACCGCGTCGCGGCCCTGCTCGCCCGACCAGTCGCGGGTGCCCGAGTTCCACAGCTTGGTGGTGACGTAGAGGTCCTCACGGGCGAGGCCGCCCGCCAGCGCCTCGGTGATGGCCGCGCCGGTGCCGGTCTCGTTCTCGTAGATCGCGGCGGTGTCGATGGAGCGGTAGCCCGCCTCGATCGCGGTGCGGACCGCGGGGGTGGCCTCGGCGTCCGGCACCTGCCACACGCCGAATCCGAGCTGCGGGATCTGCGCGCCGTCGTTCAGGGTGACGCTGGGGATGTTGCTCACGGGAAGGGGTGCCTTCCTGGTCGTCCATTGGTTCCGAAAGGGGGCAACTGGTGCCCCGGCACGATTGTTCCCGCCGTCCGGGCGAATCCTTGCCGAGGCTTCACGACGGCGTGGCGTACGCCGGGGCGTGCGGCCCTGGCCGTACGCCGGGGCCGCGGAAAACCTGTTGCGCGGATCACACCGGGGTTGGCAGGCTCGCGGACATGACCTCCTGAGACCGGGTCCTTCGTGCCCACCCCGTGTCCGTCCGGCGTCTCCGCCGGACGCGTCGACGTCGCCGCGCAGTCGCGCCGCGCGTCCATCGCCCGTCCTCGTGCGTGAGCGGGGCGGCCGCGCCGTACGGCCCGCGCCCCTGTCTCCCGCATTCCGGTACCTCGCACCTCCGCTCCCCGGTACCTCCACTCCCTCGATACCTCCGTACCTCCGTACCTCCCAGGTACCTCCCGCACCTTCGCATCGGAGTGTCATGCCGCTCACCCCACTGCCGCTCGCCGACCCCGGCAGTCCCGACCTCTCCTCACCCCTGGCCTTCCTCCGCTGGCTGCAACGCGCCCAGCGCGGCGGGCAGATCCGCGCCACCTGCTGGGCGCTGGTCGAGATGGGCGCCCAGGCCGCGTTCCCGGTGGCGCTCGGGTCCGGCGTCCAGGCCGCCGTCGACGCCGACGCCGGCGGGATCTGGCGGGCCGGCGCCCTCGCGCTGCTGCTGTCCGCTGTCGCCGCGCTCGGCGCCGTGCTGCTGCACCGGCAGGCGGTCTGGAACTGGATCCACGCGGCCTGCCACGTACGGCAGTTGGTGGCCGGTCAGGCCTCGCACCTCGGGGCCGGGCTGTCCCGGCGGATCGCCACCGGCGAGGTGGTCGCGGTCGGCAGCGGGGACGTCGAGCGGATCGGCTGGTACGTCGAACTGGTCGCCCGGGTCCGGGCCGCGGTGATCGTCTGGCTGTCCGTCAGTTCGGTGGTGCTGGTGGTCCAACCGGTGCTCGGGGCCGGGGTGCTGCTCGGCGTCCCGGTGCTGGCCGCCTCGGTCTGGCCGCTGATCGGGCCGTTCGAACGGCGCTACGAGAAGCAGCGCGAGCTGGGCGGCAAGGCCACCGAGCTGGCCGCCGACACGGTGGCCGGGCTGCGGGTCCTGCGCGGCATCGGCGGCGAGGAGCTGTTCCTGGAGCGCTACCGGGCGGCCTCCCAGAAGGTCCGCGCGGCGGCGGTGCGCTCGGCCCGCACGTGGTCGCTGATGCAAGCCCAACAGGTGCTGCTGCCCGGCCTGTTCGTGGTCGGGGTGACGTGGTACGGCGCCCGCCTGGCGGCCTCCGGCGAGCTCGGCGTCGGCACCCTGATCGCGGTCTACGGCGCGACCGCCTTCCTCGCGGCGCCGCTGCGGATCCTGGGCGAGGCGGCGCACGCCTGGAGCGTCGCCCGGGTCTCCGCCGGGCGGGCCGTGCGGGTGCTCTCGCTCAGCCGGACCGGCGGCGGGGCCGAGGGCGTGCTGACCCGGCCGGGCCGGTCCGACCTGCACGACCCGGCCACCGGGCTGACCGCCCGGGCGGGCGAGCTGACCGCGGTGGTCTGCGGGGACCCGGACTTCGCCGGGGCGCTCGCCGAGCGGCTCGGCGGGCACGTCCCGCTGGCCGAGGGCGAGCCGGAACCGCCCTCCGTCCGGCTCGGCGGCACCGAGCTGGACTCCGTGCCGCTGGCCGAGGCCCGGGCCGCGGTGCTGGTCCACGACAAGGAGCCGGTGCTGCTCTCCGGCACGCTGGCCGAGCTGTTGGACATCCCCTCCTCCGGCCGGATCCCGGTTGCCGAGGCGCTCGCCGCGGCCCGCTCCGAGGACGTGCTGGAGGCGATCGTGGACGGTTCCCCGGAGTGCGCGGGGGATCCGATGCTCGCCCGGATCACCGAGCGCGGGCGCTCGCTCTCCGGCGGGCAGCGCCAGCGGCTGGCACTGGCCCGTGCGCTGCTGGTGGACCCGCCGGTGCTGGTGCTGGACGAGCCGACCAGCGCGGTGGACGCCCACACCGAGTCCCGGATCGCCGGTGGGCTGCGGGAGACCCGGGCCGGGCGCACCACCGTGGTGTTCGCGACCAGCCCGCTGCTGCTCGACCAGGCGGACCGGGTGGCGCTGGTGTGCGACGGCCGGGTGGTCGCGACCGGCCGGCACCGCGAACTGATGCGCACCGAACCGGCCTACCGGGCCGTGGTCACCCGGGACGAGGAGGCCGCGTCGGTATGAGCACCGCCGTCAACGGCGTCCGCGCCGTCCACCGTCCGGCTTGCTGTTCGGCCCCACGAGCGAGGAGTACGTCATGAAGCCCCCCGTCCACGAGGAACAGGGGCCGGCCACCACCCTGCCGGTCGGCTCCCCGGCCGCCGTCCGCCGCTACCTGGGACTGCTGGCGCGGCGGCACCGGCGCGGGTTCGCCGCCGTGGTGTCGCTGCACTCGGTGGCCACCCTGGCCGGGCTGGTCGGGCCCTGGGTGCTGGGCAGCCTGGTCGAGTCGCTGGCCACCGGCACCGCCGAGGCCACCATTGCGGCGGCGGTCGGCTGGTACCTGCTGGCGCTGGCGGTGCAGTCCGCCTTCACCGGCTGGTCCCGGATGCGCGGGTCGGTGCTCGGCGAACGGGTGCTGGCCGACCTGCGCGAGGACTTCCTGGTCCGCTCGGTCGCGCTGCCGACCGGAGTGCTGGAGCGGGCCGGCACCGGGGACCTGGTCTCCCGGGGCACCACCGACATCGACCGGCTGGACAAGTCGGTGCGCGAGGCGGTCCCCGAACTCGCCGTCGCGGTGGTGTCGTTGCTGCTGGTGATCGGCGCACTGCTGGTCACCTCGCCGTTGCTCGCGCTGACCTCGCTGGTCGGTCTGCCGCTGCTGCTGGCCAGCTCCCGCTGGTACTTCCGACGCGCCCCGCAGTCCTACCGCAACGAGGCGGCCGGGTACGCGGCGGTGAGCAACGTGCTGGCCGAGACGGTGGACGCCGGTCGTACGGTCGAGGCGCTGCGCCTGGGCGAGCAGCGGGTCCGGCTGACGGACCGCAAGCTGCGCGAGTGGCTGGCCTGGGAGCGCTACACCCTGTGGCTGCGTTCGGTCTGGTTCCCGACGATCGAAGCGGTCTACAGCTCGGCGGTGCTGGCCACCATGGTGGTCGGCGGGCTGCTCACCCTCAAGGGCTGGCTCACCGTGGGCCAGTTGACCACCGGCGTGCTGTACGCCCAGATGCTGATCGGCCCGGTGGACCTGATCCTGCGCTGGTACGACGAGCTGCAGATCGGGCAGGCCTCGCTGGCCCGGCTGGTCGGCGTGCACGAGGTGCCCGAGCACGAGGGGGACGAGTCGGCGCGTCCGGAGGGCCGCCGGGTCGAGGCCCGGGACGTCCGCTTCGGTTACCGCGAGGGCGCGGACGTGCTGCACGGGATCAGCCTGGACGTCGCCCCGGGCAGCCGGGTCGCGCTGGTCGGCCCGTCCGGGGCGGGCAAGTCCACCCTCGGGCGGCTGCTGGCCGGGATCTACGCGCCCGGCCGCGGCAGCGTCACCCTCGGCGGGGCGGTGCTGTCCCGGATGCCGGCCGAGCGGGTGCGCTCGGAGGTCGCCCTGGTCAACCAGGAGCACCACGTGTTCGTCGGCACCCTGCGGGACAACCTGCGGCTGGCCGCGCCCGGGGCGGACGACACCGAACTGCGGGCCGCGCTGGACGCGGTGGACGCCGGGGCCTGGGTGGACGCCCTCCCGGAGGGGCTGGACACCGAGGTGGGTTCGGGCGGCACCTCGCTGACCCCGCCGCAGGCCCAGCAGCTCGCCCTGGCCCGGCTGGTGCTGGCCGACCCCCACACCCTGGTGCTGGACGAGGCCACCTCGCTGCTGGACCCGCGGGCCGCCCGGCACCTGGAGCGCTCGCTGTCCCGGGTGCTGGCGGGCCGGACGGTCATCGCCATCGCCCACCGGCTGCACACCGCGCACGACGCGGACGTCATCGCGGTGGTCGAGGGCGGCCGGATCAGCGAGTACGGCAGCCACCCGGAACTGGTCGCGGCCGGCGGCCCGTACGCGGCACTCTGGCGCTCCTGGCGGGACGAACGGTGAGCGCGTCGGTCCGAGCGGGCGCGGCAGTGTAACGGGGTTCGAAACCCGTGCGGGGTCGGATTACCCCGTGCGGGTTACTCCTGGCCCGGAAGGGCGCGTAACCGGGCAAATCGTCAGCCCGGCCAGCAGACTGCTCCGGTGACCAAGATTTCAGACGGCTCGTCCCGCCCCCGGCGCAGCGAAATCGGCGGGATTCCCACGCGGTACATCGGGATCGGCGTCATCGTCGTCCTCGCGGTGTGGTTCCTCTTCGCCAACCTCGACAAGGTCAAGATCCAGTTCTGGGTGTTCACCGTGACCGCGCCGCTGTGGATCGCGCTGCTGGCGACGCTGGTCGCCGGCGGCGCGCTGGGCTGGCTGCTGAAGGGACGGCGCGCCCGGTGAGCACGGTTCCCGAACCGGCCCCGACGGGTTCCCCGGCCTTCGCGCCGCTGATCGAGATGCGCGGGGTCAACAAGCACTTCGGCGACGTGCACGTGCTGCGGGACATCGAGCTGACGGTCGGCCGGGGCGAGGTCGTCGTGGTGATCGGCCCGTCCGGCTCCGGCAAGTCCACGCTCTGCCGGGCGATCAACCGGTTGGAGCCGATCGAGCGCGGCACCATCCTGATCGACGGCCGGCCGCTGCCCGCGGAGGGCAAGGGGCTGGCCAAGCTGCGCGCCGAGGTCGGCATGGTGTTCCAGTCCTTCAACCTGTTCGCGCACAAGACCGTGCTGCAGAACGTCTCGCTCGCCCAGATCAAGGTCCGCGGCCGCGACAAGGCGGAGGCGGACGCCAAGTCCCGCTCGCTGCTGGACCGGGTCGGCCTCTCGGCGCACGCCGACAAGTACCCGGCCCAGCTATCCGGCGGCCAGCAGCAGCGGGTCGCGATCGCCCGTGCGCTGGCGATGGACCCGAAGGTGCTGCTGTTCGACGAGCCGACCTCGGCGCTGGACCCCGAGATGATCAACGAGGTGCTGGACGTCATGCGCCAGCTCGCCAGCGAGGGCATGACGATGGTCGTGGTCACCCACGAGATGGGCTTCGCCCGGGCCTCCGCGAACCGGGTGGTGTTCATGGCCGACGGACGGATCGTCGAGGACCGCGCCCCGGAGGACTTCTTCAGCGCTCCCGAGAGCGAGCGCGCCCGGGACTTCCTGTCCAAGATCCTGAAGCACTGAGGGCGGCGCCGTGAACCGTACGACGACGCCCGCCGCGCGGGCGCGCGGCCGCCTGGCCGCCGCCGCCCTGCTGCTCACCCTGCTGCACGTCCTGCTGGCCACCGGCTGCGGCAAGCCCGGCACCCCGCCGCCCAAGGGCCCCCAGCCCAGCGCGCTGCCCAGCTACCAGGTGCGGGACGCCTCCTCGATCACCGGTTCGCCGACCCTGGACGCCGCCCGCAGCCGGGGCCATTTGGTGGTCGGCGCCAAGGAGGACCAGCCGTACCTCGGCCAGAAGAACCCGGCCACCGGCGTGTACTCCGGCTTCGACATCGAGATCGCCAAGATGGTCGGCGCCTTCCTCGGCTTCCCGCCGGAGCGGATCCAGTTCAAGACCATCGCCTCGGCCAACCGCGAGACCGCGCTGCAGAACGGCCAGGTGGACTACTACGTCGGCACCTACACCATCAACGACAACCGCAAGAAGCTGGTCGGCTTCGCCGGGCCGTACTTCGTCGCCGGGCAGTCGCTGCTGGTGCGCAAGAACGACAGCAGCATCCACGGGCCGCAGGACCTGGACGGCAAGAAGGTCTGCTCGGCCTCCGGCTCGACCCCGTACCAGCGCATCAAGTCGCAGTACCCCAAGGCGCACCTGATCGGCTACGACACCTACTCGGCCTGCGTCGACAACCTGATCACCGGCCAGGTCGACGCCGTCACCACCGACAACGCGATCCTGCTGGGCTACGCGGCCAAGGTGCCGGACGAACTCAAGGTGGTGGGCCCGCTGTTCTCGACCGAGCCGTACGGGATCGGCACGCCGAAGAACGACACCGTGCTACGCGGGGCGCTGAACGACGCGCTGGAGCACCACGAGCAGAACGGTGACTGGAAGAAGGCCTTCGAGGCGACCCTCGGCCTGTCCGGGGAGCCGGCGCCGACCCCGCCGACGATCGACCGGTACTGAGAGGGCCGCGCCGTGAAAACGCTGACCGACAACTGGTCGACCTACTGGGACGGCTTCCTCGGCACGCTCTCGCTGTTCGCGGCGAGCGCCGTGCTGTCGCTGGTGCTGGGCGTGCTGATCGCGGGCTTCCGGGTCTCGCCGGTCCGGCCGCTGCGGGTGTTCGGAACGGTGTGGGTGACGGTGCTGCGCAACACGCCGCTGACCCTGCTGTTCTTCATCGTGGTGCTGGGCCTGCCCCGGTTCGACATCACCCTGCCCTTCTACACCTTCGCCGTGCTCGCCCTCGGCTGCTACACCTCGGCCTTCGTCTGCGAGTCGATGCGCTCGGGCATCAACACCGTGCCGTCCGGGCAGGGCGAGGCGGCCCGCAGCCTGGGCATGAGCTTCGGGCAGACGATGAGCCTGGTGGTGCTGCCGCAGGCGTACCGCTCGGTGGTGGCGCCGATCGGCAGTGTGATGATCGCGCTGGCGAAGAACACGGCGATCGCCGGCTCGTTCAGCGTCACCGAGCTGCTGGGCACCTACCGGACCATCAACGAACTGGGCTACAGCATCATCTGGACCTTCTTCTGGATCGCCGTCGGCTACCTGATCATCACCCTGGCCATCAGCGCCGTCTTCAACCTGCTGGAACGACGAGTGGCGGTGTCCCGATGAGCGGTGAATCCTCGGCGCTGTACGACATCCCCGGCCCCAAGGCGCTGGCCCGGCACCGGCTCTACGGCGGGATCGCGCTGCTGCTGATCGCGGCGCTGATCGGCTGGGTCGTCTACATGCTGTTCCACACCCACCAGTTCACCTCCGCCAAGTGGGAGCCCTTCACGTACCAGGGCGTGCAGGACCTGTTGCTGCGCGGGCTGGGGAACACCCTCCGGGCCTTCGGCTGGACGGTGCTGTTCGCGCTGCCGTTCGGCGCGCTGTTCGCGGCCGGGCGGCTGTCCGACCACCGGGTGGTGCGCTGGTTCGCCACGCTGGTGGTGGAGTTCTTCCGGGCCATGCCGCTGCTGGTGATGATCTTCTTCGTGTTCGTCGCCCTCAAGGTGCAGCCGCTCTGGGCGCTGGTCGCCGGGTTGGTGCTCTACAACGGCTCGGTGCTGGCCGAGGTCTTCCGGGCCGGGGTGCTCGCGGTGCCCAAGGGCCAGCGGGAGGCGGCGTACGCGCTGGGCATGCGCAAGACCCAGGTGATGACGTACGTGCTGGTGCCGCAGGCCAACCGGGCGATGCTGCCGGCCATCATCAGCCAGCTGGTGGTCGCGCTCAAGGACACCTCGCTGGGTTTCCTGATCACCTTCGAGGAGTTCCTGCACGCGGGCAAGCTGATCGCCACCAACCTCGACTACGACCTGCCGTTCATCCCGGTGGTGATGGTGATCGCGCCGATCTACATCGGCATGTGTCTGCTGTTGTCCTGGCTGGCCCGCTGGGTCGAGCGGCGCAGTCGCCGCAGCCCGAGCGTGCGGGGCGGGGCGCCGGTGGCCGAGGCCGGGGTCGCGATGGGGCTGCCGCCGTCGGTGCAGTAGCGCTGGTGCACCCCCTGGCGGGGGAAGACTGGTTCGAGTCTGAACCATAGGCGCGGCCGGGGTCGGGACCGGAACCTCCAAATTCCTCTTATGATTGCGGAGGCAGGCGTCAGACGACCGGGCGGAGGGGCCATGGAGCCGGTGTTCGACTCGCGGCACATCAGGACGTTCCACGAGGTCGTCCGGGCCGGTTCCTACTCGGCCGCGGCCCGGGAGCTCGGCTACACCCAGCCCGCCATCACCCAGCAGATGAAGGCCCTCGAACGCACCGTCGGCGTCCCGCTGTTCACCCGCGCCGGGCGCGGCCTGCGGCTCACCGAGGCGGGCGAGGCACTCTCCCGGCACGCCGAACTGATCCTCGGCAGCCTCTCCGCCGCCCAGCAGCAGCTCGCCGCGCTCGCCCGGCTGCGCGCCGGGCGGGTACGGGTCTGCGCCTTCCCCAGCGCCAACGCCACCCTGATACCGGAGGCGATGGCCCGGCTGCTCGCCGAGCACCCCGGCGTCCGGGTCGAGTTGCTGGAGGCCGAGCCGCCGGACTCCGTCCAGCGGCTGCTGCGCGGCGAGTGCGACATCGCGCTGGCCTTCCGCTACCCGGGCCAGGCCACCGAGGTGCCGGAGGGGCTGGACGAGGTCCCGCTGATGGAGGACCTGCTCACCGTGCTGCTGCCGGTCGGGCACCCGCTCGGCCGCCGGCACGCCGTCCGGCTGGCCGACCTCGACGGCGAGCGCTGGATCGCCGGCTGTCCGCGCTGCCGGGCCAACCTGCTGCACGTCTGCGCGGAGGAGGGCTTCGCGCCGGACATCGTGTTCTCCACCGACGACAACCTCGCGGTGCAGAGCCTGGTCGCCGCCGGGGTCGGGATCGCGCTGATGCCCGCACTGGTGCTCTCCTTCATGTGCCACCGCAAGGTCACCGGGCGGGCCGTCGAGCCGCATCTGCGCCGGCAGGTCAGCGCGTACGTGCTGCGCGAGCACCGGCGGATCCCGGCCACCGCGCTGGTGCTGGACCACCTGCGGCAGGCGGCGGCGAGCCGGGTCGGCTGCTGAGGCCGGTCCGAGCCCGGCACCCGGGGGCCGTTGACCCATAAGCGGGAGTGCGGGTGTCGCTTAGGAACCCTCGTTGGACCTGATAGGTCGGTCGGTCCGAACCTGCTGGTATGACACCCTCAGCCACGGTCGGCAGCGACCGGCTCACCGAGCGGATGACCGCACTGGTCAGCGAGATCCGCGCCGTAGTGGACCGCGGACTGCCTCCCGAACTCACCGCGTACCTGGTCGGCGAACGCCTCGCCCCGCACCTGCTCACCGCCCCCGAAGGGCCCGACGCCCTGCTCACCCCCGCCCAGCGCGAGGGCGACCCGCAGCGCTACCGCCAGCACGTCCTGCACGCCGAGGCGGACGGCAGCTTCTCCGTCGTCGCCCTGGTCTGGCTGCCCGGCCAGCAGACCCCGATCCACGACCACGTCTCCTGGTGCGTGGCCGGGGTCCACCAGGGCCAGGAGAGCGAGACCCGCTACCGGCTGGTCTCCGACGGGCGCAGCTCCCGACTGGTCGAGACCGAGCACGTGGCCGGCCCGGCCGGGACGGTCGCCGCCTTCGCCCCGCCCGGCGACATCCACCTGGTGCGCAACGCCTGCGGCACCACCGCCATCTCCATCCACGTGTACGGCGCGGACATCTCGCGGCTCGGCACCAGCGTCCGGCGGGTCTACCGGCTCCCCGCCGACCAGGAGCGGTGAGCGGCGGCGTGGCACTGACCCTCCGGGAGCGGGCCGCCCGCACCCGCTCACTGCCCCCGCTCGGCGGGGACGCCCCCGGCCTGCTGCTCGCGGCGGTCGGGGTGGCCGCCGCGATCGCCGTCCACGCGGCCGTCCCGGCCGTGCCCAAGCTCACCGCCGCCGTGGTGCTCGGCATGGCGGCGGCCCACCTGCCCGGGCTGCGCCCGGTCGTCCGCGGGGTCGCCCGGCCCGGGCTGTCGACGGCCGGGAAGCGGCTGATGCGGGTGGGGATCGTCCTCCTCGGGCTCAAGCTCGGCCTGGACGACGTGCTCGGCCTCGGCTGGGCCACCGTCGCCATGGTGCTCACCGTGGTCGCCGCCACCTTCGCCGGCACGCTCTGGCTCGGCCGGCGGCTCGGACTGCCCGGGGACCAGCCGCTGCTGGTCGCCACCGGCTACTCGATCTGCGGCGCCTCGGCGATCGGCGCGGTCAGCCAGGCGGCCGGCAGCGAAGAGGAGGACGTCGCCTCCTCGGTCGCGCTGGTCACCCTGTGCGGGACGCTGGCGATCGCCGTACTTCCGCTGCTGCAGCACCCGCTGGGACTCGGCGAGATCGAGTTCGGGCGCTGGGTCGGCGCGAGCGTGCACGACGTCGGGCAGGTGGTCGCCACCGCGCAGACCGGCGGACCCGGCGCCCTGCGCGAGGCGGTGCTGGTCAAGCTGATGCGGGTGGTGCTGCTGGCGCCGCTGGTCGCGGGCGTCGCCGTGGTGGCGCGGCGCAACGCGCGCGGGGTGTCGGGCGCCGGGGCGGACGGTGTGGCCAGGAGCGGCAGCCGGCCGCCGATCGTGCCGCTGTTCGTGGCCGGGTTCCTGGCGATGATCGTGCTGCGCACCACCGGGGTGCTTTCCGAGCGGGCGCTCACGCTGGCCGGGGACGCCCAGGAACTGCTGCTCGCCGCCGCGCTGTTCGGGCTGGGGAGCGCGGTGCACCTGCCGACCATGGTGCGGACCGGCGGGCGGATCGCGCTGCTCGGGCTCGGCTCGTGGGTGGTCGTCGCCGGGGTGTCCTACGCGGGCGTGCTGATCACGACCTGACGGTGGGCGGTTCGCGTCCGGGCCGGGTCCGCCAGGGGCCCGGCCCGGACCGTGGGGCCGTTCTGTTTCACGGGCCGGACGTGTGCGGACTCGGTTATTGTCGGGCGGGTGACCGCTCCCACCGGGTCGGTCCCGCCGCCGAGTTCGTCGAGGAGGACGCATGACCACCGCACTGCCCGAACGGGACGGCCACGAGGCCGTCGTCACGCTCGACCGGCGGGAGGGCCCGTTCGGCGAGGTGGTGTTGCGGCAGCGCGGACGGCACTTCGAGATCATCGCCAACGGGTGCTTCCTGATGGACACCGCGGACGGGCGCTCCGAGCGGCTGCTGATCCAGGCGGCGCTGGACGAGCTGGACCGGACCGGCGCCGGCGTGGCCGCGCCGTCGGTGCTGATCGGCGGGCTGGGGGTCGGCTTCTCGCTCGCGTACGCGGTGGCCGAACCGCGCTGGGGCCGGATCGCCGTCGTCGAGCGGGAGAGCGCGATCATCGACTGGCACCGCAGCGGCCCGCTGGGCGGCTTCTCCGGCGGTGCGCTGGACGACGAACGGGTCGCGGTGATCCACACCGACCTGCTGGAGTACCTGGCGGCCTCCGACGGCGAGCGCTACGACGCGCTGTGCCTGGACATCGACAACGGACCGGACTGGACCGTCACCGACTCCAACTCCGGGCTGTACGGGCCGGACGGGCTCGCGGTGCTGTGGCACCGGCTGCGGCCGGGCGGGGTGCTGGCGGTGTGGAGCGCGCAGCCGTCGCCGGACTTCGAGGAGGCGCTGCGGGCCGCGGGTTTCACGGACGTGGTCAGCCGGGAGGTCCCGGTGAGCCGGGGTGTGCCGGACGTGGTGCACCTGGCGCGGCGCGCCGGCTGAACCGGGCCGCCGTTCCCGCCTGTTGGCGACGACGGCCGTCAACCGGCCGGAGATTCCGCTGGACGGGGTGGGGCGCTGATCGAGGCGCGGGGGAAGGCCGACGGGTAACGGCTGACGGAGGGGCCGGGCGGCCCCTCCGTCGACCTCAGCCGAACGGCCGGTGCTCCGGCTCGGCGTCGGCCGCGGCCTCCGCCTGCGGTTCGTCCGAGGCCGGGGCCAGACCCGAGATACCGAAGGGGTCGAAGTCCGGCGGCGGGATCATCACCGGAGTGCCCTTGCGCTTGGCCGGCTCCTCGGCGTTCGCCGTGGGAGCGGTCGGGGGAGCTGCCACCGGGGCCTGGGCCGGGATCAGCGGCGGGGCGGTGGGCGGCGGCGGGACGGCCGGGCCCTGGGCGGCGACGGTGGTGCCGAAGGGGTCGGGCTTCTGCTCGGCCGCGACCGTCGTCCCGAACGGGTCGGGCGCCGCCGTACCGGCAGCGGGGCCCGGGGCAGCGGGCCCGTCCGAGGCCGGGGCCAGACCCGAGATGCCGAAGGGGTCGAAGTCCGGCGGCGGGATCATCACCGGAGTGCCCTTGCGTCCGGCCGGCCGGGCGCCGACGGCCGCGGCGGCGGCGTCCGCCGCCGCCTCCTCCTGCGCGACGGGTGCGAAGGGGTTGAAGTCCGCGGGCGGGATGCGCACCGGCGTCCCCCGCAGGTGCACCGGCTTCTCCTCCGGCTCCTCCGCCACGGGCGCAGCGGCCGGAGCCGCGGCCGGAGCGGTGGCGGGAGGGGCCGTGGGGACCGGCACCGGCGCGGCCGTCGAGGAGGGCGCGGCCGTCGAGGAGGGGGCGACCGCCGCCGTCAGCGGCACGCCGTCCCAGCCGAACTGGATGCTCCTCAGCAGCTCCGCGAACGCCTCCGTGTACAGCTCCCAGTCCTCCGGCCGGGCCGTGGACAGCTGGGCGCACAGCACCGTTCCGCCGTCCGGCAGCGGTACGAAGGCCTGGACGACCGAGGTGACGACCCAGCGGCGCTGCCCGTCGGCGGCCAGCGGTCCGGGCACCGGGACGGTCCGCCCCTCCACCAGGACGGCGGCCGGACCGGCGGGCAGCAGCACCGTCCAGACCTCGGCGTGCCGCCGTACGGTGGCCAGCTCGGTGGCGAACGCGGTGATCGGCAGCGGGTGGCGGGCGAGCGAGATGACCAGGGTGGCGTCGGAGGCGCGCCCGTCGACCTCCAGCGCGCACACCCCCGCGTAGCGGACACCGGCGTCCTGCACCAGGTCGGTCAGGGTCGCCGCGATCACCGCGAAGTCGCGGCGCTGCTCCGGGCCGGTGGCGCTGAACAGTTCCTCGGCGACCTCGGCCAGATGCCCGGTCAGCTCGGCGGCCGCCGCCGCGGTGGCCCGGTCGGCCCCGTCGGCGTTCGCGGAACCGCCGCCGTCCGGCAGCGGTGGCACCGTACGGGCGGTGGCCCCGGCGGGCCCGCCGGGGGAGGTCAGCGGGTGGAAGCCCGGCGGGACGACCAGCCGGACCTCGGTGCCCGCGCCGGTGGCGAGCTCGACCGGCTGGCGGGTCTGCTGCCCGGCCGCCAGCGCGGCCAGCGCCGGGGCGAACGGCGGGCGCAGCTTGGCGTCCGCGAACTCGCCGGTGACCGGCAGCTGGAACAGCGCGGCCGAGGTGGTGCCCCGGTCGGCGATGGCGCCGCGTACGGCGCCGCCGCCGTAGCGCTGGTGCAGCGCGGCCGTGACCCGGTCGGCGACCCGCGCGCCGGTGCCCGGCCGGGCCGTGCCGGCGGTGATCACCGTGCCGAGCCGGTCGAGGGCCTCGTGCACCGGTCCGTTGGGGGCCAGTGGCAGGCCGAACAGCGCCTCGGCGGCGGGGTGTTCAGCCGGCTTCAGGGCGCTCAGGGCGGCCGCCGGATGACGCGAGGTGTGCTCGTCGAAGAGGGCGTCGGTGAGGGTGCCGAGAGTCGCGCAGACCTGCTCGGCCGCCGCGAAGGGGTTGGCCTCCGCGCTGAACTGGACGTCCTGGGTCAACTGGTGAGCCCCCCGCTCTGCTCCGTCTGCCGTCGGTGGTTCGGGTGGGACCGTCCCCGCCCGGACGGCGGGCCGTCAGGTCCCCGCCCATTCCTATCAGAGCCCACCGTCGTCGCCGAACCGCAGGATCACCCGATGATCACTCCGTGGGGCCCGCGCCGGAACCCTCCGGGGCCTGCGCGGACGCCTCGTCCACCGACCCGGCGGGCCGCGCCCCGCCGGCCAGGGCGGTGACCGCGTCGAGGAGGCCGGGCACGGCGAACAGCCCGGCGAGGTCCTGGACCAGCCGCCCGCTCGGCCCGTCCGGCCGCTCGTCGGCGAGGAAGGAGGCCAGCTCGGCGGCGAGCGCGGGCTCCCGGGCGGCGGTCAGGGCGAGCGAGGCGACGAACTCCTGCACCAGGTGCAGCTGCAGCTCCTCCAGCGGAACGGACCGCTCGGCCAGCCACTCCAGCGAGGTGATCTCGGCGTTGGCGATCCAGGCCCGGACGGTCAGCCGCAGGCCGGGGCTCGGCGCGGGGATCGCCAGGTGGGCGAGGATCTGGTCGTGCGCGGCCCGGCGCACCTCGTCGATCACCGCCGAGGTGCCCGCGCTGGCCGCGACCGAGCCGCCCCGCAGCAGCGCGGCGAAGCCCGGCCCGTGGCTCTGCACGAAGTCCAGGTAGCGGCCCATCACCCGGTACAGCCGGTCCGACAGCGGCCCCTCCATCGGCTCCTCGAACCGGGCCGAGAGCTCCCGCCCGGCGCGCCGCAGCGACGCCTCGTACAGCGCCTGCTTGCCCGGGAAGTAGTGGTAGACCAGCGGCCGGGAGGCGCCCGCGGCGGCGGCGATGTCGTCGATCGACACCTCCTCCGGCGGGCGCCGGCTGAACAGTTCCAGCGCCACGGCGATCAGCTGCTCCCGCCGCTCGTCCACGCTCAGCCGCCGGCGCGGCCGCTCACCCGCGGCGCCCCGGTCGGGGGCGGGGGCGGTCCGTGCTGCGCGGTCGGCCGTCGGCGACGGCGTACGGGAGGCCATGCGCGTCAGCCTATCCGGCGGCCGCCCCCGGGCCCATGCGGCCGGGCCCGGTCCTGTGCCGGCCGCAGGCCCGGGCTCGGTCGGACGGGCGGCGCGGTCGGACGGGCGCGGTCGGGCCCGGTCGGTCCGCCCTAGCCGGCCCGGAGCTCAAGGTAGCGGCGGTAGGCCTCCAGACCGTCGGGCACGAAGGTGTCGCGGGCGAGGCGCTCGGACAGTTCGGCCGGGGTGAGCCAGGCGTGCCAGGCGACCTCGGACTCCTGCGGGGAGACCGGGCCGTCCCACTCCGCCTCGTACATGTCGCACCACCAGGAGAGCCTGCCGCCGTCGGGTTCCCGGAAGAGGAACTTGAAGATCGGCTGTGGGGCGATGCCGTGCACCCCGAGCTCCTCCTCGGCCTCGCGGACGGCGGCCTCGGCGTAGGTCTCGCCGGAGCCGACCACGCCGCCGACCCACATGTCGTACGCGCCGGGGGCGAACAGCTTGGTGTCGGTACGGCGGTGGACGAAGATCCGGCCGGCCGGGTCGCGGACCATGATGAAGACGCAACGGTGGGTCAGCCCCTGCCGGTACACCTCCCCGCGCAGCGCGGTCCCGATCACCCGGTCGTTGTCGTCGACGATGTCCAGCAGCTCTTCGGCGGGGTTGCTCATGAGCGACAGGTTAGGGTTTCGGAGCCCGCTTCGAACGCGGGATCGATCAATTGGGCGGCGACGAACGACCTGAGGACGGCACGCGGTGGTGGACATCTGGGGCGAGACGGCCGAGGGGTTCGAGCCCGTACGGGAGGCCTTCGCACGGAACTTCGCCGTGTACGGCGAACTGGGCGCGGCGTTCGCGCTGTACCTGCGCGGACGCAAGGTGGTCGACCTGTGGGGCGGGGACGCCCGGCCCGAGGTCGGCGGGCGGCCGGCGCCCGCGGTGCCCTGGACGGCGGACACCGCCCAGGTGCTGCGCTCGGTCACCAAGGGCCTGACCGCGGCCACCGCGCTGCTGCTGGCCGAGCGCGGCCAGCTCGACCTGGACGCGCCGGCGGCCTCGTACTGGCCGGAGTTCGCGGCGGCCGGCAAGGGCGCGGTGCCGGTGCGCTGGCTGCTCTCGCACCAGGCCGGGGTGCCGGCCCTGGACGTGCCGCTGCGCCTGGAGGACGTGCTGACCTGGGAGCGGGCGGCGGCCGCGGTGGCCGCGCAGGCGCCCGCCTGGGAACCGGGGACGGCGCACGGCTACCACCCGTACACCTTCGGCTGGCTGGTCGGTGAGGTGGTGCGCCGGGCGAGCGGCCGTACGGTCGGCCAGTACTTCGCCGAGGAGATCGCCCGGCCGCTCGGGCTGGACCTGTGGATCGGGCTGCCGGCCGGCGCCGCGCCGCGGGTCGGCAAGCTGGTCGACCTGCCCGCCCCGGAGGCGGCCCGGACCGGGCCGAGCGGGTTGCGGCTGCGGCCCAAGCAGTCCGTCCGGGACGCCTACCAGGACCCGACCTCGCTGACCGCCCGTGCCTTCGCCTCGGTGCTGCCCGGGGTGAACATGAACGACCCGGCGGTGCAGGCCGCCGAGATCCCGGGCGCCGGAGGCATCGGCACCGCCCGTTCGGTGGCCCGGTTCTACGCGGCGCTGATCGGCGCGGCCGACCGCCCGGACGGATCCGGCGCGCTGCTGCCGCCGCTGCTCGGCCCGGAGGTGCTGGCCCGCGCGGTCGGGCCGGTGGTGCACGGCCCGGACCGGGTACTGATCGTCAACTCGACCTTCGGCCTGGGCTTCTGGCGGCACGGCCCGACCGCGCCGATGGCCTCCCCGGCGAGCTTCGGCCACCCGGGCCGGGGCGGCTCGCTGGGCTTCGCCGACCCGGAGCTCGGGCTCGGCTTCGGGTACGTCACCAACGGCATGCAGCCGGGTGTCACCGGGGACGTCCGCTCGCGCAACCTGATCCGCGCGGTGCGGGAGTGCCTGGGGCTGTCCTGACGCCGGTCGGCCGCCGGCTCAGGCCTGGCCGGTCTCGAAGCGGCTGATCCTCCCGCCGTCGACGGTGAACCGCCAGGCGGTGCGCATCTCGCCCCAGGTCTCGTTGGTGAAGTTGGCGACCAGCGCGTGGCCGCCGGAGGACTCGGTCTGGACGTCCATCCGGCCTTTCGGCCCGAAGATCTCCCGGTCCACCCACTCGCCGAGGTCGCGGTCGGAGCCGTCGTCGGACATGGTGGCGTCCGGGGTGAGCACGCGGAAGAAGGCCTCGCGGTCGCCCGCGTTGACCGCGGTGACGAAGGCCCGCACGGTGGGGTCGGTGAGCTTGGCGGGGGCGATGGTCATGCCGGACTCCCAGGGCGGGATCGGGAACGGGGAGTCCTGTCTACGGCGTTCGCGGGGGCCGTCCGGGCATGTCGGCGGCGCGTCGGGAAAATCAGCCGATTGATGTGCTTGGATCCCGAACCAGGCGGAATTCCCGGAACTGGGGATTTGCCCCGAAAGCCGCCGCGGGGAGTGGCGGTGGAGCGGGAGACCGGACGAGGTCTCCCGCTCCACTTCTGTCCGGGGCTACGCTCCACTTCTGTCCGGGGCTAGAAGAAGCCGACCGCGTCGGGGGAGTAGCTGACCAGCAGGTTCTTGGTCTGCTGGTAGTGCTCCAGCAGCGCCTTGTGGTTCTCCCGTCCGATGCCGGAGTTCTTGTAGCCGCCGAAGGCCGCGTGTGCCGGGTAGGCGTGGTAGCAGTTGGTCCAGACCCGGCCGGCCTGGATGGCGCGCCCGGCCCGGTGGGCGGTGTTGATGTTCCGGGTCCACACGCCCGCGCCGAGCCCGTACTGGGTGTCGTTGGCGAGCGCGACCGCCTCGTCGAAGCCGTCGAAGCGGGTGACCGAGACGACCGGTCCGAAGATCTCCTCCTGGAAGACCCGCATGCTGTTGACGCCCTCGAAGACCGTCGGCGTCACGTAGTACCCGCCGGCCAGCGAGCCGCCGAGGTCGGCGCGCTCGCCGCCGACCAGGACCTTGGCGCCCTCGGCCTGGCCGATCTCGAAGTAGGAGAGGATCTTCTTCAGCTGTTCGGCGCTGGCCTGCGCGCCGACCTGGGTCTCGGTGTCCAGCGGGTCGCCCTGGCGCATCGCGCGCACCCGGGCCAGCCCGTCGCCGAGCAGCCGCTCGTAGACCGGGGACTCGATCAGCGCCCGGCTGGGGCAGGTGCAGACCTCGCCCTGGTTGAGGGCGAACATCGCGAAGCCCTCGACGGCCTTGTCGTAGAAGGCGTCGTCGGCGGCGGCGACGTCCGAGAAGAACAGGTTGGGGCTCTTGCCGCCGAGTTCGAGGGTCGCCGGGATCAGGTTGTCGGCGGCGGCGCGGGCGATCAGCCGGCCCGTGCCGGTCTCGCCGGTGAAGGCGAGCTTGCGGACCCGCTTGCTGGCGGCCAGCGGGGCGCCGGCCTCCTCGCCGAAGCCGGTGACGATGTTGACCACGCCCGGCGGCACCAGGTCGGCGGTCAGCTCGGCCAGCAGCAGCACCGAGGCCGGGGTCTGCTCGGCGGGCTTGAGCACCACCGCGTTTCCGGCCGCGAGTGCCGGGGCGAGCTTCCAGATCGCCATCAGGATCGGGAAGTTCCACGGGATGATCTGGCCGACCACGCCCAGCGGCTCGTGGAAGTGGTACGCCACGGTGTCCTCGTCCAGCTGGGAGAGGCTGCCCTCCTGGGCGCGCAGCGCGCCGGCGAAGTAGCGCAGGTGGTCGACGGCGAGCGGGAGGTCGGCGGCCAGTGTCTCGCGCACCGGTTTGCCGTTCTCCCAGCTCTCGGCGACGGCCAGCTGCTCCAGGTTGGCCTCCATCCGGTCGGCGATCCGCAGCAGGACCTGCGCCCGCTCGGCGGCGGAGGTGCGGCCCCAGGCCGGGGCGGCGGCGTGCGCCGCGTCCAGGGCGGCCTCGATGTCCTCCGCGGTGCCGCGGGCGACCTCGGTGAACACCTCGCCGGTGACCGGCGTCGGGTCGCCGAAGTACTCGCCGCGCACCGGGGGCTTCCATCCGCCGCCGATCCAGTGGTCGTACCGGGAACGGTAGGCGACGATGCTGCCGGGCGCGCCGGGGGGCTGGTAGACCGTCATGCTCTGTGTCTCCTCGCGACGTCGGGCGTCCCCGGGGCCGGTCGGACCGGGGGCGGCGCGCCGGGCCGCCCGGTCAGGGGGCGGTCCGGCGGGAGGGTGCGGACACGCAGTCGGGCGGCGCCCCGCCGGGGCGCCCGCCGACGAGCACGATAGCCGCCGGGCGTGCGCCGCGGCTACGGTCCGTACGCCGGGCCCGTACGGAGGGTCCGCGTTGCGGCCGGTCGCGGGCGGCCGCGCCCGGCGGTTCCCCGCCGTCCGAGGGCGGGGGCCGCTCAGACGGCGTGGTACCGGCCGGTGCGGGCCTCCCAGCTCAGATAGCCGGCCAGCCAGGTGATCAGCCCGTCGGCGTAGCGCTGGGCGATCGTGCGTTCGATCCGCGAGAGGCCCAACTCCCGGAAGACGTCGGGCAGTCGCTCGTGCAGCTCGGCGCATCGCTCGACCATCAGCTGCGCCTCCGCCATCACCGCGGAGCAGGCCTCCTCGGCGGAGCACTCGCGCTCGCGCTGGACGATCATCACCAGGTTGTTGACGTCGCCGCGCGGGGCTTCGAGCGGGAAGGAGCGCACGTCGTTGCTGAGGGACGGTATGTCGGCGGCCAGCTGGCGGATCTGACGGAGCACCGGATGGTGCAGCACGGAGGCCGGGACCTCGAACTGGCCGATCCGTTCGACCATGTCGAAGATGGTCTCCATCGCCGCGGTGCCCCGTCTGAGCTCAAGGTAGCCGTCGCGGTCCGGCGGTCGGGCGGAGATCCGGCCGGCCGCCTCCGCCGGGTGGCTGGCGAAGTAGTACTCCCAGTTGTAGGCGGCCCGGGCCTGCCAGCGGGCGGGCATGCCGCGCACGCTGCGGGCCCACAGATCGGCGAAGGCGGTCTCGACCGGGGAGTGCCGGTCGGGCCGGGCGCCGTGCAGGACGGCGATCAGGCGCTCGCAGATCGGGGCGACCTCGGCGGGGCGGCGTCCGAGCGGCCCGTCGAACTGGTCGTCGAACAGGAAGTAGAAGCCCATCAGGTCGGCCGCCAGGGCGAGTTCGTCCGGACCGGCGTCCGGGTAGCCGAGCGCGGCGAGGTCGACCACCTCCCAGTGCGCGTAACCGGGGTGGTCGGCGTCGGGGAGGAGTGGGTGGCGGATCAGCCAGTCCCGGTGCAGAGCGGTGGCGTACGGGCCGTGCGGACTGCGGCGGTACGGGAACGGGATCTGAAGTGAGCTGTCGTCAGACATCGGACTCCCGGTGCAGCGGATGGTGGGGGCGCTTGTGGTTCGAGCACTTCTCGTGGGGGAGTTGACGCGAGGGGGCGCGGCGGGTGAGGGTGGATCCCGCAAGATCATCCGCGCCTCGGCGGACCGTAGGGTATCTGATGCAATGATCGGACGTTAGGGATATAGGGCAATTGCCCTTGGCAAGCCGTCCGAACCCTCACCGTCCGCCCCAGCCTGCACGAATGCCCCACGGCGAGCCCTACGCGGCGCTAACCTCGGCACCACGAACAGTGATGGACCGGCTCCCACCGCGCGGCGGCGGAGCCGTGCCGCGAGCGGGTGAGGCGGAGGCACGACGGTGACCGATCAGGGCAACGAACTTCGAACGGGAGCCGGGTTCGACCGGGTTGACGACGGACCGGCCGTCCGGGTCCGGCTGCGCGACCGCGACGCCGAGCTGCGCTCCGTCGAAGCGGCCGTCGACCGGCTCTGCCGCGAGTTCGCCGCCGGCGGCACCGAGATCGGCGAACTGCTCGCCTTCTCCGGCCGCCCCGGCATCGGCAAGACCAGCCTGCTGCACGAGGTCCGGCGGATCGCCAGCCTGCGCGAGGGCGCCAGCGTGCTGTTCGCACGCGGTGGCGAGCAGCAGTTCAAGGAGCCGTACCACGTGCTGCGCCAGCTCCTCCAGCCCGTCCTGACCAAGCTGGAGGCCGACGAGTTCCGCCAGGTCATGGGCACCTGGGAAGAGGTCGTCGGACCGGCCATGGGGCTCAAGCAGCCCAAGGCCGGCGCCCGCCGCCTCGACCCCCAGGGCGTGCGCGACGGCCTCGACTACGTCCTCACCCAGCTCGCTCCGCGCCGCGCGCCGATGGTGATGATCGTCGACGACCTGCACTGGGCGGACGCCGAATCCCTCTCCTGGCTCGCCAAGTTCGCCGTCCGCTCCGCCGAACTGCCGGTGCTGCTGGTCTTCGCCTTCCGCGAGGACGAGAACGACTGGCCCGCCGAGACCCAGGACCTGCGCCGGGGCGTCCTCAACCTCGCCAGCCGCAAGCACGAGCTCAGCCGGCTCACCCTGAGCTCCGTCACCGACATGATCCGCGCCGAACTCGGCGACAAGGCCGAGGACGCCTTCTGCTACGAGTTCTGGAACGTCGTCAACGGCAATCCGTTCGAGGCCGGCCGCCTGCTCGACCAGGTCCGCGAACAGGAGCTCGAACCGGTCGAGGAGAACTCCCGGCAGCTGCGGGAACTCGCCGTCGACGCCACCGGGATGACCCTCAAGAGCTGGCTGGACCGGCTCGGCCCCGCCACCCTGCGCTTCGCCTGGGCCTGCGCGATGCTGGGCACCGACATCCGGGTCGACCTCGCGACCCGGATCTCCACCCAGAGCTCCGAAGGCGCCCGCGAGTCCATCAAGCAGCTGCGCAAGCAGCGCGTGCTCACCCAGGCCCCCAACGGCAACCTGGAGTTCGTCCACCCGCTGATCGCCAGCTCCATCTACAACACCATGCCGGACGCCACCCGCCTCGGCATGCACGGCATCGCCGCCGTCGAGATCGAGAACGCCGGACTCGGCCTGCTCGCCGCCTCCCGCCACCTGGTCGAGACCCACTCCGGCGAGGGCGACGACCGGATCGTCAAGAAGCTGCGCCGCGCCGCCGTCGAGCACCAGCTGATCGGCGCCCCCGAGGCCGCCCAGCGCTGCCTGCACCGCGCGCTCAACGAGCCGCCCGCCGACGACATCAAGGCCGAGGTGCTGTACGAGCTCGGCTGCTCCGCACTGCTCACCGACCCCGGCGCCACCGTCAACCAGCTCCGGCTGGCCCTCGACCCCGACGAGGGTCCGCTGCGCCCCGAACTGCGGGTGGACGCCACCTTCCGGCTCTCCGAGGTGCTCGCCCACAGCGGTGAGCTCGGCCAGGCCGCCCTGGTCTGCCAGGAGGAGGCCGAGAAGACCGCCGACCCGGTCCGGCGCCAGCGGCTCCAGGCGGCCTCCTTCATGTGGCACGCCTTCCGCAAGTCCGAGGAGGACGGCCCCGGCCGCTCCGCCCGGCTCGCCGAGCTGTGCCGGAACCTGACCGGCCGGGAGGCCGCCGACCGGGCCGTGCTCGCCATGCGCGCCTGGGACCTGACCCTGCGCGGCGACTCCTCGGCCGAGGCGCTGGCGCTCGCCGACGAGGTCCTGGACGGCGGCCGGCTGCCCAAGGGCCTTGGCTGGACCGACACCACCTGGGGCTTCGAACTGCCCTCGATGCTCTGCCTCACGTACATCTACAACGACCGCATCGCCCAGGCCGAGCGGCTGGCCGCGGACGCCATCATCCAGTTCGAGGTGGCCGGCTGGAGCGGCGCCCACCGGGGCTTCGCGTACTTCCTGATGGGGCTGGCGCGGTTCCGCCGCGGGCTGCTCGCCGAGGCCGAGGACTTCCTGCGCCGGGCCTACCGGATCTCCGAGCGGATCGGGCCCAAGCTGCCGCTGGCCTGGGACGCCGTCGGCGTCCTGGTGGACACGCTCATCGCGCGCGGCCGGGTCGAGGAGGCCTGGGAGGAGGCCAACCTGTTCGGCTTCCACCCGCCGTACCACGCGACCGCGATGGTGCTGCCGGACGCCGCCTCGCTGTACGGCAAGCTGCTGGTCGCCAAGAACCGGCACGCCGGGGCGGCCGCCGCGCTCACCGAGGCCGGGGCCCAGCTGGAGGTCCGCGGCTGGCGCAACACCGTCTGGGCGCCGTGGGCCGGCCACCTCGCGATCGCGATCGCGACCGACGAGCCCGACCGCGCCCGCGAGTACGCCCAGAAGGCCGTCCGGGACGCCCGCACCTTCGGCACCGCCTCGGCGGTCGGCAGCGCGCTGCGGCTGCAGGCGTGGATCGAGGACGGCCAGCAGGCGGTGGAGCTGCTGGAGCAGGCCGTGGAGCACCTCGGGCAGTCCCCGGCCGGGTACGAGCACGCCGTCGCGCTCGTCGACCTGGGCGCCGCGCTGCGCCGGGTCGGACGGCTGGAGGACGCCCAGGAGTACCTGTACCAGGGCATCGAGCTGGCCCAGCACTGCTCGGCGGAGAAGCTGGTCGACCGGGCCCGGCGGGAGCTGGCCAACTACGGGCTGCGGCCCAACCGGCTGGGGCTGCACGACTTCCAGGAGACGCTGGAGGCGCTCAGCGGGCCGGAGCGGGAGGTCGCCAACCTGGCGGTCAAGGGCGTGCCGCCGCAGCGGATCGCCGAGCAGCTCGGGGTGCCCCTGAGCCTGGTCAACCGGCGGCTGGCGGCGGTCTACCGCAAGGCGGGCACCGGGCCGGACGGGCTGGCCTCGGCGCTGGGGCTGCAGCAGCGGAAGGGCGAGGAGCCGGCGGAGTAGCGGTGGGCGTGGGCACGGCGAGGGCCCGTGGCGGACGGCGGTGGGCGGCGGCCGTGAGGGGCGGCCGTGAGGAGCGGGCGGCCGGGAGCGTTCGGGCGGCGCGCGGAGGCGTGGAAGCGCCCCCAGCGGCGCCGCCCTCGCTAGGCTGACCGGACACCACGGGGCCGCCGGGACGCCCCTGGACGGACCGGGACCGGGCGGAGGCGGCGCACTGCCGCCGCCAGTGAGGAGCAGGCCATGGCGAGCGAGGCCACCACGGTGCGCCGCGAACCCCTCAACCCCTCGGGCGCGGGCGCGGCGATCCAGCGCTGGACGCTGACCGCCGGCCCGTACGAGGCGAGCGTGCTCACCCTCGGCGCCACCCTGCACACCCTGAGCGCGCCGGACCGGGCCGGCCGTACGGCCCAACTGCTGCTGTCCTCCGACGAGTTGGCGCAGATCCTGGGCCCCGCGCGGCACTACGGCACGGTCGTGGGCCGGTACGCCAACCGGATCGACCGTTCCAGCGTCACCATCGACGGCCAGGAACACCCGCTCGCTCCGACCGGCGGCGGGATGACCATCCACGGCGGCCCGGACGGCTTCGCCCAGCGGATGTGGGCGGCCGAGCCGGTCGAGGACGGGGTGCTGCTGCGGCTGCACAGCCCGGACGGCGACCAGGGCTTCCCCGGCGCGCTGGACGTCACCGTCTCCTACACCCTGTCGTACGCTCCGGGCGCGGCCGGCGAGCTGGTGATCGACTACCGGGCCGTCACCAACCGGCCGACCGTTGTCAACCTGACCAACCACGCCTACTTCAACCTCGCGGGTGAGGGCAGCGGCGACGTCCTCGGTCATCTGCTCACCCTGGACGCCGACGAGTACACCCCGGCCGACGAGCGGCAGATCCCGTACGGGCGGACCGAGCCGGTGGCGGGCACGCCCTTCGACTTCACCGTGGCCACCCCGATCGGCAAGTCGGTGCACGACGACCACCCCCAGCTGGCCGGTCCGGGCGGCTACGACCACAACTGGGTGCTGCGCGCCCGCCCGGCGGACGGCCGACCGGCCCGGGCGGCGCTGCTGGAGGACCCGGTCGGCGGCCGCACCCTGGAGGTGCTGACCACCGAACCGGGCGTCCAGGTCTACACGGCGAACAAGTTCCAGGGCGCGGTCACCGGCGCGAGCGGGGTGCCGTACGGGCCGTTCGCCGGGATCGCGCTGGAGACCCAGCACTTCCCGGACTCCCCGCACCACCCGGCCTTCCCGAGCACCGAGCTGCGGCCGGGGGAGGAGTTCCGCTCGACCACCGTGCTGCGGCTGGGGGTCAGCTGACCGGTCGGCCGAGGTCCCGGCGCATGCAGAGCCGGGGCCAGCGGTCGAGGCCGTGCTCGGCCTCCCTGCGGCGGATCTCGCGCAGGCCGGGGGTGAGCTCGGCGTCGGCCAGCGGGCGGAAGCCGCACCGGGCGTAGTAGGGGGCGTTCCAGGGGACGTCCGCGAAGGTGGTCAGGGTGAGCGCGGGGGCGTCGGTGCCCTCGGCGAGGTGCTCGATCAGCGCCCGGCCGATGCCCCGGCGGGCGTGGTCGGGGTGGACCGAGACCTGTTCGACGTGCAGCGCGCCGTCCACCGGCTCGGCCAGCAGGTAGCCGGCGACGGTTCCGTCCGCGGCCTCGGCGACCAGGGCGGTGCCGTGCTCCAGGTAGCGGGCGAGCTCCTCCGGGGCCGGGGGTTCGTCCTCCGCGATCTCCCGCATCCCGATCGCGGCGAAGGGGGCTCCGGCGGCCCGCTCCAGCTCGCCCAGCAGGGGCAGTTCGTCCTCGGTGACGGCTCGGATGCGCATGCGTCCAGTCTGCTGCAAGCGCCTTTCAGCCACCGAGGGTGGTCGTGCCGGCCACCCCGGATCGGGGTGAAGCGGACGAAGCCGGACATTGCGCCGCGCAGTCAACTACCGTGCGGCTACGCGCAGGACACGTGGGCGTAACAATCGGCGTTTCTTGCAGAAACTTGCTGCAAGGACTTTCCGTCACTCTTGCGCCGCTGTTAACTTCCTTCCGAGCCCGACGGCAGCAACGGTGCGGTCGGCACGAGGCAGCCATTATGCGCCTGTCTCCGAACATCTCGGGCACCCCCCACCCCTCCCAAGGAGTTCTCATGCGGCGTGGCATCGCGGCCTCTGCCCTCGTTGTGGCCCTCGCGGTCTCGATGGCTGCCTGTGGCAGCAATGGCGGCTCCGGATCGGACAGCAAGGCCGACGGCCCGGTCACCCTCACGTACTGGGACACGTCGAACGCCACCAACGAGGCTCCGAACTACCAGGAACTGGCCAAGAAGTTCGAGGCGGCCAACCCGAACATCAAGGTCAACTTCGTCAACGTGCCGTTCGACCAGGCGCAGAACAAGCTGCAGACCGCCATGGGGGCCAAGGGCGCGCCGGACGTGTTCCGCTCCGACGTCGGCTGGACCGCCGCCTTCGCCAAGGCCGGCTTCCTGGAGCCGCTGGACGGCACCCCCGCCGCCGCCGACACCTCCGCCTTCCAGCCCAGCCTGATCCAGCAGGCCAAGTACCAGGGCAAGCTGTACGGCGTCCCGCTGGTCACCGACACCCTCGGCTTCCTCTACAACAAGGACCTGTTCGCCAAGGCCGGCATCACCGACGCCCCCAAGACCTGGGACGAGCTGAAGACCGACGCCGCCGCCATCAAGGACAAGGCGGGCGTCGACGGCTTCTGGCTGAAGGCCGCCGACGGCTACTACGCGATGCCGTTCCTGTTCGGCGAGGGCACCGACACCGTCGACGCCGCCAACAAGAAGATCACCATCACCTCGCCCGAGGCCGTCAAGGGCATCGAGACCTACAAGTCGATGTTCACCTCGCCCGGCACGGCCAAGGCCGACGTCACCACCGACGCCTACGCCCACATGATGGACGCCTTCAACAGCGGCAAGGTCGCGGCGATCATCCAGGGCCCCTGGGAGATCACCAACATCTACAAGGGCTCCGCCTTCGCCGACAAGAAGAACCTCGGCATCGCCCCCGTCCCGGGCGGCTCCGGCGGCAAGGCCGGCGCCCCCACCGGCGGCCACAACATCGCCGTCTACGCCGGCGCCGACAAGGCCCACAAGGCCGCCGCCGAGAAGTTCGCCGCCTTCATGACCTCGGCCGAGAGCCAGGCGTTCATCGCGCAGAAGAACTCCACCCTGCCGACCCGCTCCGACGCCTTCACCGCCGACGTCAAGGCCGACCCGGGCATCTCCGGCTTCCAGGCCATCCTCGGCAGCGCCAAGCCGCGCCCCGAACTGCCCGAGTACGGCTCGCTGTTCGACTCGCTCGGCACCAACCTGGGCAAGGCCGTCCAGGGAACCGGCACCCAGGACGCGCTGAACACCGTGGCCACGGACTACGCCAAGCTCCTGCCGGGCTTCGCCAAGTAGTCCCCGCAGCCCGGCCCGCCGACACCGGCGGGCCGGGCCGTCGGCTCCCCCGAGACTTCCCCCCGAGAAGGTGCAAACGATGTCAGTCGCCGTGCAGGGCGCCACCGGCAAGGGCAGCCGGGAGCGCGATCAGCGTCCGGGCCTGCTGGAACGCCTCAAGCGCTCCTACGCCAAGCACTGGTACGCCTACGCGATGATCGCCCCGGTCGTGCTGGTGCTCGGCGTCCTGGTGTTCTACCCGCTCGTCCAGGGCATCTGGCTGACCCTCACCGACGCCAACAGCCTCAACGTCGCCCGCCACATCGGCGTCAACGAGATCCCGGCCAGCTACCAGTACATCGGCTTCCACAACTACGCCGACATCCTCTGGGGCCCCGGCTCCTACGACCGGTTCTGGTCCCACTTCGTGTGGACCATCGCCTGGACGGTCATCTGCGTCTGCCTGCACTACACCCTCGGCCTCGGCCTCGCCGTCCTGCTCAACAAGAAGCTGCGCGGGCGCGCCGCCTACCGGATGCTGCTCATCCTCCCGTGGGCCGTCCCGACCTTCGTCACCGTCTTCTCCTGGCGCCTGATGCTCTCCGACGGCGGCGTCGTCAACACCGTGCTGTCCGCCCTGCACCTGCCCGAGCCCGGCTGGCTCACCGACCCCTGGGCGCAGAAGGCGGCCGCGATCCTGGTCAACACCTGGGCCGGCGTGCCGTTCATGATGATCTCGCTGCTCGGCGGCCTGCAGGCGATCCCGGCCGAGCTGTACGAGGCCGCCGAGATGGACGGCGCCACCCGCTGGCAGCAGTTCCGCCACATCACCCTGCCCGGGCTGCGCAGCGTCTCCTCCACCGTCGTGCTGCTCGGCGTGATCTGGACGTTCAACCAGTTCAACGTCATCTTCCTGCTGTTCGGCAAGGGTGCCCCCGACGCCCAGCTGCTGGTCACCTGGGCCTACCGCCTCGCCTTCGGCCAGATCCCCCAGGACTTCGCGCAGTCCGCCTCGTACGGCGTGATCCTGCTGTCCATCCTGATCGTCTTCACCGCCTTCTACCGGCGCTGGCTCGCCCGCAACGAGCAGGCCAACGGCTGAGGCTCCGGACCCAGTTGACCCACGAAGGCAGGTAACCAGATGAGCACCACCACCGAACGCCCCGCCGCCGCCGCGGCGACCGCGGCCCCGGCCGCCCGGCCCGCCAGGTTCCGGCCGCGCGGCGAGAGCAGCCCGCTGTCCAAGACGCTGTCCCACGGCGTCCTGATCCTGGCCAGCCTGATCGCGCTGTTCCCGGTCGGCTGGATCCTCTTCGTCTCGCTCGGACCGGACAAGACCGACTACCTCCACCCCGCCGGGATCTTCGACAAGCTCACGCTGTCGAACTACCAGCACGTGCTGGCCGACACCGACTTCTTCACCTGGTTCGGCAACGCCCTGCTGGTCTCCGGCGTCACCACCGTGTTCGGCGTGCTGCTCGCGGCCACCACCGGCTACGCCGTCTCCCGGATGAAGTTCCCCGGGCACAAGCCGCTGATGTGGTCACTGCTGGTCACCCAGATGTTCCCGATCGCGGTGCTGATCGTGCCGATGTACACGATGCTCTCCGAACTCGGGCTGCTGGACAGCTACACCGGCCTGATCCTGGTCTACTCGACCACCACCGTGCCGTACTGCGCCTGGCTGCTGAAGGGCTACTTCGACACCATCCCGGTGGAGATCGACGAGGCCGGCCGGGTCGACGGGCTCAGCCCGTTCGGCACCTTCTGGCGGCTGGTGCTGCCGCTCGCCCGTCCGGGCCTGGCGGTCGCCGCCTTCTACTCCTTCCTCACCTACTGGGCCGAGGTGCCGTTCGCCTCCACCTTCATGCTCAGCTCCGACAAGTACACGCTGGCCGTCGGCCTGCAGAGCTTCGTCAGCGAGCACGACGCCCAGTGGAACCTGATGGCCGCCACGGCGGTGCTGATCGCGATCCCGTCGGCGGCCTTCTTCTACCTGGTGCAGCGCCACCTGGTCACCGGCCTGACCGCCGGTGCCTCCAAGTCGTGACGCCCCCGCACCCCTCAGCGCTCCTCGCTCCTCTAGTCCCCAAGGGATACCGTCCATGACCCAGAACCTGGCCGACACCTCCCGGCCTGCCGTCGACGCCGCTCACGAGGCGGCCGCCCTGGATCCTGTGACCGGCAGCGCGTCCAGAGACTGGTGGCGGGACGCGGTCATCTACCAGGTGTACCCGCGCAGCTTCGCCGACTCCAACGGGGACGGCATGGGCGACCTGCCCGGCATCCGCAGCCGCCTGCCGTACCTGCGCGACCTCGGTGTGGACGCCGTCTGGCTCTCCCCGTTCTACGCCTCCCCGCAGGCCGACGCCGGCTACGACGTCGCCGACTACCGCGCCGTGGACCCGATGTTCGGCACCCTGCTGGACGCCGACGCGCTGATCCGCGACGCCCACCAGCTGGGCCTGCGGATCATCGTCGACCTCGTCCCCAACCACTCCTCGGACCAGCACGAGTGGTTCCAGCGCGCCCTGCGCGAGGGCCCCGGCTCCCCGCTGCGCGAGCGCTACCACTTCCGCCCCGGCAAGGGTGAGCAGGGCGAACTGCCGCCCAACGACTGGGAGTCCATCTTCGGCGGCCCGGCCTGGACCCGCACCGCGAACCCGGACGGCACCCCCGGCGACTGGTACCTGCACCTGTTCGCCCCGGAGCAGCCCGACTTCAACTGGGAGAACCCGGCCGTCGCCGACGAGTTCCGCTCGATCCTGCGGTTCTGGCTGGACATGGGCGTGGACGGCTTCCGCATCGACGTCGCCCACGGCCTGGTCAAGGCGCCCGGCCTGCCCGACCTCGGCGGCGCCGACCAGCTCAAGCTGCTCGGCAACGACGTCATGCCGTTCTTCGACCAAGACGGCGTGCACGAGATCTACCGCAGCTGGCGCCGGATCCTCGACGAGTACCCGGGGCAGCGCATCGGCGTCGCCGAGGCCTGGACCCCGACCGTCCAGCGCACCGCCAACTACGTCCGCCCCGACGAGCTGCACCAGGCCTTCAACTTCCAGTACCTGGGCACCGATTGGGACGCCGCCGCGCTGCGCGAGGTGATCGACCTCTCGCTCGACTCGATGCGCCCGGTCGACGCCCCCACCACCTGGGTGCTGTCCAACCACGACGTCACCCGGCACGCCACCCGCTTCGCCAACGAGCCCGGCCTCGGCACCCAGATCCGCACCCCCGGCGACCGGGCGCTCGGCCTGCGCCGCGCCCGCGCCGCCACCCTGCTGATGCTCGCGCTGCCCGGCTCCGCGTACGTCTACCAGGGCGAGGAGCTCGGCCTGCCGGACGTCACCGACCTGCCGGACGAGGTCCGCCAGGACCCGTCCTTCTTCCGCCAGGCCGGCCAGGACGGCTACCGCGACGGCTGCCGCGTCCCGATCCCGTGGTCCGGCAGCGAGGCACCGTACGGCTTCGGGCCGGTCGCGGGCGGGCCGTCCTGGCTGCCGCAGCCGGCCGAGTGGGCCGAGCTGAGCGTCGAGGCGCAGACCGGCGACCCGTCCTCCACCCTGGAGCTCTACCGCAGCGCGCTGGCCGTCCGACGGGCGCAGCCCGACCTGGGAGCCGGCACCGAGGTCGAGTGGCTGGACGGCCCCGAGGGCACCCTCTCCTTCCGGCGCGGCTCCTTCGTCTGCACGGTGAACACCACCGGCGAGCCGGTGCGGATCGCCGCCCCGGGCCGACTGCTGCTCGCCTCGACCGAAGTCGTGGTGGACGGCGGCGAGACGGTGCTCGCTCCGGACGCCACCGGCTGGTGGGCGGTCTGACGTGGTTGCAATAGGCTCTGGGACCGTGACTACGGCGCGACTCTCAGACATCGCGGCACAGGCGGGGGTCAGCGAAGCCACCGTCTCCCGCGTGCTCAACGGCAAGGCGAACGTCTCCGCCGCCACCAGGCAGACCGTCCTGGCGGCGCTGGACGTGCTCGGCTACGAGCGGCCGACCCGGCTGCGCCAGCGCAGTGCCGGGCTGATCGGGCTGATCACGCCGGAGTTGAGCAACCCGATCTTCCCCGCGCTGGCGCAGGTGATCGAGCAGGTGCTCAGCCGGCACGGCTTCACGCCGGTGCTGTGCACCCAGACCCCGGGCGGGTCCACCGAGGACGAACTGGTCGAGATGCTGGTCGACCGGGGCGTGGCGGGCATCGTCTTCGTCTCCGGGCTGCACGCCGACTCCACGGCGGACCACGACCGTTACGCCCGGCTGGCCGGGCGCGGGGTGCCGTTCGTGCTGATCAACGGTTTCAGCGAGAAGATCGACGCGCCGTTCATCTCGCCGGACGACCGGTCCGCGATGTGGATGGCCGTCCAGCACCTGGCCGAACTCGGGCACGAGCGGATCGGTCTGGCGGTCGGGCAGCGGCGGTACGTGCCGGTGCTGCGCAAGATCGAGGGCTTCACGGCGGCGATGCGCGAGGTGCTCGGGCTCGGGCAGGAGGAGGCGGAAGGCCTCGTCCACCACACGCTGTTCAGCGTGGAGGGCGGGCACGCGGCGGCCGGAGCGCTGCTCGACAAGGGCTGCACGGCGATCGTCTGCGGGAGCGACATGATGGCGCTCGGGGCGATCCGGGCGGTGCGGCAGCGCGGGCTGTCGGTGCCGCACGACGTCTCGGTGGTCGGCTTCGACGACTCACCGCTGATCGCCTTCACCGAACCGCCGTTGACCACGATCCGCCAGCCGGTCGAGGCGATGGCGACGGCGGCGGTGGACGCGCTGCTGGAGGAGGTCGGCGGGAACGCCGCCCAGCGCGGGGAGTTCATGTTCCAGCCGGAGCTGGTGATGCGGGGCTCCACGGGGGCCTGCGCGCGCTGAGCCGGCCGGTCGGCGGGAACGGGCCAACTGACGGGCCCCGGAGGGCGGTTGCTCTCCGGGGCCGGTCGGCGTTCGCCGGCCGGTCAGCCCTCCTGGACGTTCCGGCGGTCGGTGGAGACCCGCCGGCCGTCGGCCGCGTCGCCGGTCCGGGTCTCGGTGCGGCGGCCGCGGGCCAGGTAGTCGCGCAGTACCAGCTCGACGGCGTCCTGGGGGTTCTTGGTGCCGGAGAGCAGCATCGCGTCGATCGCGAGGTTAGCGTCGATCGTGACGGTGACCTGGGCCATGGTGACTCCTCCTCGGGTGCGGAGCAGCAGCATGCCCGCTGCGGGGGAGTTCGACCATGCGGAACCGGGAGCTGCGGAACCGGGAGCTGGGGGACCGGGGACTGCGGCCGGGCCGCGGGGCCGGCCGTCCGGGTACGCCGAAGCCCCGGGAGGAGTGAGCGGGCTCTTTCCCGGGGCGGTCGGGCGAGGCTGACGGGTGGGGCAGACGGCTGTCGGATGACAGATGACAGATGATGAAATCTGTTATCCGTTATCTGTTACCGTCAGCTGTCGTCTGCCGGCTGTTTCCTGTCAGCTGTTCGGCGTTCGCGGTGCTCAGACCCGGCCGGCGAAGTCCGGGGCCCAGTTGGCGATGGTCTGGAGCCGGACGCCCGAGCTCGGGTTGGCGGCCTCGACGTACTGGCCGCCGCCGACGTAGATGGCGACGTGGTAGACGCCGGAGTCCTGGCCGTTGTTCGACCAGAAGAGCAGGTCGCCCGGCTGGAGGCTGTCCAGCGACACGTGGGTGCTGGCGGCGGCCTGGTCGGCGGCGACGCGCGGGATGTTGATGCCCGCGGCGCGCAGCGCGGCCTGGGTCAGCCCGGAGCAGTCCCAACCACCGTTGCCGGTGCCGCCGTAGACGTACGCCTGGCCGACCTTCGACTCGGCGAAGGCGACCGCGGCGGCCATGCTGCCGGTGGCGGCCGGGGCCGAGGCCTGGGTCTGCGCCGGGGCGGCCGGCTTCGCGGCGGGCTTCGCGGCGGGCTTCGCGGTCGGGGCCGTGGTCTGGGCGACCGGCTTGGCGTCCACGGAACCGCCGTTCGAGGCCTGGCCGGACTTCTGCGAGCGGTCGAACCAGTTGAAGTCCGAGCCGGACTTGGTGGCGGTGGAGGACTGGTCGGCCTGGGCCGCGGTGCCGTCACCGAAGGTCAGCTGCTGGCCCGGGTAGATGGTGTCCGGGCCATCGGTGAGGGTGCCGCGGTTGAGCTCGTACAGGTGCTGCCAGCCGCCCTGGACGTTGTGCTTGGTGGCGATGGAGGACAGCCAGTCGCCCTCGACGACGGTGTAGGCGCCGGCCTGGGCCTGCGCCGGGTGCTGCTTCGCCCAGTTGCCGGTGGCGGGCTTGGCGGAGGCGGAGGCGGAGGCCGAGGCGGAGTCACCGGAGGCCTGGGCCTGGGCCTGGTCCTGGGCGGGCGCGGACGGCTTGGCGGACGCCGCGGCCGGGGCCGGGGTCTGGGCCGGCTTGGCGGCGGGCTTGGCGGCGGGCTTGGCTGCCGTCGAGGTGTCGACGGCGGCCGGGGCGCCGCCCTGGGTCAGACCGGCCTGGACCGAGCAGACCGGCCAGGCGCCGGGGCCCTGCGAGGCCAGGACCTTCTCGGCGACGGCGATCTGCTGGTCCTTGGTGGCGAGGTTGGCCTGCGGGGCGAACGCGGTGCCGCCGAAGGCGGCCCAGGTGCTGGAGGTGAACTGCAGGCCGCCGTAGAAGCCGTTGCCGGTGTTGATGCTCCAGTTGCCGCCGCTCTCGCACTGGGCGACCTTGTCCCAGGTGGCGACGGAGGCGGCGTTGGCGGTGCCGGTGGTGAGGCAGGGGACGGTGAGGCCGACGCCCGCGACGCCGAGGGCGGCGATCACGCGGCGGGTGCGGCTGGACAGGCGGGTGCCGTTGGAAGGCAGCATGAAGACGCGGTCCTCTCCCACGCCTGCGAGGTGAGCTGTCGGATTCGGGCTGGAGTTGCCCGGCCGCGCTGTGGCACGGCTTCACCCCTAGCCCAGGACCGTTTCCGGGAAGCGGTCCGGGGCGACTTACCTGTGGTTCCCCCGCTCCTGCCGTGATGCGATTTCGCGCTGCCAGGACATCCGACGGCAGGACTCGGCGTCGCGGATGACCTGGGTCCGTGTGGTCACGAACGGGGAGCACGTTAAGCAGACTTAAGTTCAAACTGCAAATACCTGTGATGCGCATCACGGTTTACGAAAAAAGGCCGAACGGCTTGAATTCCATGATCGGAAATGATCGTTTTCCGGCAATTCCGCGATGAATTCTCAAAACTGGCTCCGCCTCAGAAGTGATGTGACGGAGCGTTGAGGCGCGGAGGGGGCGCGTTCGCCGGACCGGGGGAGCGCCCCGGATCCGAGCGCCCGATGATGGGTCGACTATTCATCGACAAAAGGCATCAGAACGGACATTGCATGGCAATGACCGCTTAACTCCCCTGCGGGGCAATCCGAACAAACGGAAAGGGCCCGGAACGCGGTCGTTCCGGGCCCTTCGGTGGTGCGGGTGCGGCGACGGGTGGCCGCGGGTGTCCGTCAGCCCTCCACGGGCCCCTGAGCGGCCGCGTGGGCGCGCCGGGAGCCCTCCCCGGCCCCGGCGGTGGCGGCGGCCTCCGCCTCGGCCTCGGCCAGCTCCTCCGCCGACGGCGTCGGCAGCGCGGCCAGGTAGGTGGAGGCGATCAGCTGGCCGACGGTCGGGTACGCGCCCAGCGGCGCCGCCGACGGGCAGCCGGTCTCCTCGGCGGCCGCGGCGAGCAGTTCGGAGTCCGCCTCCGGGCCGATGACGAGCGGGGCCAGCGCCGGGCGCTCGGAGCCGGTCTCCTTGAGGTGCTTGACGGCCCCGGCGACCGAGCCGGGCACGTCGAGCGCCGCGGCGACGACCGGGACGGCCAGTCGGGCGGCCAGCAGCACGCCGGTGATGCCGGCCGCGGCGGCCGCGTCCTCGCCGCCCACGGTGGTCAGTACGACGCCGTCGGCGGCGGTCGCGATGGCGAACAGCCGGGCCCGGTCGGCCCGGGCCAGTCCGGCCTCGGACAGCCGCACGTGGACGGCCTCGGCGAGCAGCGGGTGCGGGCCGAGGGCGTCGGTGACGGTCGCGCCGTACTCGGCGGCGAGGGCGTGAAGTCCGGTCAGGAAGCCGTGCGGGCCAGGCACCAGCGGCACCACGACGGGCGTCGGCAGTCCGGCCTCGGCGGCCGCCGCCAGCAGCTCCGCGACGGTGCGGTCCTCGGAACCGCCGTCCCCGGCGCCGTCGGCCGGAAGGTAGCCGACCGCGGCCTGGACGCCGACGTGCTCGCTGCGGACGATCGACAGCAGCTCCTCGACGACCGAACGGGACTCGGGCCCCGCGGTCGCGGGCACGGCGAGCACCAGGGCCGGCGAGCCGGTGCGGATCTCGGGGCGCTCGGGGCGGCGGTGGCGCCCCCGCGCACGGGAGCCTGGAGTGCGGACGGGCAGTGGCGCGCCCGGGATGGCTGCGGTGCTCATGCCGGAGATCGTAGGACATCGGCCCGTCAGGCCTGCAGTCGGCTGCCGTACGGGTTTCGGGTGGTCGTGGTGCGGAGGTCGTGTCGCCGCCCCGACGGTCCGGGCGGTTTGCCTACAATCCGGACATTCCTCGCCCAATGTCCGCCAGGGCCCGCATTGTTGCCCTGACGTGTCCGGAGGGGCGGCGCGTTGCATCCGGAGCGCGTGAGATGTCTCACAGGCCGGAGGTGGCCTGACGGAGGGTCACGGCGGTGCGACTCCCGGCATTCGAAGATCAACATTTAGCGGGGGGATGCTCACGGCCGGTTATGGACGAACCGACGATTCCATCGGCTATGTCCGTTTACGTACCGTCAGGAGAAGAGCCCGTGAAGAGTTCGGGGCGACCGTAAAAGCCCCCGTGCACCTGCAATGTCCCGTGCTGATGCACGTGCACTGGAGCTATCATCGCGTCAAGTGAGGCGTTGCGCCGGACCGGTACGGGGCCGGTCCTCTCGTTCGGCGGGTGCCGGGGCGCCGCGCTGGACGACAACTCCGGAGCTCTTCGGGAGACTTCTATGCACGACTCGCAGGACACGCACGGCTCGAACCACACCTACAACGGGATGGCCGCCGCCGACCTCCAGGGGGTGGTCTGGCAGAAGAGCCGGCACAGCAACTCCCAGGGCAACTGCGTCGAGTTCGCGGCCCTGCCGGGCGGCGACGTCGCGATGCGCAACTCGCGCTTCCCGGACGGTCCGGCGCTCATCTACACCCGGGCGGAGATCGCCGCCCTGCTGCTGGGGGCCAAGGACGGGGAGTTCGACCACCTGGCGGTCTGACCGGCTGCTGCTCCATCATCGGGGGGCCGTCGTGGGTGCTGACACCACGACGGCCTTTGTCTTTGCCCGGCGGCGGCCCGTCCCGCTCCCGTCCGGTCCCGTGGTGGACCGTGCGGCGGGGCCTGCCGGGGTGCCGCGGGTGCTCCCGCGGGCCGGCCGCTTCCTCCGGGGCCGGAGCCGGAACCGGAGCGCCCGGTGCGGTGAGCCGGTGCCGGGACCGCGGTCCGGACCGGCGCGGGGGCCTGGCTGAAGGGCCCGGGGCGTGGTCCTCCCGGATCGTCCCTCGGCCGGCCGTGCGCCGTGCGGCGCTAGGCCGAGCGCCGGTGCCGTCCACCGATTTCGACTCGTCCGTCGAGCTTGCCCAGCTGGTGGCCCTCCAGGGGGCCGCAGTCGAGCCCGGCGCCGTCGAGCCTGCTGCCGCCGGCCGGCTCCTCCTCGAACACGGCCCAGACCACCTTGCCGCTGCCCAGCGGGTGCCAGCCCCAGGCGCGGCTGAACGACTCCACCAGGTGCAGCCCGCGGCCCGACTCGGCGACGAAGTCCGCCTCCCGGGCCACCGGGCCGATGCTGCTCGGATCGCTCACCGCGCAGACCACCTGGGGCGCGCGGTGCACCAGGCTTATTCGGATCGGCAGCCGTCCCTCCGGGGTCGGCTGTGTGGGAAAGTCGTACTCGCCCAGGGCGCCGCCCGAGGGGCCGGGCCGTGCGCCGATCGCATGCCGGAGCGCGTTGGTCACGAGTTCCGAGGCCACCAGCGCGACATCGTCGAACAGCTCCGTCAGGCCCCAGCGCTGAAGAGTGGTCCGGGCGAAGTCGCGCGCGGTTCTCACGGCTTCGAAGCGAGGAGCGAGCGTACAGGTGACCACAAGGGGGTCAACCGCCAAAGCCGTACCGGTGCTCATGAAGAGCTCCTCCCATAAGGGGGCGGACACGGCTGGACCCGCCGGGGTCATGCCGGTCACCTCCGACTCGCTCGGCCGCTCGGCCGCCCCCTCGACCAGGCGCGCGCGCACTCGAACGCCCGATGGCGCGGGGGACGCCGTCGAGCCGGTGCGCGGAGTCGCGCGTGCGGTCGACGCGGAGCCCGCGGGATTGCCAGGGATGTGCAGGTGCACGTGCACCATGGTGGTGTGCGCTCACTGCAGATGCAAGAGTCGATTCACGTGCAGTCGCACTATTGGCATATGCAAGCGCCGGATGCACGTGCATCCTGGTGTGCGGAGCGCGGAACTGATAGGAACATCCGTCAGTATCGGCACCGTGAGCGCTCAACTGATGGCAGACTGTGCGCTGTTTGCCCTAGGTGGAGGTTTCGACCGCATGACCACAGTTCAGCCGGGCGGCGGCTCGATGGTCCGCCGGATCCTCCTCGGCTCGCAGCTGCGCCGCCTGCGCGAGGCGCGCGGGATCACCCGTGAGGACGCGGGCTACGCGATCCGCGCGTCCGAGTCCAAGATCAGCCGCATGGAGCTCGGCCGGGTCAGCTTCAAGGAGCGGGACGTCGCCGACCTGCTCAGCCTCTACGGCGTCGACGACGGACTGGAGCGGGAGGCCCTGCTCGGCCTGGTCCGCGAGGCCAACAAGTCCGGCTGGTGGCACAGCTTCAACGACGTGCTGCCGGGCTGGTTCCAGACCTACGTCGGCCTGGAGGAGGCCGCCCAGCTGATCCGCACCTACGAGGTGCAGTTCATCCCCGGACTGCTGCAGTCCGAGGAGTACGCACGGGCGGTTTTCGGTCAGAGTCGGCCGGTCATCAGCGAGGAGGAGGTCGAGCGGAGGGTCAGCCTCCGCCTGCGCCGCCAGAAGCTGCTGACCGAGGGCGCGAGCCCGCGGCTGTGGGCGGTCATCGACGAGGCGGCGCTGCGCCGGCCGGTCGGCGGCCCCAAGGTGATGCGCGGTCAGGTCCAGTACCTGATCGACGTCGCCGAGCAGGCCAACGTGGTCATCCAGGTCATGCCGTTCCGCTTCGGCGCGCACGCGGGCGAGTCCGGGGCGTTCACGATCCTGCGCTTCCCCGAGCAGGACCTCGCGGACGTGGTCTACCTGGAGCAGCTCACCAGTGCGCTCTACCTGGACAAGCGGGACGACGTCGACGCGTACGTCCAGGTCATGGAGCGGCTCTGCGTGGACAGCCTCACGCCCGAGCGCACGATAGACCTGCTCGCCTCGATCCTGAAGGAGCGCTGAGCAACTCCCGGACGGGACCCGGGGGAGCCGGGCCCGGCTGCCGACCCGCCGTCGACCGGCCGTCGACCGGCCGTCGACCGGCCGCCAATTCGCCGTCAGCCTCCGTCAGTCCGCCGTCGGTCCGTCGTCAACCGCGGGCCGGCGGCCGTTCGCGTTCCGGGGGCAGCGGCTGCGGCGGGCGGCCCAGCTCCCAGGCGAGGCCGTAGCGCCCGAACAGGTCGGCCCGGATCGGCGCCAGCGGGATCTCCGCGCCCGGCAGCAGCACCCCGATGCAGCCGCCCATCAGCGCGCTGCGCAGCACCCCGTGCTCGGCGACCGGATCCGGCGCCCCCCAGTCCTCCAGCAGGCCCTGCAGGATCGCGCCGACCTGCTGCTGCTCCGGGTCCTGGACGAAGGCGCCGGTGTCCGGGTCGAGGATCAGCGCCAGGTGGGAGCGCATCACCCGGGGGTGGTCCATGGCCAGGCTGAGGACGGTGTCGATCGCGCGGGCCAGCCGCGCCTCGGGGGAGGCGCCCGGCGGCAGTTCGGCCAGGGCGCCGGAGAGCGCCTGGTGCATCATCCGGTGTGTCGCGGACTGCATCAGCAGTCGTTTGCCGTCGAAGTAGTACGACAGCAGGCCGCGGGCGAGTCCGGCCCGCTCGGCGATGTCGGTCAGCGTGGTGCCCGCGTAGCCGCGCTGGTCAACGAGTTCGATGGTGGCCCGCATGATGCGGCGGCGGGAGCGTTGCCGCATCTCCTCATTGACCGAATCCCCGCGGGGTGCCATCGTGTCTGCTCCGAACGTTCGTTGGCTCCGGGCCAATATACTTGCGGAGCCGGCAGCCGCGCCGTGGAACCGTGCCCTTGGGGGCGCCGCCCGGGCGGCCCGTACAAAGACGGCCGGCTCCACCAACACGGGGGTTTGGTGGAGCCGGCACCGGTGCCCGGCGGTCAGGGTCGACCGTGGGCGGGAGCCAGTGGGTCAGCGCTCGGTGAGGACTTCGGTCCGGGCCACGGCCGGGCCGGCAGGCGGATAATCATAGTCCGGCACCGACACGGGAGTTGAATTCCGGTGCCGGTCCACCACGGCACCGACCGCGGCCACCAGAAGTCCGAGCAGCGCGACCGCGGTGACCAGGATCAGGGCCGGCCGGTAGCCGTCCAACTGGGCCCGGGCGCTGTCGCCGCCCGCGCTCCCGGCAGTGATCATCGCCGTCGCCCCGGCCAGCACCACGGCGGTGCCGACCTGGATCGCGGTGTTCACCAGCCCCGAGGCCAACCCCTGCTCCTCGTCGGTCACTCCGTCGGTGGCGGCGATGTTCACCGAGGGGAAGGCCAGGGCGAAGCCCACGCCGAGCAGCAGCATCGAGGGCAGCACCAGGACCGGGTAGGAGCTGTGCTCGTCCAGGCGCAGGAACAGGGCGAAGGCGCCGGCCAGGGCCAGCAGGCCGATCGGCAGCAGGCGGGCGGTGCCGAAGCGGTCCACGATCGGGCCCATGAACGGCGCGGAGAGCGCGATGAAGGCGCCGGCGGGCAGCAGCCCGAGGGCCATCTGCAGGGCCGACCAGCCGAGCAGGTGCTGGAGGTAGAGCGTGACGACGAACTGGAAGCCGCCGTACGCGCCGGTCATGGTGAAGGCGACGACGTTGGCCCGGGCCACCGAGCCGTTGCGGAAGATCCCGAGCCGGACCAGGGGGTGGGCGGTGCGGCTCTCGACCAGCAGGAACGCGGCGGCCAGCGCGGCGACCACCGCCAGTGAGCCGAGGGTGCGCAGGCTCAGCCAGCCCGCGCCCTGGGCCTCGGTCACGGTGAACACCAGCAGCAGGACGGTCGCGGTGCCGGTGATCGCGCCGAGCACGTCGTAGCCGCCCTTGGCGGGCGCCTCGACCGGGCGGGGGAGCAGGCGCACGGCGAGGACCAGGGCGAGCAGCGCGACCGGGACGGGCATCAGGAAGGTCCAGCGCCAGCCGACCGAGGTGAGCAGGCCGCTGAGCACCAGTCCGAGCGAGAAGCCGCTGGCACCGCAGGTGGTGTAGATCGACAGCGCCCGGTTGCGGGCGGGGCCCTCGGCGAAGGTCGTGGTGATGATCGACAGGCCGGCCGGGGCGGTGAAGGCGGCGCTCGCCCCCTTGAGGAAGCGGGCCGCAATCAGCAGGCCGCCGTCGTCGACCAGGCCGCCGACCAGCGAGGCGGCGGCGAAGGCGCTGAGGGCGACCAGGAAGACCCGGCGGCGGCCGAGCAGGTCGGCGGCGCGCCCGCCGAGCAGCAGCAGGCCGCCGTAGCCGAGCACGTAGCCGGAGACCACCCATTGCAGGGTGGACGTGGAGAGGTGCAGTTCGGAACCGATGGAGGGGAGGGCGACGCCCACCATCGAGACGTCCAGGGCGTCCAGGAACATGGCGGCGCAGAGCACGACGAGGGTGCCCCAGAGGCGGGGTGTCCAGTTCAGCCCGCTGGTTGACGGGGCGTCGGGTGACGTGACGGTCGCGGTGGTCATGGGGAGGACAGTACATGCACGTGCATTCAATGCAAATGAATTAGATGTGAACGCATAAATTTACGCTGCACGTGCTAGTCTGGCGGCGTGGCTGAACTCGACTCCCTCGAAGCCTCGGCGGAGGCCGGTCTCATCGCGGAATGGCGCGAGCTGCTCGCTCGTCATGCCGCGGCCGTCTGCGCGCTCGACCGTGAGCTCGGCGAGAAGTACGGGCTGGGCATGAGCGAGTTCGAGGTCCTGGAACGCCTCGTGGAGGGGTGCGAGGCCGAGGCTCGGCACGCCCTGCGGGCGAGCGAGCTGGCGTCCATCGTCCATCTGAGCCAGAGCGCGCTGTCCCGGTTGATCGCCCGCCTGGAGAAGGCCGGGCTGGTGACCCGGGCGATGTGTCCGAGCGACCGGCGGGGGATCATGATCGCCCTGACCGAGGCCGGGCGGGAGCGCTACGAGCAGGCCCGGCCGCTCCACCGCGAGGTGCTCGGGCAGACGCTCGGCGGGCGGTTCGCTCCGCTCTGCGGGGGTCCGGCGGCGCGCTGACTTCGCGCTGACTCACCTGCCGCGGTTCTTCGTCGATCGGTGACGCCGATGACCTGCGGCGTCCGTGACCCGCGCGTCGGTTACCGCGGCGTCCGTGATCGGCTCGTCGGTTACCGCGGCGTCCGTGATCGGCGGCGTTCGTCAGAGGAGCGAGTGGATTCCCGGGGCAACGGCCAGCAGGACGGCCCCGACGGGTGCGGCCACGGCGACGGCGGTGAGCCGCAGCCGCTGCGGGACGGACAGTCGGGGGCGGCCCGCGAGCAGCCGGTCCACCCGTTTCGGGGATTGTGCCAGGCCCGGCGGGCAGGAGCCGAACACCCCGCGGTCCAGGTTGAGTTCGGCCAGTGCGAGGGCGGTGGTGTGCCGGCCGTGCCGGCGGGCGGCCCGGTCGTCGGCCGCCAGCTCGACCAGCTCCGCCACCTGGTCCCGGAAGGCGCGGAACACGCCGATGCCGGGAAAGCCGGAGGCGAGCGCCTGGGCGAACTGCTGGAGCCAGTGGTGCCGGGCCCGGACGTGTCCGCGCTCGTGACTCAGTACGGCCGCCAACTCCCGGTCGGTGAGCTGCTGGAGGGCGCCGGTGGTGACCACCAGGCGGGAGTTCGGGCCGGGCAGTGACCAGGCCTCGGGTCGGACGTTCTCCAGTACCACCAACCGCTCCCGGCGGCTCCGGGCGGACTCGATCGCCTCGGGCAACTCCGGCGCGCGGGTCGCCAGTTGGGCGTGCCGACGGTTGCGCAGGGCCTTGGCCGTACGGACCTCGCGGGTGAGCGCGAGCACCGTCTGCAGCGCGCCTGCGGCGAGGACGGCGGCGCACAGCCGGCCCCAGCCCTCGGCGTCCTGGAGGCCGTAGGCGTCCTCCACGCCGTGCGGGGCGCCGGAGAACACCCAGGCGCGAAGTTCGGGCTCGGCGGCGGAGGCGGCGAGGACGAGGCCCAGGGCGCAGCACAGCAGGACGGCCACCACGATGCACTGCCACACCAGCAGCGCCAGCACCGGTTCGCGCTCCACCCAGCGGGCCCGGGCCAGCGCCCGGGGCACCACGGTGGAGAGCAGCAGGCCGAGCAGCAGCAGGCCGATCAGGGCAGTCATCGCATGGGCTCCCCGAGTACGCACGGAGCGCGACAACGCGCTCCCTGCCAACCTATGCGCTGGCGACGTCCGGTGGAACGGCTTTCGACGGGCCAGTGACCAACGCCACGCGCGGGAGCGGGCTTTGGCGGGGGCTCCAGCTCTGGCGCCGACGTGGGCGCCGACGTGGGCGGCGGCGTCGGCGGCGACGTGGGCGGCGGTTCGTACGGGGTGGATCACATGGTCAGGAGCATGGCGAACATGCCGATGCCCATCGTCAGCCGGCAGGCCCGGGGCAGGCCGGTGGTGCCGAGCACGAGGGTGCCGGACGGGGTGCGCAGCAGGCGGGCTCCGGCCCAGAGGGAGTAGCCGCCGAAGTAGAGCAGCAGGGTGCCGGTCAACAGGGGAGTGCCGAGCGCGGTGGCGTGGTGGTGTCCGCCGCCGGGGGAGGCGGTCATCGCGAGGGCCATGTACGTCATGGCGAGCGCGCCGACCGCGTGGTGCAGCCGGTGCGCCCGGCCGGCGGGGGCGTGCAGGGCGGCGAGCAGGAAGGCGGCGGCCGGGAGACCGAACAGGCAGGCCCAGACGGCGGCCGGGACGGTGGTGCCGGTGACGGCCATCGCCGCCATGCCGAGCCCCATCAGGGCTTCGGCGGCGTCGGATTCCCGGGCGAGTGACGGACGGCCGGGGCGGGCGCCCGGGGCGGCGGTGACGCAGGGGGCGTGCCGCAGGCGGGTCAGGCAGTAGGCGCCGGCGGTGGCGGTGAGGAGGGCGAGGAGCCAGTTGACCAGGGTGGGTCCGTGCAACGGCGGCCTCCCGGGGGTGGCGGGCGGCGAACGACGGGCAGCGAACAGCTGACGGAGAACAGATGACAGATTTCAGAGAACAGATTTCAGAGAACAGATGTTGAAATCTGTCATCCGTCAGCTGACAGTTGTCCGCCGTCGCCCGCTCCCCGCCGTCCCTCCGCCACGGCGACGATCGTCCCGTCCACGATCACCGCTGGGCCCCCGGCGCGGCCAGGGCGCGTGCAGGGGCGCACAGTGGTGACCACCGTGGTGCGGCGCTCAGCCCTGGAGCCGCCCCGACGCCACGACCCGGCTGAGGAACTGCCGGGTCCGCTCCTCCTGCGGGTCGCCGAACACCTGCTCCGGCGGCCCCTGTTCGAGCACCACCCCGCCGTCCAGGAAGCAGACCCGGTCGGCGACCTCGCGGGCGAAGCCCATCTCATGGGTGGAGAGGACCATCGTCATCCCCTGTTCCTTGAGGTCCCGCACGACCGCCAGCACCTCCCCGACCAGCACCGGGTCGAGCGCCGCCGTGATCTCGTCGAGCAGCAGCAGCCGGGGTCCGGCCGCCAGCGCCCGCACGATGGCGACGCGCTGCTGCTGCCCGCCGGAGAGCCGGTCCGGGTACTCCTTCGCCTTCGCCGCCAGCCCGAGCCGGTCCAACAGCTCCAGCGCCCTGGCCTCGGCCTCCGCCCGTCCGACGCCGTGCACCCGGCGCGGCGCGAGCGTGATGTTCTCCAGCACGGTCAGGTGCGGGAACAGGTTGTACGACTGGAACACCACCCCGATCCGGCGCCGCACCGCGTCCTCGTCCGCGCGGGGGTCGGTGATCTCCTCGCCGTCCAGGAAGATCGCCCCGTCGTCGATCCCCTCCAGCAGGTTGACGCACCGCATCAGGGTGGACTTCCCGGAGCCGGACGCCCCGATCAGCGCCGTCACCGAGTGCTCGGGCACGGCGAGGTCCACGTCGCGCAGCACCACCTGGCTGCCGAAGGTCTTGCGCACCGACTCCAGCCGGAGCACCTCGGTCCCGCTCACACCGCACCCCCCTGCAGCTGCCGACGGTTCATCCGCCCGGTCAGCCAGTCGGCGAACCGGGTCAGCGGAATGGTCAGCACGATGAACACCAGCCCCGCCACCAGGTACGGCGTGAAGTTGAAGGAGTGCGCCGCGATGATCTTCGCCGCGTACACCGCGTCGATCGCGCCGCCGATCGAGACGAGCCCGGTGTCCTTCTGCAGGCTCACCAGGTTGTTGATCAGCGGCGGCACCACCCGTCGGACCGCCTGCGGCAGCACCACGTACCGCATCGCCTGGGCGTTGGTCAGCCCCAGCGACCGCGCGGCCGCCCGCTGGCTCGGGTGCACCGACTCGATGCCCGAGCGGAACACCTCCGACACGTACGCCGAGTACGTCAGCACCAGCGCCGCGCCGCCGAGCAGCAGCGGATCGGTGGTCACCCCGGTGAGGCGCAGGGCCGGCACCCCGGTGATCATCACCAGCAGGCAGATGATCATCGGCAGCCCGAGGAAGAAGTCCACGTACGCGGTGGCCAGCAGCCGCCCCGGCAGGAACACCGGCCCGCGCAGCGTCCGCAGCACCGCGAGCAGCAGCCCGAGGACCAGGATCAGCACCCCGCAGCCGACCATCAGCTCCAGGTTGAGCCGCAGACCCCGCAACACCTCGGGCAGCGCCTGGCGGGCGTAGTCCAGGTTGAAGAAGGTTCGCCGGGTCACCTCCCAGCCGGGGGAGTTGACGACCAGCAGGTACAGCGCGACCGCCGTCAGCGCGGTCGAGGCGGTGGCGATCAGCGCCGAGCGGCGGGCGCGGGAGCGCCGGTACGCCTCGTGCGCCAGCCGCCGCTCGGACGGACGGTACCCGTCCTGCTCCACCCCGGCCGCGAAGGCCTCCGCCGCCCCTGCCGCGGTCGCCCTCCTCGCCAAGGTCGCCCTCCTCGCCCCCGTCAGCTCCTTCGGCTCCTTCGGCTCCTTCGGCTCCTTCGGCTCCGTCGGCTCCGTCGCGAGCTCGACCGGTCCGGCCGCGCCCGTCTCCCCGCTCACTTCAGCACCGGCGCCGAGACGGCGTCCGACAGCCACTGCTTCTCCAGCTTCGCCAGCGTCCCGTCCGCGCGCAGCGCGTCCACCGCTCCCGACACGCACGAGGTCAGCCGGGACCCCTTGTCCAGCACCAGCCCGAACTGCTCACCCTGCGAGGCCGATTCGAACTGCCCCACCACCTGGGCCTCCGGCACCTCGGCGCCGGTGATGTAGAAGGCCGTCGGCAGGTCGACCACCAGCGCCTCGACCTGACCGTTCTTCAGCGCGGCCTTCGCCAGGTCGTTGGAGTCGAACACGGCCGGCCGGCCGCTGGGCTTGATGGTGTTGGTGATGGTGTCCAGGCTCGTGCTGCCGATCTGCGCGCCCAGCTTGGCGTCCTTGAGGTCGGCGATGCTCTTCGCCCCCGCGGCCTTGGAGCCCTTCAGGGCGATCACGGCCTGGCGCACGGCGTAGTAGCCGGAGGAGAAGTCGACCGCCTGCTTGCGCTCGTCGCTGATGGACACCTGGTTGATGTCGAAGTCGAAGTCCTTGGCCCCCGGCGCGGTGGCCTTGCCGAACGGCGCGACCACCCAGCCGACCTTGTCCTTCGGGTACCCCAGCTTCTCCGCCACGGCGTACGCCACCGCCGACTCGAAGCCCTTGCCGTTCGCCGGGTCGTCCCCGGAGAACCACGGGTCGTACGCCGGCTTGTCGGTGCCGACGGTCAGCTTCCCGGCGGTCCGCGTGGTCAGTGCGCCCGGCGTGCAACTCGCCGCCGCACCGGCCGGACCGGAGGCGCCCGAGGCGCCCGCGGCGGCGGCCCCGTCGGACTTGGCGTCCTGCGGGGCGCATCCGGTGAGCGCGGCGGCGGCCACCACCAGTGCGGCGAGGGGCAGGACGGCGGACGGCTTGCGGAGGCTCATGGCAGGACTCCAGGGGAAGGACCGACGGGAAACAGGGAGGGGCCGGGCGGGCGGCGGCGGTACGGGCCGGGCGGGCCGCTTCCCGGCGGGTCACTTCCCCCGGTGGCGGCGCCGGAACACACGCGGCATGGTCGGCGTACGGGCCCGCCTCCGCGGCGCCCCGAGCGGATCAGCGGCAGCCGGTGGGCCGTGGCCGGGCCGAGGGCCGCGGCCGGGTCAACGACAGCGGCGACAGCGGCCGTGCGTGCGGCAGCGGCAACGACAACAGGCCTGCTGACGGGAGGGCACCCGGAACGGGCTGTCGTGGCGCTCGGCCACCGTGATCACCGCCGGGAACATGCGGGGTGGTTCGCATCACAACCGCGCATCTGTCCAGAGCATCCAGGACACCGTCCACATGCCGGACATCCGCTGCTTCGGCGCAGGTTTTGGTGCCGGAGCGGCAGCACGCCGGAGGTTTGTCGGTCCGGACCCCCTTGAACGGGAGAACCTTTCGTACTTATGGTGTCCTCGTTGAAATAACTCCTGTCGAAGTGAGTCCACGATGCAGAATCTTTCGCCAAGGCTCGCAGCGGCGGCCGACGCCCCGGTCTCGACCCTCGCCGTCCACCCGGCGTGGCTGCGCCTGAAGGAGGCCGTCGAGACGCTGCGCCCGCTGCAGTCCAAGGACGGCTCGATCGACCTGTCCGCCGTCCAGCGGCAGACCGTCGACCCGCTGGTCGCCACCGTCCGGGCCTCCGTCAAGGAGCTCGCTCCGCACTTCCCGCACGATGCCGCCTACCTGGCCGCCGTCGACGCGGACCTCGCCAAGTGGGCCGACACCGGTTACCGGGAGCCCGACTTCCTGGACTCGCTGCTCGCCTTCCAGCCCGCCGAGCAGCGCGAGGACGGCCTGGAGCACCTCGTCGTCTTCCCGATGTACACCCAGAACGGCAACCCGGACCGCAACCTGGAAGCCGTCCTGCTGCGCGTGGTGTGGCCCGAGTGGCTGGACGAGCTGGAGCGGACCCGCTTCGACAACCCGATGTTCGTGCCGATCACCTTCACGGACTTCACGGCCGGCTACGACACCAACTCCGCCGTCCTCTTCCCCGAGACGGTCGCAGTGCGCAAGGCGCCGGAACGTTTCACCTGGGGCGGCATCTTCTGCGACCGCGAGGCCGCCCGCTTCCGCGCCGTGTCCACCAGCGCCATCGAGCAGCTCGGCCTGCAGATCCCGGCCGACGCCGAGGGCCTGCTCAAGGACCAGCACCGCGCGCAGGAGACCTTCGTCCTGTGGGACCTGGTCCACGACCGCACCCACAGCCACGGCGACCTGCCGTTCGACCCCTTCATGATCAAGCAGCGCAGCCCGTTCTGGATGTACGGCCTGGAGGAGCTCCGCTGCGACCTCACCACCTTCAAGGAGGCGGTGAAGCTGGAGATCGAGGGTAACCCGCACGCCCGCGACGTCCAGTACGCGATCCTGTTCGACCGCCTGTTCCGCTTCCCGGTCACCGGCGACCGCGTCCGCAACTACGACGGCCTCGGCGGCCAGCTGCTCTTCGCCTACCTGCACAAGCACGACGCCCTGCGCTGGCGCGACAACCGCCTGACCATCGACTGGGAGCGCGCCCCGCAGGTCACCAACGAGCTCTGCGGCGAGATCGAGACCCTGTACCGCGACGGCATCGACCGGCCCAAGCCGGCCCACTGGATCGCCGCCTACGAGCTGGTCTCCCGCTACCTCACCCCGCACCCGGCCTCCACCTGGGCCAAGGGCCCCGAGGCCCTCCCGCTCGACATCACCGACGGCAAGGCCCTGAACAAGGCGCTGTGCGACGCCGTGCTCCCGGACGAGTTCCCGCTGAGCATGTTCTACGAGGCCCTGTCCAAGAAGCTCCGCGGCGTCATCGCCGCCACCGCCGGCATCACCGGCGCCGGTATCGAGGGAGTCGCCGCGTGACCACCACCACCTCCACCAAGCTGGCCGGCAAGGTCATCGCCGTCGCCGGCGCCAGCGGCCCGGCCGGGCAGGCCGTGCTGCGCCGCCTCACCGCCGAGGGCGCGACCGTGATCGGCGCCGACATCGACGCCCAGCGCCTTGATTCCGCCCTGGACGCCACCCGTGTCGCGGTGCGCGGAGCCAAGGTGAGCGGCCAGGTGATCGACCTGCTCGACCCGCAGGAGGTCCACGACTGGGCCGACCACCTGGAGGCCGAGCACGGCCACGTCGACGGCCTGTTCCACCTGGTCGGCGGCTGGCGCGGCAGCAAGACCTTCTTCGACACCCGCCTGGACGACTGGGACTTCCTGCACGACACCGTCGTGCGGACCCTCCAGCACACCTCGCTGGCCTTCCAGCCCGCGCTGGTCCGCAGCCAGGCCGGCCGCTACGCCATGGTCTCCGCCGCGGCCGCGCACAAGCCCACCGCCGGCGGCGCCGCCTACGCGGCCGCCAAGGCCGCCACCGAGGCCTGGACCCTCGCCATGGCCGACTCCTTCAAGAAGGAGACCACCTCCCCGGACGGCGAGCCCACTGCGGCGGCTGCGATCCTGGTCATCAAGGCGCTGGTCAGCCCCGAGATGCGGGCCGAGAAGCCGGAGGCGAAGTTCGCCGGCTTCACCGACACCGCCGACCTCGCCGGACACCTGGCGGACCTCTGGGACCGCCCCGCAGCAGAACTGAACGGACAGCACCTGTGGCTGACAGCCCGATGACCGACCTCACCCGTACGGACGCGGTACGGCGGCACGACCCCGCCGTCCGCGGCTTCGCCAGCGACAACTACGCCGGCGTGCACCCCGAGGTCCTCGCCGCGATCGCCCTGGCCAACGGAGGCCACCAGATCTCCTACGGCGAGGACGACTACACGGCGCACCTCCAGGACGTCTTCCGCCGCCACTTCGGCGACAAGGCCGAGGCCTACCCGGTGTTCAACGGCACCGGCGCCAACGTGGTCGCCCTCCAGGCGCTGCTGCCCCGCTGGGGCGCCGTGGTCTGCGCCGACACCGCCCACATCCACGTGGACGAGGGCGGCGCCCCGGAGAAGATGGGCGGCATCAAGCTGCACACCGTCCCCACCCCGGACGGCAAGCTCACCCCCGAGCTGCTCGACCGCCAGGCCTACGGCTTCGGCGACGAGCACCGCGCGCAGCCGCTCGCGGTCTCCATCACCCAGAGCACCGAACTCGGCACCCTCTACACGATCGAAGAGATCCGCGCGGTCGTCGACCACGCCCACCAGCTCGGCATGCTCGTCCACATGGACGGCTCCCGACTGGCGAACGCCGCCGCCTCGCTCGGCCAGCCGATGCGGGCCTTCACGACGGACCTCGGCGTCGACGTGCTGTCCTTCGGCGGCACGAAGAACGGCCTGCTGCTCGGCGAGGTCGTGGTGGTGCTCAACCCGGAGCGGGTGCGCAACATCAAGTACCTGCGCAAGACCTCGATGCAGCTCGCCTCGAAGATGCGCTTCGTCTCCGTCCAGTTCGAGGCCCTGCTCGCGGGCGACCTCTACCTGCGCAACGCCGGCCACGCCAATGCGATGGCCAGCCGGCTGGAGGCGGCGGTCCGGAAGATCGACGGCGTCGAGGTCGTCCGTCCGGTCCAGGCGAACGCGGTGTTCGCGATCCTCCCACGTGAGGTGAGCGAGCGGCTGCAGAAGCGCTACCGCTTCTACTTCTGGAACGAGCACACCGGTGAGGTGCGCTGGATGTGTTCGTACGACACCACGGAGGCGGACATCGACGCCTTCGCGGCAGCCATCGCGGAGGAGATGGGCCGCGTCTGACGACGCTCCTGACGACGCGCCGACCACGCGCGAACGGCGATCGCCTCCGCCCGGGACCCCGGGCGGAGGCGATTTGCATGTGGCGGGCCGGTGCCCGTACAGTTCCGGAGTCGCCGCGGGAGACCGGGGCGACAAAGCGGAAAGC